>NZ_JBNCLB010000001.1:0-871112 GCF_049841815.1 Micromonospora sp. DT233 | reverse complement strand
GAAGCTAAGCCCTCCAGCGCCGATGGTACTGCACTCGTGAGGGTGTGGGAGAGTAGGACACCGCCGGACATTCTTTCGGTCAGGGCCACCCCTTCAGGGGGTGGCCCTGACGCGTTTCCGGACCCGTTCGGAGGTCCCGCCGGAATGCCGCTGGCCCCAGCCCTCTGGCCGGCCTTCCCGGCCGACTACGACCCGGCCTTCCCGACAGCGCTCCAATTTTTCCAGCGCTCCAGTTTTCCCAGCGCACCAGTTATCCCAGGGGTCCAGTTTCCCCGAACCGGGACATCGGCACGGCCGGGCTCGGTAGCGTCGGCCGAGGACCGGCAACCCGGCGGCCCTTCCCCGTGGTCGCGGCCGGAAACCGCACGTGGCGTACGCCTCCAGCAGTGTTGAAATGCCCGGGTCGGGGTACCTGCCCACAGTTCGGCCGGATCTGACCGCCGGAAGGCGGAGGCAGGAGAGGTCATGAAGATCGGAATTATCGGATCGGGGCACATCGGGGGCACCCTCACCCGGCGGCTGCGCGCTCTGGGGCACGACGTGACGGTGGCGAACTCACGAGGGCCGCAGTCCCTCGCCGACCTTGCGCAGGAGACCGGAGCGACCGCAGGCACCGTCGAGCAGGCCGCCGACCAGGCCGACCTGGTGGTGATCGCCGTGCCTCTGCTGGCGGTGCCGGGACTGCCGGCGGAGCTGTTCGAGGGCAAGATCGTCGTCGACGCGAACAACTACTACCCGCAGCGGGACGGGGAGATCCCCGAGCTGCTGGACCGCAGCCTCAGCTCGAGCCGCTGGACCGCGGAGCGCCTCAAGGGCGCCCGGGTGGTGAAGGCGTTCAACAACATCCAGGCCCTGCACCTGATGGAGAGCGGCCGCCCGGCCGGTGCCGGTGACCGGATCGCCCTGCCGGTGGCGGCCGACGACGCCGACGCCAAGCGGGTCGTGATGGAGCTGGTCGATGCCCTCGGGTTCGACCCGGTCGACGCCGGGACCCTCGACGAGAGCTGGCGGCAGCAGCCCGACACCCCCGTCTACGGCACGGACCGTGACGCGGCCGGCGTACGCCAGGGGCTGGCCGAGGCGCGGCCCTGAGCGGTCGAGGAGCACGTGCCGCCCACGGGG
Source organism: Micromonospora sp. DT233 (assembly GCF_049841815.1). NCBI lineage: Bacteria > Bacillati > Actinomycetota > Actinomycetes > Micromonosporales > Micromonosporaceae > Micromonospora > Micromonospora sp. DT233. The sequence goes on along the minus strand of NZ_JBNCLB010000001.1, from coordinate 869,990 downwards.
TGCCGCCGAGCTGCCCGAGGGCGACGCGCCCACGGCGTACCCCCTGAGTGAGCTCTACGCGACGCGCCTCGCGGCGTACCCGACGAAGATGCCCCGCCGGCGGTGCCGGCGGGGCATTCGCGTGCCTGGGGGCCGGCGGACCGGTCAGTCGGGAGCGGGACCGCAGACGTAGCGGGGCTCGGCAAGGTACCGCCAGGTGAACTTCTCCCGCTTGACCACCTTGCCGTCCTTGCGGATCACCCGGAAGGCGTCCTGGGTGAAACCGTTGATGCCGTTGCTGGGGATGCAGGACGGGCCGGGTTCGAGGTGGATGGTCTTCGGGGTGGTGATGTCGCGGCGGGGGCCGTACTCCGTCCGGACGCTGTCGTAGATCTTCGTGCTCCACACCGACACGGTCACCGAACCGGCGGTGTAGGAGGTGTCGAGCAGGACGCCGTACGGGGTGTTGTTGCGGAACTTGAAGTCCAGGTTCGGCCAGAAGATCGTCGACTCGATGACCGCCGGGTACCGGCTGAACCAGTACGAGTGCGGCTTGTGCTCGACGTCCTGCAGCCCCGCGTAGTACGTGGCGTTGAACAGGGTGGTGGTGAACTGGGAGACCCCACCACCGACGCCCGGGACGAGCTTGCCGTCGAGGATCACCGGCGCGTCCTGGTAGCCCTGGTCGTAGCCGCGCTCGCCGGTGTGGCCGTTGAGCGAGAACGTCTCGCCGGGCAGCACCACCGCGCCGTCGACCTCCTTGGCCACCTGCACGATGTTCTGGCTGCGGGGGGAGGAGAGACCGCCGGTGAACCGGGTGGTGAAGCGGGAGACCCGTTCCTTGATGCCGAGCCCCGCCAGCTTCTCGGCGGTCAGCTCAGGCTTGATCTCCTTGACCTGACCGGTGACCGTGCGCTCCCCGCTTCGGGGCAACACGGCGAGCAGGTCACGGCTGAGCGCCGCCGGGTCCAGCTGCTGGCCGGGCCGGCCGTCGACCGGCTTGGGCTTGCCCCCCTTGACGACCATCCGGGCGTCGCGCGGCTTGACCTCAAGGGCGTCGAGCTTGCCGCCGAGGGCGGTGCGCAGCCGCTTGACGTCGATGCGGGGGGTGAGCTTGCCGGTGTCGTCGGCGGTGAAGCGCAGGCTCCGGGCGATGGCGGCCGGTGGAATGGTGACCGTGCCCTTCGCCGTGCGGAGGGTCACGGGGGCGGCGACGGCGGGGCGGGCCAGCTCGGCGAGGAGCTGGTCGACCTGCTCGCTGCTCGTCGCCGGCCTGGCCTCGACGAGGGGCACGGTGACCGGCTGGCCGGAGAGCCAGCCGGCGCGGACCGCCTCGGCCGATTTCTGCCGGTCGAGGGAGAGGCCGGGCTTGGGGCAGACCGCCTTCGGGGTGGTGCCGGTGAAGATGATCGCGGCGACGGTCCACTCGCGGGTCTGGTCGCCGGCGGCCTTGCGCAGGGCCGCGTCGAGCCGGGCGGCGTCGACGGTCACCACCGGCGAGACCTCGCGGGAGCCCACGAGGCGGCTCACGGGGTGGGCCCGCGCGTTGGCGGCGGCGGCGACGGTGGCCTCGACGTCCACCGCGAGCCCCACGTCGGCGGGGGCGAGCGTGACGGTCTTCTTCCCGACGACCATCCGCAGGGGGGTGGCCGAGGTGCCGGCCCGGTCCAGCTCGGCGCGCAGCTCCCGGACGGCGTCGGCGTGGCTGCGCCCGCCGACCTCGGTGCCGAGGACGCGTGTCCCGCGCGGCACGTCGCCGGCGTAGGCGTACGCGCCGACGCCGGCGGCGGTGCCCAGGACGACCGTGGCGACGCCGGCGGCCAGCAGGATCCGCAGCCGCCGGGAGGGGCGCACGGGGTCCCCAGGGGCGCCGGGGTCGTTCGCCTCGAGCCGGTCCGACGCCTCGGGGTCGGTCGTCGCGGCCGGGCCCGGCTCGTCGTCCGGCCAGGTCACCGCGGTCACCTTGATGGTCGGCCGGTCGTCGGCGGGCGGCCGTGTCTCGCCGTACAGGGTCACAGCAACCTCGTTCGGTACGTACCACGTGGGGATGCCCCCACCCGGAGGAGACCACCGTAACTAACGGCCGGACGAAGCGGCAGCTTGCGCCCGGGCGGGAGTCGCACAGCGTGTCGGTGCGGGGCAGAGCGCGATGGCCTACCCCGAGGTCGGCGACGAGCCGGGCGTCGTACTGCCGCCGCCACCTCGGCGGGCGAATTCGGGTGATCGGGACGCCGAGGACTCCGGCGCACCATGAGGGGCACGTTCTCAACGAACCGCCAGGACCCCGTTACCAAAAAGTTACGATCAGGTGTCGGCTCTACCCCGAGTGAAATTTCCCCGCTCGGCTGGCCGCTTTCCAATCGGTTTGTCGGTGTTTCCAGGATGATCGATGCTGACCGATGGTAATGGCCCGCGCCCGCGCTCGCGGGACCGGGTTACCCGCCGGTAGCAAGGGTCTTGTGAGCTTCGTTGCTTCGGGGGAGCATCCACATTCGCGGCCCGTCGTCCGTCGAGCGCGGCGGCCCGTGGCACCACCACCGCAGCCCCACCGTGCCGTGCCGGCTGGCGTTCGACGACTCCCGTCCTAGGAGGACCAGTGCAGGATTCGGAAGACCGTCCGTCGCAGGGCGGCACCCAGTGGCGGCGCTTCGCCGCGATGATGGTGCCCGCCACCGCCGTCGCCGCAGCCATCGTCTTCGGCATGGCCAACGGCGCGATCGCGGCGTCGTTCGCCGTCTCCGGGCAGACCTTCAAGGTCGGCGCGTCGAAGCTGGAGGGCAACGGCTTCAAGCAGTACGGCGGCGTGGTGCAGGAGAAGGACGGCAAGCAGCACCCGGTGGCCGTCGCCGAGATCGCCGACGCGAAGCTCCACGACCTCTGCCAGTCGGTGCGGGTCCCCGACATGCCGATCGTGCTCACCATCAACGCCGGTGGCGGGGGCGAGCCGGCCACCGCCAAGGGCCTGCTGATCGACATGGACTCGCTGGCCGGCGACGCGGAGTTCAAGAACATCAAGATCGGCCGGGACGCCACGGACCTCAACGCCGAGGCCGCCCCGAAGTCCTTCGGGCAGAGCGCCGACTCGGTCACCATCGACGGCCTCCAGCAGGTGTCCCGCTCCACCAGCGCGGCGATCTTCAACCTCAAGGGGCTGAAGTTGCAGCTCAAGGTCGGCGAGGCGGCCAAGGAGTGCTTCTGAGCTGACCCCGGGGCCCGTGGCGGGCGACCGCCCCGGGCTCCGGGCCCCGTCTCGTGAACAGTGGAGCACCGGCAGGAGGCGCACGTGACGACCGCCAACCCGCAGTCGGCCCCATCGGGCAGGCTTCGCCAGGCGTGGCGCGGTTTCCGCCGCTGGCGGCGGAGTCGACCCTTCTGGGGTGGGCTGTTCACCGCGCTGGCCGGCCTGGAGATCTTCTTCACCACCCAGATGAGCCTCAGCGGGCTGACCTTCCAGATGGGGCCCACCGGATTCCTGTCCTGGCTCATCCCGACGATCCTGGTGGCCTGCGGGATGCTGCTGTGGTTCAGCCCGCAGCAGCGGATGTTCTACGCGATCGTCGGCGCGGTGACCGCCGTCTTCTCCCTCATCGGGGTCAACCTCGGCGGGTTCTTCATCGGCCTGCTGCTCGGTGTGATCGGCAGCGCCCTCGGCTTCGCCTGGGTGCCGAACCGCCGACCCGCCCCGGTGCCGGCCGAGCCGGCGGACGTCGCCGCCCCGGCAGCCACCGGCTCGGACGCCGACATCGACGCCGACGGGCCGGCGCCCGACGGCGCGGAGCAGCACGGCGCAGGAGCGTCGCTCCCCGGGCGCGGGGAGCCGGCGCTGATCGACGAGCTGATGCCCCGCCGAGACCCGTACGACGAGGTCAGCGGCCCGCTCACCGACACCCTGCCCCGGCCCCGCAACCCGCTGCGCGAGCCGTCCCCGGCCGACCAGGCGGCCGCCGAGGACGCCGACAGCACCCAGGTGCTGCCCCTGGTGGGTGCGGACGGCCGGCCCCGCGACGACGCCCACCGGGACGCGAAGCTGCTCGCCATCACGCTGGTGCTGCTCAGCGTCTCGGCCGCCGGGGCGCTCGCGCTGCGCGACCACAGCCCGGCACAGGCGGCACCCGTCATCCTCTGCCCCACCCCGTCGAGGCCGGGCACCAAGCCGGCCACGCCCGCGCCGACGCCGTCGGCGTCCCGCCCGGCCGGCACGAGCCCCGCCCCCACCCCGAGCGCCAGCCCGGAGCAGACGTCGGGCGGGAACGTCATCACCGACATCATCGACGGCATCGGCGACCTCCTGACCGGCGGCGATCGCTCGGCGTCCGGTGCGGCGCAGCCCGTCGAACCGACGACGGAGCCCGGGCCGAAGGAGGGGGCCACCCCCACGGCGAGCGGGCGGCCGTCCGGGTCGGCGCGGCCCAGCGCGTCGGCCACCCCCGGCGGGCCTCGCCCGGGAAAACCCGGGTGCGCCACCCCGAAGCCCACGAAGCCGGCTGAGCCGGAGCCGGGCAAGCTGCTACCGAAGATCTCCCCCGAGCCCGATCAGCCCCGGGTCGCGGCGGAGCCGTCGAAGCTCACCGGCTCCAAGGTCACCATGACCGCCCTGCGCTTCGAAGGGATCCTCGACCTGCCGACCGACGGCGGCACGCTCAAGGTGCTGAAGTTCAGCATGAACAAGGCGGTCACCGACGACTTCCTGCTCCAGGCCGGTGGGCCGGGCGGAAAGACCAGCCGGTACGCCACCGACGAGCTGACCGTCCAGGGCGACGTGGCCTTCTACGCCACCCGGTTCGTCGGGAAGCTCCTCGGCATCGAGATCGTCCTCAAGCCGAACCTGCCCCTGCCGGACGGCCTCCCGGTCACCCTGCCGTTCTCGGTCACCTTCACCGACCCGGAGATCGACCTGGCGTACGTCGACAGCAACGTCCTCACCGCGCGGCCGGCACTCAAGCTGGACCTGGCCTGACTCTGAGCCGGCCGGGCCGGCTCAGAGTCAGGCCGGCTCAGAGTCAGGCCGGGCCGGCTCAGAGCCGGGCCAGTGCCCGGCGCAGCGGCTCCAGCCCCAGCGCGCCGAGGTCGAGCGCCTGGCGGTGGAACTCCCGCAGGTCGAAGTCGGCGCCCTTGCGGGCCTTCGCGTCCTCCCGGGCCTGGAGCCAGATCCGCTCGCCGACCTTGTACGCGGGGGCCTGCCCCGGCCAGCCCAGGTAGCGGTTCAACTCGAAGCGCAGGTTCTCGTCGGGGACCCGGCAGTGCGCCCGCATGAACTCCCAGCCCAGCTCCGGGGTCCACCGCTCGCCCGGGTGGAAGCCGAACGGGTTGTCCTTCGGGATCTCCAGCTCCAGGTGCATGCCGATGTCGACGATCACCCGGGCCGCCCGCATCGCCTGCCCGTCGAGCATGCCGAGCTTGTCGCCCGGGTCGTCCAGGTAGCCCAGCTCGTCCATCAGCCGCTCCGAGTAGAGCGCCCACCCCTCGCCGTGCCCGGAGACGAAGCAGAGCAGCCGCTGCCAGCGGTTGAGCAGGTCGGCCCGGACGGCGGTCTGGCCGATCTGGAGGTGGTGGCCGGGGACGCCCTCGTGGAAGACCGTGGTCACCTCACGCCAGGTGGAGAAGTCCGTGATGCCCTGCGGCACCGCCCACCACATCCGCCCGGGGCGGGAGAAGTCCTCGCTCGGGCCGGTGTAGTAGATCGCCCCGTCGCTGGTCGGGGCGAGGCAGCACTCGATCCGGCGGACCTGCTCCGGGATGTCGAAGTGGGTGCCGTGCAGCTCGCTGATCGCCCGGTCGGCCAGGGCCTGCATCCAGTCCCGGAACGCCTCCTTGCCCCGGATGGTGCGGGCCGGGTCGGCGTCCAGCGCGGCGACCGCCTCGTCGACGCCTGCACCCGGCCCGGCGATCCGCGCGGAGACCGCCCGCATCTCGGCCTCCAGCCGGGCCAGCTCCGCGAACCCCCACGCGTACGTCTCGTCGAGGTCGACCCGCGCGCCGAGGAAGTACTGCGAGGCCAGCTCGTACCGCTCCCGGCCGGCGGCCTGCTTCTCCCGCCCGAGGGGGGCCAACTCGTCGCGCAGGAACTGGCCGAACCCGGCGGTGGCCGCGGTGGCCGCCGCCGCGCCCCGGCGCAGCTCCGCGCCGAGGGTGCCGTCCGCGTCGAGCCGGGCGACCAGGCCGTGGAAGAAGTTGTCGCCGTCCGGGTCCGTCCAGGCGTCGCACTGCTTGGCGACCTCGACGAGCTGGGTCTTCGAGCTGACCCGGCCGGCGGCGGCGGCCTCGCGCAGCGTCGTCTTGTAACCCTCCAGCGCGCCGGCGAACTTGTTGAGCCGGGCGGCGATGTCGGCCTGGGAGTCGACGCCGTCGGTCGGCATCAGGTCGAAGACCATCCGGATGTCGTGCAGGCCGCTGACGATGACGTTGACCTCGCTGGCCGTCTCGCCCGCCTCGTAGCGGGCAACGTCCAGCCCGAGGCGTTCCTGCATGGCCTCCTTGGCGGTCCGCTCCGACTCCGAGGCGGGCTCGGTGACGTCGAGGTCGGTCAGGGTGCGTCGGGCCAGCTCGGCGCGGGCCGCGTAGCCCTCGGGCGACAGGTCGTCCAGCTGGTCGTCGTGTCCGGCGATGCCGACGTAGGTGGCGCCGGTCGGGCTCAGCGGTGCCCAGTCGGCGACGTACCGCTCGGCGATCTCATCGATTCGTCCCACGCTGAGACCCTACGCGACCGCCCGGCCCGACCGTGGGCCGTGTTTGCCGTGTTCAGGGCAGCAGGTCGGCCGGGTCGAAGTCGATGGGGAACGGCGCGTCGGCCCGCAGCCGCTGGCCGCTGACCGCCTTCGCGACCGTGTCGTAGCCGCCGAACTCGCCGAGGGCAGACAGCTCCACGGCCACGTGCCGCAGCCGGCGGGAGATCTGCACCCGCATGAAGTACGGCACCCCGGCCTCCGCGCACCGGCGCGGCTTGTCGACGAAGTCCTGTCGGCGGCTGCCCGGGGAGACGAACTCGACGGCCATGGTGCAGAGGTGGGCCGGGACCCAGCGGTCCTCCTCGTCGGTCTTCGGCAGGTCGTGCAGCACGGTCACGTCGGGCTGGATCCAGCGCTGCGGCGAGAAGGTCAGGTTCACCTGGCCGTACACGTAGAAGCCGGCGGCCTCGGCGGTGGGCCCGAGGATCCGGATCAGCTTTCCCTCGCCGTAACTGTTCGTACCGACCTCGGCGGGCGTCATGACCAACCTTCCGTCGATGCACTGGTAGCGCGCATCGGGCAGCTCCGGCAGCGGAAGGAAGCGCTCCGCGAGCTGGGTCGTCCAGATCCCGTAGAGGTCGACGAGTGGGTCGTAACGCATCGGCATGGCCATCGCGGCACCTCCTCGGTTGGTCAACGCACCATCACTCTAGGTCGGTGCTGTGGCCGTGGTCACCTCGAACGCCCGGCCCACTCCAGCAGCCGGTCGGCCGGCCAGGTGTTGACCACCCGGTCGGCGGGCACCCCGCAGAGCGCCGCCCGCTCGCAGCCGAAGCGCTGCCAGTCGAGCTGCCCGGGGGCGTGCGCGTCGGTGTCGATGGCGAAGCGGCAGCCGGCCTCCAGGGCGCGTCGGATGAGCCGCTTCGGCGGGTCCTGCCGCTCGGGGCGGGAGTTGATCTCCACGGCGACGTCGTGCTCGGCGCAGGCGGCGAAGACGGCGTCGGCGTCGAAGTCGCTCTCCGGCCGGGTGCGGGCCCGGTGCCCCCGGTCGCCGGGCCCGGTCACCCCGGCCGGGCGGGCGGAGACCATCCGGCCGGTGCAGTGGCCGAGGATGTCCAGGTGCGGGTTGGCGATCGCGGCCAGCATCCGCCGGGTCATCCGGCCCCGCTCGTCGCGCAGCCCGCTGTGCACCGAGCCGACCACCACGTCGAGGCGGGCCAGCAGCTCGTCGTCCTGGTCCAGCGAGCCGTCGGCGAGGATGTCCACCTCGATGCCGGTGAGGATGCGGAACCCCTCGGGCAGCGCCGCGTTCACCGCCGCCACGTGGTCGAGCTGGCGGCGCAGCCGCTGCGCGGTCAGGCCCCGGGCCACGGTCAGCCGGGGCGAGTGGTCGGTCAGCACCACGTACTCGTGGCCCAGCTCGACCGCCGCGAGCGCCATCTCCTCGATCGGCGAGCCGCCGTCGGACCAGTCGGAGTGGGTGTGGCAGTCGCCGCGCAGCGCGGCGCGCAGCGCGGCGGCCGCGGCGTCGAGGTCGGTGCCCTCGGTGGCGAGGAGCCGGCGCAGGTAGACCGGCTCCTCGCCGGCCACCGACTCGGCGACGCAGCGGGCGGTGACGTCGCCGACGCCGGCCAGGTCGGTGAGGGTGCCGGCGCGGGCCCGCTCGGCGACCTCCGCCGCGCCCAGCGCGCCCAGGGTCTGCGCGGCCGACCGGAAGGCCCGGACCCGGTACGTCGCCTCGTTGGCCCGTTCCAGCAGGAACGCGATCCGGCGGAGGTCGGCGACGGGGTCCCGGGCGCTCATGGTCTCCCAACCTACGCGCCCGCGCCGCCGGTCGGGGGACGACCGGCGGCGCGGGTGGTGCGCTGGTGCGGATCAGGAGTACGGCAGCCGGAGCACCGACTGGTCGCCCAGGCCGAGGGTGGTGGGGCTGTTGCCGATCGCCGACCAGACCTCGACGCGTACCGTGCCGCCGGCCAGGTTCCCCAGCGTCCCGCTGCTGGCGGCCAGCCCGGCGGCCTGGGTGTAGCGCTCGTACCCGGGGACCGGGTCGGTGGCGAAGTAGCGGTACGTCTCCACCCGTTCCCAGCTTCCGTTGCCGGTCAGGTCGTAGGAGACCCGCACCTGCACCCCGTTGCCGACCGCGCTGCCGGCGTCGAGGAAGAGGTCGAAGGCGCTCTGGCCGCCGGCGTACCGCAGGTTGAGGCCCGTGGCGGTGAAGACCCGGGCGTTGGTGGGGGTGCCGTCGTGGTTGCCGTTCGCCGCGGCGACCGTGGTGGTGCTCGCGCCGCCGGCCGCGCCGAGGCCGCCACCGGCCAGCAGGTACCGGGTGGGTGAGCCGCTCGGCGGCGGGGTGGTGGGCGGCGGAGTCGTCGTCGGCGGCGGCGGGGGCGGCGTGGTGGTCGGCGGCGGGGTCGTCGGGCCGGGGGTGGTCGGCGTCGGGGTGACTCCGCCGCCCGCGTTGCCGCCGCTCCAGGTGTACGCCCCGGTGGTGGCCGTCTTGCCCGCCCCCACCGCGAGGGTGGTGCCGTCGGAGAACCGGACGGTGATCGCGGTGGCGCTCGGGTTCGACGCCACGTACGTCCGGGCCCCGTTGCGGGTGAAGACCGCGCTCAGCGGGTGGTTCCCGTCGACCGTGGTGTCCACCGCGCCGAGCGCGGCGAGGTTGCGGATCCAGTGGAAGGTATGTGCGCGGCTCTCCCCCTCCTCCGGGGTGTAGCCGGGGTTGGCCCGCAGGTTGGCCAGCGCCGTGGCGGGGTCGCCGAGCGCCTGGAACTGCCAGAGGATGTCCTGCCAGACATTCGGCTGCCCGCCGTTGTTGCGTACCAGCTCCGCCCAGTTGGTCCGCACGTAGGCCGGGTCGTAGCCGAGGTAGAGGTGCCCGCCGGTGACGGGGAGCAGGTTGATGCCCTGGATCATCTCCGGGTCGGGGCTGAACCAGGTCGAGTACGACCCGCCGTCGCCCCAGACCATGCCGACCGTGGAGTGCCCGAAGGCGGCCGGGAAGTTCTGGTCGGAGTGGTCGAACCAGTACTCCTGGATCGCCGCCGCCTGGGTGGTGTAGAGGAAGATGCCGGCGTCACGGACGGTGGCGTTGCCGGTGGCCTGGCCCCACTGGATCAGGGCGTTGGCGAAGTTCATCCCCTCCGACGAGGACTCCTGGTTGTTGCCCGCGCCGAACGAGCCGTGCCCGGAGGCCCAGTCGTGGCCGGCGTAGATGTCGAAGTCCCGCAGGTACGGGAAGCGGGTGTCGTTGCGGTCGTAGTTGTCGGCGTCGCGGATGAGCAGGTCCACCATGCCGCCGTAGCGCCCGGCGGAGGCCCACTGCGGGTCGAACTTCGCCAGGGTGGCCGCCCCGGCGATGAAGTAGCCGTAGTGGAAGTGGTGGTCGTTGAGCTCCTGGTCGGACCCGTACGAGGCCGGGTAGCCGATCAGGGTGCCCCAGTTCTGGTCGTAGTAGAAGAGCTTCTCGGTCTTGCCGGCCGAGGCGGTGAACCAGTCGGTCAGGGTGGACCGGATGGCGTTGAGCGCGCTGTCGCGGGTGGCGGTGTCGTCGACCTGGTCGGCGATCTCGGCGATCCGGGCGGCGCGGCCGAGGGCCTTGCCGGTCCAGTACGTGTCGTTGCCGCGCTGGTCCATCGGGTTGCTGCGGACGGCGGCGAGCTGGCTCTTCAGGGTGGTCAGGTCGGTGCCGGCGCCGTCGCCGACGGCCGGCAGTTCGGGCAGCACCCCGTGGTACGCCATCGAGGTGCGGAACTGGCTGACGCCGGTGAGCACCTTCATCCGGCCGCGCGCCGAGGGGTAGGTCTGGCTGATCGGGGTGGAGCCGGTCAGCGCCTTCCAGTGGTGCGGGTAGAGGCTCACCACGGTAGCCGTGGCGCTGCCCTCCCGGGCGGTGGTGGTGAAGGCGTACGTGGTGGTGACCCGGCTGCTGGCCTGGTCGTAGGCGTACGACACGCGGGTGCCGGTGACGTGGGCGTGGGCGTAGCGGCCGTAGGCGGCGGCGAGGTCGGCGCGCTCCTGGGCACTGCTGCTGGCCGTGGTCGGCAGCAGGGCGACGGAGAGGTAGCCCTTGCCGGCCAGGGTGGAGGTGAGCTGGCCGCCGCTGACCGACCAGCTCGCGCCGCTCGGGGCGTACGCGACGTAGTCGTGGCCGGCGACGGTGAAGCCGACGGTCGCGCCGTTGTTGGACCAGACGGTCGGGGTGCTGTTGGTGCTGATCACCGCGTTGCCGCCGGTGGCCTGGAAGTACGCGAACGGCAGGCCGTGGCCGATGGTGGCGCGCAGGCTGCGGGTGCCGTCGCTCCAGTACGGGGTGACGGTCCAGTCGGTCCAGCCGGCGACCTTGACGTTCGGCGCGGCCAGCCCGGCGACGCCGACCCGGATGTCCTGCACGTACGGGTAGTGGAACTCGCCGACCCCGGTGGCGGTGCCGCTGATCGCGGCGGTGGAGTTGGCCGAGAAGCCGAGCCCGTCGGTGTAGGTGTCGTAGGAGATCGGGTGGGCGTGCAGCGGCTCGCTGTAGGCGCAATCGGTGCGCTTGAACAGCAGCGACGACCACCAGTCGTTGGTGGGGACGGCGCCGGCGGGGGCGTCGGAGGTGACGAACTGCCGGGGGTTGGTGGAGAGCTGCCCGCAGCCGGAGGGGAGTGGGCCGACGGGGGTGGTGGTGTAGCTGCCGGCGCCGACGACGGCGGCCTCGGCGGGCGCGGTGTTGACGGCGACGGCGAGGCCGCCGGCGACGAGGGCCAGGGCGGTGGTCGAGGCGAGGGCCCAGAGGCGGCGGCGGGGTGGTGGTGCGGGAGGTGTCACGGGTGCCTCCATCGCGGGTACGCCGGAGAGCCGGCGGTGAGCCTGATGTGGTTTGCGGGCATTAGTTCTGTGTGAGAGCGCTCTCTCACGAGGGGACGTTAACCGTTCCCTGAGACGTGCGTCAATGTGTCCCACCGGTTAAGCCGGGATGTCGTGATTGGCCGAACGGCGCCGACACCGCCCGCAGTGGCCCCGGGGTGGCCCGGAGCGCGCCTGCCGAGCCGTCAGCGGCCGCTCTTCGGGGCCTTCGGGCAGCCGTGCCCGCGCCGCCACGCGGCCACCTCGGCGGCCGGCTCCCGCTCGCCGTCGCGCCGCCACGAGTCGAGGTAGCGGGCCGGCCAGACCACCCCGCGCCGGATCCACCAGTCGCCCTGGCCGGTGCAGGCCGGCGAGATGCCGAAGTGCAGGTGGCAGACGTTGTTGGCGTTGCCCGTGCGGCCCACGTCGCCGAGCCGCTGCCCGGCCCGCACCCGGATGCCGGCCGCGACGCCCGGGGCGATCCGGCTCAGGTGCGAGCCGTAGTAGCGCACCCCGTCGTCGCCCAGCAGCGACACCGACAGGCCGCCGTTGTGCGGCCCCTGCGGCCCCCGCCGGTCGAACCGGTCCACCCGGCTGACCTCCAGGACCGTCCCGTCGGTCACCGCCACCACCGGCTCACCGCAGTCGGCGAAGATGTCCGTCCCCGGATACCCCGAGTGGGTCCGGTGGTAGTCGACGTTGTCGGCGCGCACCGGGAAGACGTGCCGCAGGCCGGTCCGGGTCGGCGCGGGCGACGCCGACGCCCCCGCCGAGGTCGGCCCCGGCGCGGGCGTCGGCGGGGCCGGCTGCTCCGCCGTGACCGGGCCGCCCGGCTGCGACCACGCGGCGCTGGGCGTCGCGGTCGGCGGCGGCCCGCCCGCGCAGCCGGCCGCCAGCACCGGCGCCAACAGCAGCAGAAGCGGGTACGCCGCACGGGTGCGGCGTCGACGCGGCAGGGGCGAGACCATTCGGCCATCCTGACAGAACGGTTACGGTGGGGGGCGGTACGTCCCGGGGATGCGTCTTCGTGCCCCGCGCAGCCCGTATCCGCAGCACGGCACGGCGAAGGAGTGACGGCGATGACCTGGCGGCCCGCCCTCCCCGGCCACCCGCAGCCGGGGCAGCCCGGCCCGCGCAGCCCCTCGGGGCTCTTCCCCTCCGGGCCGCCGTCCCGGCCCACCTGGCGTGAGCCGCACCCCGTCACCGGGGCGGGGATCGCCTCCGGCGGGGCGCTCGCCGCCGCCTGGCTGGTGCTCTTCGGCCTGCTCGGCCACGACCTGCGCTCGTACGCGTGGTGGACCGTCCTCGCCGGCGGCCTGGCCTGGCTGGCGGCCCTGGCGCTGGCCCGGTTCGGCGACCGGGGGGTCGCCACCGGGGTGGCCATCGTCACCGCCGGCGGCTGGAGCGTCGCCGCCGCGGTCGTGGCCGTCCGGTGGGCGACCGTCGCCGACTGGCCGCTGTGGTGACGTCCGCCAGCACGGTCCGTCGCGGCCCGGCTGCGCAGCGAATCCCGTCTTGACGTACCGTCCTTCGACGGCGCACCCTCGGCGTATGGCCTGGACACCTCCCCGGCTCGACCCCGAGCGGAGTCGCCGCCGCCTACAGATCCTCGCCGAGTTGGCGGGGGCCCGCGCGGTGCACCGGCGGGAGCGGCCGCGGCGTGCCCGCAGCGAGGAGTTGCGCCAGCTCATCGCCACCCGGCGACGCGTCGCCAGCTGACCGGCGTCGCCGGGTCCGTCACACTTTCGACAGGTTTGGCCGTGCTTCGGGGCGTTGACCGGCCGGCTGCCGACTCGACCGGCTAACGTGCACGCGTAACGAATCGGCAGGCTGTGCCGGGGCATCTTGGGGGGACCGTGTCGTACTTCGCTGCCGCAGTGGTGCGCGACGAGGGCGGCTGGACGGCCGCCGAGGTGAACCTGCGCGGAGCAGGCGACATCGACGAGATCGCCGACCGGCTGCGCGACGTCGAGCCGGACGCCGACCTGTCGCTGCTCTTCGTCGAGGCCGAGGACGCCTACCTGGTCGTCCTGCGCCTGGACGAGGACGGCGACCTGCGGATCTTCGGCTCCGACTCCGCGTACGCCGAGGAGTCCCGGCTCGGGGCCCTGCTCGTCGGCGACCTCAAGGGGCCGGTCACCGGCTTCGACGACATCGAGGAAGCGCGCGCCGGCACCAGCACCGGCGACGACGACAACGAGCAGCCGGCCGTCGATCCGGAGGCCGACCCGGTCGGCGACGCCGACCTCCTGGCCGACCTGGGCGTCTCCGCGCAGCGGCTGCTCGCCCTCTGCGCGCACGAGGGGATGCTGCCGGCCGACGTCACCGCCGAGGTGTGCCAGATCCTCGGCTGCGCCGACGACGTCGAGGAGCTGCGTGGCGTCTGAGGCGTGGCCGTCCGACGGCGGTGCCCCGCTCGACGCCACCGACCCGGCGCTGGAGACCGTCCGGGCCGGGCAGCCGACTCCCGGCTCGGTGGGGCGCGTCGGCCCCGGCCCCGACGAGGGGCTGGCCACGCCGGGTCCCGCCGGCCGCCGGCAGCGGCACGAGCTCTGGATGCGCCGCGCCCTCCAGGTCGCCGTCACGGGCCCTCCGAACGACCTCGAGCCGGCGGGTCCCGTCGACGCCTTGGGCGACCTCGCGCCGGCAAACGACGACGTGCCGGTGGGCGCGGTGGTCTACGGGCCCGACGGGGCCGAGCTGGCCACCGGGCGCAACGAGCGGGAGCTGACCGGGGACCCGACCGCCCACGCGGAGGTGCTGGCGCTGCGCCGGGCCGCCGAGCGGCTGGGCCGCTGGCGACTCGACGACTGCACCCTCGTGGTAACCCTCGAACCGTGCACGATGTGCGCGGGCGCCCTGGTGCTCGCCCGCATCTCGACGGTGGTCTTCGGGGCCTGGGAGCCCAAGACCGGGGCCGCCGGCTCGCTCTGGGACGTGCTGCGCGACCGCCGGCTCAACCACCGCCCCGAGGTGTACGGGGGAGTGCTGGAGACGGAGAACGCCGCCGTCCTGCGTGCCTTCTTCCGCTGAGCGTCGCCCGTCTCCCGCCGCCCCCTCTTTGTGGCTTCGCCCTCCCGGCGGGACGGGTCAGGCCACGATCGTGTCGAGGCCGATCTCGACCATCTGGGAGAAGGTCTGCTCGCGCTCCTCCGAGGTGGTCTTCTCGCCGGTCTTGATGTGGTCGCTGACCGTCAGGATGGTCAGCGCCCGCGCCTTGAACCGGGCGGCGATCGTGTAGAGCGCCGCCGACTCCATCTCCACGGCCAGCACCCCGTAGTCGGCCAGCCGGTCGTAGAGGTCCGGCCGGTCGGTGTAGAAGGCGTCCGCCGCCAGGATCGGCCCCACCCGCATGCTGACGCCGCGCCGCTCGGCCACCTCGACCGAGGTACGCAGCAGCCCGAAGTCGGCGACGGGGGCGTAGTCGATCAGCCCGTCGAAGCGCACGCGGTTCATGTTCGAGTCGGTGGACGAGCCGATGGCCGCCACCACGTCCCGCAGGCGCAGATCCTCGCTCAGCGCCCCGCAGGAGCCCACCCGGATCAGGCTCTTCACGCCGTACTCGTTGACCAGCTCGTGGGCGTAGATGGAGGCCGACGGCATGCCCATGCCGGAGCCCTGGACGGAGACCTCCACGCCGTTCCAGCGGCCGGTGAAGCCCAGCATCCCCCGCACCGTCGAGTAGCAGGTGGCGCCCTCGAGGTAGGTCTCCGCGATCCACTTGGCCCGCAGCGGGTCACCCGGCATCAGGACCCGTTCGGCGATGTCTCCCGG
Organism: Micromonospora sp. DT233; assembly: GCF_049841815.1. Taxonomy (NCBI): domain Bacteria; kingdom Bacillati; phylum Actinomycetota; class Actinomycetes; order Micromonosporales; family Micromonosporaceae; genus Micromonospora; species Micromonospora sp. DT233. The sequence continues at coordinate 854,742 of NZ_JBNCLB010000001.1, read as the reverse complement.
CTTCGCGCCGATGTGCGTACTCATGGCAACGATCCTGCCAGGCCGGGCGGGGCGATACCGGTTCGGCGTCCGGACCCGGCGTGCTGTAGCCTCGTCGGCGGTGGCGTGTCCGAGTGGCCTAAGGAGCACGCCTCGAAAGCGTGTGAGGGTTTACGCCCTCCGCGGGTTCAAATCCCGCCGCCACCGCTCGCAACAGCGAGAACGCCCGGTCGATCCGCGAGGATCGCACCGGGCGTTCTCGCTTCTGGTCTCGGCTGCGGTCCGGCCCACGCCCAACTGCCCCGAGGCTGGCATGTCTAGCCTCGGTAGGCACCCATGAGGTCGGTAATGTAACCAGGAGCCAATTCTCGAATGAAGTTCTCCTCAAGGGCGCCGACGAGCGAGGTGACGGCTAATTCGACGCCACGGCTCCGCTCAGCCCCGAACAGTTGCTCCAATCGCTGAACGCCTCGGACGACGCTGGGCCCACACAGTTCGTCCTGAGCGATGCTCGCCAGCCGAGCACCAACCGCAGCCGGGGGCGTCGGACTCCGCATCAGGCGAATGACGTCGCCGGCGTCCTTCGCCTTCACCCGGTGGGACTTGCCCCGTTGCTCGTCGACCACACGTTCAGCAAGCTTGTGGGCCTTTGCCACGAGAAGGGCGCCGGGGCCTGCGACGCGGATGGTCGCAGTTCTCGTATCCTGCTCTGGCTCCAGGCTTGTGATCGTTCTCTCTGTGTTGTCAAGCAGGCATGCCTCGATACCGGGCGTCCACCGAGCCGCGTTTTTCCCGTGGTTCGGCAAGCGGGCGTCTCGCTTGCCCCGCTGCGGGGCGAACGCCTCGGGCACGAGCAGGTCAACAGGGACGGGGACCTGTAGATCGTCTACCTGGGTCGTCGCGATCCATGTTCCTGGCTCGATCCCCCCGCTGCTCTTCTCCTTGAGGTTGAAGCCTGCTTCCACCATTGCTTCGGCGATGCGCGGATCGGCGCCTAGCCGGCCGGGATCGATGCTCAGGTCGGCATCGGTGGTGAAGGGTGCGACTGTCATCTCGAGATCAGCTTCACCCGCCTGCAGGTAAATCGCCTGTGCTCCAACGAGGATGACAGCGCCGAGATGCTCGTCCAGTGCTTTCAGCGCATCGAGTAGGACACGGCGTGCTGCGACGTAGAGCGGGTCTGCGGAATCGATGTAGAGCGATTCACTAGCGGTCACGCCAAGAGGTTACTCACGTTTTGGGAAGTTCTGGTGTGCGCCATGCCGTTTCGTTGCTCGTCATCCATTCCACGAGCGCCTCGCCCTCCTCGGGCATGCGCCCGTTGCCGGCCAGGCAATCCAAGGCGACCTGTGACACTCCTACGTGGAAAGCGCCGTGGTCGGCCTGGCGCGCCCGTTCGAGCTGAGACTGGTCAGCTGCATCTAGAAGAATAATGTTGGCGCTTTGCCGGGCAGGCATTAGTTCATGCCGTTGCGCGAAGTCCTGTGCGTTGGGCACGTAGAGGGCCAGTTGCGCGGGTGCGGCGAGGTGAACGAACTCGCTCGCGGCAAAAGAACCGGTGACCACGGCCTGCTCGTCTTGGAGCTCGGCAAGCTGGCGGTAGAGCTGCCTCGGGCCGCTCCGTGCGAGGTAGCCACGCGCTCGGTTTGCCTTGAACATGTCGTACTGGGCGGCGCGAGCCCGGAGGAGGTTCGGCCAGTCGACGGACGTCACAACCTTGCTCCCCGCCGGCCGCTCGATGAGCCGCTCCTCGTCCAGGGTCTCCAACGCCCGCGACACGTAGGCGTTGCTCAGTCGAGCTGCTCGAGCCAACTCCACCAGCCGGTAGGGCGGCTCGTAGTCCACCAACACTCGGATCAGAGCGTTGATGCCCGCGCCTTGCAGCCGTACGGGGGGTTTTGCAGGCGGGTTCGGGTCCTGCTGAGCTCCCTCGAGGCGAAGGAGGATCGATGGCCTGGCCACTTTCAGCCGAACATTGCCTGTCAGGTCGAGGTAGTTGAGGCCGCGCTCGGCGAGCAGCTCACGTGAGCGTGAACTCAGCCATGGGGCTACGACCAGAATGGGTGGATCATGCAGGATCTTGCGGACGAGCGGTGAGATCCCGCCTAGGACTCGGTTGACGTCGCGCGGAGTGAAGCGTCGAAACGCCTCCACCAGTAGTTGGGCCGAGTAGTTGGGAGCAGTGATCTCCCACGCAGCATCACGGCCGCCGTCAGGCAGCAGGGCGGGGTAGGGCTTGAGTTCCAAGCCGCTGTCTCCCTCGACGAGCAGCACGCGGAGCGCTTCGAACGCCCGTTCTAGCAAGTTCTGCTCGAAGTCGGTAGCCATGAGTGAAACTTTGCCACAAGAGGCGGGTTTAGCTGTGACGGGCAAACGGCGGTTCTTTGTAAAACTTTGCCGATCGGGTCAGCGGCGGGCCAGGGTCGACTCCAGGCGCTGGATGAGCGTCTTGCGGGCCTTGCCGCCGCGCTCGTTGCGCAGCGCGGTCTTGAGCTGGCCGGTGTCCAGGCCGCTGGCGAGCTTGGTCGCCTCGGCGACGGGCAGCTCCGACAGCCGTTCGGCGGCCGTGGCATTGCGGCGGGCGCTCTTGGCCGGCCCGGTGTTGGCGACGTACTGCTTGCCGGACTTCGACGCCTTGCGCTTCTTGGCGTCGGTGGCGCGGCGTTCCTCCTCGGAGAGCTGCTCCCAGGCCTTCTTGGGCAGGTAACGGCCGGTTTCGCCGCCCCGGCGGGCGCGGGTGTCGCCCTCCTTGGTCTGCCACTTCTCGCCGCCCCAGCGTTGCAGGGACTTCTGGCGTTCGTCCTTCGGGCCCTCGAAGCCGCCGCCGCGCTTCTCGTACTCCTTGGTGAGTAGTTGCGACTTGCGCGCCGACCACTGTCCCGGCCGGCCGCCCTTGTCGCCGGCCTTGATCTCTTCCTTGACCTGCTCCCTGAGCTCGGGCTTCGTGTATCGCGCCATGGCCGGCGGTTACCCGGGGGCCACACAGCTCATGCGTGGGGTCGGGGCGGCAGGGCGTGTTTCGTGCCCACGGCGCGGGGCCCGGCGGGGGTAGCGTTGCCGACGTGTACGGGTGGCCCGGGAAGAAAACTTGATCTGCTCCAGAATACTGGGCTATGGTCACCGCGTGACGTCCGACTTCGAGGCTCAGTTGCGGGCGGTCTCCCTGCGCGTGACCCGGCCCCGGTTGGCGGTCCTCGCGGCGCTGCGTGACCACCCGCACGTCGACACCGACACCATGATCGCGCTCGTCCGGGCGGACCTTCCCACCGTCTCCCACCAGGCGGTCTACGACGTGCTGCGGGCGCTGACCGACGCCGGTCTGATCCGGCGCATCCAGCCCGCCGGCGCGACCGCCCGCTACGAGTCCCGCGTCGCGGACAACCACCACCATGTCGTCTGCCGCTCCTGCGGCGCGATCGCCGACGTCGACTGCGCCGTCGGCCATTCCCCCTGTCTCACCGCCTCCAACGACCACGGTTTCGTGGTCGACGAGGCGGAGGTCGTCTACTGGGGCACCTGCCCCGACTGCGCGACCGAACGCAGCCCTCAGTGGTCCGCCAGTTCGGAAGGAAACAAATGAGCGAAACCCAGGCCAACGGTCCGTCCAGCGCCCAGGGCGTGGACGCCAAGGAGGCGGCCGGTTGCCCGGTCGCGCACGACTCCGTGACCGCGCACGGCAGCGAGAGCGAGAACCCGGCGATCGACTCGCCGACCCCGAAGACCGGCGGTCGCCCGCGTACGGTCCGGGACTGGTGGCCCAACCAGATCGACCTGTCGGTGTTGCACGCCCACTCGTCCAAGGGCAACCCGCTGGGGGAGGACTTCAGCTACGCCAAGGAGTTCGCCAAGCTCGACGTCGAGGCCCTCAAGCGTGACATCACCGAGGTCCTCACCACCTCGCAGGACTGGTGGCCGGCCGACTTCGGCCACTACGGCGGCCTGATGATCCGGATGAGCTGGCACGCCGCCGGCACGTACCGCATCCAGGACGGGCGCGGCGGCGCCGGCGACGGCGGTCAGCGGTTCGCCCCGCTGAACAGCTGGCCGGACAACGCCAACCTCGACAAGGCCCGCCGGCTGCTCTGGCCGGTCAAGCAGAAGTACGGCCAGCAGGTCTCCTGGGCCGACCTGCTCGTGCTCGCCGGCAACGTGGCCTTGGAGTCGATGGGCTTCAAGACCTTCGGCTTCGGCTTCGGCCGCGAGGACGTCTGGGAGCCCGAGGAGATCTTCTGGGGCCCGGAGGACGCCTGGCTGGGCGACGAGCGCTACGTCTCCGAGAAGGAGATGTCCGAAGGCGTCGGCGCGACCGAGATGGGTCTGATCTACGTCAACCCGGAGGGCCCGCGCGGCAACGCCGACCCGCTGGCGGCGGCGCACTTCATCCGCGAGACCTTCGCCCGGATGGCGATGAACGACGAGGAGACCGTCGCCCTCATCGCCGGCGGCCACACCTTCGGCAAGACCCACGGCGCCGGCATCGCCGACGACCACGTGGGCCCCGAGCCGGAGGCCGCGCCGCTGGAGGCGCAGGGGCTGGGCTGGCTGAGCACCTACAACAGCGGCAAGGGCCCGGACACGATCACCAGCGGCCTCGAGGTGACCTGGACCGACAAGCCGACGCAGTGGAGCAACCGCTTCTTCGAGATCCTCTTCGGCTACGAGTGGGAGCTCACCACGAGCCCCGGCGGGGCGAAGCAGTGGGTCGCCAAGGACGCCGAGGCGATCATCCCCGACGCCCACGACCCGTCGAAGAAGTACAAGCCGACGATGCTCACCACCGACCTGTCGCTGCGGGTCGACCCGGCGTACGAGCGGATCTCGCGTCGTTTCCTGGAGAACCCCGACGAGTTCGCGCTGGCCTTCGCCAAGGCCTGGTACAAGCTGCTGCACCGCGACATGGGCCCGGTCAGCCGCTTCCTCGGGCCGTGGGTGCCGCAGCCCCAGCTCTGGCAGGACCCGGTGCCGGCCGTCGACCACGAGCTCGTGGGTGACGCCGACGTCGCCGCACTCAAGGCGAAGGTGCTGGAGTCCGGCCTCACCACCGCCCAGCTGGTCTCCACCGCCTGGGCGTCGGCCGCCAGCTTCCGCTCCACCGACAAGCGCGGTGGCGCCAACGGCGCGCGGATCCGGCTGGAGCCGCAGCGCAACTGGGAGGTCAACCAGCCGGAGCAGCTCGCCACGGTGCTGACCGCGCTGGAGGGCATCCAGCGGGAGTTCAACGCCGCCGGGGGCGCGCAGATCTCCCTGGCCGACCTGATCGTGCTGGCCGGCTCGGCCGCCGTCGAGAAGGCGGCGCGCGACGCCGGCGTCGAGGTGACGGTGCCGTTCCACCCGGGTCGCACCGACGCCAGCCAGGAGCAGACCGACGTCGAGTCGTTCCGGGTGCTGGAGCCGCGCGCCGACGGGTTCCGCAACTACCTGCGCCCCGGCGAGAAGACCCAGCCGGAGGTGCTGCTCATCGACCGCGCCTACATGCTGGACCTGACCGCGCCCGAGATGACCGTCCTCATCGGCGGCCTGCGTTCCCTCGGGGCCAACTTCGGCGGCTCGTCGCACGGCGTGCTCACCGACCGGCCCGGCGTGCTCACCAACGACTTCTTCGCCAACCTGCTCTCCCCGGGCACCCGGTGGAAGGCGTCGCAGTCCGACGAGCACGTGTACGAGATCCGGGACCTGGCCACCGACGAGGTGAAGTGGACCGCCACGGCGGTCGACCTCATCTTCGGCTCCAACTCCCAGCTGCGGGCCCTCTCCGAGGTGTACGCCAGCCAGGACGCGGGCGCCAAGTTCGTGACGGACTTCGTCGCGGCCTGGACCAAGGTCATGGAGCTGGACCGCTTCGACCTCGCCTGATCCGACAACAGCATCAACCGACGGGCCCCGGCCGATCGCCAACCGCGATCGACCGGGGCCCGTCGCCCGTCGCCCGTCGCCCGTCGCCCGTCGATCCGGCGTCCGCCCGGCGACCCGGCGAAGGCGGTCAACCGTCCTTCAGGGCGCTGCGGTCGACGTACGGCGGCCGGGTCTGCCTCGGCCGCTTCGCCGCCGGCAGGTCGGCGAAGAAGTCCAGCAGTTCCCGGTGGACGAAGATGTAGCCGTCGCCGACGTCGCGCAGGAAGAGGCACTGCACGGCGTAGTCGAGGAACGGCCGTAGCGGGTAGGGCAGGGCCCCTTCGCGGGCGAGCCGCCGACGCAGCAGCCACTGCTCCACGATCGGCCCGAGCGCGATGGCTGCCAGCACGTACGACGTCACGGCCACCCAGACGAACAGGCCGAATCGGAGGCCCTCCGCTGCGCTGCGGGGCCAGCTCATCAGCAGCCCGGCGGCCGTGCCGGCGACCGCGCCGAGGGCCGGTGCCACGCGCCGGACGAGCCGGAGCCGTCCGCGTAGCGCGGGGCTCGGGATCTCCCGGCGCGCGGCACCACCGGGCGAACCGGCGAAGTAGAGGTGCAGCGACAGGTTGCTCACGGCGCTGAGGGCGAGCAGCACCGCCAGGACGAGACCGAGCCAGCACGCCAGGCCGGTGAAGAGGCCCGACCAGCCGTCGACGAGGCCACCGCCCGCGCCCGCCACGAGCGTGCCGGCCGTCAGCGCCCACCTGACGACCAATCGGTCGAGCAGCTCGCTGGTTCCTTCCGCCATGTCACTGAGCCAGTCGATCCGGAAGGTTCGGTCGTCCGGTTGCCGGTCCCGGCGGGCGATCAGGCCGAGGGTGTCGTACTCGCCGTAGACGAGGCCCAGCATCGTCATGACGGCGGCCAGCAGGCCGGCGGCTGCGCCCGGCCAGCCGATCAGGGCCACCCCGCAGAGACCGGTCAGCAGGCCGACGGCGGCGCCGGCAGCGAGCCGGCCGCGCGTTTCGTCGGTGTTCAAGGGCCAGTGCGCCGCCCAGTCGGGCGCGACCAGGTCCAGCACGAAGATGGACTGCTGCCGCGCCCGCAGCTGCGCGCCGAGCATGGCGAGGTGCCGCGTGACCTGCTCGGGCCGGTAGGCGCGGTGCGGCCGGTGCCGCAGCATGGTCTCGACGTACCGGGCGAAGAGCCGGTCCCGACGGCTGCCGGTGCCGGCGGTCGGGCCGGGACCGTCGGCGTAGGCCAGCGCCATGATGCTGAGCAGCAGCGGGGACCCGGTGAACTCCCACAGCTCCTCGTCCGCCGCCAGGGCGGCGCGCAGGCCGGCGAGCGCGGGCCCGGCCCGGTCCAGGTGCCGCTCGATCTGCGCCCGGGTCAGCGGCTGGATCGTGACGGTGCCGTAGACGGGCAGGATCGCGCGCAGGCGCTGGTACTCCGACTCCCGGCAGCACACGGCGATCGGGGTGAGCGGCGCTCGGGCGTGGAACGTGGCGATCGCCGTCACGCACTCGTCGCGGTGGGTCTCGCCCACCTCGTCGAGCCCGTCGAGCAGGGGCAGGATCTCCCCGGCCTCGACCCAGCCGGTCGCCTGCCCGGCGGGGATCCCGTACCGTTCGGCGAGCTGCTCGACGAGCCACTGGGCCAGCGGCTGGCGGCGCGTCGCCCAGGAGGAGAGGTTGAGCACCACCGGGATGGGCGCGTCCCGGTCGGCCTCGGCGTCGTCGAGCAGTTCCCGCGCGAGTTCGAGCAGCGTCGTCGTCTTGCCGGCACCCGGCGCCCCGAGGATCACCATGGCGCGGTCGAGCCGCGCGAAGAGCGCCGCGACCGACGCCCCGTCGTCGAGGACGTCGGTGAAGCCGTCGCGGTGGCTGGCCCGCAGCATCCACGGGTACCGCCGGTCGTCGGTCGCCGCGCTGAAACCGAGCTGCAGCCGCGCCTCCCGGTGCAGCGAGCGGTCCAGCACGCTGGTGATCCAGTAGCGGCGTACCCGGTCGAGCAGCACCCGGCGGGCCCGCGCGGCGGGGACGCCGGCCGGTGCGGGCGCGCGGGCCCGCCGGGTCTCGACCACCGTCAGCGCCACCACCACGACGGGCAGCAACGGCCAGGCCAACCAGAGGTACGGCGACAGCCGGGCGGGCAGGACCCCCGTGGCGACGTTGGTGACGACGCCCAGCAGGGCCACGCCGACCACCGAGAGGACCACCGTGCTCACCCGACGCATGCGTCGTCTCTACCGTCCGCCGCGCGCCGGCACAACCCGCGATCGGGTACGCGTGCCGCGGCCAGCACCTCGAACGGGAGCCGACCTGACAGATCCGCCCGGTCGACCGGTTTACCATCGATGATCTTCTCCCCTATGGTGGCGGCGCGTCCATGTCGAACGGGGGAGTTCTGTTGCGTCGTAGAACCGCAGGTGTGTCGGTCCTGGCCGTGCTGGCCGGACTGTCGATGAGTGCCCCCGCCCAGGCGGCGGACGGCGTCGGGACCATCACCCGGGAGGGGGTCGTCCTGCAGCACCACCGGGTGCCGAAGGCGGTCACCCCGGTGCAGGGCGCGGGGGCGACCCGTTCCGACTTCGACGGCGACGGCGTCGACGACGTCGCGGCCAGCAGCGACTTCCTCAATCCCAACCTGCCGCACTACCCGTCCGGGGTGGTCGTGGTGCGGTACTCCTCCGCCCCGCACGTCGACTACTTCCTGGGCGCCCTGTCGCCGGAGGGCGGCTGCGCCTGCTTCGGCACCGCCCTCGTGGCGGGGGACTTCAACAACGACGGGTACGACGACCTGGCGATCGGCGACCCGGGCGAGGTGGACCCCGGCAACCAGACCCACGCCGGCGGGATCTGGATCATTCCGGGCAGCGGCACGGGGCTGGTGGTCGACTCGGCCAGCCACTTCAACCAGAGCTCGACCGACGTGCCCGGCGACCCGGAGAACTACGACTCGTTCGGGGCGGCGCTCGCGGCCGGTGACATCAACGGCGACGGCCGCGACGACCTCGCGGTCGGGGCGTACCGAGAGGCGATCGAGGCCAAGCAGGAGGCCGGGGCGGTCACCGTCCTCTTCGGCGGGTTGGCCGGCCTGACGGCCACCGGGTCCGAGTACCTCCAGCAGGACCAGGCCGGGGTGCCCGGCGCGGCCGAGGGCAACGACCACTTCGGCATGACGCTCGCGATCGGCAAGGTCAACGGCGACAAGTACGCCGACCTGGCCATCGGCGCGCCGCAGGAGAACGACGGCACCTCCTTCGAGGGCAGCGGCATGGTCACCCTGATGTGGGGTTCGGCCGGCGGCGTCTCCGACACCGGCGCGACGTCGGCCACCGGCGCGTCGGTGCAGGGGGCGACGGGCCAGCCCGAGGTCATCGCGTGGTACCTGGGCGAGTCCCTCGCGATCGGCGACGTCAACGGCGACGGGCTGGGCGAGGTGGTCGCCGGTGCGCCCAGCGCCCAGACCCCCAACGTCACCGGTGGGCTCGTCGCGGCCTTCACCGGCCGTTCCGCCGGCCTGTCGGGCAGCGCCGTACGGATCGTCACGCAGGGCACTCCGGGCGTACCGGGAGACGTCGAGGGTGACGACCGCTTCGGCGCGACGCTCGCGGTCGGCGACGTGACCGGCGACGGCAAGGCGGACGTGCTCGTCGGCGCCGCCGGGGAGGACATCGGCTCGACGGTCGACGCCGGGACGATCAGCCTGCTGAAGGGCTCGGCCTCCGGGCTGACCGGCACCGGTGCGCAGGGGTTCGACCAGAACGACGAGGTGATCCCGGGCTCGTGCGAGCGCGGTGACAAGTTCGGCGCCTCCGTCGCGCTGCTCAACCTCGACGGCGCCGGCGGGCTGGACGCCGTGGTGGCGTCGATCGGGGAGGAGGTGGCCGGCGACACCGCCGGCTACCCGTCCGGGTCGATCGCCGCGTTCCACGGCTCGTCGGGCGGGCTGGTGCCGCAGGCCACCTCGTGGAGCGGCGCGTCCCTGCGCACCGACCATTTCCTGCCCCAGCAGTACGGCCTGCGCATCGCCGCCCGGCAGGGCGGGTACACCGGGTACTGAGCGGCGTGGCCGGCGAGAGGGCCGGTGACCGGGCGTGCGCCCGCGTCGCCGGCCCTTCCGCGTGACAGGCGGGTCAGCAGGGGCCGTGGCCGGTGGCGAAGAGGCGGCGGGCCCAGTCGGCGTACCCGGCGATGATTCTGCGGACCGTGCGGCCGTCGTGCAGGAAGAGGTACGCGCGGTCGCCGCGGCGGGCCAGCAGCCCGTCGAGCCGGTACGTCCCCCGTGGCGCGTGCAGCGGGCTGACCTGCCGGTAGCGGGAACGCACCTGCTCGACGGGGGTGCCGACGGTGACCCCCTCCGGGGTGCGGGCCGGGTCGTCGAGCCAGAGCAGCACCAGCCGGTCGTCGACGAAGACCGGGCTGGCCGTCTCGTGGCCGGTGAGCGTCGGCCCGCACGCGTTGACCTCGGAGCGGAGGATGCCGCGCCGGGTCAGCTCCGCCTCGGTGTCGCCGAACTCGACGTTGCGCAGGCCGCGCAGGTCGATCACCTCGCCGGTGCCCGCCGGCCGGCCGGTCCCGGGCCGATCGGGCGGGCGCGAACCGCCGCCGGCGTCGACCGGCCCCTGTGGACGTACGCCGCTGCCCGCGATCGAGGCGGCCGTCAGCAGCACGGTAATAAATACGAATTGTCGCAATTTCATGGTATCCCCCAGTCCCCAACGGGACCGGGGCGCTCAGGTTGCTGCCGGCCGGCGGATTCCTGGAATTCCCACTCCTCGGCCAGCTCGTCCCAGTAGTCGGCGCTCAGCCCGCGCCGGCCGTGCGCCAGCCAGCCGTCGGTGTTGCGCTCCAGGTGCAGGCCCAGCTCGGCGAACGGGTCGAGCCACCGTCCGGGCTCCGCGCCGATGCGGGTCAGCGCCGCGTTCAACGGCCACCGCTCGCGCGGGGCGTCCAGCACGTCGTCGAAGTGGGGCCCCCAGGCGACCGCGCCGCCGAGCCAGACCACCGACGCCTGCCGCCCGAGGCCGCCGGAGAACTCCGCCTCCAGGTACGCCACCGGCCCGTGCCGTGACCACCCGGCCAGCAGCCCGGTCAGCGCCGGCGAGAGCACCAGCTCGAACGGCCGCTCCGGGCCCGGCCGCTCCACGGCGAAGTCCGGCAGCGCCCCGGTCAGCTCCTCGACCAGTTGCGGGGTGACCGGCAGCAGCGCGAAGTCCTGCCGCAGCGCGGCGAGCACCGCGTGGTCCAGACCGGCGGTCTGCTCGCGGAGCAGCTCGACATCGGCGACCACCGCACTGAGCCGGTAACTCATGATCCTCCGTCGTGGTCTCCCGCCCGCATCGACCTCGGCTGGGGCGCCTTGCGCACGCCGCCCTCACCGGGGCGTCCACGGCACGGGACCGCCAGCCCTGGAGAACATGGACCACCAAAGCAGACAGGCCGCTGGCCAGTACGTCACCGCCGCCACCGCGAAATACCACGGACGATAACCGCTCGACAGGAGTTGGTGGCCGTGCCCTGCGGCCCAGTAGTAGACCATCCACGTCCAGACGGCGTAGCCGGTCCAGAAAATCACGGACCAGCACACGCGCGCGGACCTGGTCGGGCCCCTGCTACGCCAGTGAGAGAGCGAACGGCGGGCACCAGGACTCACGGCACCTATCATCGCCCTGCCCTGCAAGACGCCAGCCCGGAAGGCAGGCGACGGGCCGCCGCCGGACCGGCCGGAACAGGGCAACTGGGACGATCGCAGAGACGATTCAGGGCCGGTCCCTGTGAGGGCCGGCCCTGTCGTTTTTCCCTGCTCAAGCGAGCGGAGGATACGAGATTCGAACTCGTGAGGGTGTAAACCCAACACGCTTTCCAAGCGTGCGCCCTAGGCCTCTAGGCGAATCCTCCGTGGGACAGCGTACAGGTTCGTCACGGCGCGGACACCCCACCACCCCCTGAAGATCGACCGGCGGTCGGGTAGGGTGGGTGGCACCTCCCGTGCGGCGGTATCTCGTGAACCTCCCCAGGGCCGGAAGGCAGCAAGGATAAGCGAGCTCTGCCGGGTGCACGGGAGGCCTTTTTTGTCTCCGGGTGTCGCTACGGTGCACCGGCAGACCACGGTCGGTGTCGGCACGGGGTGGTGGGTGGTCACCCGCGCCCGACCGGCGCAGAATGGCTCGGTCGAGAGGAGGCGGGACGAGTGGCACTGGCGCTCTACCGCAAGTACCGGCCGCGCACCTTCGCCGAGATCATCGGCCAGGAGCACGTCACCGAGCCGCTGTCGCAGGCGCTGCGCAGCGGTCGGCTCAACCACGCGTACCTCTTCTCCGGCCCGCGGGGCTGCGGCAAGACCTCCAGCGCCCGGATCCTGGCCCGCTCGCTCAACTGTGAGCAGGGCCCCACCCCGGAGCCGTGCGGGCAGTGCGAGTCCTGCCGCTCGCTGGCCACCGACGGCGGCTCGATCGACGTGCTGGAGATCGACGCGGCCAGCCACGGCGGCGTCGACGACGCCCGCGAGCTGCGGGAGAAGGCGCTCTTCGCGCCGGCCCACAGCCGCTTCAAGATCTATGTCATCGACGAGGCGCACATGGTCTCGTCGGCCGGCTTCAACGCCCTGCTCAAGCTGGTCGAGGAGCCCCCGGAGTACGTCAAGTTCATCTTCGCCACCACCGAGCCGGAGAAGGTCCTCGGCACGATCAAGTCGCGGACCCACCACTACCCGTTCCGGCTGATCCCGCCGAAGACGCTCCGGCCCTATCTCGAGCAGCTCTGCGAGGCCGAGGGCGTCACCGTCGACCCGGCGGTCTTCCCCCTGGTGGTGCGCGCCGGTGGCGGCAGCGCCCGGGACAGCCTCTCCGTGCTCGACCAGCTGATCGCGGGCGCGGGCCCGGAGGGGGTCGGCTACGCCCGGGCCGCCGCGCTGCTCGGCGTCACCGACTCGGCGCTGATCGACGAGATGTGCGACGCGTTGGCCGCCGGGGACGGCGCGGCCGCGTACGCGACCGTGGAGCGGGTCGCCGAGGCCGGGCACGACCCGCGCCGCTTCGCCTCCGACCTGCTGGAGCGGCTGCGTGACCTGATCGTCCTGCAGCAGGTGCCCGACGCCGCCACCAAGGGCCTGATCGACGGGCCGGCCGACCAGATCGAGCGGATGACCGCCCAGGCCCAGCGGCTCGGCCCGGCCACCCTGTCCCGGTGCGCCGACATCGTGCACAACGGCCTGGTGGAGATGCGCGGCGCGACCGCGCCCCGGCTGCTGCTGGAGCTGATCTGCGCCCGGATGCTGCTGCCCGGCGTCGACGACTCGGCCGGCGGGCTGCTGCAACGCCTGGAGCGGATGGAACGCCGGATCGCCCTCGGCGGCACCGAGCCGCCGCCGGCCGCCGGCCCCGCGCCGGTCACCGCACCCCCGGCGGTACGCCCCCAGCCGGCCCCCCCGCCTGCGGCGGCTGCCGCGCCCCCCGCGCCGGCGGCGGCGTCCGCCGCCCCGGCGAGCACCCCGGTCGCGTCCGCTGCCCCCGTCTCGGCGGCTCCGGTCGCCCCGTCCACGCCTCGGCGGGAGGTCCCGCCGGAGGCGATCATGCCCGACCCGGGCACCCCCGCCCCGCCCCGCCCCGGCGCGGCGGCCCCGGGGGCGCTGGACGCGGTGGCGGTGCGCCGCGCGTGGCCGGACGTGGTCGGCAAGGTCAACCGGACCAACAAGCGGATCGCCGCGCTGATGCGGGACGCGGTCGTCCGGGACCTGGACGGCGACACGCTGGTGGTGACCGTGAAGTCGACGGTGCTGGCCAAGATGATGGCCGACCATGCCCAGGTGCTCACCGACGCGCTCTACGAGGAGTTCGGCGGGCGCTGGCAGATCCGTTGCGACGTCGCCGGCGAGCGTGGCGGGACGTCGCTGGGCGGCGGCTCCCGGGCGGCGGCTCCCGCGCCGGCCCGCCCGGCCCCGCCGGCCGCCGGCCCCGCCGCCCCGGCCCCGCCCGCCGGGAGCCCGGCACCGCCCGCCCGTCCGGCCCCGCCGGCCGCGGGTCCGCCCGCCCCCGCCCGTCCGGCCCCGCCGGCCGCGGGTCCGCCTGCCCCCGCCCGTCCGAACCCGCCCGCCGCGGTCCCGCCCGGTCCAGCCCGGCCGTCGTCCGGCGCGCCGAACGACCGGGGCCCCGGCACCGGCTCCGCGACCCCGGCCGGGGCGTCCGCGCCGGCCGGCGGGGCGGAGGAGTGGCCCGAGCCGGCCCGCCCCGGTGGGGCCGCGCCGGCCGGAGTCACGGCGCGGGACGACGACTGGCCGGAGGCGGCCCGCCCCGGCGGGCCGTCCGCCCCGGACACGACGCATCCTCCGACCACCCCGCCCCGGCACCCCGCGTCCGGCGCGGCGTCCCCCCCGACCGGTGACCCCGGCCCGCCCTGGGACGACGCCCCGGCGCAGAGCCCCGGTCCGGCCAACGGCACCACCGGGTACGGAACCGGCGGCACGGCCAACGGTGCCGCCAGGAACGGCACCCACGGCGCTGCCACCCACGGCGCTGCCACCGGCAACGGTGCTGTTCGCGGTGCCACCGGCAACGGTGCGGGCGGCGGTGCCCCGCACGGCGCGCATGGTGCTCCCGGCAACGGTGGCGCTGGCGGTAGCGCGCAGGTCAGCAGCGCCCTGGCCGCCGCGCGGGCGGCGGCGGCCGGCCGGGGTGGTCCGCGTACCCAGAACGGGGCGCGGCGCACGGCGGACGCCGACTGGGCCGGTGAGCCGCCCTACGACCCCGACTACGACGGGCCGGTGCGCGGCGGCGGCGGCGGACGGTCGGGCGCGGCGGCGGCCACCCCGGCCTACGAGGGCTTCGACCCGGGCGACGAGCCGCTGGACGAGGTGATCGACGAGCGGACCGCCCGGCAGTCCAGCGAGGAGCAAGCGGTGCAACTGCTGCGGGAGGCATTCGGCGCCGAAAAGATCGACGAGGTAGACGCCCGCTGACACCCCACCCCACCCCACCCCACCCCGCCCCGGCCGAGGCCGCGTTGATCAAGAGGTTTGTGTCAATCTTGATCTTCTAGGTGACGTAAACCTCTTGATCACCCTGACAGGGCGGGGGGAGGGGGTGGGGGGCGGCTAGGCTGGGCGCGGTCGAGCAGACGAGTGCGAGAAGGAGCCATCCGTGCGCCCAGGTGGACAGCCGAACATGCAGCAGATGCTGAAGCAGGCGCAGAAGATGCAGCAGCAGATCGCCCAGGCCCAGGCGGAGCTGGCCGAGGCCGAGCTGACCGGCACCGCCGGCGGCGGCCTGGTCACCGCGACCGTCTCCGGCACCGGCGCGATCAAGGGCATCAAGATCGACCCGAAGGCCGTCGACCCGGAGGACGTGGAGACGCTGGAGGACCTGGTGCTCGCCGCGCTGCACAACGCCGCCGAGGCGTCCCGGGTGCTGACCGAGCAGAAGATGGGCCCGGTCTCGGGCGGCATGGGCGGCCTCGGCCTGCCCGGTTTCTGAGCCGTCCGATGTACGAAGGTGCCATCCAGGATCTGATCGACGAGTTGGGGCGGCTGCCGGGCGTCGGCCCGAAGAGCGCCCAGCGCATCGCCTTCCACGTCCTGTCGGCGGACCCGGCCGACGTCAACCGGTTGGCCGGCGCGCTGCGCAAGGTCAAGGATCTGGTGCGGTTCTGCACCACCTGCTACAACGTCGCCGAGTCCGAGCAGTGCCGGATCTGCCGCGACCCGCGCCGCACCGACGAGGTGCTCTGCGTGGTCGAGGAGCCGAAGGACGTGGTGGCGGTCGAGCGGACCGGCGAGTTCCGGGGCCGGTACCACGTGCTCGGCGGGGCGATCAATCCGCTGGAGGGCATCGGCCCGGACAACCTGCGCATCCGGGAGCTGATGACCCGGCTCAGCGGTGGCGCGGTGCGCGAGTTGATTCTCGCCACCGACCCGAACACCGAGGGCGAGGCGACGGCGACGTACCTGGCGCTGATGGTCAAGCCGATGGGCATCGCGGTGACCCGGCTCGCCAGCGGCCTGCCGGTCGGCGGCGACCTGGAGTACGCCGACGAGATCACCCTCGGCCGCGCCTTCGAGGGGCGTCGGGCCGTCTGAGCCACCGCCGCGAGCGGCCGCACGGCCGGCACCGGTTCACCCGGCGCCGGCCGTTGCCGTTCCGGCCGTCCCCCGGCGGCCTCCCGTAGTCCCCCGGCGGCCTTCCGTAGTCCCCCGGCGGCCTTCCGTAGTCCCCCGGCGGCCTTCCGTAGTCCCCCGGCGGCCTTCCGCGCTACGCGCCCGGAGCCGTTGCGCGTTCTGACATGTGGAACGCCAGGCCGACAGGCCATGTAACAAGTTTGCATCTGTATAGCGGCGCAAATCGCCCCTTTACTGGCACTCCGCAGCGCTGCCGCGAACAACGCGCAGGAGTTAAGACACGATCCGATACCAACAGCTCTTCCGGCAGTTTCCCGGCGGTCCGAACGAACGCTAAGGTCACGGCGATCGGTGACCCCTGTCACCACGATGTCCGTACCCCCAAGGACGAGGTGAAGCACCCATGCGTGCACCCAGGCCGAAGGCCGCAATCGCGGCCGTCGCGGTCGCGGCCCTCGCGGTAGCAGGCTGCGCCGAGAGTAACCGCGACGACACTTCCGGTGGCAGCAAGAAGGACACGCTGGTCTTCGGCGTGGCCGGCGACCCGAAGGTCCTCGACCCCAGCTTCGCCAGCGACGGTGAGTCGCTGCGGTTCGCCCGCCAGGTCTTCGAGACCCTGGTCCGGCCGGAGGAGGGTGGCACCAAGGTCACCCCGGGGCTGGCCGAGTCCTGGACCCCCGACGCCGCCGGCACGACGTGGACGTTCAAGCTCCGCTCCGGGGTGAAGTTCCACGACGGCACCGAGTTCAACGCCGAGGCCGTCTGCGCCAACTTCGACCGCTGGTACAACGCCAAGGGCCTCATGCAGAGCCCGGACGTGACGCCGTACTGGCAGGACGTGATGGGCGGCTTCGCCAAGAACGAGCGCGACGACCTGCCGCCGAGCCTCTTCAAGGCCTGCACCGCCAAGGACGCCACCACGGTCGACCTGGCGTTCACCCGGGTCTCCAGCAAGATCCCGGCCGCGCTGATGCTGCCGTCGTTCTCCATGCAGAGCCCCAAGGCCATGGAGCAGTACGACGCCAGCAACGTCGGTGGCACCGCCGCCGACATCAAGTACCCGTCGTACGCGACGGAGCACCCGACCGGCACCGGCCCGTTCAAGTTCAAGGCCTGGGACGTCGCGAACAAGACGCTCACCATCGAGCGAAACGACGACTACACCGGCCCCAAGGCCAAGCTGAAGACCATCATCTTCAAGACCATCTCCGACGAGAACGCGCGCAAGCAGGCGCTGCGCTCCGGCGACATCCAGGGGTACGACCTGGTCGGCCCGGCCGACGTCGAGCCGCTGAAGTCCGAGGGCTTCAACATGCTCGTCCGCCCGGCGTTCAACATCCTCTACCTGGCGATCAACCAGAAGGGGAACCCGAAGCTGGCCGACGTCAAGGTCCGCCAGGCCATCGCGTACGCGCTCAACCGTCAGGCGCTGGTCGACTCGAAGCTGCCCCCGGGCGCCAAGGTCGGCGTGAACTTCATGCCGGACACCGTCGAGGGCTTCAACGGCGACGTGGCCAAGTACGACTACAACCAGGAGAAGGCCAAGCAGTTGCTGGCCGAGGCCGGCGCGTCGAACCTGAGCCTGCGGTTCCACTACCCGACCGAGGTCACCCGGCCGTACATGCCGAACCCGAAGGACATCTTCGAGTTGCTCTCGGCGGACCTCAAGGCGGTCGGCATCAAGGTCGAGGGCATCCCGCTGAAGTGGAGCCCGGACTACCTCAACGCCACCACCTCCGGCACCAAGCACGACCTGCACTTCCTCGGCTGGACCGGTGACTACGGCGACGCCTACAACTTCATCGGCACCATGTTCGACCGGCCGAAGGACGAGTGGGGCTTCAACAACAAGGCCCTGTTCGACCAGTTCGCCGACGCGGACACCACCGCCGACGTGACGGCGCGGAACGAGAAGTACAAGGCCCTCAACAAGGCGATCATGGACTACCTGCCCGGTGTGCCGATCTCGCACTCGCCCCCGGCGATCGTGTTCGGCAAGGACGTGACCGGGATCAAGGCCAGCCCGCTCACCGACGAGCGGTTCTCGACCGGCGAGTTCAAGTCCTGATCTGACGCAAGGAACGCGGGCGGGTGCCGTGACCACGGCGCCCGCCCGCGCCCTCCGTACCCCCTTTCGAGGCCGCCGTGTTCCGGTTCATCGTCAGACGCCTGCTCCAGCTGATACCAACGCTGATCGGGCTCTCCCTTCTGCTGTTCATCTGGCTGCGCCGGCTGCCCGGCGGTCCCGAGACCGCCATCCTCGGCGAGCGCGGCACGCCGGAGATGCGCGCCGCCATCCGCCGCAACTTCGGCCTCGACGAGCCGATCCTGGTGCAGTACGGCCGCTTCGTGCGGCGGCTGATCAAGCTGGACCTGGGCACCTCGACCTCCACCAAGCGGACGGTCGTCACCGAGTTCGTCGAGCGGTTCCCCGGCACGGTCGAGCTGACCGTGATGGGCATGCTGATCGCCATCGGCATCGGCATCCCGCTGGGCTACCTCGCCGCCCGCCGTCGCGGCCGGCTCTTCGACCACCTCTCGGTCGGCGGGTCGCTGATCGGCATCTGCATCCCGGTCTTCTTCCTGGCGTACGTGCTCAAGGCGCTCTTCTCGGAGACCCTGGGCTGGTTCCCGTCCAGCGGCCGGCAGGATCCGACCCTCGGGGCGACCCGGGTCACCAACTTCTTCGTCCTCGACGGTCTGCTGACCCGGGAGTGGGACGCCGCCGCCGACGCGCTCTGGCACCTGGTGCTGCCGGGCATCGCGCTGGCCAGCATCCCCCTGGCGATCATCGTCCGGATCACCCGGGCCAGCGTGCTGGAGGTGCTCAATGAGGACTTCGTCCGCACCGCCGAGGCCAAGGGCCTGACCCAGAACACGGTCCGCGGCCGGCACGTGCTGCGCAACGCGATGCTTCCCGTGGTCACCTCGATCGGCCTGCTCACCGGCGGCCTGCTCTCCGGCGCGGTGCTGACCGAGACCGTCTTCGCCTTCGGCGGCATCGGGGCCTTCGTCGCCGAGGCGATCAGCCAGCGCGACTACCCGGTCCTGATGGGCTTCATCCTGATCATCGCGGTGGTGTATGTGCTGGTGAATCTGCTGGTGGACCTCTCCTACAGCGTGATCGACCCGAGGGTGAGGGTGCGGTGACCACCATCACCGGCAAGAAGCGCGAGAAGATCGACCGGCTCGCCGAACTGGCCGCCCGCGACGACGAGCGCGGCGTCAGCATCTGGCAGGAGGCGTTCCGCCGGCTGCGCCGCAATCCCGCCGCCATCATCGGCACGGTGATCCTGGCGCTCTTCGTGCTCGTCGCGGTCGTCGGCCCGTTCCTGGTGCCGCACCCGGCGGACGCCCAGCTCTGGAAGGGCGAGATCCGGGACAACATCGGCTACTTCCCGGGCCCCCGGGCGGAGAACTGGTTCGGCGTCGACCACATCGGGCGCGACGAGTTCAGCCGGATGATCGTGGGCGCCCGGCAGACCCTGCTGGTCGGCGTGGTCTCCACGCTGATCGGTCTGGCCGTCGGGTCGCTGATCGGCGGCATCGCCGGCGCGGCCGCCGGCCTCGGCGGCCGGTGGGGCCAGGCGCTCGACAACGTCCTCATGCGCATCGTCGACATGCTGCTGGCCATGCCGAGCCTGCTGCTCGCCATCAGCATCGCCGCGCTGCTCGGCTCCAGCCTGACCACGGTGATGATCGCGGTCGGTGTGGTCTCCGTGCCGGTCTTCGCCCGGCTGCTGCGCGGCTCGATGATCTCCCAGGCCAACAGCGACTACGTGCTCGCCGCGACGTCGCTGGGCGTGAAGAAGCCAAAGATCGCGCTGACCCACGTGGTGCCGAACTCGCTCGCCCCGGTGATCGTCCAGGCCACGCTGACGCTGGCCACCGCGATCATCGAGGCCGCCGCGCTCTCCTTCCTCGGCCTGGGCAACAACGACGCCTCGATCCCCGAGTGGGGCGTGATGCTCGCCGAGGCGCAGCGTTACCTCGACGCCGCACCCCGGCTGGCGATCCTGCCCGCCCTCGCCATCATCGTCACCGCGCTCGGCTTCACCCTGCTCGGCGAGGCGATGCGCGAGGCCCTCGACCCGAAGCTGCGGAAGTAGGCCGGCCGTGTGTGCAAGCGTGCGAGCCCCGCAGTCGCGAACGGAAGGCCGGTAATGGCACTGCTCGAAGTGGACGACCTCTCCGTCACGTTCTCCCGGCGCGGCCAGCGCACCGTGCACGCCGTCGACGGGGTCTCCTTCTCGGTCGACGCGGGCGAGGTGGTCGGCCTGGTCGGCGAGTCCGGCTGCGGCAAGAGCGTCACCTCGCTGGCCATCATGGGGCTGCTGCCCAAGCAGCCCGGCCTGAAGGTCGGCGGTAGGGCGATCTTCGACGGCACGGACCTGCTCCAGCTCGACGACCGCTCCCGTCGGGACATCCGGGGCCGCGACGTGGCGATGATCTTCCAGGATCCGCTCTCCTCGCTGAACCCGGTCATCCCGATCGGGTTGCAGGTGACCGAGGTGCTGACCCGGCACCGGGGGATGCGGGGGGAGACGGCCAAGAAGGAGGCCGCCGAGCTGCTCGACCGGGTCGGCATCCCCGACCCGCGCCGGCGGCTCAAGGAGTACCCGCACCAGCTCTCCGGCGGCATGCGCCAACGCGCCCTGATCGCCATGGCGGTCGCCTGCCAGCCCCGGCTGCTGATCGCCGACGAGCCGACCACCGCGCTGGACGTGACCATCCAGGCGCAGATCCTGGAGCTGCTCAAGGAGCTGGTCCACGAGTCGAACACCGCCCTCGTGATGATCACCCACGATCTCGGCGTGGTCGCCGGCCTCTGCGACACGGTCAACGTCCTCTACGCCGGTCGGGTGGTGGAGACGGCCCGCCGCCGGCCGCTGTTCCGCCAGCCGCGCCACCCGTACACCGTGGGTCTGCTCAATTCGGTGCCGCGCCTGGACGCGGGCCGCGGCGAGCGGCTCAACCCGATCCCCGGCTCGGTCCGTGACCTGCTGGCCTGGCCGGACGGCTGCGCCTTCGCCCCGCGCTGCCCCCGCCGGATCGACGAGTGCGTGGGCGAGCCCCCGGAGCTGGTGATCACCCACGACGGCCGGGGCTACCGGTGCGTCAACCCGGCCCCGGTCCCCGGCATGGCACCGCCGGCCGCCACCGAGGGCCCGGCCGCCACCGCCACCCCGGTGCCCGCCGCGCGCGAGGAGGAGAAGCCGTGACCGGCAGCGACACGCTCGTCGAGGTCCGCGACCTGAAGGTGCACTTCCCGATCCGGCGAGGGCTCATCCTCGACCGGGTGGTCGGGCACGTCAAGGCCGTCGACGGCGTCGACCTGAGCATCCCGCGCGGGAAGACGTACGGGCTGGTCGGCGAGTCCGGCTGCGGCAAGTCCACGCTCGGCCGGGCGCTGCTCCAGCTCACCCCGCCGACCGGCGGCGAGGTCCGCTTCGACGGGGTGGAGCTGACCACCCTGCCGGCCGGGAAGCTGCGCACCATGCGCCGCCGGATGCAGATGATCTTCCAGGATCCGATGTCGAGCCTGGACCCCCGGCAGAACGTCGAGTCGATCCTGACCGAGGGGTTGCAGACCCACGGCATCGGCGCCGACCGCGACGAGCGGCGGCGGATCATCGGCGAGACCCTCGACGCGGTGGGGCTGCCCCGGTGGGCGCTGTCGCGCTACCCGCACGAGTTCTCCGGCGGCCAGCGCCAGCGCATCGGCATCGCCCGCGCCCTGGTGCTCGGCCCCGAGCTGATCGTCGCCGACGAGCCGGTCTCCGCCCTGGACGTCTCCATCCAGGCCCAGGTGGTGAACCTGCTCGACGAGCTGCAGGACAGCCTCGGCCTGACCTACCTGGTGATCGCGCACGACCTCGCCGTGGTCAAGCACATCTCCGACGTCGTCGGCGTGATGTACCTGGGCGCGCTGGTCGAGGAGGCGTCGAGCGACCGGCTCTACAGCGAGCCGCTGCACCCGTACACCCGGGCGCTGATGTC
Source organism: Micromonospora sp. DT233 (assembly GCF_049841815.1). NCBI lineage: Bacteria > Bacillati > Actinomycetota > Actinomycetes > Micromonosporales > Micromonosporaceae > Micromonospora > Micromonospora sp. DT233. Next base: position 832,812 of record NZ_JBNCLB010000001.1, on the reverse strand, counting down.
GGCCGTGCCCGTGCCGGACCCGGACGTGGAGGACCGGCGGGAGCGCATCCTGCTGGCCGGGGACCTGCCGTCGCCGGCCAACCCGCCTTCGGGCTGCCGGTTCCACACCCGGTGCCCGTGGGCCCAGCCGACCCGGTGCGCCGACGAGCGGCCGACGCTGCGCGACATCGGCGGAAGCCGGGTCGCCTGCCACTGGGCGGAGCCCATCGCCAGCGGTGAGCTGCGCCCGCACAAGGTGAGCGTCCAGCTCACCCGGCCCCAGGGTGAGGGCGAGGCCCCGGGCGTCGTCTCCGTCCCCACCGAGCCCGGCTCCTACGTCTGACGCCGAGCTGCGGCGGACCGGCCCCGACAGGTGGGGCCGGCCCGCCGCAGCCCGGTGGCGGGTCGGGCCCGGGGGTGCGGCGGCGGTCAGCCCTCCGGGCGGTGCAGCAGGCCGACCGCGACGGCGTGCACGGCGTCCAGCCCGGCCGGGTCGGCCAGCGGGGCCGCCGCGCCGGTGACGGCGTACCACTCGTCGGCCTCGCGGTACTGCACCCGCAGGGCGACCCGGCCGTCGGCGTACTCGGTGCGCAGGGTCAGCTCGCCGGTCACCACGCCGACCTCGTCGGTCATCACCCCGCCCGGACCGGGCACGATGTCGGCGGTCCGGCTCTGCGCCCCGCCGCCGGCCGGCGCCCCCGTGGGGGCCGGCTGCGCGCCGGCGGTCCCCGCGTCGGCGGACATGCCGGCGCCCGAGACGTCGGCCGGGCCCGCCGGCGCGCCGTCCGCGCTCATGCCGGCCGAGGTGGCCCCGTTCGCCGCGCTCATGCCGGCCGGTGCGCCCCCGTTCGCCGCGCTCATGCCGGCCGGTGCGCCCCCGTTCGCCGCGCCCGCGCCCTTCGCCCCCGCGCCGCCGCCGGCGGTGGTCGCCGCCTGGTCGCTCATGAGCAGCCCTCCAGCATCTCGGTCAGGGCGGACTTCTCGGCGCTGGTCACCGTCAGCCGCCAGTGGTGCTTGACCGTGACCCAGTTGTCGGCGTATTCGCACCAGTACGACTTGTTTGCCGGCTTCCACTGGGACGGGTCCTGGTCACCCTTTGCCCGGTTGCTGGAGGCGGAAACCGCCAGCAGCTGCGGCCTGGTCAGGTCGTTGGCGAAGTCGCCCCGCTTGGCGTCGTCCCACTCGTCGGCCCCCGAACGCCACGCGTTGGCCAGCGGGACGGTGTGGTCGATGTCCACGCCCGACGGGTCGGTGAAGGACCGGTTGTCGTACACGCTCTCCCAGCGGCCGGAGACCACGTTGCACCCGGAGAGCTGCACGTCCTTGCCGTCGCGCTTGAGGATCGTGTCGCGCACGTCGCAGTTCTTCCCGGTGCTGCGCCAGTGCGGGAAGTGCTCCCGGCTGTAGCCCCGCATCGAGCCGGCGCTCGCGACGGTCAGCTGGCCGAGCTTGTCGCCGGCGTTGCCGCCGCCACCGCCGGCCGGCGCCTCGGGCTCCTCGACCGCGCCGCACCCGGCGGAGACGACGGCGAGCGCCGCGGCGAGCGCGGCCGCCAGGGCCACGCGATGTCCTGATCTGGTACGCACAGACGGCACCTCTCCAGCTTGCGGGCTTACGGCGATTGGGGACAGTACCCCGGCGCGGTTTCCCTGATTCGTGGCGTCCGGCAATTCGACCGGAGGAAGATGAGTTTCCGTGAGCCAACCCGCCTCCCCGCCCGCGCTCCGACTCGGCACCCCGGCCGCCCGGGGGACGCTGCTCGCCGCGATCCTCGCCTCCGGCATGGTGTTCCTGGACAGCACCGTGGTCAACGTGGCCCTGCCCCGCCTCGGCGCGGACCTCGGTGCGACGGTGGCCGGTCTGCAATGGACCGTCAACGGTTACCTGCTGATGCTGGCCGCGTTCGTGCTGCTCGGCGGGGCGCTCGGCGACCGGTTCGGCCGGCGGCGGGTGTTCCTGCTCGGGGTGGTGTGGTTCGCGCTCGCCTCGGCGCTCTGCGGGCTGGCCCAGGGCACCGGCTGGCTGGTCGCGGCCCGGTTCCTCCAGGGGGCGGGGGGCGCGCTGCTCACCCCCGGCTCGCTCTCGGTGATCCAGGCCAGCTTCCACCCCGACGACCGGGGGAAGGCCATCGGCACCTGGTCCGGGCTGGCCGGGGTCTCCACCGCGCTCGGCCCCTTCGTCGGGGGCTGGCTGATCGACGCCCTCTCCTGGCGGTGGATCTTCTTCATCAACCTGCCGCTGGCCGTGCCGGTGGTGCTGGCCGCGCTGCGCTGGGTGCCGGAGAGCCACGACACCGACGCCTCGCGTACCGGGTCGGGGCGGCGGCGCTTCGACGTGGCCGGCGCGCTGCTCGGCGCGCTCGGCCTGGGCGGCGTCACGTACGCCCTGATCGACGCCCCGGCGCAGGGCGGCTCCCCGCCGGTGCTGGCCGCCGCGCTGGTCGGGGCGCTCGCCGTCGTCGCGTTCGTGCTGCTGGAGCGCCGCCGGGGCGAGACCGCCATGCTCCCCACCGGGCTCTTCGGCAGCCGGCTCTTCTCGGTGCTGAACGTCTTCACCGTGCTGGTCTACGCGGCGCTCGGCGGGTTCACCTTCTTCCTCGCCGTCTACCTGCAGAACGTGATCGGCTGGTCGGCGCTGCTCACCGGCCTGGCCACCGTCCCGATGACGGTGCTGCTGCTGGTCGGCTCGTCGCGGGCCGGTGCGCTGTCGGCGAAGATCGGCCCCCGGCTGCCGCTGACCGTCGGCCCGGCGCTGGCCGCGCTCGGCCTGCTGCTGCTGCGCGGGGTGCGGCCGGGCGCGTCGTACTGGACCGACGTGCTGCCCGGGGTGACCCTCTTCGGCCTCGGCCTGACCCTGGTGGTGGCCCCGCTGACGGCGTCGGTGCTGGCCGCCGTGGCGGACCGGTTCGCGGGGGTGGCCAGCGGGTTCAACAACGCGGCGTCGCGGGTGGGCGGGCTGCTGGCGGTCGCCGCGCTGCCCCTGCTGGTCGGGCTCAGCGGCACCGGGTACGAGCAGCAGGCCGCCCTGACCGAGGCGTTCCGGGGTGCGCTGGCCTGGTGCGCGGGGCTGCTGCTGGCCGGCGCGGTGCTGGCCGGGCTGCTGATCCACCGCCCGCCCCGCGCCGCGCCGGCCGCGAAGAAGTAAGCGGGGCCCCGGCCGGGCGCACTGCGCCGACAGGGGCCCCGCCGGGCGGGCTCAGGCGCGGGCGCGGTTGACGGCGCTGGTGACCGCCTTCACCGAGGCGGTGACGATGTTCGCGTCCACCCCGACGCCCCACACGGTGCGACCGTCGACCTCGCACTCGACGTACGCGGCGGCCTGCGCGTCGCCGCCGGAGGAGAGCGCGTGCTCGTGGTAGTCGAGCACCCGCACCGGCACGCCCACCGAGCCGAGCGCCGTGGCGTACGCGTCGATCGGGCCGTTGCCGACGGCGGCCAGTTCCCGGACCTCGCCGCCGACGCCCACCCGGGCCTCGATGTCGACCTTGCCGTCGGTGGTGCCGATGGCGTACTCGACCAGGGTGACCGTCGGGTCGGACTGGTGGTCGAGCAGGTAGTGGCCCGCGAAGATCTCCCACATGGTGCGCGGGTCGACCTCGCCGCCGTCGTGGTCGGTGACCTGCTGGACCACGCCGGAGAACTCGATCTGCAGCCGGCGCGGCAGGTCGAGCTGGTGCTCGCTCTTCATGATGTACGCCACGCCGCCCTTGCCGGACTGCGAGTTGACCCGGATCACGGCCTCGTAGGTGCGGCCCAGGTCCTTGGGGTCGATGGGGAGGTATGGCACCGCCCAGGTGTGCTGGTCGACCGGCACCCCGGCCGCCGCGGCGTCGGCGTGCAGGGCGTCGAAGCCCTTCTTGATCGCGTCCTGGTGGGAGCCGGAGAAGGCCGTGAAGACCAGGTCGCCCGCGTACGGGTGGCGCTCGTGCACCGGGAGCTGGTTGCAGTACTCGACGGCCCGCTTGACCTCGTCGATGTTCGAGAAGTCGATCATCGGGTCGATGCCCTGGGAGAAGAGGTTGAGCCCCAGCGTCACCAGGTCGACGTTGCCGGTGCGCTCGCCGTTGCCGAAGAGGCAACCCTCGATCCGGTCGGCGCCGGCCAGCAGGCCCAGCTCGGCGGCGGCCACGCCGGTGCCCCGGTCGTTGTGCGGGTGCAGGCTCAGCACCAGGCTGTCCCGCCGGGGCAGCCGCCGGTCCATCCACTCGATCGAGTCGGCGTACACGTTCGGGGTGGCCATCTCGACGGTGGCCGGCAGGTTGATGATCAGCTTCCGGTCCGGCGTCGGCTGGATCACGTCGATGATCGCGGTGCAGACCTCGAGCGCGTACTCCAGCTCGGTCCCCGTGTACGACTCCGGAGAGTATTCGTAGTAGATCTCGGTGTCCGGGGTGTGGATCTCCGCGTACTTCTGGCAGAGCCGCGCGCCGGTGGTGGCGATGTCGGTGATGCCGTCGCGGTCCAGCCCGAAGACCACCCGGCGTTGCAGGGTGGAGGTCGAGTTGTAGAAGTGCACGATGGCCTGCTTCGCGCCGCGCAGCGACTCGAAGGTCCGCTCGATGAGGTGCTCCCGGCACTGGGTGAGCACCTGGATGGTCACGTCGTCGGGGATCAGGTCCTGCTCGATGAGCTGCCGGACGAAGTCGAAGTCGGTCTGGCTGGCCGACGGGAAGCCGACCTCGATCTCCTTGTAGCCCATCTGCACCAGCAGCAGGAACATCCGGCGCTTGCGCTCCGGCGACATCGGGTCGATCAGGGCCTGGTTGCCGTCGCGCAGGTCGACCGCGCACCAGCGGGGGGCGGTCCCGACGTGGCGGGACGGCCAGGCCCGCTCCGGCAGGTCGATCCGGAACTGCTGCTGGTACGGCTGATAGCGCTGGTACGGCATCCGGCTGGGCTGCTGCCGGGCGATCGGATCGGTCTCAGCGTCGGTGGGTCGAGCCATGGCGGAGTGCTCCCCTGAACATGTGGCGTCAGCAATCGGAAGGTCGGCGACGCTGCCGGTGCTATCGGCGACGGTGCCGGTTCGGCGCGAAGGCCGAGAAGGACTCGGATGTGCTGGACGGCGCGACTCGACTCCGCGACGGGGTGCCGGCCTGGTCAGGCCCCGTCGCGGCGACCAAGGAGAAGGTGCGCCCGCCACATGACAGAGTGACCCTACGTGATGAGGTGGGGAGGCGGAAGACGGGTCCGGAGTATGGGATCGCCCTCACCCGCCGGACGCCCACCCCGCCTGCCCCGCTTTTGGTAGAGCCTCGTGATCCGCGCGACAGGCCTAACGCAGGAGCAGGTCCGCCAGGGGGCGACGTCGACGGAGGCCGGTCTCGTGGTGGCGCAGTTCCTCCGGCAGGCTGAACGGGTCGCCGAGCCGGCCCACCGCCACCACCACGAGCGGGTGCACCCCGGCGGGCAGTTCCAGGTCGTCGGCGAGCCCGGCGTGGTCGAAGCCGAGGATCTGGCGCACGTAGAGGCCGAGCGCGGTCGCCTGCACGGTGAGGTGGGCCACCGCCTGCCCCAGGTCGTACGCCTCCCGCCCGCCCAGAAGGGAGGAGGCGGCCCCGGCCGACCCGGCGGGCGAAGCGTCCCCGGCGCACGGCGTGCGTCCCGCCAACCCGGCGGGCGAGGCGTCCCCGGCGCACGGCGTGCGTCCCGCCAACCCGGCGGGCGAGGCGTGCCCCGTGGGCGAGGCGGTGCCGGTGGGCGAGGCGGCGGTCCCGGTCGGGTCGGGGCGCACGTGGGCGCCGAGCAGCAGGGCGGCGGCGTGCCGGGCCCAGCGCTGCTCGGTCGCCGGCAGGTTGGCCAGGATCCGCTTCTGCGTCTCGTCGTCCCGGTGCCCGAGGGCGAACCGCCAGGGCTGGCCGTTGCCGACGGAAGGGGCCCAACGGGCCGCCTCCAGCAGCGAGGCAGCCTCGGCGGGGGCCAGTTCGGCGGCCGGGTCGAAGGCCCGAGGGCTCCAGCGGAACGCGAGTAGTGGGGTCAGGTCGGCCATGGGGCAAGCCTCCCGTATGGGACATTTTGCGCCAAACCGAGGGCGGTGGAATGTGGCGCAAAGCACCCGTAACGGACTAGGTGTCAGGGCGTTTCCGGGCCCGCAGGCGAAGGCTGGCCTCCGCCCTGCTCGTTCCCGCCCTGCTCGTTCCCGCCCTGCTCGTTTCCGCCCTGCTCGTTCCCGCCCGGGCGGGCGGAGGCGCTCGGCTCGTCCGCGGCCGGCGCGGCCACCTCGAGCGGCTCGCCCTCGGTCACCGGCCCCGCGAGCGTGACGGTCGCCGGTGCCGGCCCGGCCGCCCCGGCCAGGACGAGGGTGCCGGTCGCCGTCCGCACGGCGGTCGGGGTGCCGTCCGGGGCGTAGCAGTAGATCCCCACGTCCAGCGGGGCGTTGAGCGAGGCCGAGGTCGAGTCGACCGAGTAGCAGGCGCCGGTGGCCCCGGCGGGCGGCCGGGCCGGGGAGACCGCGAGCGGGGCCTGCCGGTCGGTGAGGACCTCCAGCCAGTCGGTGAACGGGTGCTGCACCCGGGGATCCAGCCGGCGCGGCACGACGTCGCCGGGTTCGCCGAGGCGGACGCAGCTCGCCGGCTCGGGGCGGCCGGCCGACGGCAGGGCGCACTGGAAGAGCCCGTCGGCGGTGGTGGCGAAGGACACGTCGGCGGTACCGCCCAGCGCCCCGCCCGGGATGTCGACCCGCCAGGTGTCGTCGTCCGCGCTGGTCACCACGATGGTGCGCGCAGCGTCGCCGTCGGTGAGGGTGTACCGGGCGGTGAAGTGCCGGTCCTGGGCCGCCGCCGCCAGGGCCGCCAACTCGGCGCGGGTGCCGTCGAGGACGGCGGGGGCGGGGTCGGCCGGCGTCGGTGAGATCGTCGCGGCGGGCGGGTCGTCGGCGCAGCCGGCGAGGAGGACCGGCAGGGCGAGCGTGAGGACGCCGGTCAGGCGCCGGGCCACGTGGAGGTGGGCATGCACCGGATCATTCTGCGGTGCGCCGCCCCCCGCCGGGGGCCCGCGACAGCGGGCTCGGCCGGCGTGTCGCGTACCCGGTGGAGGGCCGGCGCAGCGGGCTCGGCCGGGGTGTCGCGTACCCGCTGCGGGGCAGGCGGGACGGCGGCCGGAGCGGGCCGGGCGCGCCGGATGGTGGGATCACCTGATCCGGGCGCGGGTGCCGCCGGATACCCTGATGTGGTCTGACAACGCGCCGCCGGCCGGCTACTCGGCGGCGTCGACACGCTCAGTGATGCCGGGAGGGAGTGCGCCGTCGTGGCACTCGTGGTGCAGAAGTACGGCGGGTCCTCCGTCGCCAACGCCGAGCGGATCAAGCGGGTGGCCGAGCGGATCGTCGCCACCCGCAAGGCCGGCGACGACGTGGTCGTGGTGGTCTCCGCGATGGGTGACACCACCGACGAGCTGCTCGACCTGGCCAACCAGGTCAGCCCGCTGCCGCCGGGCCGGGAGCTGGACATGCTGCTCACCGCCGGTGAGCGGATCTCCATGGCGCTGCTGGCCATGGCCATCCACAACCTGGGGTACGAGGCCCGTTCGTTCACCGGTTCGCAGGCCGGCGTGATCACCACGTCGGTGCACGGCCGGGCGCGGATCACCGACGTCACCCCGGGGCGGCTCAAGGGCGCGCTCGACGAGGGTTCGGTGGTCATCGTGGCCGGCTTCCAGGGCGTCTCGCAGGACACCAAGGACGTCACCACGCTGGGCCGGGGCGGCTCGGACACCACCGCCGTGGCGCTCGCCGCCGCGCTGCACGCCGACGTCTGCGAGATCTACACCGACGTCGACGGCGTCTTCACCGCCGACCCGCGGATCGTGCCCAACGCCCGGCACATCCGCGACATCACGTACGAGGAGATGCTGGAGCTGGCCGCCTGCGGCGCCAAGGTGCTGCACCTGCGCAGCGTGGAGTACGCCCGGCGGGCGGGGTTGCCGATCCACGTCCGTTCGTCATACTCGACCAACACCGGCACGATGGTCACCGGATCGATGGAGGACCTTGCTGTGGAACAGGCATTGATCACCGGGGTCGCCCACGACCGCAGCGAGGCGAAGATCACCATCGTCGGGGTGCCCGACGAGCCGGGCGCCGCGGCGCGGATCTTCGACACCGTCGCCGGCGCCGAGATCAACATCGACATGATCGTGCAGAACGTCTCCACCGAGGGCACCGGCCGCACGGACATCTCGTTCACCCTGCCGAAGGCCGACGGCCCGACGGCGATGGCCGCGCTCAACAAGATCCAGGAGCCGGTCAAGTTCAAGGGCCTGCTCTACGACGACCACGTCGGCAAGGTCTCGCTGATCGGCGCGGGCATGCGCTCGCACCCGGGCGTGGCGGCCGGCTTCTTCGCCGCCCTCGGCGCCGCCGGCGTCAACATCGAAATGATCTCCACCTCGGAGATCCGGGTCTCCGTGGTCTGCCGGGACACCGACCTCGACAAGGCGGTCCGGGCCATCCACGACGCCTTCGAGCTGGGCGGCGACTCCGAAGCCGTCGTGTACGCGGGCACCGGGCGGTAGCGGCCGTGCCGGCGGCGCTGCCCACCCTGGCCGTGGTCGGGGCGACCGGTGCCGTCGGCACCGTGATGTGCGAACTGCTCTCGTCCCGGCGCAACGTCTGGGGCGAGATCCGGCTGCTGGCCTCCGCCCGGTCGGCGGGGCGGCGGGTGCGCTGCCGGGGCGAGGAGGTGACCGTCGGCGAGCTCACGCCCGAGGCCTTCGACGGCGTCGACGTGGCGATGTTCGACGTGCCGGACGAGGTATCCGCGCAGTGGGCGCCGATCGCCGTCGACCGGGGCGCGGTGGTGGTGGACAACTCCGCGGCGTTCCGGATGGAGCGGGACGTCCCGCTGGTCGTCCCCGAGATCAACCCGGAGCAGACGCGCCACCGGCCCCGGGGGATCGTCGCCAACGCCAACTGCACCACCCTCGCCATGATCGTGGCCGTCGCCCCGCTGCACCGCGAGTACGGCCTGCGCGAGCTGGTGCTCGCCTCGTACCAGGCGGCCTCCGGGGCGGGCCGGGCCGGCGTGGACGCGCTGCACCTGCAACTCGGCAAGGTCGCCGGGGACCGGGCGCTCGGCTCCCGACCGGGCGACGTGCGGCAGGCCGTCGGCGACGAGCTGGGGCCGTTCCCCGCCCCGCTGGCGCTCAACGTGGTGCCGTGGGCCGGCTCGCTGGCCGACGACGGGTGGTCGTCGGAGGAGATGAAGCTGCGCAACGAGTCGCGCAAGATCCTCGGGCTGCCCGACCTGAAGGTCTCCGCGACCTGCGTACGGGTGCCGGTGGTGACCGGCCACTCGGTCGCCGTGCACGCCGTCTTCGCCACCGAGGTGGACGCCGAGGGCGCCCGCGAGGTGCTGCGCAACGCCCCGGGCGTGATCCTGGTCGACGACCCGGCCACCGGGGAGTTCCCGATGCCGATCGACGCCGTCGGCACCGACCCCGCCTGGGTCGGCCGGATCCGCCGCGCCGTCGACGACCCGCGCGCCCTGGACCTCTTCGTCACCGGCGACAACCTGCGCAAGGGTGCCGCCCTGAACACCGCCCAGATCGCCGAGCTGGTGGCCAAGGAGCTGACCCGGCGCTCCTGAGGCGGGGTGGGTCAGGCGGGGGCCAGGCGGACCGTGTCGCGGCCCTGGCTCTTCGACACGTAGAGGGCCTGGTCGGCGCGGCGCAGCGTCTGCTCGGGCGACTCGCCGGTGCGGGGCAGGGCGACGCCGACGCTGATGGTGCGGCCGGTCTCCCGGGCCGCCTCGGTCAGCCGTTCGGCGATCCGGACCGCCTCCTCGGGGCGGTGCACCTCGATCACCGCCACGAACTCGTCCCCGCCGACCCGGTACAGCTCGTCGCCCTGGCGCAGCGCCCCCTCCAACGCGCGGGCCAGCTTGATCAGCAGCAGGTCGCCGGCCTGGTGGCCGTACGTGTCGTTGACGATCTTGAAGCCGTCCACGTCGATCGCCAGCAGGGCGGTGCGCCCCGGCGTGGCGCGGGCGATCCGCTGCCCGAACGGCCCCGTGTGCCGCAGCCCGGTCAGCGGGTCGGAGCTGGCCTGCTCGCGCAGCCGCTCCAGGGTGCGCAGCCGGTCCAGGCAGGTCCAGAGCTGCCCGCCGAGCAGCTCCATCAGGTTGACCGTGGTCGGGTCGGGGCGCAGCAGCCGCTCGTCGGCGACCAGCAGCACCCCGCCGCCGTCGGGCGGGCCGACCGGCACCGCCACCAGGGTGCGTACCCCGGCGTCGACGAGCGGGCCGTACTCCTCGGTGGGCGGGTGTCCCGGCTCGCCCAGGGTGTAGCCGGCGCCGTACCGGTGGGCTCGGGTGATCATGCGGTGCAGCGCCGGAGCGCCGGCCTCGGTCAGCTCCGCCAGGAGGCGGGACTCCAGCTCGCCGGGGGTGTCGGCCGGGACGTGCGGCCGGGGCCCCGACCCGTCGGCCAGCACCAGCACGGCGGCGCTGAGGGTGGAGACCTCCCGGGCGGCGCAGATCGCCGCGGTCGTCAGGTCCCCCTCGGTCGCGGCGGCGGTCAGCGCGGCGGCGTGGCGCAGCAGCGTCTCGCTGCGGCTCTCGGCCGGCGGGCCGCCGAGGGCGGTGATCCGGGCGCCGAGCCGGCCGGCGACCCGCTCGGCGGTCTCCCGCCACGGCCCCAGCTCGACCGGGCCGCTCCACTGCAAATCGAGGACCCCGATCGGCCGGTGGGCGGGATCGAGCACCGGCACGCTGATCTCGGCGACCACGTCGGGGCGGACCGGGAGGTAGTCGGGGTCGGCGGCGACGTCGGGGACGGTCGCGGACTCGCCGGAGGCGTACACCCGGCCGACGACGCCGGCCTTCGGCGGGACCGCCGAGAAGACCTGCCAGGCGCCGGTGGCCGCGACGCAGCGGAGCCGGTCCTGCACGGGGAGCAGGACGGCGATGGTGGCCGGCGCGTAGCGGGCCAGCGTGCTGACGGTCCACTGGCACGCCTCGTCGACGGTCGACGCCATGGCCAGGCGGGCCGTGACGTCCCGGAGGACCCGGTGGTGATCTAGGCGCACGTCGTTCCAGACTGAGGGAGGGGGATCCGTCGGATCAAGCGTACTCACCCAGGTCAGGAGCGTCTTGGCAAGATCAAGTTCGTCGTACACATGTGCTATCCACAGGGTGTGGACGCAGCCTGTGGATGACGGTGGGACCTGACCGGCGTGGCCGACCTGCTCTGGTACGTCGCGTACGGCTCCAACATGTTCGCCGCCCGGCTGGCCTGGTACCTGGGCGGGGGCCGGCCGCCGGGCGGGCTGCGGACGTACCCCGGCTGCCGGGACTGCCGGCCCCCGCGCCGCTCGGCGGCGGTGCTGGTGCCCGGCGGCATCTACTTCGCCGGCGAGTCCCGCGCCTGGACCGGCGGGATGGCCTTCTACGACCCCGAGCTGCCCGGCCGGGCGGCGGCCCGAGCCTGGCTGCTCACCGTCGAGCAGTTCGCCGACCTCGCCGCGCAGGAGATGTACCGCGAGCCCGGCAGCGGCCTCGACCTGATCCGGGTCGCCGCCGCCGAGGGGCGGGCCACCCTCGGGCCGGGCCGGTACGAGACGCTGGTGCGCACCGGCGTCCGCGACGGCGTGCCGATGCTGACCTTCACCGCGCCCTGGCGGGCGGCGGACGTCGAGTGGGCCGCGCCCGCGCCGGTCTACCTCGCGATGCTCGCCGGTGGCCTGCGCGAGGCGCACGGCTGGGATGCGCCCCGGATCGCCGGCTACCTGGCGGGCCGGCCCGGGGTCGCCGACCGGTGGACCCCCGCCGCCGTCGAGTCGTTGGTCGCCGAGGCGCTCGACAGTTGACGGTCCCGCGCCGTTCGGTCGTGATCGGTCATCCTCACGGTCGGTAGTTGCCGGCGGGGGCGTTTCATGGTCAAGAACGGTCGGGCGGATGGCTAACCTGAAGTCGTGGACGGTGCGGGACAAGGCGCGCCACGTCTACACCTTCGGCGACTTCCGGCTCGCCGCCGGCAAGAGCGTCTACCTGCACACCGGCAAGGGGACCAACACCTCGACCGACCGCTACTGGGGGTCCGGGGCGTACATCTGGAACAACGACGGTGACACCGCGTATCTGCGCAACTCCGCCGGCACGCAGATCGACACCTGCTCCTGGAAGAGCAGCGGCAGCTACACCTCCTGCTGAGCACGGAAGACGTACCCATCCCGGTCGGGCGACGGGCGGCTCTCATGAGGGGGGAGCCGTCCCTCGTCCGCCGCCGGAGACGGGTCTGCCATCCTGGTCAGGATGACCACGACGAGCTGGCGACACCTGCCCGCACCGGCCCGGGAGATCGCCGTGGCGGCCACCGACGCCGTCGCCGCAGCCCAGGCCCGCGACCCGCAGGCGTACGACGACGCGGCCGACCGGCTCACCGGCGCGGACCGCTCCGGCCTGGTGCTCGGCACCGTGGTCCGGCTGCTGCTGGAGCAGACCCACCCGGACGGGCTGGACGGCGACGACGTCCGGCAGGTGCTGGAGAACTGCGTCCGGGGCGCGGCGGGCTGGCGCACCGACGTCGACCCGCACGTGGTGCTGGTGCTGCTGGCCGGCGCGCTCGGCGTCTACGACCCGGACGACGACCCCACCCCGCCCGACCCGGCCGCGCTGGCCCGGCACGCGCCGCTGCTCCTGGCCGACCTGCTGGCCGCCACCGACCGGCCGCTCGCCGACTGGCTGACCGCCGCGTTCGCCGAGATCCGGCGTACCGAGCTGAACGACTGAGCCGCGTCTTCGGTGGGCGGTCAGTAGCCGATCCGGAAGGTCGCGTCCTGCCGGTCGGTGGTCGGCGAGCCGCTGCCGATCACGTCGATGCGCAGCACGTTGTTGGCATGCCGCAGGAACCGGGTCGGGTAGTTGTAGGAGCGCAACGACGTCCAGGCCGAGTCGGCGAGGCCGGCCTGCTGGTAGAAGGTGGCGTCGGCGGCGAACGTGGCGCTGCCGTCATTGGCGGCGAGGACCATTTCGTAGGCGAAGTGCCGCAGGTAGCGGTCGGGGTAGTTCACCGACCGCAGCGACACGCCGGCCGGGTCGGCGAGGCCCGGCACGAGCGTCCAGAGCTGGTCCTGGTACGGCTCGAACGGGTACTCGTCGATGCGTCCGACGTTGTCGGCGTGGCGCACGTAGCGGCCGGGGAAGTTGTAGGACTTGAGCCGCCGCCAGGCCGGGGTGCCCCACGTGCTGGTCAGCCCGGAGAGCTCGGCGGCGGTCAGCGGGGTGATGCCGCAGTGCTTCGAGTTCAGTGGCTGGGTGTAGGCGCGGTCGTTGAGCAGCGTCCACGAGCCGCTGGCCAGGTCGGTGCTCTGCCAGCAGAAGAAACGGCCGTTCGGGCTCCAGGTGTCGCCCCACATCTGCCAGACGTTCGCGGTGTTGGACTTCACCAGGTGCGGGGCCTCGACGCCCCGGCCGGGGCTCAGCGACCCGGTGTAGGTGGTGAAGCTGCCCGGGTTCAGCGTGCTCGACCGCGCGCCCACCAGCGTGCTGTCGCGCTTGTAGTACATGTAGTTGACGCCGCCGACGCTGGCGAAACTGCCGTCGATGACGTCGTAGCCGGGGTCGAAGAGGACCTGCGGCGCGGAGGCGGTGACGAAGTCGCTGGTGTAGTTGACCATCAGCACGTTGCGGTTGGCGGGCACCGCCGAGTACACGACGGCGTACTGCCCCCGGGCGGCGTCCCAGTACGCCTCGGGCGCCCAGGCGTGGGTGGCCAGCGAGTGCACCTTGAGCCGCCGGTAGTTGGTGAACGTGCGCAGGTTCGCCGAGTCCCAGACGTGCAGGTACTGGCTCTGGTACGCCCAGTCGGTGCCGTACAGGTCGGTGGCCAGCACGACGAAGGTGCCGTCCTGCTTGCGCAGCAGGAACGGGTCGCGCAGGCCCTTGCTGCCGGCGGTCGGCGTGGCCACGGGGTTGTTCTGGTTCAGCGGGGTCCAGTTCAGCCCGTCGGTGCTGACCGCCAGGTGCAGGCCGTAGCGGGCGGCGGACATGTCCGGTGACTCGGTGAAGTACGCCATGGCGTACCCGGAGTAGGTGGCGGCGCTCGCCGCGCCGGGCCGTAGCAGCGCCCCGGCGGGGCCGAGCAGGGCGGCTCCGCCGACGGCGGAGAGCAACGTACGACGTTTCATGGTCACCTCAGGGGATACGGGGCAGTCACTCGCCCGACGGCGCGGTAAGGGTGACGCCGAGGCGTGCCGGAGTGCCGAAGTTCGGGGTGCCGTCGGCGTTCCAGGTGAACTTCTGGGCGCGGGTGGAGCGGCCCATGTCGCAGCCGCCGCCGGCCGAGTCGTTGGCGTGGTAGACGATCCAGTCCTCGGTGCCGTCCGGGCTCTTGAAGAAGCCGTTGTGGCCGGGGGCGAAGACCCCGTTGGCGTCGCTGCGCTGGAAGACCGGGTTGGGGCTCTTGGTCCAGTGCGCCGGGTTCATCGGGTCGTTGCCGGTGAGGGTGAGCAGGCCCAGCTTGTAGTCCGGCCCCCAGCAGGCGGAGGCCGAGTAGACGACCATCACCCGGCCGTTGCGGTAGAGCGGCTCGGGCCCCTCGTTGACCGCGCCGGTCTGCCGTTCCCAGCTCAGCGTGGGGGAGCTGAGCCGGGCCCGGGAGCCCGACAGGGTCCACGGGTTGGTCAGCCGTTGGATGAAGTTGCTCTGCCCGGCGCCGTCGCCGCCGTAGGTCCCCATCAGGTACAGGGCGCTGCCCACCTTCAGCACGCTGGCGTCAAGCTGCCAGTCGCTGCCCAGGTCGGCCTTGAAGGTGTACGGGCCCATCGGGTCGGTCCCGGCGGACTCCAACACGTGCAGGCGCTGGGTGGGGTTGTAGTCGGTGACGTTGCGCCCGGCGACGTAGTACAGGTACCAGCGCCGCCCGTTCGGCCCGTCGAGCAGGTGGAACTCCGGGGCCCACATGTTGCAGCAGCCGCCTGCCCGCCCGGCCAGGTCGAAGACCATCTGGTCGACGGCGGACGCCAGCCCGGCCAGGGTGACCGAGCGTCGCATGGTGATCGTGGAGTTCCACGTCGTCGTCGCCAGGTGGTAGAACCCGTTGTGGTACTGCAGCCACGGGTCCGGGCCGTTGCGCTTGACCGGGTTGGTGAACGTCCGCGCCGTGCCGAGCGAGACGAGCTGCCACTGCTGGTTGGCGCCGTCGAGGTCCTGGTACTGCGACACCTTGGCCCCGTCGGCCGTGGACCATTCCCACACGTCGAGCGCCTTGCCGCTGTTGCGGTTGATCAGCCGGACCTGACCGCCGGCCGAGTCGGCGAGGCGGAACTGCTGGCGGGCGTCGTTGCGGTCGGCGTACTGCACGAGCTGGACGCCGTCGGCGGTGCTGGGCAGGTCGAGGACCTTGCCGCTGTGCAGGGACTGCAACCGGTACCAACCGCCGCCGGAGTCCAGGAAGCGCCACTGCTGCCAGGTGCCGTCGTTGCGGGTGTACTGGTTGATCGCGGCCCCGTCGCCGGTGGCCAGGTCGTAGACGTCGAGGGCCTTGCCGCTGTTGCGGTTGACCAGGACGTACGGAGCACCGGCCTGCACGGTGGCGGCGGGCTCGATGGCGGCGTCGGGCCGCACGGTGGCGGCGGACGCCTCCGGGGCCGCGATGATGCCGAGGGTGCCGACCAGCGCGAGCACGGCCAGCAGGGCTGTCGGGGTACGCATCGTCGTTGTCCTGGTACGCATCGTCGGCTCCGTCAGTAGACGAACGGCCAGCCGGCCGTGTCGTATCCGAGCAGGTTGACGCCGAGCAACGCGGTGCCGTTGTCGGCGTAGTAGTGGTAGAAGAGCGCGTCGGCGTCGGTGTCGGCCAGCACGGCCTGGTGGCCGGGGCCGTGGATGCCGCCGTGCCCGGCCAGCACCTGGGTGCCGCCGCCGGAGGTCATCGGCGTGCCGTTGCGGTCGACGTACGGCCCGGTGACCGAGGTGGAGCGCCCCACCATGACCCGGTAGGTGCTGGCCGCGCCCTGGCAGCACCGGTCGAACGAGACCCACAGGTAGTAGTGGCTGCCGCGCTTGACGATGACCGGCGCCTCGATCGCGCCGCCGCCGCGCCCGGCGATGCCGCGCAGGGTGGTGTCGGCGCGCTTGCCCGTGCTCGGGTTCAGGGCGATCAGCTTGATGCCGGACCAGAACGAGCCGAAGCTCAGCCACCACCGGCCGTCGGAGTCGACGAAGAGGTTCGGGTCGATGGCGTTGAAGTTGTCGGCGCTGCGGGACTCGATGACCAGGCCCTGGTTGGTCCAGGTGCCGGCCTCGCCGGTGGTACTGGTGGCCAGGAAGATCGCCGACCGGTTCGAGCCGAAGCTGGACGCCGAGTAGTACATCCAGTAGCGGCCGTTGTGGTAGCTCAGGTCGGGTGCCCACAGGTTGTGGCTGCCGGCGGTGTAGGTGGTCGTCCAGGGCGCGCCGCCGGGAAACGCCGCACCGGCGGAGCGGAACGCGGTCCGGTCCGGGGAGGTCTTCAGCGCGATGTTGTCGCCGGTGTGGGCGACCAGGTAACCGCCGCCCGGCCGCCGTACGACGGTCGGGTCGTGCGTCTGGGTGTCCCCGGTGACGCGGCCGGGGTTTGGGTACGCGGCGGGCGGGACGGTGGGGGTCGCGGCGGTGTGCGGCGCGGCGGGCGTGCTGGACGCGGAGGAGGGCTGGACGGCCACGGCCGCCCCGGCGGCCGCGACGACGGCGCAGAGGCCGAGCAGGACGGCTCGGCGGGCGACGGAGCTGCGTACGGGTGGCGGGGACGGGATCATGGCAGTCCTTTGGGGCTCTGCGCGGAGCGGCTCGGTGGTGGTGGGGCACCGCGACGGACGAAGGAGCAGCGTGTCGATATATATCGATGTGTTCGCTCGCACTAACGGAGCATCAAGAGGGTTGCCAGAGCCACGCATCCCCAGCCAGTGGCGGTGTTCGTGGCAGGGGTGGAGCCGGCCGCCGCGGCACAGGTTCAGGGTCCCATCCGCGGCTCCCTTCGGCGGCACTGAGAAACCGCAGTCGATCAATGAGTCGGCACGGGGACTCTTGATGCCTCTGAGGTTTTGCGAGACAATTCGCGGGCGTAAGAAGCCGCATGGCACTCGATTCGCGGCAGCTGCCCGGGGTCGTCGATGTCGGCAGGTGCAGCATTAGTCGCATTAAGGACGAGTTGAGGCGAATCATGACCAATGATCGACTCGGCGGACGTCCGGAGCGAAGAGCATTTTCGGGATGCCTGCCGACTGAAGGGCAAGCTCGCCAGGCTGAGCGAGAAGTTGATCGGCTGAAAGAGCGTATCGATAGTATTGGGAGGTTGAATCGATGAGACCCTACCAAAACTACACCCGTGCAGAGATCGCCAGAGAGCTGGAAAAGATCAGAAGAGAGCGAGAATTTATTATCTCGGCAAGTGGCAAGCTCGAAGCGGAGATGAAAGAAGACGAGCAGAGCCTCGTGACCGTGGAGAAGAATTTCTGGGGAGGAAGCAAGACCGTCAAACGCGAGAAGACGGCGCACGAAAAGGCCAAGGAAATCGCGAACCTGGGTAAGCAACTTGAACTTGCGCGAACGCGTAACAAGCTAGCGAAAACCGTGCAGGATCTGAATTTCGAGCTACACGTCAGGAATTCGCCCGAACTTGTTAGAGAGTTTGGTCCTGGTCGAGACTAAGGAGGTTGCCGCCACAGCAGGGCTGACCGCCGCCCACTGGACGCCCAAAGAGCTCACTGGACGCCCCGAGAGCTACGGCACGGCTTCGCCTCGGTGCTGTCCAGCAGCGGCGTGAGTCCGGAGGACATCGCCGACCTGTGCGGGCACTGCGGCACCACCGTCACGGAGAAGGTCTACCGGCACCAACTGCGGCCCGTGCTACTCGGCGGCGCGGTCGCCATGGATCGCATCTTCGCGCTGCCCCCGGAAGGGCAGTCGACCAGTTAATCACCCAGGAAGCACTTGAGGGCACATCCGCTGATCGGATGTGCCCTCAGACCTCTGTCGGGGTGGCCGGATTCGAACCGACGACCTCTTCGTCCCGAACGAAGCGCGCTACCAAGCTGCGCCACACCCCGAGGCGTGCGGACAAATACTAGCCCACCCCGCCCGGTGGTCAAACTCGGTACCCCCTCCGCCGGCCGCCACCCCGCCGGGCCTCGGCCGACCTCGGGCCGATGACGTGAACGACTCAGCTCCAAAGGACGCGGACCGGCACCACCACACCCGCCGCAGGCCGCGCCGGCAACCTCTCCACGCCGGGCGCACACCTCACCCGACCGTCCAGCCTCACGCCACCTGAGGCAGCCCCGAGCCGCCCCGCCCCGAGCCGCCCCGCCGGTGATCATCAAGTTAGCGGCAGGAAACGCCGAAGCGGATGGCGATAACTTCATGATCACCAGGGGGCGGGGGCGCAGTCCGTCAGCGGGGGATCAGGGTGAGGACGCTTGCCTCCGGGCGGCAGGCGAAGCGGATCGGCGCGGTCGGGTGGGTGCCCAGGCCGGCGGAGACGTGCAGCCACGAGTCGGAGCCGGGCCAGCGGTGCAGGCCCTTCGCCATCGACCGGGGCAGCCCGCAGTTGGTCACCAGCGCCCCGACGCCGGGCACGCAGACCTGGCCGCCGTGGGTGTGGCCGGCCAGCAGCAGGCCGAAGCCGTCAGCGGCCATCGCGTCGAGCACGGCCGGCTCGGGGGAGTGGGTCACGGCGATCGACAGGTCGGCCGAGGGGGAGACCGGGCCGGCGACGGCGGGGTAGTCGTCCCGTTCGATGTGCGGGTCGTCGACCCCGACCAGCTCGATCAGCCGCCCGCCGGCCTTGAGCGTCGTCCGGGCGTTGTTGAGGTCCGCCCAGCCGGCGCCGGTGAGGATGCCGCGCAGCTCCTCGTACGGCAGCTCGACGCCCTCGGTGTACTCCCGGTCGGGCAGGAGGTAGCCGAGCGGGTTCTTCAGCACCGGGCCGGTGTAGTCGTTCGAGCCGAAGACGAAGGCGCCGGGGAGGTCCAGCAGCGGCTGGAGGGCGCGCAGCACGCCGGGCACCGCGCCCGGGTCGGCCATGTTGTCCCCGGTGACCACGACCAGGTCCGGGTCGAGCGCCGCGAGCGACGCCACCCACTCCTGCTTGCGCCGCTGGTCGGGCATCATGTGCAGGTCCGACAGGTGCAGCACGCGCAGCGGCTCGGTGTCGGCGGGGAGCACCGGCACGTCGAACCGGCGCAGGGTGAACATGTTGCGCTCGATGAGCGACGCGTACGCCAGGGTGGCCGCTCCGGCGGCGACGGTGCCCAGGGCGAGTCGGAATAGTGTGCGCTTTCCCATGCCGATCAGGGTAGTTTCACCGTTCATGAGCACGCTGAAGGACCGCCTCACTGCCGACATGCGCGCCGCCCTCAAGGCCCGCGACGAGCTGACCACCTCCACCCTGCGCATGGCGCTGGCCGCCGTCGGCACGGCGGAGGTCGCCGGCAAGGCCAAGCGCGAGCTCACCGACGACGAGGTGCTCGGGGTGCTGACCAAGGAGGCGAAGAAGCGGCGCGAGGCCGCCACCGCCTTCGGTGACGCGGGCCGCGCCGAGCAGGCCGCGAAGGAGACCGCCGAGGGCGAGGTGCTGGAGCGCTACCTGCCCAAGCAGCTCACCGACGAGGAGCTGGCCGAGCAGGTCGCGGGGGCACTGGCCGCCGGTGGGTTCAGCGGCAAGGCCCAGATGGGCCAGGCCATGAAGGCGGCCCAGGCCGCGGTGGCCGGCCGGGCCGAGGGCGGCCGGGTGGCCGCCGAGGTGCGCCGGCAGCTCGGCCTCTGAGCGCCCAGGGACAAACCCCGGGGGTACGCGGCGCGGCCTGAGCGCCCCCACGGGCCGGCGGCACACACCGGGGCGCACGGCACACGGCCTGAGCGCCCCGCAGATGCGAAACGGGCGGGCACCCCTTGTCGGGGGTGCCCGCCCGTCGCGTCGTCACGCCGAGCCGCGTACGGCCGGTCAGCCGGGGCGGCCCGGCCCGCCGCCGGTGCCGTCGTCGACGGGCGGGGCGACCGGCTTGCTGCTTCCGCTGCTCACCTCGATCGTCACCACGCCCTCCTTGATGGTGCGGCCGGTCGGGCTGGTCCCGGCGGCCCTACCGGCGGGGCAGGTCGACGGCACCTTCGTGATGGAGACCACCGGCTCGAAGCCGGCGTCCTTGAGCCGCTTCTTCGCCGTCTCCAGGTCCTGACACTTCACGTCGGGGATGGAGCGCTGCTCACCTTCGAGGATCTTGCCGCTGGGCGGGGTGAACTCGATGCCCTTCTTGCCCTTCATGGCGTCGCGCAGCGTCTCGTACACCGGCGGGTTGATGCCCGTGGGGACGTTGTGGCCCATCTTCTGGTTGGTCTGCGGCCAGTCCGGGTCGGCCTGGATGCCGGCGACCGCGTACTGCTTGGTCATCACCACCAGGGAGGAGGTCTTCTCCGAGTCGGTGGTGCCGGACTTGCCGGCGACCGGCTTGCCGACGACGCCGCGCACGTTGCGGGCGGTCGCGCCGGCGCACTTGGAGGTCGCCGAGCGGTCGCCGACCGGGCAGCGGGCCGCGTCCACGGCCGCGCGGGCCACCTCGGTGCTGATCCGCTGCTCACAGCGGGGCTTGGCGATGTCGAGGCTCTTGCCGTCCGGGCCGACGATCTTCTGCACCGGGGTCGGGTCGCAGTACTTGCCGTCGGCCGCGAGGGTCGCGTACGAGTTGGCCAGGTCCAGCGGCGTGGTGGCCGAGACGCCCAGGGTGAACGCGCCCCACTGGTGCGCGGCCTCCTTGTTGTTGGCGAACTTCGCGTCCTCGTCCGAGCGGAACTGGATGCCCAGCTTCTGCGCGGCCTTGACCACGTTCTCGGACCCGACCCGCTGCTGGAGCGGGACGAAGTAGGTGTTGACCGAGCTGCCGAAGGCGCTCCACATGTTGTGATTGCCGGCCATCGACTCGGTCGAGTTGGTCGGGCAGTAGAAGTGCGTCCCCTTGCAGGCCGCGGGGCTGCTGCTGTCGATGATGTATTCCGACTTGAACTGCTTCGGCGAGTTGATCGAGTGCCTGAGCGACAGCCCGCTCTCCAGAGCGGCGACGATCGTGAAGATCTTGAACGTCGAGCCGGCCTGGTACCCCTTGATGTCACCACCGCCGGTGAGCAGCGGGATCACCGTGTTGGGGTAGTTGCCCCGGATGCCCTTCTTGGCCTTCTTCGGGTCGCTGCTGATCTTGTTCTGCGGCTTCTTCGGGTCGTCGATCTTGAAGTTCCGGTTCACCGACAGCGCCCGTACCCGGCCGGTGCCCGGCTCGATCACCGCGACCATCCGGGCCGCCTTGCTGTTGACCCCGAGACCCTTGCGCACCGCCTTGTCGCCGGCGGCCTGCGCCTGCGCGTCGAGGGTGGTGGTCACGGTGTAGCCGCCGCTCTTGAGCCGCCGCTCCCGGTCGTACGAGGTCGAGCCGAAGGCCTCCTGCTGCATCCACCAGCGGTAGAAGTAGTCGCAGAAGAAGCCCCACTCCTTCTTGTTGGTGGCCACGCAGCCGTTGGGGGTCTTCTTGTCCTTGACCACCATCTTGGTGGCCTTGGCCGCCTCGCCCTCCGCCTTGGTGATGGCGCCGATGTCGACCATGTTGCCGATGACGTAGTCGCGCCGGCCCAGGGCCAGCGGGTAGCCGGCCTTGGTGGTCGGGTCGTTGGTGGTGGGGGCCTTCACCATGCCGGCGAGCATGGCCGCTTCCTCGATCTTGAGCTTGCTCGGCGGCTTGCCGAAGTAGACCTGGCTGGCGGCGTAGATGCCGTACGCGCCGTTGCCGAAGGAGGCGATGTTCAGGTAGCGCGTCAGGATCTCGTCCTTGGAGAAGTCCTTGTCGACCTGGAGCGCGTAGCGCATCTCGCGCAGCTTGCGGGCGCTGGTGTCCTCCGTGGCGGCGACCACGTCGGCCGGGTGGTCCGCCGAGTAGGCGATGGCCAGCCGGACGTACTGCATGGTCAGGGTCGACGCGCCCTGCTGGGAGCTGGCGTTCGACTGGTTGTTGACGAACGCGCGGGCGACGCCGTTGATGTCGACGCCGTTGTGCTTGTAGAAGTCGTGGTCCTCGGCGGCGATGATCGCCTTGCGCATGTGCGGCGAGATGTCGTCGAACTTCACGTCGCGCCGGTTCTCGTCGTACATGGTCGCCAGGGGGGTCTTGCCGTCGGACGCCAGCAGGTAGCTGATCTGCGGCGCGCGGGCCATCGTCAGCTCCTTGGGCAGGGCTCCGAAGGTCTCCGCGCCCGCCTTCACGGCCAGCCCGGACATCGCCACCGCGGGGAAGGCCGCCGCCGCGACCACCACGCCGGCCAACAGGCCACAGATGGTTAGCGATGCGGCGTTGGTCAGCACGTTGTGGTCACGTTTCCGCATCCAGTTCACCTCGACAGGGTACGCGAGTAGGGAACGAGGGGCGCTGGGGCGTCTTTCTCCCATTTCCTGCGTGCGCCGACCTCGTTGTGCTAAACGCACGAACCCTGGTGGGAGGTTGCGTGGATCCGCCGACGAGTCTCCACCGATCGGACGAGCGGCGCGGCGTTTTCACGTACTCCGGCCGGGTAGACGGGGGCCGAAGGCCCGGTAAGCCGGGAGTGTCCGTAATGATGGATTTAGCCGACAACGTTGCGTAATCGGGTGACTACACAGCATGATGGTGGCGGCGACAGAGCCACACGTCGTTCGTGCCGCCCTGGGGAGGGCGGGCGGACGACCGGGGGGGATTCCACGGCTGGTCGCGCGACGTCGGTAGGCACTGCAAGGGGGGACGAGTACACATGGGCATGATCACTGACTGGCCGTCGCTGGCGG
Source organism: Micromonospora sp. DT233 (assembly GCF_049841815.1). Classification (NCBI taxonomy): domain Bacteria; kingdom Bacillati; phylum Actinomycetota; class Actinomycetes; order Micromonosporales; family Micromonosporaceae; genus Micromonospora; species Micromonospora sp. DT233. The sequence goes on along the minus strand of NZ_JBNCLB010000001.1, from coordinate 810,064 downwards.
CGTGTCAGAACGGGGACCCGGACGCTTTGTTCGTACAGGGCGCTGAACAGAACGTGGCGAAGCGGATCTGCCGGAGCTGCCCAGTTCGGTACGAGTGCCTGGCCGATGCGCTCGACAACCGGATTGAGTTCGGGGTGTGGGGCGGCATGACCGAGCGGGAACGCCGGGCACTGCTGCGCCGGCACCCCCAGGTGGCGAGCTGGCGGAAGATGTTCGAGGCGGCCATGAGGAAGAACGCGAAGGACAAGTCCGGCAAGGACAAGATCCTCGTCACGACCTCCGGCTGACGCCGGTCACGACCGGCTGATCGCCGCGCCGATCGTCCGCAGCCCGTCGACGTCGTGCACGTCGGCGGGCTGCGCCGCGACCGACACCGCCGGCACCTGCGGGAACGCCTCGGTGAACCGGGCCGCCACCTGCTGCTCGCGCAGCGCCTGCTGGGCCAGTGCGGCATGCGCCCGCAGCACGTCCTCCGTGCCGGAGTGCCCGCCGACGGCGGCCAGCCGCTCGGCGGCGGCCAGGGCGGTCGCCGGGTCCAGCGAGTCGACCGCCGGCCGGTGCACCCGGTTGAGCACCAGCCCGGCCAGCGGCATCCGCTCGTCGCGCAGCCGCCCGGCGAAGTACGCCGCCTCCCGGACCGCGTCCGGCTCGGGGACCGCGACCAGCAGGAACGCCGTCTCCCGGGCCTGCAAGATCCGGTACGTCTGCTCGGCCCGCTGCCGGAAGCCGCCGAACATCGAGTCCAGCGCCGCCACGAAGCCGGAGAGGTCGGTGAGCAGTTGGGCGCCGAGCACCTTCTGCACCACCTTGGAGAACATGCCGAAGCTCGCGGTGACGAAGCTGAACATGCTCCGCCCCCCGGTGCGCGCCGGCGCCAGCAGCAGCCGCAGCATCCGCCCGTCGAGGAAGCGGGACAGCCGGGCGGGGGCGTCGAGGAAGTCCAGCGCCGACCGCGACGGCGGGGTGTCGACCACGATCAGGTCCCACTCGCCCCGGGCGTGCAGCTGGCCGAGCTTCTCCATCGCCATGTATTCCTGCGTGCCGGCGAAGGTGGAGCTCATGGCCTGGTAGAACGGGTTGGCGAAGATCTCCGCGGCCTTGGCGGGGTCGGTGTGCTGCAGGACCACGTCGTCGAAGGTCCGCTTCATGTCCAGCATCATGGCGTGCAGCTCGCCGCCGCCGGCCTCGACGTCGATCCCCTTGACCTGGCGGGGGGTGTTGTCCAGCTCGGTCAGGCCGAGCGACTGGGCCAGCCGGCGGGCCGGGTCGATGGTGAGCACCACCGTACGCCGGCCGTGCCGCTCGGCGGCCCGCAGCGCGAGCGCGGCGGCGGTGGTCGTCTTGCCCACCCCGCCAGCCCCGCAGCACACCACGATCCGTACGCCGGGGTCGGCGAGGATCTGGTCGAGGTCCAGCTGCGGCGCCGGGTCGTCGGAAGGCACCAATCGAGCGTATCGGGCTTCCGGGAGTGTCCGCGCCGTGCCGGCCGGAGTGTGAGTCAATCGGCCCGCACGAGCGCCCGGGTCAGCGTCTCCAGACCCGCCCGGTCCACCCCGCCGGGCAGCAGCGGCAACTCCGTCATCGGCAGCCCCAACTCGACCAGCTCGGCCCGCAGCGTGTCCTCCAACTCGCGGCGGATGCGCTGGTCGCGCGCCTCACCGGCGAGCCCGGCGACGGTCTCCCGGTCGGCCGGCAACCCGGCGGCGGCCAGCCCGCGCCGCAACTCCGCGGCGCTCACCGGTGCACCGGTGGGCAGCGGCGGCCGGGCCGAGTTGACGATCACCCGACCCACCGGGAAGCCCAGCCGGGTCAGCTCGTCGATCGCGTCCACGGTCTCCTGGACCGGCATCTCCTCCAGCAGCGTGACCACGTGCACCGCGGTGATCGGGGAGCGCAGCAGCGCCGCCACCCCGTCGCTCTGGGTCTTGATCGGGCCGACCTTGGCCAGCCGGGCCGTCTCCGCCGTCACGTTGAGGAACCGGCCGATCCGCCCGGTCGGCGGCGCGTCCAGCACCACCGCGTCGTACGCCCGGCGCTGGCCGGAGGTGCGGGTGGTGGCCTCCTTGACCTTGCCGGTGAGCAGCACGTCTCGCAGGCCGGGGGCGATGGTGGTGGCGAAGTCGATCGCGCCGAGCTTGCGCAGCGCCCGGCCGGCCGCGCCGAGCTTGTAGAACATGTCGAGGTACTCCAGCAGGGCCTCCTCGGCGTCGACCGCCAGGGCCCGCACCTCCCCGCCGCCCGGTGCGTCGGCCAGGTGCCGTTCGGCGTAGGGCAGCGGGTCGGTGCCGAAGAGCTGGGCGATGCCCTGCCGCCCCTCGACCTCGACCAGCAGGGTGCGCCGGCCCCCGGCGGCCAGCCCCAGCGCCAGCGCCGCCGCCACGCTGGTCTTGCCGGTGCCACCCTTGCCGGTCACCACGTGGAGGCGGGCCGGCCACTCGGTGCCGGCCGGGCCCGCCGGTCGCTCAGCTGCTCGCACCCGTCGAGCCTATCCACCCGGCGGAGGTGACGACGGCGGCCGGCGGTGACCTCCCGCCGGCCGCCGTCGGCGTCAACCGATCTCGCAGACCCACCAACCGGTCTTCTTCACCACGGTGAAGCGCAGTTCCTGCTCGGCGACCTTCTCGTCGGAGGTGGTCATGGTCACCTTGGCGGTGACGTCGGCCCGGTCCTCGGTCTGCTCGCCCACCTTCGGGGCGGACCAGGAGAACCGGGGGTTGCCGTGCTGTTTCGCGTACTGCCGCACCTCTTCGACCCGCGCGGCGATCTTCTTGTCGTCGCGGGAGGCGGAGCAGACGTAGCTGGCCGCCTTCTTGGCGTCCTGCTCCCGGTAGACGGCGGTGAGGAAGCCGTCGACGGCCTCGGCGGGCTGCTTGGTGCCCTCGCCGCTCTCGACGTTGCGCAGGGCGAAGAACGCGGCGGTGGCACCGCCGCCGCAGAGCAGCAGCGCCAGGACGGCCACGATCGAGACGATCAGCACCCAGCGCCGCTTCTTCTTCGGCGCGACCGGGCCGGGGTGCGGCGGGTAGCCCGGCGTGCCGTACGGCGGCTGGCCGGGCGTGCCGTACGGCGGCTGGCCGGGCGGGGCCGGATAGGGCTGGCCGGGGCCGGCGCCCGCCGCGCCGCCGTACGGACCGGCGGCGACACCGGGCGGACCGGAGGCGGGCGCACCGGGAGGTGCCCAGGCCGGACCGCCGGGGCCCGAGGGGGACGCTCCGGGCGGGCCGGAGGCGGGCGTTCCGGGCGGTGCCCACGACGGGCCACCGGCCGGGCCCGAGGCGGGCGCACCGGGCGGGCCCGAGGCGGGCGCACCGGGCGGGCCCGAGGCGGGCGCACCGGGGGGTGCCCACGACGGGCCGCCGGGCGAGGTGGGGCCGCTCGGCGGGGCCGGGGGCGGGCCGGCGGGCGAACTCGGGGCGGGGCCGCCGGAGGTCGGATCGCTGGGCGATCCGGTGGGGCCACCGTCGGGCGGTTGGGTCATGTCGATCCCCCGGGGGTGCGGCCCCGTCGTCCGGGCGGACGCGAGGGGCTGGTCGTCGAGCGAAGGCGGACGGGGCGTGCGTGTCGTCCGACGGGAAGGGTAGCGGTGAACCGCCCCGCCGGGGGCCTCCCGGGGCGCGGGACGCGAACGCGCATCATCAAACGCCGATGAACGCCATCCGAAAACGGACGGCCATCTGTCGCATATGCGACTTTTGTTGGTCGGGCGCGCGCGTCCCGTTGTCCCGGTAGGACATCGGTCCTACCTTCGTCCCGGCACGGGGGGCCGGATCGGCGGAAGGTGTGAGCCGGTCGGTGACGACTAGATCAGGCGCGAGGCCCGGAGGCAGTGCATGCGCGATACCGACAAGATCTCCCGAGCCCAGTTCCCGCCTCCCACCGGGGGGGTCCGGCGGCTCGGGTCCGCCCCGGCCGGCGGTGAGGAGGGGCCGGTCACCGGCCTGCCGTTCAACGAGCGGTCCTACCGGCGGCTCACCGACCCGGGGGAGATGCTGCGCACCCTGAGCCGGCCGCTCGGGCACCCCCGCGACGAGGACGAGACCGGGTACGTCATCCACCTGCCGATCCGGGTGTCGGACCTGGCGGCGGCGACCGCGTTGGCCGGGACGGTGGCGATCTCGCTGGGCTTCCTGCCGGAGCTGGACGCCGGGGAGACGACCGTCTCCACCGCCGACGACCAGAACAACCGGCACCGGGTCTTCTGCGACCTGCTGCTGCCGGACCGGTCCCGCTGCCCGCAGCGCTACGAGCACGAGGGGCCCTGCGGCGAGCCGCCGGCCGCCCCGGAGCAGCGTCCCGCGCCGGGTGGCGGCCTCGGATCGTAGGCTGTGTGCGGACATCCGTCGTCGCCATCAAGGGAGCCCCGCACCGATGCAGAAGTGGGAATACTCGACCGTCCCGTTGCTGGTCCACGCGACCAAGCAGATCCTCGACAACTGGGGCGAGGACGGTTGGGAACTCGTCTCCGTGGTCCCCGGCCCCAACCCGGACCAGCTCGTGGCGTACCTCAAGCGCCCGAAGGCCTGAGCGCGGTGAGCAACGGACCGCACGCCAAGCTCGCCGAGCTCGGGCTGGAGCTGCCCGAGGTGGTGCCGCCGGTGGCCAGCTACGTGCCGGCCGTCCAGTCCGGGCAGCACGTCTTCGTCTCCGGGCAGCTTCCGGTGGCGCAGGGCAAGCTGCTGGCCACCGGGAAGGTCGGTGCCGGGGTCTCCGCCGAGCAGGCGAAGGACCTGGCCGAGCGGTGCGCCCTGAACGCCCTCGCGGCGGTGGACGCCCTGGTCGGCCTGGAGAACGTCGTCAAGATCGTCAAGGTGACCGGCTTCGTCGCCAGCGCCGCCGGCTTCACCGGCCAGCCGGGCGTGATCAACGGCGCGTCCGACCTGCTGGGCGCGGTCTTCGGCGAGGCCGGCCGGCACGCCCGCTCGGCGGTGGGGGTGGCTGAGCTGCCCCTGGACGCCCCGGTCGAGGTCGAGCTGATCGTCGAGGTCGCCTGACCGTCCCCGCCCACCCGGACCCCACCGGCGATCTTGCGCCCGGTGCCCCCGACGACCTCGGCCTTCCGCCGAGATCCGTGCCCCCACGAAAGCCGTGAACGGGCACATACGAGGGGCCCCGAGTGCAAGATCGCCGGGACCGGTCGGCGGGGTCGTACGATCGCTGGCATGACCGGGCACATCACGGGGGCCGTGGCGGCCGTCGCCGACGAGTTGCCGGGGTGGGTGACGCTGCTGCGGGCACCGAACCCCGGCCCGATGACGCTCGACGGCACCAACACCTGGGTGCTGCGGGCCGGGCCCGGCGAGCCGGCCGTCGTGATCGACCCCGGCCCGGCCGACGAGGGGCACCTGGCCGCCGTCGCGGCCCACGGGCCGGTCGCCACGGTGCTGATCACCCACGGGCACCCGGACCACACCGAGGGCTCGCCCCGGCTGCGCGAGCTGCTCGGCGGCGCGCCCGTGCGGGCCGTCGACCCCGCGCACAGCCACGGCGGCCCGCCGCTGGACGCCGCCGCCGACCTGCGCCTCGACGGCCTCACCGTCCGGCCGCTGCCCGCCCCGGGGCACACCGCCGACTCGGTCTGCTTCCTCGTCGAGCGCGACGGCGAACGGGTGCTGCTCACCGGCGACACCATCCTGGGCCGGGGCACCACCGTCGTCGCCCACCCCGACGGCCACCTGGGGGACTACCTGACCAGCCTGGGGCTGCTCTCGGCGTACCGGGGGGTGCCGGCGCTGCCGGGGCACGGCCCGGCGCTGGCCGACTGCGGTGCCGCCGCGACCTTCTACCTGGCCCACCGCCGGGCCCGGCTCGAGCAGGTCCGGCAGGCGGTCGCCGAGGGCGCGCGGACCGCACCCGAGGTGGTGGCGCGGGTCTACGCCGACGTCGACCGCTCCCTGTGGTGGGCGGCCGAGTGGTCGGTACGCGCGCAACTGGAGCACCTGGGGGTCACCCCGGAGGGGGCGGAACGCCCGTGACCTGCCCGGTCTGCGGCACGCTGGCGGTACCGGGGGCCCGGTTCTGCCACAACTGCGGCGTCGCCCTGCCGGCCGCCGCCGGCCTGCCCAGCGCCGAGCGGCGGGTGGTCACCGTGCTCTTCGGCGACCTCTCCGACTTCACCTCCTGGTCGGAGGATCTCGACCCGGAGCGGGTCGGCGCGGTCACCGACCGGGTGCTCGCCGCCCTGGCCGGCGCGGTGAAGACGTTCGGCGGGCACGTCGACAAGCTCACCGGCGACGGGATCATGGCGGTCTTCGGCGCCCCCGTCGCCCACGAGGACGACGCCGAGCGGGCCGTGCGCGCCGCGCTCTCCATGCAGCGGGCGGTGCGTCGGGTGCTCGACGACGAGCGCGGCGGCGGCGCGCCGCTGGGCCTGCGGGTCGGGCTGAACACCGGCGACGTGATCGCCGGCATCCAGGCGGCGATCGAGTACACGGTCATCGGCGACACGGTGAACACCGCCGCGCGGCTGGCCGACGCCGCCGCCGTCGGGGCCGTCTACGCCGGGGGGCGCACCAGCGCGGCCACCCGGCACGTGGCGTCCTGGCGGGCGCTGCGCCCGCTGCGGCTCAAGGGCAAGCGCGAGCCGGTCGAGGCGTACGAGCTGCTCGGCCTGCTCGACGCCCCGGGCACCCGCTCGGGCCTCGGCGACGAGGCGCCCTTCGTCGGCCGGGAGACCGAGATCGGCCGGGTCGCCGGCCGGCTCGCCGAGGTCATCGACCGGGGTGAGCCCCGGGTGCTGCTGATGACCGCCGAGGCGGGGATCGGCAAGTCCCGGTTCTCCGCCGAGGTGGAACGCCTCGCCGCCGGCTACGACGTCGGCGCCGGCCGGTACGCCGCGCACACCGGCGCCCGGGTGCTCTCGGTGCGCTGCGCGGCGTTCGGCGAGCGCCGCCGGCTGGCACCCCTGGCCGACCTGGTCCGGGCCGCCGTCGGCCTGCCCGACGACCCGGCCACGGCGCTGCCCCGGCCGGCGGTGGAGGAGCGGCTGCGCCGGCTCGGCCAGCGTCTCGGCCGGCTCCGCGACGACCCCCCACCGATCGCCACCGAGCAGCTGCTGGCCCTGCTCGGCCACGCCGACCTGCCCGGCGGGAGCCCCACCGACCAGGGCGAGTGGGGCACCACCCCGCCGGCCGCCGACGCCGACGCCGTGCCGAACGCGGTGGCCGACCTGCTCAGCGCCCTGGCCGCCGAGACACCGCTGGTGATCATCGTCGACGACCTGCACGACGCCACCCCCGAGACGATCCGCGCGCTCGGCGTCGCCCTGTCCCGGATCACCGGGCCGGTGCTGGTGCTGCTGCTCGGCCGCCCCGAGCTGGTCCGCACCGCCGGGACGCTGACCCGGGTGGCCGACGCCGAGGTGCACGCGCTGCCCCCGCTGCGCGGCGCCGACGCCGCCCGGCTGCTCACCAGCTACCTCGGCGGCGGGAAGCTGCCGCAACCCGACGCCGACCGGCTGCTGGCCACCGCCCAGGGCAACCCGTTCTACCTCGCCGAGCTGGTCACCCTGCTGATGGAGCGGGGCGCGCTGACCGCCGTGGCCGACCGTTCCGCCCCGGCCAACGCCGGCTGGCGGCTGGCCCCCGGCTCGCTGGGCAGCCGGCTGCTCTCCCGGGACCTCGCCGCCGTGCTCGCCGCCCGCATCGACGCGCTGCCGCCGGACGCCCGCTCCGTGCTGCGGGACGCCGCCGTGGTCGGCGACACCGTGCCGGAGGAGACCCTGACGGCGCTGCGTGAGCAGCGCGCCGGGCGGGGCGACGGCCGGCCGGCCGCCGTGGTCGCCGTGGAGCTGGACCGGGCCGTGGAGGAGCTGCTGCAACGCCGGATGCTGCACCGGGTCCGCCACGGCTACGCCTTCGCCACCCCGCTGATGCGCGAGGCCGCGTACTCGGGGGTGAGCAAGGCCGAGCTGGCCGAGCGGCACGCGGCGCTGGCCCGGTGGGCCGCCCCCCGCGGGCCCGGCGCGCCGGCCGCGCCGGGCGGGTTCACCGACGCCGCCCGGGACGCGTTCGTCGCCGAGCACGTGGAGCGGGCCGCCGCGCTGGCCGACGCGGTCAAGCTGCGCCCGGACGCGCCGGCCCGCACCGTCGTCGGGCTGGGGGTGGCCGCGCTGGGCCGGGCCGCCCGCCGCTCGTTGCAGGTGGGGGAGCCGGCCGCCGCCATCGAGTACGCCGAACGCGCCGCCGAGCTGGCCCGGGGCGGGCTGCCGGCGGCCGACCGGGTGGTGCACGCCCGCGCGCTGCTGCAGATCGGCCGGCCCGCCGACGCGCTCGCCTACGCGGAGAAGATCGGCGCGAACGCCGGGGACGACGCGGGCACCCGCACCAGCGCGCTGCTGCTGGCCGGGCAGGCCCACCAGACCCTCGGCGACGCCGACCGGGCGGTGGCGTGCTGGCGGGAGGCGTTGCAGGTGGCCACCGACGGGGAGCTGCCGACGCTGCGCGCCTCGGCGATGCGCCGGCTGGGCATGGCCGACTTCGTGGCCGGGCGGCTGGGGCAGGCCAGCAGCCGGCTCGCGGCGGCGTACCAGGTCAGCCTGACCGCCAAGGACCGGCCCGGACAGGCGTGGTCGTTGCAGAACCTCGCCTGGGTGACCACCACCCGGGGCGACTTCGCCGGCACCGACGCGGTGCTCGGCCGGGCCGCCCGGCTCTTCGCCGAGCTGAAGGACCCGTACGGGCGGGCCTGGCTGCGCGGCACCACCGCGTTCGCCCGGCTGCTGGCCGGCCGGCTGACGGAGGCCCGCCGGCTCGCCCGGGTCTTCCTGCCCTTCGGCGAGCGGGTCGGCGAGGCGTGGGCCGTGGGGACGCTGCGCGCGGTGGAGGCGTTCGCGGGCGCGGAGCTGGGTGAGATCGCCGAGGCCGACCGGGCGGCCCGCCGGGCGTACCGGGACTTCGCCGCGATCTCCGACGACTGGGGGCGGGGCTTCGCCCTGGTGGGGCGGGCGGTGGTCGCCCGAGGGCTGGGCGAGCCGGAGCACGCCGCCGACCTGCTGGCCGACGCGATGGCGTACGCCGAGCAGACCTCGCACCCGCTGCTCACCGGGATGGCCGGCACCCTGCGCGGCTTCGTGGCGCTGGACCTGGAGGACTGCGAGACCGCCGAGCGGGTGGCGCGGGCGGTGCTCACGGCCGTCGAGCCGCACAACCCGCAGGCCCCCGCCCAGGTGGGCCCCCGGGTGCTGCTGGCCACCGCCCGACTGGCCGCCGGCGACCCGGCCACCGCCGTCGGGCTGCTGGCCCCGGTCGCCACCGCCGCCGCGAACGCGCCGTCGCTGCTCTTCTCCCGCCGCCAGACCATGGCCCGGTACGCTGCCGCGCTGCTCGCCCACGGCCAGCCCGAGCAGGCGCTGGACTGGGCCCGCCGGTCGGTGGCCGTGCCGGCGGAGGACGTGCGCAGCCAGGTGATCGCGGCGAGCGTGCTGGCCGAGACGCTGGCCGCCTGCGGCCGGCCCGTCGAGGCGCTGGCCAGCGCCGAGGAGGCGGTCCGGTTGGCGTACGCGACGGAGCAGCGCAGCGAACGACGGGCGGCGACCGCCCTGCGGCTGCGCCTGCGGGGCTAGGCCAGGCCGCCGGCCACGGTGGACGACGCGACATGGGTCGGTCTGCCGGTTCCGCCGATGCGGTCGCGGGCGGCACCGGCTACGGTGTGCTTTCCTGCACGACGGCCCCCCTGGGCGGCCGCGTCGGGTCCTGGGGAGGACTGATGAGGTTGCCGCGCTCCACCGCCGGCTGGACGATCGGGGTCTTCGGCGTCCTGGCGCTGCTGATGGGGGCGTTCGGGCTGCTCTGGCCGGAGGCGCAACTGCGGTCGCTGGGCTTCGAGGTGCCGCAGAGCCGGGCCGCGGGCGACTACACGGGCACCTTCATGACGGCCTCGTCGATGGCGTCGTTCAACATGGGCGTCTACTACCTGCTGGCCACCGCCACCGAGTGGCGGTCCTTCTACCGGTTCACGGTCTTCTTCCGGTTGGTCACCTTCACCGTTTTCACCATCGTCGTGGTGGCGGACATCGCGCCCGGCCGGTTCTTCGCGGTGGCCCTCTGGGAGGGCCTGGGCGCGGTCGCCACCGGGCTAGGCCTGTGGTGGGACGCCCGCCGGGCGGCAGCGGCCCCGTCCGACGCGCAGCCCGACGGCGCGGCAGCGACGGCCGGCGTCGGCCCGGCCGCCGACGCGGACCGCTGAGCCGCCGGGCCGATTGGGTATTTTCGAACCCGTGACCGACACCTCGCCCGGCGCCCGGCGGCCACCCCTCGTGCCTGGCCTGACCGATTTGGAGGTCTTCGCCCGGGGTGGGTACGCCACCGTCTACCGGGCCACCCAGATCTCGGTCGGCCGTGAGGTCGCCGTCAAGGTGGAGAACCGCACCCTGGACAACGACCGGGACCAGGCCCGCTTCCTGCGGGAGGCGCGGGCGGCGGCGAAGATGTCGTCGCACCCGCACGTGGTGGACCTCTTCGACGTCGGGGTGACCGTCGACCAGCACCCGTACCTGATCATGGAGCTCTGCGACGGGTCGTACGCCGAGCGGATGCGCACCTCGCCCCTGGACCCGGCGGAGACCCGTGACCTCGGGGTGAAGATCGCCGACGCGCTGGCCCACTCGCACGCCAACGGGGTGCTGCACCGCGACGTCAAGCCGGCGAACATCCTGTACTCGCACTTCAACTCGGCGGTGCTGGCCGACTTCGGGCTCGCCGTGCTGGCCGAGGTGCGCGACGCGTCGGTCACCCTGGAGGTGCTCACCCCCGCGTACGCGCCGCCGGAGGTGTTCAACCACAGCCCGCCGACGCCGGCGGTGGACGTCTACTCGCTCTGCGCCACCCTCTACGCCGTGATGCACGGCCGGCCGCCGCGTTGGCAGTCGGAGCGCAGCCCCAGCCTGGTCACCGTGCTGGAGATGTTCCACCGGCCGCTGCCCGGGCTGCCCGGCGTGCCGGAGGAGCTGATCGACGTGCTCCGGGCGGGCATGGCGAACGACCCGCAGGCCCGGCCGTCCGCCGTGGAGCTGGGCGGCATGCTCGCCGCCCTGCCCCTGGACCCGCCCGGCGCGCCGGTCAGCGGCGCGCCCGTCTCCGGCGGCCAGTCCGGGCCGGCGGGCGGCGGCACCCGCAAGCCCGCCGCCTCCGGCAGCCTCTACGGCACCGGCGGGCTGTACGGCACCGCCCAGCCGGCCCGCCCCGCCCCGCGTCCCCCCGTCGAGGACCAGCACCCGACCCAGCCGACGACCTCCGGCCAGCCTCGGCGGCGACGCTGGTTGCTCGGCGGCGCCGGGGTGCTGGCGTTGGCCGCCTCCGCCAGCGCCGGCGCCTGGATGGCGGGTGGCGCGCCGACCGGGCCGACGCCCACGCCGACACCCAGCGGGGCCGTCGCCTCGGCCGCCGCGCAGCGCTGGGGCGCGCTGCCGGGATGCGTGACCGGCTCGCCCGGCGTCACCAAACTGCCGGCGGGCGCGCGCTGCGTCGCCGAGCTGGAATGCTTCGGGCCGGTGCGGGTGCGCGGCGCACGGGCGGAGGCCCAGCGGCTGCCCTGCGACGGCCGGCACACCTGGGAGACGTACGCGGAGGGTGAACTGCCCGCCGCCCTGGCCGGTGCCGGCTACGACCGGGTCAAGGCCGACCCGGCCGTGCTCGGGGTCTGCAACCCGGCCACGTTCCGGCTGACCAGCGGCATCGCGTACACCGCCGGCTGGCACCTCGAGGTGCTGCCGCCGGACGGGTCCACCGTCGACCACAGGTACCGCTGCCTGGCCGGGCGCGGCGTCGACCGGCTCTACGAGCCGACCCTCACCGGCCGCTGACCCGCCCGTTCACCGCTCGCCGCCGACCGGTTCCCCGGGCCGCCCCTCACCGGCCGCCGACGCCGCCCGCGCCCTGGCGGCGTTCCCGGACCGCCCGCAGCGCGTCCCGGCTGTCCAGCGCCTCCAGCGTGTCGGCGTCGACGTCGCTCAGCCCGCCGGTCCGCTGGGCCGGCACCTCCGCCGGCCCGTTCGCCGCGCGCTCGCGGGCCTCCGCGCGGCGCTGCCGCGCCTCGGCCACCGACACCCCGGCGACCATCACCAGCAGGACGCAGAGCAGGGCGAGCACCACCGCCAGGAAGCTGCGCGGACGCCACCAGATCAGCGCCACGAGCAGCGCGAGCGCCGCCGACGACGCGGCTACCGCCACGGCGCGGGCATCGGGGCGGAGGGTTCGGGTCACCCGTCAAGGATGTCGAAGCCGCCGCGCCTGTCAACCGCCCCACCGACCCGCTCGGCCGTCCGCCCACGACAGCCGGGGTACGACGGCGCTCGGGCGTCCGTCGTCCCGCCGGAGCCGGCTGAAGGGGTGACCACGCTGGTGGTGGCGGACCGCTACTGTCGGTGGCCCGCAGATGCAGCAGATGCACCGGTCAGCGAGGTCGCCGATGAATCAGTTCCTCACCCGGTCCCGGGTCCGCTCGGTCGCCACCACCCTGGCGGTCGCGTTGACCCTGACCTTTGCCGCCGCCGCCGGCTACGACAGCCAGCAGGAGCCGCCGTTCCCCTCCGTGAAGGAGATGCTGAGAAACACGCACATCCACGACCAGCCGAAGTTGAAGATCGGCGTCTACACCGACAGCCCTCTGCTGGGGGAGCTGCGGGACGGCAACTACAGCGGGTTTGATATCGAGATCGCCCGCTACATCGCCGACGAGCTCGGCTACGGCGCCGAGAGAATCGAATGGGTTCCGGTGGCGACCGCAGACCGCATTCGCTACCTGCAGGACGGGAATGTCGACCTGGTGGTCTCCAGCTTCTCGATGACCGAGGAGCGCGAGAAGCAGGTGAGCTTCGCCGGGCCGTACCTGGTGACCACGCCGGAGACGATGGTCCCGAACCGGCTCAGGGACAAGATTCGCACCATCGAGGACCTGCGCGATCCCAAGTACAAGGTCTGCAGCAGCGGCGGCTCGACCACCGAGGTCGAGCTAAGGAATCACCAGATCAAGGTCCACCCGGAGAAGACGGTCGGCGATTGTGTCAGGGGCATCCTCGATGGACGCTTCGACGCGGTCAGCTCGGACGAGACCATCCTCGCCGGCTTCCTCTCCGAGCACCCGAAAAAATTTACGATCATCGACATGCCCTTCGGGGCCAGCGAGCAGATCGGCGTCGGGGTGCCGATGAATGATCCGGTGCTGCGTGACCTCGTCGCGTTCTTTCTCTACAAGAGCTACCAGCAGGGGCGGGGGGAGCAGCGAACCAGTCCCTGGACCATCGCCTACAACCAGACGCTCGGGCCGTGGCTGCGGGTGCCGAAGCGCCAGCCGCCGCCGATGAACCCACCGAAGCTGGTGGACGTCGACGAAGAGGCACCCCGGTGATGACCGTCCCGCCCGTTCCCGACGACGTCGACGCCGGGCCGCCGAGGCCCCGGCAGGGCACCGTCGATGACGCGGAAGCGGCCGGCGGCCCGCCGCCGAGGCCCCGGCAGGGCACCGTCGACGACGCGGAGGCGGCCGGCGGCCCGCCGCCGAGGCCCCGGCAGGGCACCGTGGACGACGGGCCGCCGACGCCCCAGCCCGTCGATACTCGGCACCTGGACGAGCGCCGGGCCCGCGCCAGCCAGTCCTTCTGGGCTGCGGTGGTGGCCGTGCCTGCGGTCTTCTTGGTGCTCCGGCTCGGCGTGGAGGCCGGCGGGGAGCTCCAGACCACCCTGCTGTTGGTCTCCAACGTCGGGCCGACCAACCTGCTTGCCGGCTTCCTCACCACGGCCGCCGGGCTGCTCGCCACCGGCCTGGTCGCGGTCTTCGCCCTCGGCGCGGTTCTCGGAACCAGCGTCGACCATCTCCCCGGCCACCGTAGGCCGCTCTTCGTCCGCTGGGCGGACATCACCCCGGCCTGGTTCGTGGTGGCCAGCTTCCTGCTCGCCCTGATCACCTGGCCGCTGCTCTACCTGCCGCTGCTGTTGCCGGCGTTGGTCGCCGCGTTCCAGCTCCACGTGCGGCGGCTGCACGACCTGCCGGTGGTCCGGGCCCTGATCGTTGCCGCCATCTTCGGCGGATACCTCTACTTCCTCGCCCCGACCCTGCTCGACGCCGCCAAGCAGGGTGAGCTGCTGGTCATTGTCCTGTTCGTGGTGCCGCCGCTGCTCGCGCTCGGCATCGCCGGGCCGCTGCCCGGCGCGGTGATCCGGCCGCTGGCCTCGATCACCGAGGCTGCCGTGTTGCTCATGCTGGTCTGGGCGGCGCTTCCGGTGATCAGCACGCCGGTGCTGCCGCTGACCGCCATCACCGTGGAGACCGGGCCCACCACGACCGAGGACGTGCGCGGCTACGTCGTCACCGTCGACGACGTGAGCATGGTGCTGCTCCTGGAACAGGGCGGCGTGCGGTTCGTGCCGATCGGCCAGGTGAAGGCGCAGGTGCTCTGTCCGAGCGAGACAAAGTTTCCCCGGCGCCAGCTGTGGGTGCGCCACTTCAACGTTGAGGACTCGCTCTTGGAGGGGCGGGGACGGCGGCTCCGCGATAAGCCGGAAAGCCCCGCCGCCTGCCTGCCGAAGGGCTGAGCTTACTTTCAGCGGTCGAGGCCAACGTGAATCATGGTACGGAACGGCCCCTCCAGGGGCCGGAATTCACCAAGATCTCCCTTGTGGAGTCGGGCCGTCTACCCCTATTGCTGATCTATTTATTTCGATGAAGCGAAGCTAGCGTGTGTCGCATGCCAATCGCGAACGAGGGGCGGCGGGTGCCGCGCCGTGCACTTCTTCTCGGCACCGCCGGAGCGTTGACGACCCCGCTGCTGGGGTCGTCCCTGCTCGCCGATCCGGCTCGTGCCGCCGGCTCCCCGTCCGTCGCGGGAGGGCTGTCGAAGGAGAGCTTCAGCATCGTCGTGCTGCCCGACACGCAGTACGCGGTGCGGGGCTTCCCGGCGTCCTTCACGAAGCAAATCGAATGGATCAACGCCAACCGCGACAGCAGCTACAACATCCGGTACGTCATCCACGTCGGCGACGTCGTCAACAACTCCGACGACGCGGGGCAGTGGGAGTTCGGCCGCACCGGCATGAACTCGCTGCTGGCCGGCGGCGTGCCGTACACGATCGCGGTGGGCAACCACGACGTGACCGGCGCCGAGGACAGTCGCAACTTCAGCCAGTTCAACACCCACTTCCCGTACAGCAGGTTCGCCACCCTGCAAACGGCGGGCGGCAGCTTCCCGGCCAACACCTACACCACCAACTGGCACCGATTCAGCGCGGGCGGCACCGACTGGGGCATCATCTCGCTGGCCTGGGACCCCAGCGCCGCGGAGATGAACTGGGCCGGCGGCATCATCGAGGCGAACCCGAACGTCCAGTTCATCATCAACGTCCACTCGTACCTGCGGGCATCGACCGGCGACATGTCCCCCATCGGCGTGAAACTGTGGAACGGCCTGGCCAAACTGCATCCCAACATCGTGATGGTGACCTGCGGCCACACCGGCGGGCACTCCCGGCACCTGCCGCAGACCGGCGTCAACGGAAACACCGTCCACGGCCTGCTCACCGACTTCCAGGACCCGGAAGACCCGGTGGCCAACAGCTACCTGCGGATCATGACGTTCCGGCCGGCCACCGGCAAGGTGGAGATGCGCACCTACTCGCCGCGATACGAGCGCTGGCTGACGGACAAGTTCAACCAGTTCACCATCTCCGGCTTCCCCTTCAAGCCCGGCGTCCCGCGCGTGCGCCGCTGGATTCCCGACCCGACCGTGCGGGACGCGTGGGGGCTCACCCCGGCCGACCGCTGGGACCTCCCGGTGGCCGAGTGCGACAAGTACCCGCAGGCCGCCGACCTGCCCGCCACGCCCCGGCTGATCCGGGTCGCCGGCACGTCGCCGGTCTTCGTTCGGGACGGCGCGCAGAAGCGGCGCGTGGTCAACCCGCGATCGTCGGCCGCCTGGCGGCTCTCGGAGGCGGCCGTCCGGGAGATCACCCAGGCCCAGGCGGACGCGATCCCCACCGGCCCGACGTGGCCCGCCTACCCGTACATGGTCGGTGCCATCGGGCTGGGGGCGGCGTACATCCTGGACACCCAGTGACGAGTCTGGGCCGCTGCGCGTCGCCGCCGTGCCGGTGAGCTGACCGGGTAGCTGCGCTATCTTGCCCGCCATGAGATCGATTCATGTCGTCGGGCTCGTCGTGGTGGCGGTCGTCGTGCTGCTCGCGGCTTGGTTGATCAGCGTCTACAACAAGCTGGTACGCATGCGTAACCAGATCGACGCGTCCTGGTCGCAGATCGACGTGCAGCTCACGCGGCGGCACGACCTGATCCCGAACCTGGTCGAGAGCGTCAAGGGATACGCGTCGCACGAGCGCGGCACCCTCGAAGCCGTGGTGGCCGCGCGCGGCGCGGCCATGGCGCACCCCGGCGCCGACGCCGGCCGGGCCGACGCCGAGGACGCGCTGAGTCAGGCGCTGGGTCGCCTCATCGCGCTCGGGGAGGCGTACCCGCAGTTGCGGGCGAACGAGAACTTCGCGGCGCTGCAGGCCGCGCTCGCCGCCACCGAGGACAAGATCGCCTACGCCCGGCAGTTCCTGACGTACGCCGTGCAGCAGTACCACACGGCCATCGAGAGCTTCCCCACGAACCTGGTCGCCGGCCCGCTCGGCTTCCGGCGGCGGGAGTTGTTCGAGGCCGCCGGCACCGACCGCGCCACCGTCGCGGTGAGCTTCTAGGCCATGCCCGACCTCATCCTCGCCGGGGCCTGCGTGGGGCTCTGGCTCATCGCGTACGCGGCATGTCGGGTGGCCACCCGCCCGGCGCGGCCGGTCACCGGGCCGGCCACCATGGACCTGGGCCCGGAGCCCCCCGCCGTGGTCAGCATGCTCGTCGACGACTGGTCGACGAGCGCGGCCACGGCCGAGTCGACGCTGCTCGACCTGGCCGCCGCACACCGCTTCGAGCTGCGCCAGCCGGACGCCGACCCCTACCGGACCACCATCCACCTCGCTGCGGGCCGCCCGGACCGTCCGGACCGTCCGGGCGAGGAGGGGCTGCGGCCGTACGAGCGGCAGGTCCTCGACCGGGTCCGCGGCCTCGCCGTCGACGGGGTGGTGCCGCTGACGGCGCTGGCCTTCCGCGACGAGAAGGAGGCCAAGACCTGGCACAGGGCGCTGCGCGCCGCCGTGGTCGCCGACGCCCGCGCGGCGGGGCTGTCGGAGCGCCGGTTCGGCCGGACGATGATGACGGCGCTCTACGTCGGCGCGGTCGCGGTCGGTGTGGTGTGCGGCCTCGTCGCCGTGTACCGCTCCCACCTCACCTGGACGTTCCTCACCGTCCTCCCGGTGAGCGCGGTGCTCGCGGGCCTGGTGCAGCGCATCGGCGAACGCGGCACCCCCGCCGGGCTGGCCGCCGCCTCCCGCTGGCTCGGGGTGCGGAGCTGGCTGCGAAGCCACGAGCAGTTCGCCGAGCTGCCGCCGTCGGCCGTGGCGATGTGGGACCGCTACCTCGCGTACGGTGCCGCGCTGGGCGTGACCCGCCGCGCCAGCGACGTGATCGACCTCGACATCGGCAACCGGCGCGACCTCTGGTCGTCCTACCGTGGCGGCTGGCGCCGGATCCGGGTGCGCTACCCGCGCGGGCCCTGGTACGGCAACACCACGGCCGCCCAGGTCGTCGTGGCGGCGCTGATCCTGGCGGCGGGCGCCCTCGCCCTGGTTGCCACCGGCCGCACCGGCTGGTCCTCGCTGCCGGGGCACCTGCTGATCGTCGCCGGCGTCTGCATGCTGATCCGCACCGTGGCAGACCTGACCCGTTCCGTGACCGTCACCGGCCAGGTGCTCGCCCGCCGCACCTGGCGGGCGAACGACAACCACCCGCACCTGGACTACCTGGTCGTCGACGACGGCACCACCGACCGGACCACGGCCTGGGGCCTGCCCAGCGCATGGGGCGACCGCTGCCGCGACCGCGACGTGGTGACGATCACCGCCCGCCGGTGGAGCCGGCGGATCGTCGCCGTGACCCGACACTCGCGTCCGGCGGACGCACCCGGCGGCGAGTGGACCAACCCGCCGGTCACGGACGTCTTCGGCGAGGTCCGCGAACCGCAGACCGCCGGCCCGCTTCCGGTCTCCGTCGAGGACGTCGCCCGGCTCGTCGGCCAACCCGTACGCGCCGAACGGCAGCCACGGCGCGTCGACTTCCGCTCCGACGTCGACAACACCATCGTGCTGAGCGCCGCCTGGGCCGGCGGCACGGCCGGACGCATCGCGTGGAGCGCCAACGCGCGCGGCACCACGACCGCGCTACCGGGACTGGGCGACGGGGCGTACGCCAGCGGCAACCGGGTGGTGCTGCGGGTCGGCGACAGCACGCTGGTGGTCACCGCGCTCGGCAGCGGACGGGTGGGGACTTCGCACTTGCCGTGGCTGCTCAGTCGATGCGACCGCGCCGCTTGCGTCTGACGTGCGTGACCTGCGTGGCGGGAGGTGCAGGACTGCGTGACGTGCGGCCCGTACGACGACACCCACGCCAGTTTGTGTGACCTGGACGGGCGCGCGCCCATCTCCTTGACGTACGGGATGTCTCGTGAAGGTGAGGTGGTGAGCGTGACCTATCACGCGGACCCGAACAGGACCGACCTGTCGGCGGTGGTGGACGCGGCACGCCACGGCGACCAGGCGGCGGTGGACGAGCTGGTCGCGCACTACCTACCCCTGGTGTACAACATCGTGGGCCGGGCACTGAACCGGTCGACGGATGTCGACGACGTGGTGCAGAACACGATGCTGAGCGTCGTGCGGGGGCTGGCGGGCGTCCGCGATCCTCGGCTCTTCCGGTCCTGGCTGGTGGCCGTCACGATGAACGAGGTCCGCGCCCACCAACAGCACCGGCGCAGCACCCCGGCGCCGCCGGAGGACATCGACACCCTGGCAGCCCCGGGCTCCGACTTCGAGGACCTGACCCTGACCCGGCTCGGCCTCTCCGATCAGCGCCGGGAGGTCGCCCTGGCCACCCGCTGGTTGGACGACGACCACCGCCACCTGCTGTCCCTGTGGTGGCTGGCCGAGGCCGGTCACCTCTCCCGCGCCGACCTGGCCGACGCCCTGCAACTGGACGCGCACCACGTGACCGTCCGGGTGGCCCGGATGAAGGCGCAGTTGGACACCGCCCGACTGGTGGTGCGGGCGCTCGCCGCCCGGCCCGGCTGCGCACTCCTGCTCGACACGGCCGCCGACTGGGACGGCCGACCGGCCCCGCTGTGGCGCAAGCGGTTGGCGCGGCACATCCGGGCCTGCCCGTACTGCCCGGAGGCCACGGCCGACCTGGTCCCCGCCGAGCGGCTGCTGGCCGGCCTGGCGCTCACCCCCCTCCCGCCCGGCCTCGCCTCGGACGTCGCCCACCGGGCGTACACCGCTGCCGGCCTGTCGCGCGGCGCTGCCCCGGCGGGCGCGCGGGCGATGACCTCCGGGGTGCGGCAGAAGGCCCGCGTCGCGGCCCTGTCCCTGCCCAAGAGCCTGCTCGGTGCCGTCGCGGCCGTCGCCCTGGTCGCCGGGGGAGGGCTCTTCCTAGCCGGGTACGGCGACGGGCCGGGGCGGCACCCGGCGAGCGTCACGGACGCTCAGGTTCCCCTGGCCCAGCCCTCGACCCCGATCACCGCATCCCCCTCCGAGGCCGCCGAGTCAGCGCTCCCGTCGCCGTCCCCGAAGGCGTCCAAGGCATCCCCGACCCCCTCGCGGGCGCGCCCCACCCCCACCAGGTCGGCGACGCCCACCAGGTCGTCGAGGCCGACCAAGGCACCCACCAAGCCCGCCGGTACGTCGACCGGCGTCTCCGCCGCGGAAGCGCGTCTGCTGGTGCTCCTCAACGAGCGGCGCCGCGCGCTCGGGTTGTCACAGGTCAAGCTGGGCGCGGCGCAGCACCGCGAGGCGGAGTCCTGCGTGAAGCGGAACCTGGACGGGGGCACCTTCGAGCACTGCGGGCACGAGGTCCTCTTCGCCTCCTCGGGCAACTCGTCACCCGAGCAGATGATGGAGGCCTGGTTCAACAGCCCGGGGCACAGGACGGCCCTGACCTACACCGGCTCCCGCTTCGCCGGCCCCGCCATCGTCTGGAACGGCAAGCGCCAGATCGCCGCCATCAACATCGACTACTGAGGGCCGCACGCCGGGGTGGCGCGACGCCGCCGGTCAGTGGCAGAGCAGCGTCACGTTGACGAAGAGGCTGCACGAGGCGATCGTCGTCAGCGTGATCGCGCCGGCAGCCCGCAGCGCGACGTCGACGGAGCCACGCCCGCGTCGGGTGACCGGCAACGCTTGTTCCACGACGACCAGGAGCGCCCAGCCGAAGAGCAGGGCGGTCAGGTAGAGGTCCCAGGCGGGGTTTTCGAAGGCGCTCGCGTTGCCGTTGCCGCCGTAGTTGGGGCAGTCCTCGAAGCGGGTGATCGGCCGGAGGAGCGCCAGCAACGCGAGGAGGACGGCCCCGCCGAGGAGACAGGCCCGGAAACCGCTGAGGCGGGAGGGCCGCCGACGGTCCTTGATCACCGGCCCAGGGTAGTGCGGGCCCGCGGACCGTCCGGCGGGCGGCCGATCGCCGGTATGACCTCAGCAGTAAGGGCTGCCGAGCGGATAACGGTTCGGTGTGGCCGCTTCCTCGATGCCCTGGAAGTCGTCCCGTAGCGCCCAGACATGCTCGTAGCCGGCGTAGCCTCCACCGAGTGAGGTGCCGTCGGCAGCGTTTCGACTGCGTTCGACGCAATTCGTCGGGCTGAAGGAAAAAGGGTGACCATCATTGTCGATGATGGCGAACTTTGCCTGGTCGCCAAGGTAATAGTCGATGCGGATGTCGAAGGACACCGCCCATCGCGTGACCACTGAACGGATTACCAGGACGTCCTCGACGGCATCCTTGATCGTGATGGTCTTCTTCTGGAAAAATGGCCCGCCAGGCCGAAATTCGAAGCCGCCGTCCCTGCTCTCAGCGATTCGGGCCTGCGGCTCGACCTCGTCGAAGTTGAACATCATCTCCAACGTGTTTCCCGAGTCCTGAGGCGGGACAATGAGAAGCGTGCCCGCGTGCGGCTTGGTGCGGCGGATGTTGACGGGCTTAACGCTGCTGACTCGGATGGGCTGGTTGCGGCGACCCTCGAGCGCCAACCGTAAGGTCTGCTCGGGGACGTCGGCACCGCCGGCAGCCCGTAGTTCTTCCGCCAGCCGGTCCAGGGTGTAGCCATCGGCAGCGGAGTTCTCGAGCGACCATTTCTCCAGGAAACTCCGCTGCTGAGGTGTCAGACCGGCGCCGGCTGGAAGCGCGATGACCCAACCCCCGTTCTCGTGGGTGACGGTGTGGCGAAAGTCGTCCTTGAACCCTGCGGCTTCCCGAACCACGTCTTTGGCTGCGCGGCTGTCGACAGCCTCCGGCCCGACCCACGTCACCAATCCCGCCACGACAGCAGCGACCACAGTTGCCATCACGCCGGCGATCCAGATCAGGGTGGGCTTGCTCAGGCGCTGCCATCGAGGATCGGCAGCGCCCTGCTCGCCCGGTTCAGCCGGCCGCTGCGGCCTGCCTTTGCGTGCCCCTGCCCTGGACTTCTTCCGCGACATCCGGCCCTCCCGCGCCCGCACCTGCGCCCAACACCGACGAAATCTCGTCTGCCTATTGGGTCCCGAATGCGGAGGGTACACAAAGCGTTCACACCTGCGATAGCGCTGGGTTAGTTGCCCGATACGGCTGTTCTGTGCACCGGGCGGGCCGGCTGACTGCCACAAATGCGCCTCGCTCGGTGCCCCAGCCGCCGATCCTAGGCGCGCGACCGGGATCTGCGCGGTCGTGGGTGGGGTGCCGGGAAGGGCTTCGTCCGGACGGTCAGGCCCGCTGGTTGTACGTAGATGGTGCGTTGGGCGACGGCTTCGCCGTTGTCGTCGAGTTGGTAGCCGTCGAGCCAGATCCAGCGGTCGTAGGTGATCCAGTCTTTGCGGACGCGGATGAGGCGGAAAAAGATCGGTTTGACGAATTGGACGCTTGCCGCGCTGGTGACGTGGAGGACCGTGCCGGCGCGGAGGTCGATCATGGGAGCCAGCCGAGGAAGCGGCGGTGGAGGGTGCCGGCGGGGGCCCAGCTGATGTCCTGGCTGGCGGCGACGTAGTAGGCGTTCATGTAGAGGGCCAGGGCGACCGGGGAGGCCGCGAACTCCTGGAGCAGTTCGTCGCGGCCGGTGGCGCAGGGCCAGGGGGCGGAGCAGGTGGCGCAGAGCCAGACGGGTGGGACGGGGCCGTGTCGGGTCACTGGTCCTCCTCGCCCGGCCAGTGGCCACGGCGTATCGGGATCTTGTGTCTGTGTCGGCAGGGCAGCTCGTTGCCGCACCTGCAGACGTACCGCCAGCGGGTCCACGACCAGGCCGGCCGGTGTCGGCGGGCGAGGGTCATCGCGACGGCGACCAGGTACTCGATGTAGGTGACGTGCCGGGGCATCCATGCCTCCTCGGGTGAGGGGGCGTGGCAGCCGTGCCACTCACGGTCATCCGACCACCACACCCAGTGGCCAGAAAACACGGTGAAACTCCGTATTGCAATGTTTCATTCGGGGTGAAAGGTCGCTAGCCTTTCATCCTGAAAGGCTCCATTGCTCACGGTGGTCGAGA
Source organism: Micromonospora sp. DT233 (assembly GCF_049841815.1). Classification (NCBI taxonomy): domain Bacteria; kingdom Bacillati; phylum Actinomycetota; class Actinomycetes; order Micromonosporales; family Micromonosporaceae; genus Micromonospora; species Micromonospora sp. DT233. The sequence goes on along the minus strand of NZ_JBNCLB010000001.1, from coordinate 787,476 downwards.
GGTGGTTACATACCGAGCGCAGGTGTCGCCCGGTATGTAGTCACAGGAAGGCAGGGGTCAAGTGACGACGGATACCGGCTCGACAGTCCCAAGGCGGCAGCTCGGGCGTTACCTGCGGCAGCTTCGCGAGGAAGCGCGCATGACGGTCAAGGCGGCGGCCGACGCGTTGGAGTGGTCCACGCCGAAGATGTGGCGGATCGAGACCGGCGCGACGTCCATGCGGTCGCTGGACGTGGAAGCCATGTGCAGGCTCTACGGAGCGTCACCGGAAATTACCGAGGCGCTGATGGGCCTGGCGAAGGAGACGAAGGCGCGCGGCTGGTGGCACTCCTACGGCGACGCCATCCCGGAGTGGTTCGAGCTGTACGTGGGCCTGGAAGCCGGCGCGTCCCGTCTTCGGAAGTACGAGCCGCTGCTTATCCCCGGTCTGTTGCAGACCAAGGCGTACGCCACTCAGGTCTACGAGGTCGGACGCCCGGACATGACGGCCGACGAAGTTGATCGAGGCGTGGCGGTCCGGCTCGGCCGCCAAGCCCTGCTGACGCGCACCATGCCGCGCGCCCCGCAGGTCGACGTCATGCTCGACGAAGCGGTGCTGCGGCGGGGTGTGGACGCCGAGCAGCTTGAACACGTGGTCACCGTCAGCCGGCAGCCGAACGTGTCCGTGCGGGTGATCCCGTTCGGCGTGGGCCTGCACCGTGCCGGCATGGCGAACGGCGCGTTCACGATCCTCGACTTCGATCGAGGTAACGAGCCGTCAGTCATCTACTCCGATGGTTTGACCGGCGCTCTCTACCTCGACAAGCCCGCCGAGGTCGCGGCCTACGAGGCGGTCTGGTCGGCCATCGAGAAGAAGGCTCTGAGCGAGGCGCAGTCGCGCAAGCTCATCGCATCAGTCGCAGGGGAGTAGCAGTCATGACCACGTTTCAGTGGAAGAAGTCCAGCCGCAGCAACGCGGGCGGAGACTGCGTTGAGGTTGCGAGGCCACACCAAAGCATTTTGGTGCGCGACAGTAAGGATTCCGATGGGCCAACGCTGTCCTTCACCCCCGGCGGATGGGTTGGCTTTGTGCGAGGCGTTAAGGCCGGGAGGTTCAGCTTGTAGTGCTGAACCAGCCGAGTTGGGTCGCTGCTGCTGGGCATGCGCTGGGCGTTACCGTCGCTCCTGTCCTTACGGCGGCGCTGAAAGTAGGAACTTGGAAGGCCGCCGCGGAACGACAGGAGCCCTGACTGGGGAGGTGAGTGGGCAGCCGGCGCGGCCGCCAAGCAGTCTGCGGGACGTAGGTATGACGCAGGCCGCAGGGCCGGACGTTTCATCGAATCGCCGACGGTAAGGAAACTGCACTATGCCGGCGGCAGGAGCCAGCCGTGTCACCTAGGCTAGGAGGGCGGCGAACTGCATCGAGCCCGTACTCAGCTCGAGGTCTGGCTGTGGGCGGCGGGTAGTTGCGGGACCCACCAGAGCTGTTGCTCCGGGCAGTACATGCCGGCGGGGCTGCAGTGAGGGTAATCGTTACCATCCACAGGCTCCGGGTCGTCGCTGGCCTTGCGTGCCCCGACGACGGTAGCGTGCATGACCGTGACCGCCGCTGACCCTGCCCCTACCCGTAAACCCAGGAAGCGCGAAGGGTACGGCGTGAAGCTGGTCAGAGGCCCATTCGTGCGGCTGGCCCCCCATCCGGGAAGCTGCGAGGACGCTGCCGATCTACTCGCCCACGCGGCTGCTGTCCGAGGTGCAGGGAGACCTTTAGCCGCAGACCTCTTCAGTGGCGCGGGTGGCTTGAGCCTCGGTCTGCAGAAGGCCGGCTACGAGGTCGTGCTCAGCGTTGATCACGATGTGGAGGCGGTTGAGACGCACCGGCATCACCATGGAGGTCTCAGCGTCAACTGGGACTTGGGCGATCCTGCGGTGATCCGCACGGTTGCTGATCTCGTGCGAGACTGCCAGATCGAACTGCTCGCCGGTGGTCCTCCATGCCAGCCGTTTTCAAAGGCAGGCCGGTCGATGATTCGTCATCGGGTCCGCTATGCGGAGCGCGACCCGTACGACGAGCGTCGGGACCTGTGGCGGTCGTTCATCGAGGTTATCCGGCTCGCCAGGCCGCCGGCGGTGCTGATGGAAAACGTTCCAGACATGGCGCTGGATAAGGAAATGTTTATTTTCCGGACGATGGTCCATGAGCTGGAGTCGATGGGCTACGCCGTTCAGGCCCAAGTGGTCGACACGTGGCGGTACGGGGTCCCACAGTTCCGGCAGCGCTTGATCGTGGTCGCCCTAGCCGACGGCGCACGGTTCGACTGGCCGCCGCATGCGATCGAGCGGGTGACGGTATGGAACGCGATTAGCGATCTTCCGCCGGTGGAGGGTGGTTGGCGTCCTGAGGGCGGTGCCGAGGGGTGGACCGATTACGCGGAGCCGACGACGGAGTATCAGCGCAGTATGCGGGCTGATGTGACGGACGCTGACAAGCGCAAGGTATTCGACCACATCACTCGGCCTGTTCGTGAGGATGACGCCCGCGCGTTCGAGCTTATGGACGCCACTACCCGCTACTCCGACCTCCCTGAGGAGATGAGGCGGTACCGCGACGACATCTTCGATGACAAGTACAAGCGCCTCGACGAGGACGGCCTCTCCCGGACGATCACAGCTCACATCGCGAAGGACGGCTATTGGTACATCCATCCTCGGCAGGGCCGGACGCTGACCGTGCGGGAGGCAGCCCGGTTACAGACCTTCCCCGACTGGTTCAGGTTCGCCGGACCACCGTCGGCGGCGTTCCGTCAGATCGGCAACGCGGTGCCACCGCTGTTCGCCGAGCACCTGGCTGGCGCTGTTCGCCGGAGCATCTCCGCCGCGCGGCCAGCGGAGACCTCGACACGGGAGGTTGCGGCATCGCTCGCCGGATGGTTCGACAACGCTGAGGTCCGTGGCCTCCCCTGGTTGCGGGCGACCACGAGATGGCAGGTGATCCAGGCGGAGATGCTGCTGGACCGCGCCTCCGTGGACGTCGTACGTCCGCTCTGGCCGCTGCTCGCGAGGTGGACATCCCCGCAGGCCACGGTGCTCTCAGAGGCGGAGCTGGGCGAGATCGGGCGGTGGACAGGCAAGGAGGTCCGTGCGGGACGGATTATTGAGTTGGCAGGACGGCTGGCCGACAACCCGATGGTCCTCGACGACGACGCCGGGCTTCGCAGTACTCCTGGAGTACATGAGGCGTTGGCGGATCTGGCGATCCTCGTCGTGCCCCGTGCGGGTGAGGACGAATCGGAGGAGCCGGTCCTGTCCACGAAGGGCGTGTTGCGGGTAGCTGCCCGTTACCTCGGTGAGCCGGTCGATCGGAGAAATCGGCTCACCGACGGTCGGCTGGCCGTAGCTCGCATGATTGGTGACGACAGCGACGCCCGGAAGGCGCATCTGGGTCTCATCGAGCTGGCCAACACACTGTGTCGGCCGGTCGAGCCAATGTGTGATGCTTGCCCGCTGCAGAAGGTGTGCCGCAGCAGTCAGGCCGGAAGCCTCCGGCTCTTCTGACCGGCAGATGCCCGGTCATCCTGCGGGCGGCCTCAGGCCTCCAGGCCGAGAGTTTTCAGCACGTCGGGCGACTGTTCTCTTAGTACGGCGGCGATGCGCTGCCAGGCGGCCCATTCCCCGGCCTGCATCGCTGCGGCTCGTAGAGCGAGTCCGGCGATGGCGGCGGTATGCGTGGCGGCGCGGATCTCAGGCGGGGTACCAAGACCAGCGGGCATCGGCCGCCGCGTTGCTGTCGGGGTGCGGGCGGTTTTGCGGTAGGCGTCGTTGGCATATATGCACAGCTCATTGATCGGCGCTTCGAGCATCTGGCGGAGCTGGGCGGGGATCGCAACCCGCATCTTTGCAACGTTAATGTTAAACGCTGAATCGAGGCCGGTGCCGAAGTCCACGGAGGCCCGTGCGAGCTTCGTATGTTCATCAATGCCGCGGATGCCGCCCCAACCGCCCCACTGGACGAGGCGGTCGGCCCGGTAGATATAGAGGCCCTGCTGGCGGTTCCAGTTGAGCGGCCCGGAGTGTCGTTCGAACTCGCCCGGGGAGCTGAAGCCGTCACGTGAGGGCAGGATGTAGCGGTTTAGGGTCACGTGGCCGCTGGCGTTACCGAGGGATACCTCAAAGCGTTGGCGCGGCAGTTCCTGTCGGGCCGATTCGCCCAGCGCAAACGGGTTCCAGGCACGGACCTTCTGCCCGTTGACGGAAATTATTACCTGTCTGCCGGCGGCTGTGCCTTCGATGAAGCGGTGGAACACCATCCCGAGGTGCTCGGCAGTGCGGGTGGCAAGCGTCTCGATACGCCGTTTCGCCCAGCCGCCTTCGGGCCGGCGCTCCGGGAGAACCCGGTCGAGGCTCCGCCAGAGCACCACCGTGCCGGTGCCCTCGGCGAGCCACTTCCGGGCACGGATGACGTCGGGATCGGCCCCGGGGTCGACGATGACCCACTCGTCCCATTCCTCGACGATGTCGAGGTCGAGGCTACGGGCAGAGGTACGGAAGACCCTCGGTGTGCTTCGCGTGATCACGGTTACCGACCGGCACTGCGACAGTGACGCGGTCTTGAGCCCGAGCCCGTACCGACCGAGGTCTCCATCGGTGTAGCCCCGTCGTGATCCGAGGCGGAGGGCCTCGATGAGCGCGCTGGGTGTCATGCCTGAGCCGTCGTCGGTGATGAAGACCCGTGAGTCGGCACCGTCGAACTCGATGCTGATGTCGACTCGGGTCGCTCCTGCGGCGATGCTGTTGTCAATGATGTCGGCCACAGCGGTGGGGAACTCGTAGCCGATGTCGCGCAGGGAACCGGTCAGTCTCGCGGCCGAGGGCGGCACCTGAAACCATGATCCGGCCGGCATCGGGTTCCTCCCTGGTTCACGGCGACAGCTTCAGGACCAGGATGTCACACATGACGTGGTGATCTTGTACCGAGTTCCGGTGCCTGCCGTCTCCGCTGCCAGAGTGCCTCGACGTGGTCCGCGACATCCACGGGGTCCTCGTGTTCCCAGAAGTGCGCGACCGTCCAGCCGAGTGCGGAGAGCTGTTCGTCCTTCTCGCGGTCACGCTGCACGTTGCGCTGCAGTTTCGCGGCCCACCACGCGGAGTTGTTCTTGGGTGCGGTCCCGTGCAACGGGCACGCGTGCCAAAAGCATCCATCGATGAATACGGCGAGCTTTGCTCTGGTGAAGGCGATGTCGGGCCGTCCGGGTAGCAGCCTGTGGTTGACCCGGTACCGCATCCCCCGACGGTGCAGTTCGCGGCGAACGAGGAGTTCTGGGCGCGTGGAGGTGCGTGGCATCCGGCTCATCTGCGCTGACACCAGTGCGTTTAGAGGTGGCGGTCGGCGACCGGTGGAGGTCAAAGCGCCCTCCGTCGCGGGTGACGCGCCTTCCGGCCGTCCGGATGAAATTGGTGGCCCCGTGCCAGCCATGATGCTCCAATCGTCCGGCGTGGACTCCGATTCATGTCTACATCGAAGTCAGCCGAACGGATCAAAGGCTCGGGTCGGCGTGCGGCAGCGCAACCGGCGGGTTGCCCGGCGGCCCGGCCCAGGCCCGACCCGGACAGGTGCCGGTTGCGGTGCGGCGACCACCAGCCTATGTAGTAAGGGGCGATCCGGTACGTTGAAGGTCGTCGTGACACCGGGACACGGAGCCTCCCGGATTCAGCCGTCGGACGAATAGGCTGGAGAGCCCTGTCACCCCTGCCGACTACCCCCATGCCCCGCCCGGCAACCGCCCCTCGTCTCGGAAGACTGCACGATGTCTGAATTTTCACCCCTGGCGGTCCTATCCATAGTGACGGTCGTGTGCGCCCTACTCGAGTCGAATCATGCCTGACGTGGACGTGAGCGCATTCGCGCACACCCTCATCGAGGACGTCCGGGCACAGGCGGATGCCGACGGTTGCGACCTGGCCGAGGCGTTCGCACGGATGATGCTGGACCAGTTCAGCCTGGACGGCTACACCGAGGATGCAACTGTCGTCATGCACCGCGACCACGGAGTGGAGATCAGCGGCTATGGGCTCTCCTCCGATGACCGGTGCCTGGATCTGTTCGCGACGGCATACAGTCCGCGGGCGGACGAAGCACACAAAATCAACCGTCCCGAGTTGGACGCGGTGACCCGGCGGCTGCAGAACTTCCTGCTGAGGGCGGTGCCTGGCACGCCACGTCGCAGGAATCCCTCATCTGAGGTGCTCGGTATGGAACGGGCCGTCGCGGAGAAGTTCCACCAGGTCGACCGGATCCGCTTCATCATCGTCACCAACGCCCGCAGTGTCGTGCGCGAACCCGCCATGACAAAGGAGATCGAAGGCCGCCAGGTCGTCCGGGAGCTGTGGGACCTGCGCCGCCTGGCCGCGTGGGCGGCGTCCGGGACCCAGGCGGAACCCATCATCGCCGAGTTTCCTGACGGTTTGCCGTGTCTGACTGCACCGTTGACGGACGGGGACTACTCGGTCTTTCTGTCCATCGTGCCCGGTGCAGATCTGGCCGCGTTGTACGCCGAGCATGGCGGTCGACTGCTCGAGCTCAACGTGCGGTCCTTCCTGCAGACGAAAGGCGCGGTTAACAAGGGCATACAGGATACGCTGCGGACCACACCCGGCCGCTTTCTCGCCTACAACAACGGCATTGCGGCCACAGCGGCTGAGGTGGATCTAGAACGAAGTTCCAGCGGACAGACCGTCATCCGGCGGATTTATGGCCTACAGATTGTCAACGGCGGCCAGACAACCGCGTCGATCCATTACGCGCGCCGCACCGGTATCGCGGTGGACAATGTGCATGTGCAGATGAAATTAACCGTTGTATCCCCAGACCGGCTGGACGAAATTGTTCCCCGCATCTCCCAGTACTCGAACACTCAGAACAAGGTCACTGCATCCGATCTGCGCGCCAACAACGGCTTCCACATCGAAGTGGAGCGGATCATGCGAACGCTCCTCGCTCCGCCCGGTCCGGTACACCGCTCCGACACCCACTGGTACTACGAGCGGGCGCGGGGCCAGTACGCCGACGCCATCGCCAGGGAGCCGACGCCGGCACGGCGGGCAGCCTTCCGCGCGTTGAACCCGCCCGACCAGAAGTTCGACAAGGCCGATCTGGCGAGGTTTGAGCAGGCGTGGGAGCGTCTACCCCATCTGGTCAGCCGTGGGGGTGAAAAAAACTTCGTTCTCTTTCAGGGGCGCCTCAAGGACGAGCCGGCCACGGTGGACAAAGTTTACTGTCGCAGGCTCGTGGCGAAAGCGATCCTGTTTCGCCGCACCGACCGGATCGTCCGCGATCAGAATTTCGGTGGATATAAGATAAATATCGTGGCCTACACGATCGCGTTCCTTGTTCATGCCACCCGTGGCCGCATAGACCTCGACAGAATTTGGCGTGACCAAGACCTTTCGTCGGCACTGAGGGGTGCGATTATCGAGGTCGCAGTGCTCGTCCAGAAGGTGATCACATCCCCACCAGACGGGCGCGTCCATGTCGGAGAGTGGACGAAGCGGCAGGAGTGCTGGAACGCGGTCCGCGACCTGGACTGGCAGCCCTCCACGACGCTTGAGGCGGAGTTGGTTGACGTCGACACCTATACCGATGACCTGCAGCTCATTCAGGGAACTGTCGCTCAGGATTGGTTTGACCTCGTCGAATGGGGGCGTTCAACCGGAAGTTTGGACGGCGCTGATCAACGCACCGCCGCCAATATTGCCGAGGCGCTCCGCGAGCGGTGGACACCCGCAGGCAGGGACGTTCTCGCTGCGGTACCGCTCATGCGCCGAGCGCGTCGGCGGGGATTCCGGCCCATCGCCGGTTTTTGACTCACGGATCAACCGAGAGGTGGCGTGCCATGTCTGTATGGACCCGGGATGTACCCGTCGAGGGATCGACCGAGCTTCCACCGGACCCGCGTGCGCTCGACGCCCTCGGCCGCAACCACTCCCTCGAGACCGCTCTGGCCGATCTCGTCGACAACTCGATCGACGCCGACGCCGATCGCATTCGGATTCGTTTTATCCGGCACCGCACCAGACTCGTCGGCCTCTATGTGGTCGATAATGGCACGGGTATCAGGCCTGACACTATCGACGCGGCGATGACCGTTGGTGGGCGCCGAGACTACTCCGGCACCGACCTCGGTCGATTCGGTGTCGGCCTCAAGGCCGCGTCCTTCAGCCAGGCCGCCAGCCTCACCGTCATGTCACGCGCCGCGGGATATCCGCCCGTTGGCCGCCGGTGGTTACTGAAAAGTAACCGCCGCGACTACCGGTGCGACATCGTCACCAGCAACTTCGTCGACGTGGAACTCAACCGCAACTGGCCGGTGCCCACCACCCCCAGCGGTACCGTCGTGCGCTGGGACGAAGTGGTCGGATTCCCTTCGACCGATGACTCAGCCCAGGTCGAAGAGTTCCTCACCCGAACCATCTCCCACCTGCAGGGACACCTCGGCCTCACTTTTCACCGCATTATCACCCGCAGGAAAATCCGCATCAGCATTGATGTTGAGGACACCGAATCCGGTGTCGGCATTGCCAGCACCGTGAGCGCGCTCGATCCCTTCGCCTACCCGGGGAGTCCACCCGGCTGGCCTAAGGACCTACGGGCAGACGTTGACGGCAGCCCTGTCGTTCTGCGCTGTCACATTTGGCCCGGCCGTTCGAGCCTGCCGGAGTACCGGCTCCCCGGCGGTGCGGAGCAGCGCCAAGGTCTCTACGTCTACCGCCACGACCGGCTCCTGCACGCTGGCGGATGGGAAGGCGTCCATGCTGCGGACCGCAGGCTCCAGCTCGCCCGCGTCGAAATTAATATCGACGGGGACGCTCCCGGCCTGTTCACCATGAACCCGGAGAAGACCCGGGTGGCAGCCGGGCCGCTGTTCGCCCGAACCGTTGCCCGTGCCCGCGCCGACGATGGCACCGACATCACCGCTTACCTGCAGGCCGCCGAGGCAATTTGGACGACCACGAACCAGCGCACCACTGCCCGACGGCGGCCGGTCGTCCCACCAGGACGTGGCCTTCACCCGAAGGTCACTCGAGAAATTCGCGACGAGCTGCCACAACTTAACGATGAGCCCGTCAACCTCCTTTGGAAGGCCCTCCCGGAAACCCAGTTCATCGAAGTCGACCGGGAATCGAACACTCTCTGGCTGAACAGGAACTACCGCCCCGCGCTGCTTAACGGCCGACGTGGAGGACTTAACGACCTGCCGGTGCTCAAAACATTGCTCTACCTGCTCGCCGAGAACACGTTCCAGGGGGCTCACCTTGGCCCTAGGGACAAGGACAACATCGAGCTGTGGCAGAGCCTGCTGACTGCCGCCGCCCGCGCCGAACGTGCCGCCCACGAGGAGCGCCGGTGAGCACGTCGAACCTGCGCCATCTCAGTAGCGAGACCTTCGCTGGGCATCTGAGTCATACGGCACCGATGGACCACCCGGTGCCCGGTGAGCCTCGGCTGGTGCTGTTCACCGTTCCGGGTCACCGGGTCGGGCTGCGCGGTCCGGCCCGCTCGGGGGAACAGCCGGCACCCACTGGCCTGGAACACGTCAATGTCCGTACCATCCACCACGGTGGGCGACGGATGATCGAGTTGATCATCACGGATCCTCGTGTTTTCCTCGACGCCTACCCCCTGCTGCGGGCCGTCGCGGACCGGGTTCAACTGGGTCATCAGCCGATGACGTCGGCGGTCCGCGACACCCTTCGCCAACTGGGCCATCTCTTGCAGCCCGAAGCCACTCTGCGGCGTTCCGCCGAGACCGGCATGCTCGGCGAGCTGTGCCTGTTCACCGGCGTGGTCTTAACTGCAGGACCAGCAGTGGCACTCCAGGCGTGGCGTGGGGCTCTGTCTGAGGAACATGACTTTGGCTTTCCCGGATTCGACGTAGAGGTCAAGGCCACTACCTACGAACACCGCCGGCATACCATCGACTCACTAACCCAACTTGTGCCGACCGGAAAGCGGCCATTATGGTTGGTCTCTTTTCAGATCACCGTCGCGGGTCATGATGGTGCCACCCTGCCAGAACTGATCGGTCGGAGCCGGGCCCTGCTGAGTGCCGGGGCCGATCAGATCCGGTTCGACGACCTGCTTCACGCCGCAGGTTGGGCTGACCGCCACACCACCTCCTGCAGCACTCGCTGGCGGCTCAGGACACCACCGGCGGCCTTCATCGTCGATGCCGATTTCCCCCGCATCACCCCCGCCCTGCTGCAACCGCAGACTGACCTCGCCCGGGTCACCGACGTCCGCTACCGCATCGACCTCACCGGCTGGCCCGAGAACAACCCGCCGGACCTGCTGCGAGCCGCCCTCGGTGCTGGAAAACAGGAGCTGCGATGAGCGACACTGTCACCACCGGCTATAGCTCCGCCCTTGATGGCATGAAGACCGCCGGACCCGGACCGTTGCACCAGTTCGCGGCGCTCTTCGCCAGGGACACCTCACTGGTCGACGGAAGCGCACTTCTCGCACATCTGCAGAGCGCTGGTCCAGACGATGCATTGCGGCAACGCCTCGCCTACCAGTTGTCATCTTGGGACCACACTACCGATGTACCCTGGGCCGCCAACACCGCGCCTCACACCGCTGAACGGCGGGCGGTAGTCTGCCACGCGCTCGGCCTCGACAGGGCTACCGAGAATCTGCTCTTCGAGATTATCCCCTGGGCCGCAATCGATGCGCCCATCGTCATCGCCGACCACTTCGAGGAATGGCGCACCCTGCAGCGGCGAAGCGAACGTGACTTTTACTGGGCTCACTACAGCGCCAACCTGCTAACGAACGGCTGGGACCCAGTCGCCGTCGCCGGTATCGGCGAGGCCACGGAGGAGGTCGTTCGGCGTATATCCGACCCCACTCGCAAAGTCGCTTATCAGGCGAAGGGCCTCGTTGTTGGATACGTTCAGAGCGGAAAGACCGCCAACTTCACTGGTGTGATCGCTAAGGCCATCGACGCGGGTTACCGGATGGTCATCGTTCTGACCGGCACTACCAACATGCTTAGGGCGCAGACCCAGCGGCGACTTGACATGGAACTGTGCGGGCGCGAGAACATCGAGCCGGATCACGATCCCACCGCACACGAGTACCGATCCGACGAGGACTGGAAACGCCACAAGTTTATCAATCACGGTGGCAGGCCGTCCGAGTCCGGCCATCCCGACATCGAACGGCTCAGTAACTACGCTGGCGACTATCAGCGCCTAAAGCAGGGCATCTCAGCGCTTCGTTTTAAACGGCATGATGCCACCAAGGAGTTCTTCCATCCCGCTAACCTCTACACCAGCGATGCCCGCCTAGTCGTGGCAAAGAAGAATGCCTCCGTCCTCACCAACCTCGTTACTGACCTGAAAAAGGTAAGTGCACGGCTTGGCGAGATTCCCGTGCTCATCATCGACGACGAGTCCGACCAGGCATCCATCAACACCACCAGCCCTGCCAAGTGGAAGGAGGATAGCAAGAAACGCACCGCGATCAACCGGCTCATCGCCCAGCTCCTGACGATGCTACCCCGCGCTCAGTACGTTGGTTACACCGCGACCCCGTACGCCAACGTATTTATCGACCCGTCCGATGTCGAGGACATTTTTCCGAAGGACTTCATCGTCTCGTTGCCCCGGCCGCTCGGCTATATGGGCGCCGACGATTTTCACGACTTCGACGACGACAGTCCAGTCGCGCAGCGACCGTTGAAGACATCAAAGGAACGCGCCCACGTGCGCTACCTCAGCGACGAGCCCACGCATCACGAGCTACGAGATGCCTTGGACATGTACGTACTGACCGGCGCGCTTAAGTTCTACCGCCAGCGGACCGGTGCCGGGAGCTACCGGCACCACACCATGCTCGTGCACGAAGCAATGGACCGTGAGTCCCACCGCGAGACCGCGCGGGACATCGAGAAGCTCTGGGTAACCGCCGGCTACCACAGCTCTGCAGGTCTTCTGCGGCTCAGGAAGCTGTATGAGACCGACATCCTTCCCGTCACCACCGCGCAATCACCCGAGGCAGTTATGCCGGGCAACTTCGAAGAGCTGCACGAGGACATCGCCGGAGCGATCGGGCTAATTCAGCCGGCCGACCGTCAGGGTAGCCCGGTCATTATTGTCAACAGTGACCCTGACCTTGAAAAGCATCAGGAGGATCTTGACTTCGACAAACGTCGCGTGTGGCGGATTCTTGTCGGTGGCAACAAGCTCGCGCGTGGTTTCACCGTGGAAGGGCTCACTGTGACCTACTATCGCCGCGCAGCACGACAGGTCGACACCCTGATGCAGATGGGCCGGTGGTTCGGTTTCCGGTCCGGCTACCGCGATCTGGTTCGCCTATATACGACCCAGGACCTGCACGCGATGTTCGGTGCGGCCTGTCAGGACGAACAGTCTCTGCGTGATGACCTCCGTAAGTACTCAACCGAGGTTGCTCCGGAATCGCGGCTGACGCCGAGCCGTGTTCCTCCGCTGGTCGAACAGCACCGTCCTGACCTGCGACCGACCGGCCGGAACAAGATGTGGAACGCCCGACTGATCTCACGCAGCGCGCCCGGCGAACCCATGGAGCCTGTCGCGCACCCGGATAAAGGTAGGCGAGCCCTGCAGAACCTCAGGCTCTGGGAGCCGGTCTTAGCCGCTGCTGCGGCGACCGGCACGGTCGAATTGAGGGCAACCAGATCGAAGGCAATTTTTTCGGCGTATCATGCGGTGCTGCTGCATAGCGAGATAATGGCGGTACTGAATCACCTTCGGTGGCTCCGTGATGACATATTGGTCCCGGAACGTGCCTGGCTGAACTCGCTTGCCCCGAATCAGCTTAGGCAGTGGATTGTGCTGCTTCCCCAACAGGTGGATCCCGCCGCCGGTCGCATGATCCTTGAACATGGGCCGTTCAGCATCTTCGACAGGAAGCGGAGCGCTACGGGAGCTCTCAGCGCCATCAGTGAAAGCCGCCACCGTAACGCGGCAGCACGCATTGCGGGCCTAGACGCGGACCCCGATCCGGCCGCCGACGCGCTGGCGGCACCTTGCACGGCGGTGCTGACCCTTTATCCCTCTGTCAGGCCGAACACGCTGACGGGAACGCGCGGAGATCGGGTCGATCCGGAGCAGGTCACGATCGGGTTCCGTGCCGTCACTCCGCTGAGCACTGGTGGAGGAAGTAAGCGGTTGATCTGGACGACTATGGACAGCGGTAGACCGAACGACATCGTTATCGATGCGCCGTCGGCATGACGTCCGTATGCGGATCTGCCGCAATCTGTACGCGACCCTCACCACGTAGTCCTTTGCATGCTTTTCAGCGCGGCCGGCAATCCTCGGGATGGAAAGGGTTGCCGGCGGATGAGTGTCGCGTCTCCGCGGTCAGGTTGACGCGGCTGGTCGCCCAGCCGTTCGAAGACCGCGAGGAGATCGTTGGTGGTCTGCAAGTTGTACCGGTAGAGGTTGAGCAGCACATTGGCATCGACCGCGACCAGCGCTGAGGTAAGAGCGCGATCAACGTCAGCGCCCGCTAGGACTTGGTAGCCCTCGAACCCATCAAACAAGCCGGTCACGGAACCTCCACGGCAGATCCGCCTAACCACCTGATCGGCCGGCAACGTAGGCCAGAACGGTTCGCCCTGATTACGGCCGCCCGCGTGCGCCGCAGTCTCAAGCAAGCTGAAGTGCGATTCAGTACGACTTGTCCTGCCCCAGCACATGCTGCGCCACAAAATTCAGGATCATCTCCCGACTCACCGGCGCGATCCGCCCCGCCCTGGCCGCCCCCAGCAACGTCGCCACCCCGTACTCCGTGGTCATCCCCGCCCCACCCAACGCCTGCACGGCGGTATCGACAGCAAGGGCGGCCGCCTCCCCGGACGCGTACTTCGCCATGTTCCCGGCGACCCCCGCCTCCAAATCCCGCCCCGCGTCGTACAACGCCGCCGCCTTGTGGATCATCAGTCGGGCCAGCTCCACCTGCACCGCCGCGTGCGCAAGCGGATGCGACACCCCCTGGTGCGTGCCGATGCTCCGGCCGCCCCACACCTTCCGGCTGGCGGTGTAGTCGCTGGCCTTCTCGATGGCGTACCGGCCGGTGCCGGCGCCCATCGCGGCCACGGTGATCCGCTCGGGGTTGAGCCCGGCGAAGAGCGCGGGCAGGCCGGCGTCCAGCGACTCGCCGACCAGGGCGTCTGCGGGCAGCCGCACGTCGTCGAGGTAGAGCAGGAACTGGTTCTCCGGGGAGACGATCTCCATGTCCAGCTTGGAGGCGGTCAGCCCGGCCGCGTCGGTCGGGACCACGAAGAGCGCGGGCTTGAGCTTGCCGGTGGCGGCGTCCTCCGTGCGGGCCACCACCAGCACATAATCTGCCTCGTCGACGCCCGAGATGTAGCACTTGCGGCCCGTCAGCAGCCAGTCGTCGCCGTCGCGGCGGGCCACCGTGCCGAGGCGGTGGAAGTTGGAGCCGGCCTCCGGCTCGGTGATCGCGAAGACCACCTTCAGCGTGCCGTCGGCCATCCCGGGCAGGAAGCGTTCCCGCTGCTCGATCGTGCCGTGCTTGGCGATGACGGTGGCGACGATGGCGGGGGAGACCACGAGCAGCAGCAGCGGGCAGCCGGCGGCGGCCAGCTCCTCGCAGACGATGGCCAGCTCGGTGATGCCGCCGCCCCCGCCGCCGTACTCGGTGGGGATGTTGACCCCCAGGTAGCCGAGCCGGCCGGCCTCGCCCCACAGCTCGGTGGTGTGCTCGCCGGCCTTGGCCTTGGCCACGAAGTAGCCGTGCCCGTACCGGCGGCCCAACGCGCGGACGGCGTCGCGGAGCTGGTCCTGCTCGTCGGTCAGGTCGAAGTTCATCGGGGGTCCTCCTCGGTGTTGACCACGGCCGGCGCGGCCCCGGTGTCGGTGCCGGCGTCGACCACGGCCAGCACGGCGCCCGTGTCGACCTGGCCGCCGGCCGGGACCGGCAGCTCCGCCACCACCCCGTCGGCCGGGGCGAGCACGGGATGTTCCAGCTTCATCGCCTCCAGGGTCAGCAGCAGGTCACCGGCGGCGACCCGCTGACCGACCGCCACGTGCACCCGGGCAACCGTGCCGGGCAGCGGCGCGAGCAGCGACCCGGCGGCCGGCTCCGCGCCGGGCAGGGGGAAGCGCGGCAGCTCCGCCAGGCTCGCCGCCCCGTCCGGGCCGTCCACGAAGACCGAAGATCCCACCCGGTGTACGCGGTACGCGTGCCGCACCCCCGCCACGTCCAGCGTCACCGCGTCCGGCGCCGCGGCGACCAGGGTCACGTCGGGCGGGAGCGAGGACTCGGCTGGCGCGCCGTCCACCGCCACCTGAGCGCTCACCGAGGATTCGGCGAGCGCGCCGGACCGGTCCAGCCGGTACCGGACCTCGATCTCACCGTGCGGGCCGGCGTACCGGGTGAGCTGCGGCGACGATGGCACGTTGCGCCAACCCGAGGGGAGGCCGGCGAGCACCGGGGCCGACGCGCGGCGGGCCGCCGCCTGGGCGAGCGCGGCGGCGAGGGCGGCCAGCGGCACCCCGTCGGGCGGTAACAGCGGAGCCAGGACCTCGTGGTGCCGGTCGAGGAAGCCCGTGTCCACGTCGGCGGCGGCGAAGGCGGGGCTGCGCAGCACCCGGACCAGCAGGTCCCGGTTCGTGGTCACCCCGTGCAGCTCGGCGCGGGCCAGCGCGCCGGCCAGCAGCCGGGCCGCCTCCGCGCGGGTCTCGCCCCAGGCCACCAGCTTCGCCAGCATCGAGTCGTAGTGCACGCCGACCACCGAACCGTCTACCACCCCCGAGTCGAGGCGCAGCCCCCGCGTCGGCGCGAACTCGCCGGCCACCCCGGGGATCGCGAAGCGGTGCAGGGTGCCCGTTGCCGGGCGGTGGCCCTGCGCCGGGTCCTCGGCGCAGAGCCGCACCTCGATGGCGTGGCCGGTGACCGGCGGGGTGGCCGTCAGCGGCAGCGGGTGGCCCTCGGCGACGAGCAGTTGCAGGCGGACCAGGTCCAGCCCCGTGACCGCCTCGGTGACCGGGTGCTCCACCTGGAGGCGGGTGTTCATCTCCAGGAAGAAGAACGCCCCGTCGGGCGCCAGCAGGAACTCGACCGTGCCCGCGCCGACGTACCCGACCGCGCGGGCGGCGGCGACCGCCGCTTCGTGCAGCCGCTCGCGCACCCCGTCGGGAAGGGGCGCGGGGGCCTCCTCGACCAGTTTCTGGTGTCGGCGCTGGATCGAGCAGTCCCGGTCGCCGAGCGCCACGATCGTCCCGTGCGCGTCGCCGAAGACCTGCACCTCGACGTGGCGGCCCCGCTCGACGTACCGCTCCACGAAGACCGTGCCGTCGCCGAACGCCCCGGCCGCCTCCCGCCCGGCGCTCGCCACCGCCTCGGCCAGGTCGGCGGCGTCCCGCACGATCCGCATGCCCCGGCCGCCGCCCCCGGCGGACGCCTTCACCAGCACCGGAAAGTCGGTGATCTCGTCGGCGTCGGTCCAGGTGGGCAGCATCGGCACGCCCGCGTCGGCCAGCAGCGCCTTCGCCGCCACCTTGTCGCCCATCGCGGCGATCGCCTTCGCGGGCGGGCCCACCCAGGTCAGGCCCGCGTCGGTCACCGCCGCCGCGAACTCGGCGTTCTCCGCAAGAAAGCCGTACCCCGGGTGCACGGCGTCCGCGCCCGCCCTGCGCGCCGCGTCCAGGATCGCCCCGACCCGCAGGTACGTCTCGCCGGGCGCGTTCCCCGGCAGGCGTACGGCCCGGTCGGCCTCGGCGACGAACGGCGCGTCGGCGTCGGCGTCGGAGTGCACGGCGACGGTCTCGACGCCCAGCGCCCGGCAGGTGGCGAGGACCCGCCGGGCGATCTCGCCCCGGTTGGCCACGAGCAGTCGGGTGATCACGAGTGGGAGCCCCCTACATCCGGAAGACGCCGAAGTTTTCGGCGCCCCTGACCGGTCCGTTGTGGATCGCCGACAGGCAGAGCCCGAGGACGGTACGGGTGTCGCGGGGGTCGATCACCCCGTCGTCGTAGAGCCGGCCCGACAGGAACAGCGCCCCGGACTGCGACTCGATCTGCTGCTCGACCATCATCCGCATGGCGGCGTCGGAGTCCTCGTCGTAGGACTGCCCACGGGCGGCGGCGCCCTGCCGGGCCACGATCGACAGCACCCCGGCCAACTGCGCCGGCCCCATCACCGCCGACTTGGCGTTCGGCCAGGTGAAGAGGAACCTCGGCTCGTACGCCCGCCCGCACATGCCGTAGTTCCCCGCCCCGTACGACGCCCCCAGGTTCACCGTCAGGTGCGGCACCCGCGAGTTCGAAACCGCGTTGATCATCAAAGCGCCGTGCTTGATGATGCCGCCCTGCTCGTAGGCGGTGCCGACCATGTAGCCGGTGGTGTTCTGCAGGAAGATCAGCGGGGTGTCGGCGGCGTTGGCGAGCTGGATGAACTGGGCCGCCTTCTGCGCCTCCGCGCTGAACAGCACGCCCCGGGCGTTGGCCAGCACCCCGACCGGGTACCCGTGCAGCTCGCCCCACCCGGTGACCAGCGCCGAGCCGTACGCCGGCTTGAACTCGTCGAACTCGCTGCCGTCGAGCACCCGGGCCAGCACCTCGCGCGGGTCGAAGGGCACCTTCAGGTCGGCGCTGACCACGCCGAGCAGCTCCTCCGGGTCGTACCTCGGCGGTTGGGGAACCCCGGTGCGCGGCGGCGGGCCGTGCTTGCGCCAGTTGAGCCGGCGCACGCACTGCCGGGCCAGCCGGATGCCGTCCCGCTCGTCCTCGGCGAGATGGTCCGCCAGCCCTGACGTGGTGGCGTGCATGGTCGCGCCGCCGAGGGACTCGTCGTCGGTGACCTCGCCGGTGGCCATCTTCACCAGCGGCGGCCCGGCCAGGTACACCTGCGACCGGTCCCGGATCATGATCACGTGGTCGGACATCCCCGGCACGTACGCGCCGCCGGCCGTGGCGTTGCCGAAGACCACGCTGACCGTGGGGATGCGCTCGGCCGAGAGCCGGGTCAGGTCGCGGAACACCCGGCCGCCCGGAATGAAGATCTCCGCCTGGGTGGGCAGGTCCGCCCCGGCGCTCTCCACGAGGTTGATCATCGGCAGCCGGTTGGCGAGGGCGATCTCCCCGGCCCGCCGGGTCTTCGCCAGCGACCACGGGTTCACCGCGCCGCCGCGTACCGTCGGGTCGTTGGCGACGATCAGGCACTCCACCCCCTCGACCACCCCGATCCCCGTCACCACGCTGGCCCCGACCGGGAAGTCCGTCCCGTACGCGGCGACCGACGACAGCTCCAGGAACGGCGCGTCGGGGTCGAGCAGCAGCTCGATGCGCTCCCGGGGCAGCAGCTTGCCCCGCCGGTGGTGCCGGGTCACGTACTTCTCGCCGCCGCCCGCGCGGGCCGAGTCCAGGGCCGCGTCCAGCTCGGCGAGGCGTTCCAGCAGCGCCTCCCGGTTGTCCCGGCTGGCCGGCGCGGACGGGTCGAGCGAGCTGCGCAACGTGGTCATCGGCCCCTGCCCTTCGCGTTGATCTGACTCATTCGGCGGGCCGGTCGGCGACGTGCTCGGCGGGCAGGTCGACGACGCGGGAGCGCAGCAGCTCGCCCAGCGCCTTGGCCTGCGGGTCGAACCGGGTGGACCCGGCCACCCCCGGCCCGAGCAGCCCCCGGATCACGAAGTTGACCGCCCGCAGGTTCGCCAGCTCGTACCGCTCCACGGTCAACGACGCCGTCTCCGGCAGCAGCTCGGCCAGCCGCCCCACGGTCAGCCACTCGCGCAGCCACGCCCAGGTCGCGTCGCTGCGGGCCCAGACGCCCAGGTTGGCGTCGCCGCCCTTGTCACCCGAGCGCGCCCCCACCACCTCCCCGAGCACCCCCCGCCGCGTCGACCGCGCCGCCACAACCCCGGCCCCCGCCGCCGGCCGCGCCACGGCCCCACGCTCGACCGGCACCGCCTCCGGCCGCCGAGCCGTCACCGGCGGCGGCGCGATCGGGACCCGTTCGCCCGAGGGGAGCACGGCCACGTGCGCCACCGTGCCCTGCGGCACCGCGTCGACGGTGAAGACCCCGAACGGGGTGGCGTCGCCCGGCAGCGTGGTCAGCGTGCAGCCCGGATACGAGGCCAACGCCAACTCCACCGCAGCGGCCGAGAACGCCCGCCCGGCCCGCGCCTTGTCACCGTCCCGCAGGTGTACGTGCAGCAGCGCGCTCGCCGTCTCCGTGTCACCGCTGTCCGGGTGGTCGGTGCGGGCCAGCACGAACTCCAGCCCCTCCGCGCCGACGGCGGCCTCGAGCTGACCCCGGACCAGGGCCGCCTTGGCGGGGATGTCCAGCCCGCAGAGGACGAACGTCATCGAGTTGCGGAACCCGCCCAGGTTGTTCACCCCGACCTTCAGCGTGCCCGGCGGGGGCGTGCCCCGGACCCCGCCCACCCGCACCCGGTCCGGCCCGGCCGCGCCCAGCGTCACCGTGTCCAGCCGGGTCACCACGTCCGGGCCCAGGTAGTCGGGGCCGCCCACCTCGTACAACAGCTGGGCGGTGACCGTCTCCACGGTGACCGCGCCGCCCGTGCCGGGGTGCTTGGTGAGCACCGCCGAGCCGTCCGGGTGGAGCTCCGCGATGGGGAAGCCCGGCCGGTGACCCCCGTCGGGCAGCTCCGTGAAGAAGCTGAAGTTGCCGCCGGTGACCTGCGCCCCGCACTCGAGCAGGTGCCCGGCCACGGTCGCCCCGGCCAGCGCGTCGAGGTCGCCGCGACCCCAGCCGAACCGGGCGATCGCCGGCCCCACCACCAGGGACGCGTCGGTGACCCGGCCGGTGACCACCACGTCCGCCCCGGCGTCGAGGCAGGCGGCGATCCCGAACGCCCCCAGGTACGCGTTCGCCGTCAGCGCGTCGGGCCGGGGCAGCGCGTCGCCCTCGACGTACCCGATTCGGGCGGTGAGGCCGAGCCGGTCGGCCAGCGACCCGATCGCGGCGGCCAGCCCGGCCGGGTTCAGCCCGCCGGCGTTGGTCACGATCCGCACCCCGCGCTCCAGCGCCGTGCCGAGGCACCCCTCCAGTTGACGCAGAAACGTCCGCGCGTACCCCAGGTCGGGGTCGCGCAGCCGGTCCCGGCCCAGGATCAGCATGGTCAGCTCGGCCAGGTAGTCGCCGGTCAGCACGTCCAGCTCGCCGCCGTCGAGCATCTCCCGCCAGGCGGTGAACCGGTCACCGTAGAAGCCGGACGCGTTCCCCACCCGCAGCACCCCGCTCACGCCCCCACCCCCGCCCCGGGCGTCGGCGCGATCTGGTAACCGACCGCCCGGCCGGTCGGCGGGGTGGGCCGCGCCCAGTCGACCGGGGCCAGCGGGGCGTCCGACTGCGCGGACTCCTCGGTCAGCTCCGTGCGGAGGTCGGCGAGGTCGACCATGACACCTCCAGTGCTGCCGCTCGGGGGACGGACGGGGTGGCGGGTGCTGCTGCCGGTGCTGCGGATCAGGGGGTGAGCAGGGTGGCGAGCTGGCGTTTCCAGGTGGCGAGCAGGGCGGCGCGGCGCGCCGAGTCGTCGTTGAGCAGGTTGGCCACCCCGAGCCCGCGCAGCAGGTCGAGGGTGGCCTGCACGGCCTCCCGTACGCCGGGTCGTCGCTCGTCGACCCCGAGCAGCGCGACGGTCAGGCGGTGCATCTCCCGGCCCACCTGCGTCTCCAGCGGCACGAGGGCGTCGCGTAGCTCGGCGTCGGTGCGGGCGGCGACCCAGAGCTCGAGCGCGGCGACGAAGAGCGGCCCGGTGAACGCCGCACCGAGCAGGTCGATCACCCGGTCGAGCCGCTGCGGCCCGGCCGGCAGCGCCTCGGCCTCGGTGCGCAGCTCCGCCGCCCGGCGCTCCGCCAGGTGCGTCACGGCGGCGGTGACCAGGGCGGCCCGGGTGGGGTAGTGGTGCAACTGCGCGCCCCGCGAGACCCCCGCCCGGCTCGCCACCACCGTCGTGGTGGTACCGGACCAGCCGTGCTCGACCAGGCAGTCGACGGTCGCCTCCAGCAGCCGGGCGCGGGTGGCGCGGCTGCGCTCCTGCTGAGGGACGCGCGTCGATACGTTGGGCACGGGAACAGCCTGCCGGCGAAGAAACAAACAGTCAAGACTGACTTTTTATGGGGTGGCGGAGCGGGCGGCGGGTTCAGGGTGCGGGGGCGCAACGGCACCGGCCCGGACCGTTGGCGGTCCGGGCCGGGATGTCCGGTGGAGCGGGCGAAGCGGGCCGGCCGGGCAGGGCCGGTGCGGGCAGTCGGGCGTGGGTGGCCGGACGGAGCCGGTACGACGCGGGGTCAGACGCGGGCGCGACGGGCCAGGCGCTCGGGGTCCAGGATGATGATGCTCTTGCCGTCCAGGCGCAGCCAGCCCCGCGAGGCGAAGTCGGCGAGCGCCTTGTTGACGGTCTCCCGGGAGGCGCCGACGAGCTGGGCGATCTCCTCCTGGGTGAGGTCGTGGGTCACCCGCAGCACGCCGCCGTCGCGGGTGCCGAACCGGCCGGCCATCTGGAGCAGGTTCTTCGCGACCCGGCCCGGCACGTCGGTGAAGATCAGGTCGGCCAGCGAGTCGTTCGTCCGGCGCAGCCTGCGGGCCAGCACCCGCAGCAGTTGCTCGGCGATCTCGGGCCGGTTGTTCAGCCACGGCCGCAGGGCCTGCTTGCGCAGGCGCACCAGCCGGGTGTCGGTCACGGCGGTCGCCGTGGCCGTCCGGGGCCCCGGGTCGAAGAGCGACAGCTCACCGACCATGTCCGACGGGCCCATCACGGCGATCAGGTTCTGCCGGCCATCCGCCGCCCGGCGACCAACCTTGATCTTGCCGGACAAGAGGATGTAGAGACTGTCACCGGGCTCGCCCTCGTTGAAGACGATCTCGCCCTTGCGGACCTCGATCGTCTCCATCTCCTTGGCCAGCGCCTCAGCAGCCTCCGGGTCGACTCCCTGAAAGATCCCGCTGCGGGCAAGTACCTCGTCCATCGCGCACCTCCGCCTGCACGTGCCGTCCGTCGGCCGGGTCCGCCGTCCGCTGATCCCTCGCGCGTGGCCAGTCTAGGCGCACGTGAGCCGTAATCAGCGGTGCACCCCGGGAATCTTGATCGTTGGATGTAACCTGCCCGCCCTGATCAACCACTATGATCGCCCGTCGCGCGGGGCCCCGACAACCCCCGCAGCCGCCCGGAACGTAGGGTCGGCGGCGTGCTGACCGAGCCGACCCTCACCAGCCGCCGCGAGGACGGGTGGGACGTCCCGCTACTCGTCTGGCGGGCCGCCCGGCCGCTGCTGGCGATCAGCTCCGCGCCGCTCGGCGGCGGGATCGGCGTACGGCACTGGGTGGTCAACGCGACCGTGCCGATGTCGTACCACCGGGACGACCCGGCCGGGCACCTGGCCGAGCTGGCCGACTCGCTCGGCCTGGTCGGGCCCGGCGTCGGGCTGCTGACCGGGGTCGACGTCGCCGAGGTGATCACCCGGGCCGACGCGGGGGTGCGGGTCTGGGCCACCGTCGGGCTGGGCACCCCGGTCCAGGCCGCCGCCCCCGACCCCGCCGCCGCGCCGGTACGGGTCGGTACGGTCAACATCGTGGTCCAGGTGCCCGCCCGGCTCGGCGACGCGGCGCTGGTCAACGCGGTCGCCACCGCGACCGAGGCGAAGGCGCAGGCGATCCGGGAGCTGGGGCTGGCCGCCACCGGCACCCCCACCGACGCGGTCACCGTGCTCTGCCCGGCCGACGGGCCGCCGGCCGCGTACGGGGGGCCCCGCTCCGCCTGGGGCGGCCCGCTGGCGCGGGCCGTACACCGCGCCGTGCTGGCCGGCGGGGTCGGCACGGTAATCCCCTGGTCCGACCGGTGCGGGGCCTGAAGTCCGACCGATCGGCCGTCGTCGGGGCCGCCACGCCCCGGTAGCGTCCCGACGATGTACGCCGCCACCTGCCCCGGAACCCGTCGGCCGCGCCGCCTCGCGCTCGGCCTCGGCGTGCTGCTCAGCGCGCTGCTGGCCGCCGGCTGCGCCGACTCCGGCGAGGCGCCGGCCTGGCAGTCGGGCGGCTCGGGCGCGGCGGCGACCGGCTCCGGCGGCGCGGCCCGCACCGCCACCCCGGCCGCCACCGGCGACGGCGCGGCGAAGAGCGTGTCGCTCTCGGCCACCGGCGACATCATCATGGGCAACGCGCCGAACCGGCTCCCGCCCGGCGGCGGCAAGGGCTTCTTCGACTCCGTCAAGAAGGCGCTCGCCGCCGACCTGGTGATGGGCAACCTGGAGGAGCCGCTGACCGTGGACACCGGCACCGGCAAGTGCGGGGCCGACTCCACCCGGTGCTTCCAGTTCCGCGCCCCGCCGGAGTACGCCGCCCACCTGCGCGACGCCGGCTTCGAGCTGCTCAACCAGGCCAACAACCACGGCTACGACTTCGGGCCGAAGGGCTACCGGAACACCCAGCGGGCGCTGGAAGAACACGACCTGGCGCACACCGGCGCGCCCGACCAGATCACGGTGGTCGAGGCCGAGGGCGTGAAGATCGCCGTCGCGGGCTTCTCGTCGTACGTCTGGTCCAACAGCCTGGTCGACGTCGCCGCCGCCCGCGCGGTGGTGAAGAAGGCCGCCACCATGGCGGACCTGGTCGTCGTGCAGGTGCACATGGGCGGCGAGGGCGCCGACAAGACCCGGGTCCGGCCCGGCACCGAGATGTTCCTCGGCGAGAACCGGGGCGACCCGGTGAAGTTCTCCCGCGCCATGATCGACGCCGGGGCCGACCTGATCGTCGGCCACGGCCCGCACGTGCTGCGCGGCATGGAGTTCTACCGGGGCCGGCTGATCGCGTACAGCCTGGGCAACTTCGCCGGCGGCGGCAACTCGCTGAGCAACAGCGGCCGGCTCGGCTGGGGCGGGGTGCTGAAGGTGTCGCTGAAGCCGGACGGCAGCTTCGCCGGCGGGACGTTCACCTCGACGTACATGAACTCGCTCGGCAAGCCGACGATGGACCCGGACGACCGGGGGTTGGGCCTGGTCGCACAGCTCACCCGGTCGGACTTTCCGGACACCGGGGCGAAGTTCGACGACGCCGGCCGGATCACGCAGGGGTGACGCGCGAGGCCCGGGTGGACCCACCGGGCCGCGACCGGGGCGACGTAGGCTTTCCGTCGTGACGAGCAGCTCCCCCGCGACCGCCGAGACCGACCTCGGGCGCACCCGCCGCGCCCGCAAGATCGGCCGGGCGCTGACCGAGACACATCCCGACGCGCACTGCGAGCTGGACCACCGCGGCCCGTTGGAGCTGGCCGTGGCGACGATCCTGTCGGCGCAGTGCACGGACAAGAAGGTCAACGAGGTCACCCCGAAGCTCTTCGCCCGGTATCTGACCGCCGCCGACTACGCCGGGGCGGACCGGGCCGAGCTGGAGGAGCTGATCCGACCCACCGGCTTCTACCGCAACAAGACCGACTCGCTGATCAAACTGGGCCAGGCCCTCGTCGAGCGGTACGACGGGCAGGTCCCGGGGAAGCTGGCCGACCTGGTGACGCTGCCGGGGATCGGCCGCAAGACCGCCAACGTCATCCTCGGCAACGCCTTCGGCGTCCCCGGCATCACCGTCGACACCCACTTCCAGCGGTTGACGCAGCGCTGGGGGCTCACCGCCGAGACCGACCCGGTGAAGATCGAGCACGCGATCGGCGCGATGTACCCGAAGCGCGACTGGACGATGCTGTCGCACCGGATCATCTTCCACGGCCGGCGGGTCTGTCACGCCCGCAAGCCGGCCTGCGGGGCGTGCACGCTGGCGAAGCTCTGCCCCGCGTACGGGACCGGGCCGACCGATCCGGCCGCCGCCGCGAAGCTGCTCAAGGGCCCCCGGGCCCGGGACCTGGCCGTCGCCGCGGGCGTCGACCCCGAGCTGGTGCCGCAGCAGGCGGTCGTCGCGGAGGCACCGTGAAGCCCCGCCGCCCCGCCCTGCGCGGGTCACGGAGGCTGCTCCTGCGCCGGCTGCCGGCGCTGCTGCTGCCGCTGGCGCTGCTGGCCGCCGGCTGCACCGCACCGGCCGAGGAGCCGACGCCGTCGGAGGACCGGAAGAACACCCGTCCGTCGCCGTTCGCCGCCTGCGCGCCCCTGACCGTGCCGCCGGCGTCCGCCAGCCCGCCGGTGTCGGATGCCCCGACGCCCGGCGGGGCGCGCCCGGCGCTGCTGCCCGCGCTGACCCTGCCCTGCTTCACCGGGGGCGACCCGGTCGACCTGCGGGCCGTGCGGGGGCCCGCCGTGGTCAACCTCTGGGCGTCCTGGTGCCCGCCCTGCCGCAAGGAGCTGCCCGCCTTCCAGCGGCTCAGCGAGCGCGCGGCCGGCCGGCTCCAGGTGCTCGGGGTCAACACCCGCGACAGCCGCGACGCCGCCCAGGCGCTCGGCGAGGACTTCGGCATCCGCTTCCCCGTCCTGTTCGACCAGGGGGAGAGCCTGCGCCGGGAGCTGGGCCGCAACGGCATCCCGCTGACCGTCTTCGTCGACGCCGACAGCCGGGTCCGGCACGTCGACACCTCCGGCGCGCTGGACGACGCCCGCCTCGCCGCGCTGGTCCGCGAGCACCTGGGGCTGGCGGTGCCCGAATGACCCGCCAACCCCCCGCCTGGCTGGACCCGCTGCTGGCCCGGCTCGGCACCGCGCGGGCCGAGGACTTCACCCGCATCGCCACCCCGGAAAGCGGCGGGCGGGAGAGCGCCGTGCTGGTGCTGCTGGCCGAGGAGCCCGGGGCCGGCCCGGACGTGCTGGTCCTCCAGCGCGCCGCCACCCTGCGCAACCACGCCGGGCAGCCAGCCTTCCCCGGCGGGGCGGCCGACCCGACCGACGCCGACGTCACCGCCACCGCGCTGCGCGAGGCCAACGAGGAGGTCGACCTCGACCCGGCCAGCGTCACCGTGCTGACCGAGCTGCCGAAGCTCTGGATCCCGGTCAGCGACTTCGTGGTGACCCCCGTGCTCGGCTGGTGGCACCGGCCGCACCCGGTGCACCCCCGGGAGCCCGCCGAGGTCGCGCACGTCGCCCGGCTCCCCGTCGCCGAGCTGGTCGACCCGGCCAACCGGATGCGGGTACGACACCCCAGCGGCTGGATCGGCCCGGCCTTCTCGGTGCGCGGCATGCTGGTCTGGGGCTTCACCGCCGGGGTGCTGGCCACGCTGCTGGAGATGGGCGGCTGGGCCCGCCCCTGGCCCCGCGACCGGGTGATCGACCTGCCGCCCGCCGGGGCCGACCCCGCGCCGTCGGCCGGCACCGACGCCGTCGACGAGGCGACCTCCATCGACGAGGCGGCCGGGCCGCCGACCTGACCGGCGCCTTCCGCGAGCGCCGGTCCGCCCCCGCGCCGGGTGCCCGTACCCTTTAGGGGTGTCGGCCGTGGATCTCGTCCTGCTCGTCCTCATGCTGCTCTTCGCGATCAGCGGATACCGGCAGGGCTTCGTCACCGGGGTGCTGTCGTTCTCCGGGTTCTTCCTGGGCGCGCTCCTCGGCCTGCAACTCGGCCCGCTGCTGGCCCGCCAGTTCGCCGACAGCGGCACCCGCATCCTGATCTCCCTGGTCGCGGTCTTCGGGCTGGCGGTGGTGGGTCAGGCGTTGGCCGGCTGGATCGGCTCCCACCTGCGCCGGACCATCACCAGCGACGTGGGCAGGCGGGCCGACGACGTGGGCGGGGCGTTCGTCTCCCTGGTCGCCGTCATGCTGGTGGCCTGGCTGGTGGCGGTGCCGCTGGGCTCGTCGTCGCTGCCCTGGCTGGCCTCCTCGGTGCGCAACAGCGCGCTGCTCACCGTGGTCGACCAGGTGCTGCCGGACAAGGCGCAGGAGCTCTCCACCGCGCTGCGGGACACCGTCGACACCAACGGCTTCCCCGACGTCTTCAGCGGCCTCGCGCCCACCCGGGCCCGGCAGGTCGAGCCGCCCGACCCGGCGCTCGCCGGCTCCCCGGTGGTCGCCGACGGCCGGCGCTCGGTGGTCAAGGTGCTGGGCTCCGCGCCGAGCTGCGCCCGCCGCATCGAGGGCACCGGCTTCGTGTACGCCGACGACCGGGTGATGACCAACGCGCACGTCGTGGCGGGCACCCGCTCGGTTGCCGTCGAGCTCAACGGCAACCGGTACGACGGCGAGGTGGTCGTCTACGACCCCGACCGGGACCTGGCCGTGCTGCGGGTGCCCGGGATGCCCGGCCCGTCGCTGCGCTTCGCCGCCAGCAACGCGGGCAGCGGGACGGACGCGATCGTGCTGGGCTTCCCGCTCGACGGGCCGTACAACGCCCAGTCGGCCCGGATCCGCGACGTCGACCGGATCAAGGGGCCGGACATCTACTCCTCGGCCGACAAGGTCACCCGGGAGATCTACACGATCCGGGCGTTGGTGCGCAGCGGAAACTCCGGCGGTCCGCTGCTCTCCGCCAACGGCCTCGTCCTCGGGGTGATCTTCGCGGCGGCGGCGGACGACCCGAACACCGGCTTCGCCCTCACGGCCGCCGAGGCCCGCCCGGTGGCCCTGGCCGGCGCCGAGCGCACCCGCCCGGTCGGCACCGGCGAGTGCACCTGACCCGCCGCCCGATCCCGCTCAGGCGGCGGGAACCCGGGCCACCCGGGCGACGCCCGGCAGCTTCTCCCGGCCCCACCGCACCCCCCGGTCCAGCACCGCCCGCGCCATGATCAGCACGCAGGTGCCGCCGTTGAGGAAGGACGCCACCACGTCGCTCGGGTGGTGCATGCCCCGGTACATCCGGGTCAGCGCGACGCCGACGGGCACCACCAGCAGCAGGGTCCACCAGGCGGCCTTCGCCGGGGTGCTGCGCGCGCGCAGCGCCAGCAGCAGCGCGATGCCGACGTAGAGCGCCACCGCCGCCGAGGTGTGCCCGGACGGGAAGCTGGAGGTCGGCGGCGAGTCGTCCATGTGCACGACCTCCGGACGCCGCCGGTCGATGGCCATCGTGGTCAGCAGGAAGACCAGGGCCTGCGCGCTGACCGCCGCGCAGAGGAAGATCGATTCGCGCCAGCGGTGCAGCACCAGCCGCAGGACCACCGCCACGATCGCGGTCACCAGCACGACGACCTGGGTGCTGGCCAGGGTGCTGAACACCAGCGAGACGTTGTTCCAGCCCTCGGTGCGGTCGGCGGCCAGTTCGCGGTTGACCGCGTCCTCGGCGGTGAACGGCCAGGCGTGCTCGAACACCCGGGTGACGAGCACCCCGAGCAGCACCATGACGGAGAGCAGCAGGCTCACGGGGAGCAGCACCCGCTTGCAGCCTTGAACCAGCACATCGGACATGGCCCGGCCAGTACCCGACGGGGTCCGCCGCTAAGCCTGCCCGCTGCCCGGCCCCGATCGAGCCTCGTCGTCGACCGGTCGCGGCCGAGCCGGCCCGCCGCCCGCCACCGGCCGGTTCCCGCGCTCGACCGACGCGGGCTCCACGCCCTCGTCGTCGGCCAGTTCGGGCTCGACGCCCTCCGTCGCCGGGGCCGACCGTCGGCGGCCGGTCTCCGCCCGCCAGCTGCCGAAGGCGGTCGTGGTGGCCGCCACCACCGCCACGCCCAGCAGCCAGCCGCCGATCACGTCGCTGGTCCAGTGCACCCCCAGCAGCACCCGGCTCACCCCGGTCAGGGCGCCGACCACGACGGCGGCGGCCCAGAGCGCCCCGCGCGCGGCGGGACGCTCCCGGGCGTACGGGAGGAAGATCAGTAGCAGCACCCCGGCGGCCAGGGCGGCGTTCAGCGCGTGCCCGGAGGGGAACGAGTAGCCGGCGGCCCGCGCCACCGGGTCGAGCAGCGCCGGCCGGTCCCGACCGACCAGCAGCTTGATCAGCGGGCCCAGCAGCCCGCCCACGACCATCGTGGTCGCCGCCCACCAGGCCAGCCGTCGGGCCGCCCGCCGGCGGTACAGCCAGACCACCACGGCGAGCACGGCGACACGCAGCGGCCACGGGGCGAAGACGTGCGTCCAGACGGTCATCGACGTCACCAGGCCGGGGTGGTCGAGGGCGTGGTCGTGCAGGGCGTCGGTGACTGTGGCGTCCAGCCGGTGCAGCGGCTCCCAGGCCCCCAGCACCAGCAGGGCGAGCAGGGCGAAGGGCACCAGGAGCGCCAGGGCGGCTGCGGCGGCGAGGGCGAGCCGCAGCCGCAGCGACCGGTCCTGGTCGCGGCGGCGCGACCGCCACGGGGCGGCGTTCGGCAGGGGCGGGCGCTGACCGGACGTACTCATGGGAGCATCCCTACCCAGCCGGGGCCCGGATCAGGCCGGCCGAACGCGGCGGCGGGCGTTCAGCGAGTCGAGCGGCGGTGCCGGCGCCGGAGCGTCAGCGCCACCCCGACGGCCCCGACGGCGAGGACGCCGCCGCCCGCCCAGAGCCGCCCCGCGACGGAGTCGACCCCGCCGCCGGCCGGGCGGGCCGCCCAGCGGGCCTGCTGACGGGTGGTGAAGCCGAGCGGGTCCGCGCCGGCCCCCGCGACCGGGTCGTCCTGCCCGGAGCCGGGCGCCGGGCCGAAGCCGACCACGCCGGGGGAGGTGTGGTCGTCGAGCGGGTTGCGCCCCACCGGCGGCACGTCGGCGGTGAGCGCGGCGAGCGGGTCCACCACCCCGTACCCGAAGCGGTCGTCGCGGCCGGCGGGCCCCACGTCCCGGGCGGTGCTGATCAGGCGGTTCACCACCTCGCCGGCGGACAGCTGCGGCCAGTGCGAGCGGACCAGGGCGGCGGTCGCGGCGACCAGCGGGGACGCGAAGCTGGTGCCCTGCACCCGCCAGTACCCGCCCGGCCGGGCCCCGACCAGGCCGGTGGCCGGCGCGGTGAGGACGGTGGCGGGGCCGGTGATCGAACCGGACCAGAGGGCGTCGCCGGAGCGCTCCAGCCCCGCGACGGCGATCACGCCCGGCTCCCGGGCCGGATACCAGACCCTGGTGTCGGTGGAGGTGGCCACGTTGCCGGTGCAGGCGACCACCACCACGTCCCGGGCGAAGGCGTAGTCCAGCGCCGCAGCCAGGGCGGGGCTGTCGCCGCCGCTGCCGAGGGACAGGTTGATCACCCGGGCGCCCTTGTCCACCGCCCAACGG
The DNA here is from genome assembly GCF_049841815.1 of Micromonospora sp. DT233. Taxonomy (NCBI): domain Bacteria; kingdom Bacillati; phylum Actinomycetota; class Actinomycetes; order Micromonosporales; family Micromonosporaceae; genus Micromonospora; species Micromonospora sp. DT233. The sequence goes on along the minus strand of NZ_JBNCLB010000001.1, from coordinate 757,427 downwards.
ACCGCCCGCGCGACGACCAGCGCGTCGTCGTAGCGGTTCTCGTCGTCGAGGACCCGCACCGGGAGGATCTTCGCGTCCGGGGCGAGCCCCACCGCCCCCCGCCGGTCGTCGTTGCGCCCCGCGATCAGGGCGGCGACCGTGGTGCCGTGGCCGACCGGGTCCGGACCGTCGTCGGTGCCGTCGTCGGCGACCATGTCGATGCCGTCGAGCACCTGACCGGCCAAGTCGGGGTGCGCGGCGTCGACCCCGGAATCGATCACCGCGACGGTGACCCCGCGCCCGGTCGACGTGCGCCAGACGGCCTCCGCCCGCAACTCGTCGAGCTGCCACTGCTGGCCGCGGATCTGGTCGGCCCGCGCCGGCGTCACCCGCCACGGCAGGCCGCCGACCGCCGGCGCGGCGAGCGGGACCGCACCGGTGGGGCGCGCCGGCGCGGCCGCGACGGCCGACGGCGCGACCGGACCGACGAGCGACACCGCGAGCGTCGCCACGCCGAGCAGCGCGCGACCGGCGCACCGCCGCGCCGTCGTCGGACGGGCCTGCCGAACCCCAGTCACATTCCCAGCCTTCGTCGCGGACACATCCTGCTCGGAGATTACCGTTTTTCCCCTCCGTCACACCGGAATCCGGGTATAGAACGAAGGATCAACCCGTGGCGGCACGGCGCGCGGCCGCGACGGGCCGCAGCGGGCCGGGGCGACGCGGCCGCAGCGGGCCGGTCACGGCGGCGGGAGATGGGCCAACTGGACCAGCCGGACGCCCTCGCGCCGGGTCACCAGCCGGGCCCGCCCCGCCGGCAGCGGACCGGGCCGGACCTGGCCGACCAGCGGCCCCTCGTCCGGGTCGCCGGCCATCACCAACCCCGGCGTGGAGAGCTCCTTCAACCGCTGTAGGAGCTGGTCGTACGCCCGGCTCAGGCCCCCGGCGCGGCGGGCCAGCACCAGGTGCAGGCCGACGTCGCGGGCCTGGGGGAGGTACTCCTCCAACGCCCGCAGCGGGTTGACCGGCCCGCCGGCCACCAGGTCGTAGTCGTCCACCAGCACGAACAGCTCCGGCCCCGACCACCACGACCGCTGCCGCAGCTGCGCCGAGGTGATGTCCGCGCCGGGCAGGCGCAGCTTCAGGTACCCGGCGGCCGACTCGATCAGGGGCTCGGTGCTGGCGGCGGAGGTGCCGCAGCCGATCTCGTGCTCCGTCTCGATCGCGCCGAGCAGGCTGCGCCGGTAGTCCACCAGGATCACCCGGGCCTGCTCCGGGGCGAACCGGCCGACGATGGTGGCCGCCAATGCCCGCAGGAACGACGACTTGCCGCACTCGGCGTCGCCGAAGACCAGCAGGTGCGGCTCGGTGGCGAAGTCGAGCACCACCGGGCGCAGGTCCGCCTCGGCGATCCCGACCGGCAGTGCCAGCCCCGTCGTGGCGGCCAGGTCCAGCTCCGCGTACGGCAGCACCGGGGGCAGCAGCCGGACCGGAGGCGCGGCCGGGCCCGACCACGTCCCGGCGATCGCCCGCACCAGGTCGGCGGTCTCCTGCCCCGCCCCGGCCAGCCGGGGCAGCGCGGTGAGGAAGTGCAGGCCGTCGCCGGTCATGCCCCGGCCGGGCGCGTCCTTCGGCACGGCCGCCGCCTGCGCCCGGCGCAGCAGCAGCGAGTCCGCCGGGTCGCCGAGGCGCAACTCCAGGCGGGAACCGAAGAGGTCCCGCACGGCCGGGCGGAAGTCCGTCCAGCGGATCGTGCTGGCCACCACGTGCACCCCGTACGACAGCCCGCGTGCGGCCAGCTCGGTGACCAGGGGTTCCAGGTCCTCGTACTCGCTGCGCAGGGTGCCCCAGCCGTCCACCACCAGGAACACGTCGCCGTACGGCTCGGCGGTCGGCTGCCCGGCGGCGGCGGAGGCGGCCCGCCGCTTTCGGTACGCCGCCATGGACTCGACCCCCAGCTCCGCGAAGCGGCGCTCCCGGTCGACCAGCAGGGTGACCAGTTCCCCGACGGTGCGCCGCACGGTCGTCGGGTCGGTCCGGCCGCAGACGCCGCCGACGTGCGGCAGGTCGCGCAGCGCGGCCAGCCCCCCGCCGCCGAAGTCCAGGCAGTACACCTGCGCCTCGACCGGGGTGTGGGTCAGCGCCAGCGCGCAGATCAGGGTGCGCAGCAGCCCGGACCGGCCGCTGCGTGGGGAACCCACCACGGCGACGTGCCCGGCCGACCCGCCGAGGGCGAGCCAGAGCAGGTCCCGGCGCTGCTCGAACGGCTTGTCGACCACCGCCACCGGCACCTGCAGCGCGCCGTGCAGCTCGGGGTTCGCGCAGGTCAGCCCGCGCGTCGGGTCGGTGTCGACGCCGCCGAGCAACTCGTCGAGGGTGGGGGAGGCGTCCAGCGGCGGCAGCCACACCTGGTGCGCCGGGGGCCCCTGCCCGGCCAGCCGCCCCACCAGCACGTCGAGCAGGCTCTGCGCGGCCGGCGTCTCCTCCGGGGCGGCCGTCAGCGCCGGGACGGCGGGCTGCGGCAGCGGCACCGGGTGGGTGGCGAAGGGGAGCAGGCGGGGCGCGTCGGCCCCGTCCGACCCCGCCGGGCCGCCCCGGCGGCGGGCCGGGCCGGAGACGTACGCGGCCTTGAAACGCATCAGCGGCTCGGTGCCGAAGCGCAGGTAGCCGTGCCCCGGCGAGCGGGGCAGCTCGTGGGCGTCGGGCACCCCGAGCACCGTGCGGGACTCCAACGCCGAGAAGGTCCGCAACCCGATCCGGTACGACAGGTGGGTGTCCAGGCCGCGCAGCCGCCCCTCCTCCAACCGCTGGCTGGCCAGCAGCAGGTGCACCCCCAACGACCGGCCCAGCCGGCCGATCTGCACGAACAGGTCGATGAAGTCCGGCTTGGCCGAGAGCAGCTCGGAGAACTCGTCGCAGACCAGCAGCAGTGACGGCAGCGGGGCCAGCGGGCTGCCGGCGGCGCGCGCCCGTTCGTACTCGCGCAGGCTGGCGAAGTTGCCGGCCCGGCGCAGCAACTCCTGGCGGCGGACCAGCTCCCCGTTGATGGCGTCGACCATCCGGTCGACCAGCGGCAACGCGTCGGCCAGGTTGGTGATCACCGCGGCGGTGTGCGGCAGCCGGTCGAACGAGGCGAAGGTGGCCCCGCCCTTGAAGTCGACCAGCACCACGTTGAGCTGCTCGGAGCTGTGCGTGGCGGCCAACCCGAGGACCAGGGTGCGCAGCAGCTCCGACTTGCCGGAGCCGGTCGCCCCGATCAGCAGCCCGTGCGGGCCCATCCCGTCCTGGGCGGACTCCTTGAGGTCCAGCTCGATCGCCCCGCCGTCGGGCCCCACCCCGATCGGCACGCGCAGCCGGTCCCGGGCCGAGCGGGGGGCCCAGCCCTGCTCGGTGGTGAAGCTCTCCGGGTCGCCGATGCCGAGCAGCTCCGGCAGGCCCAGCTCGGCGTTGACCGGGGCGTCGGGCCCGCGTACGCCGGTGGCGAGCCGCAGCGGGGCGAGCCGGCGGGCGATCGCCTCCGCGTCGGCGAGCGCCAGCGCGTCGGCCACGCCCACCTCGGCGGGCCCGTCGGTGGAGTGCGAGTGCAGCCGGCCGCCGCGCACCTCGAGCACGAGGGCGTGCCGGTCGAGCAGGCGCGGCGGCGGGGTGTCCAGGTCGACGACGGTGACCGCGTCGATGCCGCCGTCGCCGGCCAGGTCGGCGGCCTCGGTGAGGTCGCCGCCGTCGAGCACCACCACCACGTGCGGCCCGTCGGTGGCCGGCCCGGCCGGGCTGAACCGGGGCCGGCTGGCCAGCAGCTCGTCGAGGAGCCGCTCCAGCTCGGCGGCGGAGCTGGTGACCAGGCGCAGCGGGCCGAGGGCGTCGACGCGGGTCGGGTGGTGGGCGTGCGGCAGCCACTTCACCCACTCCCAGCGCGCCCGCCGCTCCGGGCCGGCGCAGACGGCGATCAGCAGCTCGTCGGGGGCGTGGAAGACCGCGAGCTGGGCGAGCACCGCCCGGGTCAGGGCCTGGGCGGCGGGCGAGCCGGTGCCGGGCCGGGGCGGCCCGTCGGCGTCGCGGCCCGCCGGCTCACCCCGGACGAAGACCCGGGCGAAGCTGCGCAGCGAGAGCGCCACCGGCAGCTCCGGCACCACCGAGTACGCGTCGAGGAAGCGGCGCAGCGCGCCGGCGGTCAGCGGCTCCAGCTCCTCCAGCGGCCGGGTGACCGGGCCGACCAGCGGGGTGGCCAGGGTCTGCGGGCCGACGCCGACCCGGACCACGGCGAAGTCCGGGTCGGCGGGGCGGCGTTCCCAGACCCGGTGGCTGTCGACGGTCGACCAGAGCCGGCCCGGGTCGGGGTGGCGGTAGTGCAGGCCGGCCCGCTGCTGCCCGGCGGTCTGCCGGACCCGGCGGCGCAGCCCGCCCAGGTGCCGCAGGTACTCCCGCCGGGCCGCCATCATCTCCGACTTGCGCGGGGTGCCGGAGGCGCTGCCCCACGAGGTCACCAGCATCGCCAGCGAGGAGAGCCCGAAGAGCGCCCCGACGACGTACGAGTACGCTCCGCCGCCCCGGCCGAACATCATCGCCATGGCGATCGTCCCGCCGAGCATCGGCAGCACCATCAGCGCCTGCTGCCAGCGGCCCCCGGTGGCCTCGGGGATCTCCGGCGGCGGCTCCACGGGCAGCTCGCCGACCGGGATCTCCGGCGCGGGTCGCCGGGGCGGTCGCTTGATGACGACGGTGGACACTCGACCTCCCCACAGCGCTCGGTGACCCGAGCCTGGCTCATGGTAGGTAAGGTCCTTCCGTCCGCGCAGCCGCCACCCGCCCCTGTAATGGAGACGCGTCGATGACCACCGGGCTGGCCCGTGTCACGATCAACGCCCCCCGGCGCCGGCTCGACGTCGCCCTGCCCGAGCAGGTCCCGCTGGCCGAGCTGCTGCCCGAGGTGCTGCGGCACGCCGGCGAGGGGCTGGCCGACGACGGGGAGCGACACGGCGGCTGGGTGCTGCGCCGCACCGACGGTGCGCCGCTGGTCACCGCCCAGGCGCTGCTGGCCCAGGGCGTCCGCGACGGCGAGGTGCTGCACCTGGTGCCCGCCCGCGCGCACTGGCCCGAGCTGGAGTACGACGACGTGGTCGAGGTGATCGCCGACGGTGCCCGCCGCCGGGGTGCCGCCTGGTCGCCGGCCGCCACCCGGGCCGCCGCCCTGGCCGGGGCGGCCGTCCCGCTCGGGGTGGGGCTGCTGGCCGTGCTCGCCGCCGGGCCGGCCGACCGCGCCGGCTGGCCGGTCTCCGCCGCGGTGGCGCTGCTGCTCACCGTCGCGGGCACGGTCGCCTCCCGCGCGTACGGCGACGCCGCGACCGGCGCGACGCTGGGCGGCTACGCCCTGCCGTACGCCGCCACCGCAGGCGCCCTCGCGGTCAGCTCCGGCGACCCGGTCGGCCCGTTGCCGGCGCTGCGCTGGCTCGGCGCCCCCGAGGCGCTGGCCGGCGCGGTGGCGCTGCTGCTGGTGGCGGTGCTGGGGCTGCTCGGGGTGGCCGCCCGGGGGCGGGTCTTCGTGGCCGGCGCGACCCTCGGCGGGGTCGGCGCGCTCGCCGCCCTGGGTGCCCTGGCGCTGTCGGCGCGGGGCGCGGCGGCGGTGCTGGTCTGCGTGCTGGTCTTCGCGCTGGGGGCGCTGCCGCTGCTGGCCATCCGGCTGGGCCGGCTGCCGCTGCCGCCGATCACCCTGCCGGGCGACGGGCCGGGCGACGGCGAGGCCGCCCGGGACCTGCCGGACCGGGCCCGGGTGCACGCCGCCGTGGCCCGCACCGAGGAGATGCTCACCGGGCTGCTGCTCGGGCACGCCGCGCTGGCCGCCGGGGCGGCGGCGGTGCTCGCCGCGACGGGCGGGGTGGCGGGGCGGGTGCTGGTGGCGGTCGTCTCCGCCGTGCTGCTGCTGCGGTCCCGGCTCTTCGTGGCGCTGCGCCACCGGGTGCCGCCGGTGGTCGCCGGGCTGACCGGGTTCGCCCTGCTCGGCGGGGTGCTCGCCACCGGGCCGGGGGCGGCCGGGCGGTGGCCGCTGGCCGTCGCCGGGCTGGCGGTGGCCCTGGTCGCGGTCGCCGCCGGCACCACGTACGCCCGCCGGCCAGTCTCCCCGTACCTGGGTCGGGCCGCCGACCTGACCGACACCGCGCTGGTGGTCGCCGTGGTGCCGGTGGCCTGCGCGGTGCTCGACCTGTACGAACGGGCCCGCGGGCTGCTCGGTTGAGCGACCCGGCGGGCCCGTCGAGGGCTGCCGTCGATCAGTGCGTCGACTCGCCGTGCTCCTCGGCGTCCTTGGCCCGCCGGTACGACTTGTGGACCTCGGCCTCGGCCTCGACCCGGCCGACCCAGGTCGCGCCCTCGACCGACTTGCCCGGCTCCAGGTCCTTGTAGACCTCGAAGAAGTGCTGGATCTCCAGGCGGTCGAACTCGCCCAGGTGGTGGATGTCGCGCAGGTGCTCCTGGCGCGGGTCCTCGTAGGGCACGCAGAGGACCTTGTCGTCCCCGCCCTTCTCGTCGGTCATCCGGAACATGCCGATGGTGCGGCAGCGGATCAGACAGCCCGGGAAGGTCGGCTCGGGGACCAGCACGAGGGCGTCGAGCGGGTCGCCGTCCGCGCCCAGGGTGCCCTCGATGAACCCGTAGTCGGCCGGGTACTGGGTGGAGGTGAAGAGGGTGCGGTCCAGCCGGATCCGGCCGGTCGCGTGGTCCACCTCGTACTTGTTGCGGTGACCCTTGGGGATCTCAACCGTGACGTCGAAATCCATTTCCCACGCTCCCTCGTCTGCCCACGCTGGCTAACGGAAACTGCGGCACCGCTTGCGGGCAGGTGAAATCCCCACCTGCCGCTCCGGCCGCCGCCTAGTCTTCGGACCGAAGTAGTGTCACCCAAGCTGTTTTCCACGCGGGGAGGAGGGGGTCGTGGGGAGGGAAGATTCACAATACCGCCCGGAGGAGCCTGCGGGTGGGAAGGGTGGAACTGCGGACTCCGGGTCGGTGACCGGGCGGGTGTCGGTGCCCGGGGCGAACGTCCCCCGTGCCCCCGAACCGCCCGCCGCCGACGTGGACCCGGAGGCCACCGCCGTGCTCTCCACGGCGGGCGAACGGCCGCCGCCACCGGCGTGGCGGCCCCCGGACCGCCCGCCGGTCGCCCCCGCCGCCGGCAACCCCGAATTCGCCACCGCGGCACACCCGGCGTCCCCCGCCGGGCCGGGCGGCCCCGCCGGTGCGGCCGGGTCGCCTGGGCCCCCGGCTGGCCCCACCGCGCCGGGTGGCCCCGCCGGTGCGGCCGGGTCGCCGGTCGGCGGGCCCCCGCCGGCCCGCAGGCGAGGTCGCCGGCTGGCCGTGCTGGCGGTGGTGCTGCTGCTGCTCGTCGTGGGCGCCGGGGTGGCCGTGGTCCGACCCGGGCCGGTCGCCGGCTGGTTCGGCGCGGACGGGCCCACCGCCCGGCCGACCACCGAGGCCGCCGAGCCGGACCCGGCCCCGGTGCTGGCCGGCCCGGACGCCAACGCGCCGGAGCCCACCCCCGACGGGGTGCGCGCCGCGCTCGATCCGCTGCTGCGGGCCCCCGAGCTGGGCAGCCGGGTCAACGTGTCGGTGGCCGACGTGACGACCGGCCGGTCGCTGTACGCCCGGGGCGGCGACGACGCCACCGTGCCCGCCTCGGTGACCAAGCTGGCGACCGCCGTCACCGTGCTGGCGGCCCGGGGGCCCGACCACCGCATCCCGACCCGGGCGGTGGCCGGCGCGACCCCCGGCGAGGTGGTCCTCGTCGGCGGCGGCGACCCCACCCTCGCCGTCGGCGCGAACGGCTTCTATCCCGGCGCGGCCCGCCTCGACGACCTCGCCAAGCAGGTGCGCCAGGCGCTCGGCGGCACCGCGCCGACCAAGGTCATCGTCGACTCCTCGCTCTTCCCCGGCCCGGTGTACGAGCCGGGCTGGGACTCCGACATCCCCACCGGCGGCTTCGGCGCGGCGATCAGCGCCCTGATGACCGACGGCGCCCGCCGGGACCCGCGCGACGCGCGGAAGAACTTCGAGTCCGCCCACGGCTGGGCGGAGCGCCACCCCCAACCGGACCTCGCGGCCGGTCGCGCCTTCGCCGGGCTGCTCGGCCTCTCCGGCAGCGCCGCCGAGGTGGCCCGGGGCAACGCGCCGTCGGCCGAGGCGGGCGTGACGGGCGCGGTCGGCACCCCCGGCACCGAGCTGGGGCAGGTCGAGTCGCTGCCGCTGATCCGGCTCGTCAACATCATGATCACCGACAGTGACAACGTGATCGCCGAGGCGCTGGCCCGGCAGGTGGCGCTGGCCCGCGAGAAGCCGGCGTCCTTCGTCGGCGGGGCGGCCGCGATGGACATCGTCATCGGCGAGCTGGGCCTGGCCGCCGACGAGCTCACCCTGGCCGACGGCAGCGGGCTGTCCCGGAGCAACCGGATCAGCCCCTCCCTGCTGACCGACCTCATCGCGCTCGCCGGCAACGGCACGCACCCGGAACTGGCCGCCATCTTCGGCGGCCTGCCGGTCGCCGCCTGGTCGGGCACCCTCGGCGGGCGGTACCAGGTGCCGGCCACGGCGGCCGGGGCCGGCCGGGTCCGCGCCAAGACCGGCACCCTGACCGGGGTGCATGCCATCGCCGGACTGGTCACCACCGCCGACGGTCGGCTGCTCACCTTCGCCGTGCTCACCGACCGGGCCCCGGCCGGCTCCCTCGACGACACCCGTCGCGCCCTCGACCGGATCACCTCGGCGTTGGCCGGGTGCGGCTGCGGCTGACCGGTCGGGGCCTTCGTGGCGTTCCGTCCTGCCAGCACCGGAAGGTGGGGGTGTCCGGCGCGGGTACGGTGGGGAGATGGCGCAGTTCGTGGACTGGGATCTGGCCGCCGCGACCGCGGGGGCACTGGGCAGGTCGGGGCCTCGGGTGTCGTACGCCGAGGCCACCGAGGTGGTCTCCGACCTGCGGCAACTGACCGACGAGGCGGCCGGGCACGTGGCCGACTACAGCGGGCTGCGCGCGCAGGTGGCCCACCCGCCGGTGCGGGTGGTGGACCGGCGGGACTGGGCGGCGACCAACATCGCCGGCCTGCGTGAGGTGATCACCCCCCTGGTCGACCGGCTCTCCGCCGACAAGCGGCCGGGCCCGCTCACCGAGGCGATCGGCTCCCGGGTCACCGGGGTCCAGGCCGGCACCGTGCTGGCGTACCTCTCCGGCCGGGTCCTCGGCCAGTACGAGGTCTTCTCCGCCGACCCCGGCCAGCTGGTGCTGGTCGCGCCCAACATCGTCGAGGTGGAGCGGAAGCTGGGGGCCGACCCGCGCGACTTCCGGCTCTGGGTGTGCCTGCACGAGGTCACCCACCGCACGCAGTTCACCGCCGTGCCCTGGATGCGGGCGTACTTCCTCGGTGAGGTGCAGGCGTTCGTGGACGCCTCGCAGGGCGGCGAGCACCTGCTGGATCGGCTGCGCCGGGGCGTGGCCACCCTCTCCGACGCGGTGAAGGACCCGGAGAGCCGCGCCAGCATGCTGGACATCGTGCAGACCCCCGCCCAGCGGGCGGTGCTGGACCGGCTCACCGCGTTGATGACCCTGCTGGAGGGGCACGCCGAGTTCGTGATGGACGGCGTCGGCCCGCAGGTCATCCCCAGCGTCGAGCGGATCCGGGCCGGGTTCAACCGCCGCCGCGAGGCGGGCAGCCCGGTGGAGAAGGCGATCCGCCGGCTGCTCGGCGTCGACGTCAAGATGCGCCAGTACGCCGAGGGGCGCAGGTTCGTCCACGGCGTCGTCGACCGGGTCGGCATGGCAGGCTTCAACAAGATCTTCGGGTCCCCGCTGACCCTGCCCCGGCTCGACGAGCTGGGCGACCCGGCCGCCTGGGTGGCCCGGGTGCACGGGCCGGCCGCCGCCGCGCCGACCGCCGGCTGACCAGGCGCCGATGGCCGCGCTCGCCCCGCCGGTCGCCGCGCTGCGGCTCGCGGTCCGCCGCGCGCTGACCGGGCTGCCCGGCGACGGGCCGGTGCTGGTGGCCTGCTCCGGCGGGGCGGACTCGCTCGCCCTCGCCGCCGCCACGGCGTTCGTCGCGCCCCGGCTCGGCCGCCGGGCGGGGCTCGTCACCGTCGACCACGCCCTGCAGGCCGGCTCCGACCGGCGGGCCGCCGACGTCGCGGCCTGGGCCGCCGCCGTCGGGTTCGCCCCCGCCGAGGCGGTACGCGTCGAGGTCGCCGGCCGCCCCGGCGGCCCGGAGGCCGCCGCCCGGGCCGCCCGCTACGAGGCGCTGACCGAGGCGGCCCGCCGCCACGGCGCTTCGGCGCTGCTCACCGGGCACACCCGCGACGACCAGGCGGAGACGGTGCTGCTCGCGCTGGCCCGGGGCGCCGGCCCGCGCGGGCTGGCCGGGATGCCGCCCGAGCGGGACCTCGCCGGGGTGCCGCTGCTGCGCCCCCTGCTGGGGGTGGGCCGGGAGGAGACCCGCAAGGCGTGCGCCGCGCTGGGGCTGTCCCCCTGGGCGGACCCGCACAACACCGACCCCTCGTACGCGCGGGCCCGGGTCCGCGCCGACGTGCTTCCGGCGCTGGTCCGGGCGCTCGGCGCGGGCGTGCTGGAGAACCTGGCGCGGACCGCCCGGCTGGTGGCGGCCGACACGGCGGCCCTCGACGAGCTGGCCGCCGCCGCCCTGGCCGCGGGCGGGGTGCGCGCGGCCGGTGGAGGGCTGGCCGTGGCGGCGCTGGCCGGGCTCGCCCCGGCGATCCGGACCCGGGTGCTGCACGCCTGGGCCCGGGAGCTGGGCGCACCGCCCGCCGCGCTCTCCCACCGGCACGTCGCCGCGCTGGACGCCCTGGTCACCGGCTGGCGCGGGCAGGGGCCGGCGTACCTGCCGGGCGGGATCCGGGTGGCCCGCCACGCCGGCCGGCTCACCGCCGCCGACTGACCGGGCTGCGGGGCGGGTGGAACGGCTCGCCACCGGCGGGTCCCTCCGTCGCGGTCCGCCGGGCTCGGCGGCCGGCTCCGTGCGGGGCGGCGGCGGGGGTTCCCACGCCCGGCAGCCGAGCGGTAGACATGGCGGATGGCGTACCCCCGAGAGCCGCTCTTCGCCCCGAACGGCGCGGTGGCCACCAGCCACCCGCTGGCCGCGGCGGCCGGCCTGGCCGTGCTGCGGCGCGGCGGCAACGCGGTGGACGCCGCGCTGGCCACCGCGATCACCCTGACCGTGGTGCAGCCGGCCTCGAACGACATCGGCGGCGACCTCTTCGCGATCGTCTGGGACGGCGCACGGCTGCACGGGCTGAACGCCTCCGGCCGGTCCCCGGCCACACTCACCCGCGAAACGGTGCTGGCCGCGACCGGCGGGCGGGCCGGCGAGCCGGTGGACGCGCTCGGCGGTGACCAGGGCCGGGGGCCGGCGATGCCGGCCCATGGCTGGCTCCCCGTCACCGTCCCCGGCGCCCCGGCCGGCTGGCGGGACCTGCACGACAGGTTCGGCTCGCTGCCCTTCGCCGAGCTCTTCGCCGACGCCATCGGGTACGCCGAGCACGGCCACCCCGTCAGCCCCGGCGCGGCGGCGACCTGGGCCCGGGGGGTGGCCGGGCACGCCGGCCTGACCGGCGCGGAGTACGCCGAGTTCGACCGGGTCTTCACCATCGGCGGCCGGGCGCCCCGACCGGGGCAGCGGTGGCGCAACCCCGACGCCGCCGCCACCCTGCGCCGGATCGCCGCCACCGGAGCCGAGGACTTCTACCGGGGGCGGATCGCCGCGGCGCTGGACGCGCACGCCGCCCGCACGGGCGGGCTGCTCACGGGCGACGACCTGGCCCGACACCGGTCGACCTGGGTGCAGCCGATCGGCGTCCGGTACCGGGGCCACGACGTGTGGGAGCTGCCGCCGAACGGGCAGGGCGTCGCCGCGCTGCTGGCGCTGGGCGTCCTCGACGGGGTCGACCTCGCCGCGCTGCCGGCCGAGGAGGGGCTGCACTGGCAGGTCGAGGCGATGAAGCTCGGTTTCGCCGACGCGCACGCCCACGTCGCCGACCCGGAGCGGGCGCGGGTGCCGACCGAGGCACTGCTCGACCCCCGGTACGCGGCGGCCCGCCGGGCGGCGGTCGGTGACCGGGCGGGCACCCCGACGGCCGGCGACCCGGAGCGCGGCGGGACCGTCTACCTCTGCGCCGCCGACGCCGGCGGGATGATGGTCAGCCTGATCCAGTCCGGCTACCTGGCCTTCGGCTCGCACGTGGTGCTGCCCGGTCACGGCTTCGCGTTGCAGAACCGGGGCCTGGGCTTCCGGCTCGACCCGGCGCACCCGAACGTCGTCGGTCCCGCCCGGCGGCCGTTCCACACGATCATCCCGGGATTCCTGACCCGCGACGGCGAGCCGGTCGGCCCGTTCGGGGTGATGGGCGGGCACATGCAGCCACAGGGGCACGTGCAGCTGCTGTCGGCCACCCTGGACGCCGGCCTCGACCCACAGGCCGCCCTGGACGCGCCGCGCTGGTACTGGCACGCCGGCCGGTCACTGCTCGTCGAGCCGGAGCTGGCGGCCCGGCCCGGGGTGGTCGCGGGGCTGCGCGCCCGGGGTCACGAGATCACCGTCGCCGACGAGCCCTCGGTCTTCGGGTACGGGCAGGCGATCTGGCGGCACCCCGAGGGCGGGTGGGTGGCCGGCACGGAGTCGCGGGTGGACGGCACGGCGGTCGGCTACTGAGGTCAGCCGGTCGCCGCCACCCGGTCGCGGAAGGTCCTCCGGTAGGTGTGCGGGGTGGTGCCGACCCGCCGCCCGAAGTGGTGCCGCAGGGCCGCCGCGTCGCCGAAGCCGGCCCGGTCGGCGACGCTCTCCACGCTCAGCCCGGTCTCCTCCAGCAGTCGCCGGGCCAGCAGCACCCGCTGGTTGGTCAGCCAGTCGTGCGGGGTGGTGCCGGTCTCGGCGCGGAACCGCCGGGCGAAGGTACGCGGGGCCATGCCCGCTCGGGCGGCCAGCTCGTCGACGGTCACCGGCCGGTCCAGGTGCCCGATCAGCCATTCGAGGACGGGCTCCAGGGTGGGCGCCTCGGGCGCCTTCGCGATCGGGGCCTCCACGTACTGGGACTGGCCGCCGTCGCGGTGCGGCGGCACGACCATCCGGCGGGCCAGCCGGGTCGCGGTGGCCGAGCCGTGCTCCTGGCGTACGAGATGCAGGCAGGCGTCGATGCCGGCGGCCGTGCCGGCGCTGGTGAGCAGGCGGCCGTCGGCCACGTAGAGCGAGTTGCAGCGGACCCGGGCCAGGGGGTTGCGGCGCTGCAACTCGTCGACGTGCCGCCAGTGGGTGGTGCACTCCCGGCCGTCGAGCAGCCCGGCCTCGCCGAGCATGAACGCCCCGGTGCAGACGCTCAGCACGTACGCGCCGCGGGCCTGCGCCCGGCGCAGCGCGGCCAGCACCGCCGGTGGGACGCCCGTGCCGCTGGGGTGCGCGGGCACGGCGACCAGGTCGGCGTCCTCGATCGGAGCGAGGCCGGCGTGCGGCGTGAGGTGGAACCCGGCGGCGGTACGCACCGGCACGCCGTCGACGGTGCAGATGCTGAACCGGTAGGTGGGGAAGTCGTCGTCGGCCCGGTCGGTGCCGAAGACCTCGGCGAGCACCCCGAGGTCGAAGGGGGCCACCTGGTCGAGCGCGACGACGGCGACGGAACGCAGCATGTGACGAGGGTAACGGCAGGGGTGGCAGAAAATCGAGGGCCGGCGGCATTGCTGCCACTGTCGGACGGGCGGATCGGCGCGCAGGCTGGTGTCAGTCCGATGCGCATCGGCGGTGACAACCCCCTAAACCACACGAAAGCGAGCGCCGCCATGGGATTCCTGCTCTTTCTGCTTCTCGTGCTCCTCCTCGCCGCCGCCTCGGCGTCCGGCCGGGTGGCCGACAGCCGGGACTCGGCGGACTGGAAGCCCTCCGACGACGGCCGCCGGTGGCGGTCCTGCGCCTGCTGATCCGAATTGCGTCCTTTGCGGAGAAAATTCCGGTGGCGGGGTTGCCGAAAGAGGCGGCCCCGCCGACGGGAGGCATCCGGCGTACGGCAGGCTAGGAGCCATGGCTGACGGCTCCTGGTACGACGCCGACATCGACCACGTGATCATTTCCGAGGCGCAGATCCGCGAGAAGACGGCGGAACTGGCCAAACAGATATCGGCGGACTACGCCAACGTCGACGGGCTGCTGCTCGTCTGCGTGCTCAAGGGCGCGGTCATGTTCATGGCCGACTTCGCCCGGGCGCTCGGCCGGCAGGGCCCCCCCGTCGAGCTCGACTTCATGGCCATCTCCTCGTACGGGCAGGGCACCACCTCCTCCGGGGTGGTACGCATCCTCAAGGACCTGGACCGGGACATCGCCGGCCGGCACGTGGTCGTCGTCGAGGACATCGTCGACTCCGGGCTGACCCTGTCCTGGCTGCTGCGCTACCTGGAGTCGCGCTCGGCGGCCAGCGTCGAGGTCGTCGCCCTGTTCCGCAAGCCGGACGCGGTCAAGGTCCCGGTGCCGGTGAAGTACGTCGGCTTCGACATCCCGACCGAGTTCGTCGTCGGCTACGGCCTCGACTTCGGCGAGCGCTACCGCGAGCTGCCCTACGTCGGCGTGCTCAAGCCCGAGGTCTACGCCCGCGCCTGAGGCCGGGCAGCCGGGGGTGCCGGCTTCGCCCATCTCGGCCCGCATCGAGCGGACGTTCAGCGCGTTCTCAGCTGATCGGACTACGGTAGGGGTCGGTGGCGTGGAGACGTACCCTTCGCGCCCGTTCCCCCGACCCGCGTGACCGGGCGGTCGGGGGCCGGGCGGGAAACTCCCCGCCACGCCGGCACACACCCGGTTCGCCTTGCGCGTAACTGCTGGGCTCGCAGGCTCGCATGTCGCTCGCACGGTGTACCGTCGAGTGACCGTGGGTGCGGCAGTTGCGCGCCCCGGGGTCGAGGCCGGCCCGCACGGCGGCCCCGGCCGCCGCCTCGGCGGCGACAGCCAATCAGACGGTCAGGACGTCGATCAGGAGGATGCGGGCGCCCTCGGCGCTCGATTACAGCATGGAACGTACGCGTTTCTTCCGCCGACCGGTGGTCTGGATCATCCTGGTCATCCTCGGCGCCGTTGTGCTCAGTCAGCTGTTCACCGCTGGTCCCAGCTACCACCGCGTGGACACTTCCGTTGCGCTCGATCAGCTGCATACCGCCAAGATCAAGAAGGCGGTCTTCCAGGACAAGGAGCAGACGCTCCAACTCGACCTGGAGAGCAAGACCAAGTTCGGTGACACCAGCACCGACCGGATCGAGGCCCAGTTCCCGTACGAGGCCGGCGACCAGATTTGGAACGAGGTCCTCGACGCCAAGGCGGCGAACCGGGTCACCGGCCCGGCCGACACCAAGGTGTCGTCGGACAGCGTCTGGGTGAGCCTGCTGGTCAACCTGCTCCCCATCGCACTACTCGTGCTCCTGCTGCTGTTCTTCATGTCGCAGATGCAGGGCGGCGGCTCCCGGGTGCTCAACTTCGGCAAGTCCAAGGCGAAGATGATCACCAAGGACACCCCGAAGACGACCTTCGCGGACGTCGCGGGCGCCGAGGAGGCCGTCGAGGAACTGCACGAGATCAAGGACTTCCTGCAGAACCCGGCGAAGTACCAGGCCCTGGGCGCCAAGATCCCGAAGGGCGTCCTGCTCTTCGGCCCGCCCGGAACCGGTAAGACGCTGCTGGCCCGCGCCGTCGCCGGTGAGGCCGGGGTGCCGTTCTACTCGATCTCCGGCTCCGACTTCGTCGAGATGTTCGTCGGCGTCGGCGCCAGCCGGGTCCGGGACCTCTTCGAGCAGGCCAAGTCGAACGCCCCGGCGATCGTCTTCGTCGACGAGATCGACGCCGTCGGTCGCCACCGCGGCGCCGGCATGGGCGGCGGTCACGACGAGCGGGAGCAGACCCTCAACCAGCTCCTCGTCGAGATGGACGGCTTCGACACCAAGGGCGGCGTCATCCTGATCGCCGCCACCAACCGGCCGGACATCCTCGACCCGGCGCTGCTGCGTCCGGGCCGCTTCGACCGGCAGATCCCGGTGGACGCCCCCGACATGGAGGGCCGCAAGGCCATCCTGCGGGTGCACGCCAAGGGCAAGCCGTTCGCCCCCGACGTCGACCTCGACGCCGTGGCCCGGCGCACCCCCGGCTTCAGCGGCGCCGACCTGGCCAACGTGATCAACGAGTCCGCGCTGCTCACCGCACGCAAGGACCAGCGGGCGATCAGCAACGACTCCCTGGAGGAGTCGATCGACCGGGTGATCGCCGGCCCGCAGCGGCGTACCCGGGTGATGAGCGACCAGGAAAAGAAGATCACCGCGTACCACGAGGGTGGGCACGCCCTGGTCGCCTGGGCGCTGCCGCACGCCGCGCCGGTGCACAAGGTGACGATCCTGTCCCGCGGCCGCTCGCTGGGCCACACCCTGGTCCTGCCGACCGAGGACAAGTACACCCAGACCCGCGCCGAGATGGTCGACACCCTGGCGTACGCGCTGGGCGGTCGGGCCGCCGAGGAGCTGGTCTTCCACGAGCCGACCACCGGTGCCGGCAACGACATCGAGAAGGCCACCGGACTGGCCCGCGCGATGATCACCCAGTACGGCATGAGCTCCAAGCTCGGTGCGATCAAGTACGGCACCAGCGGCGACGAGCCGTTCCTCGGCCGCAACATGGGCCACGAGCGGGACTACTCCGACTCCGTCGCCGCCGAGATCGACGGCGAGATGCGGGCGCTGATCGAGCTGGCCCACGACGAGGCCTGGGAGATCCTGGTGGAATACCGGGACGTCCTGGACAACATCGTCCTGGAGCTGATGGAGAAGGAGACCCTCTCCACGGCCGACATGGCCCGCATCTGCTCCCGGGTGGTCAAGCGCCCGCCGATGGCCCCGTACCACGGCTTCGGCAAGCGTCAGCCCTCCACCGAGCCCCCGGTGCTCACCCCGGCCGAGAAGGACAAGCTCAAGGTGCAGGCCCAGGCGGACGGCGTGTCCGTCGCCGGCAGCATCCCGGGCGCGAACAACTCGGACGGTACGCACTGAGCACCGGACCGGACGTCGGCCCTCGGGACGCCTCGGCGACCGAGCCCGACACCGACGAACTGGACTATCTCGCCGCGCGCCTGGTCAACGGCAAGTTGACCGGGCGCCCGGTCGAGGACTCCGTCGACCTGGGCCGCATCCAGAAGGCGGTCCGCGAGATCCTGATCGCGGTCGGGGAGGACCCCGACCGCGACGGGCTCGTCCAGACCCCCGCCCGGGTCGCCCGGGCGTACGCCGAGCTCTTCGCCGGGCTGCGAGTCGACCCGGCACAGGTGCTCACCACCACCTTCGAGGCCAACCACGAAGAGTTGGTGCTGGTCCGGGACATCGACGTGATGAGCCTCTGCGAGCACCACCTGCTTCCGTTCCGGGGCAGCGCGCACGTCGGCTACATCCCCGGGCCGGACGGCCGGATCACCGGGCTGTCCAAACTGGCCCGGCTCGTGGAGGTCTACGCCCGTCGGCCCCAGGTCCAGGAGCGACTCACCTCGCAGATCGCCGACCTGCTGATGGAGAAGCTGGCCCCGCGCGGCGTCGTGGTGGTGCTCGACTGCGAGCACATGTGCATGGCGATGCGCGGCATCCAGAAGTCCGGGGCGAAGACGATCACGTCGGCGGTGCGCGGCACGCTGCAGCGCGACGCGAAGTCTCGGGCCGAGGCGATGTCACTGATCATCCCCCGCTGACGGGCGGGTAGCTACCCAGCGGGTGACGCCGGGTCGGGGCACGTGGGCCCGACCCGGCGTCGTCGTCTCCGCTGGCCGAGCCGGTCAACCTCGCGGGCGGTCAGCCGGCCAGCATCGCCAGGAGGAGCCCGGCCGTCGTCGACACCGCCGGGACGATACAGACCAGGGCACCCCAACGCGGGGTCCGATCGACCGGTCGGCCGGCCGCCGAGCCCGGCAGCAGACAGGCGCTCGTGGCCGCCGGAGCACCGCCGTCTGCCGTGCCGCCGTCTGCCGTGCCGCCATCCGCGGTTGCGCCTTGCGGCAAGCCGTCGGTCGGGGCCGGGCCGGACGACCGGGGAAGGGGTGCGCGGGGCTCGGGCGTCGGTGGGTCAGCTCTGCGGTGGCCCGGACCCGCCACGACCGGGTCGTCAACCCCACCGAAGAGCCGGCCGACGAGGAGCCAACCGGCGACGAAGGCGACCACCGGCATCGGCACCCCGAGGAGCAACGAGACCACGCCCGCCGGCCCCGTGCCCACCGCCAGGTAGAGCACCACCTGCAACAGCGGGAAGACCAGCGCCAACGGCCCGTACACCAGCAGGTTGCGCAGTCGCGGCGGCCAAGCCGCCGGGCGGAACGGGCCCCGCGCGGTCAGCACACCGTCAGCCCCGTCCACCCAGGCCCGGGCAGCCCGCAACGCGGTCAACACCGCCGTCGGCCCGCCCACCATGCTCCGTGCCGCCTCCGTCAGCTCCGGCGGTGACGGCACCAGCGCCATCGGGGACACGCCTAGCTCCCGCAGCCGGAACCGCTGCGGCGCCAGCCGCTCGCGTACTGTCGTCAGCTCCTCCCGGGCGGCCCGCACCGCGCGGGCCTGCTCCGTGGCGGCCGTCGCCGCGCCCCGGCGTACTCCGTCGAGCTGTCGGGCTGCGGCGACGTACTCCGTCCAGGCCGTCGCGTCGTCGGCGGGGCGCGGCGGTGCGAGATCGCCCGCGGGTCGCTGCCGCACCGGCGCGGCAGGCGCCGCCGCGTCGGCGGCACCGGTCGGCTTCCCGCTCACGCTTGCTCCCCCGTCCCCGATGGCAGGTCCGCCCCGCCGCCGGCCTCGCCCGGGCCTCCGGTGTCGGCGGCCCGGTTCCCGGTGCCGGCCTGGTTCCCGGTGTCGGCCTGGCTCCCGGCGTCGGCCCGGTTCCCGGGGTCGGGCTGGTTCCCGGGGTCGGGCTGGTTCCCGGGGCCGGGCTGGGCGTCGGACGGGGTCTCGGCGAACGGGACCAGGAGGGTGCCCCGGTCGTCCGGGCCGTCCCAGAGCAGCGCCCGACCCGGGCGGGGACGCCACGGCACCGGGTGCCCGAAGAGCGCCGCGAGCTGCGCCCCCGGCACGTCCACCGCGACGACCGCCGCGAGCTTGTCGACCTCGTCGTCGGCCTGGACGACCGCCGTGAAGGACGGCACAGTGCGCCACGAACCGAGCAGGTGCCGCCCAGCCGGCGGCCCCTCCCGTAGCAGGGCCCGCAACCGTTCCGGCGGCAACGCCTGCGGGGCGACGGCGTCCAGGCCGAACACCACCAGATAACCCGGTTCGTCCGCGTCGAGTGCGGCGAGCAGACCCGACAGGTCGACCCGTACCGCCCGGTGCTGCCCGGCGAGACCGGCGGCGAGAGCGTCCGCCACCGTTGCCGCGTCGGGGCAGAGCGCGGCAACGACGAACCGAGCCGTACCGGGCCGGTGGTGCGCGGCGACGCTGCGGGCAGCGGTCGCCAGCAGCGAGGCGGCCGCCGGGGTCGGTCCGAGTACGGCGAGGCTACGGCCCGCCACCGGCCCGAGCGGCACGGCCACCGTCGACCGGGAAACGTCCACCGCCCGACCGAGCAGGGCCGCCGGCCCACCGCCCCGCCCGGCGAATGCGGCCCGGTAGCGGGGATCGTTACGCAGCAGCGGACGGGCCCAGCCCGCGAAGACGACCGGGGGCGCGGCCCGCTCCGCCCGGCCCGCCCAGAGCCGGTGCCGCAGCTCGGCGATTGCCTCGGGGACCTCGTGCGGGTCCGGGAACCGCACCATCCGCTCGTGACCCCGGGTGGCACCCCGGGGGCCGCCGAGCCCGCCCGCGGTGTTGACCACCGCGCTGCCCACCGGCAGGCCCGCCGCGGCGTCGTTACTCGGTTCCAGCACCGGGCCGCCGCCGGCCAGCGCCACCCGCACCGGGAACTGCCCGAGCATCGAGTCCCGGGTCGTCGGCCCACCGGTGATCCCCAGGTCACCCTCCCCGGCAAGAACCAGGTGTACGCCGTACGCCCGCCCGGCGCGGGCCAGGGCATCCAACCGGGCCGCCGCCTCGGTGGCCAGCGGGTCCCGGTCGGCGAAGAGCAGCTGAAGATTGTCGATCACGCAGACCACCCGGGGCAGGGCCTGGTGCTCCCGCAGGGCGGTGAACCGCTGCCCGCCGGCGCGCTGACCGGCCTCCTCCCGACGTCGCGACTCCCCGGCCAACTCGTCGAGGAGCGCCATCACGTACTCCCGGTCGGCGGCCATCCCCGCCGAACGGACCTGGGGAATCCAGGATCGGTCCCGCTCGGTCTGGAGGAACTCCGCGAACGACTCGCCGTCGCCGAGATCGGCCAGGTGCAGGGCCAGCTCCTGGGGGCCGTACCGGGCGGAGAGGCCGAGCAGCACGTTGGTCAGGAAGGCGGCCCGCCCCGCGCTGGACCGGCCACTGACCAGCCAGTGCGGGGTCAACTCGGTGAGGCCCACGGTCACCGGTCGGCCGCTGGCATCCCCGACCGTGGTGGCGACGCCCTCCGCCGAACTGGCCGCCCAGAACGGCTCGTCCGGGCCGGGCAGCAGATCGGCCAGGCTGAGCCGGGACCCGGCCTCCACCTCCTCGGCGAGTCGCCGGCAGACGACGTCGACCAGCTCCGGGGGTGGATCGTCGTCGACGAAGACGGGCGAGTTGAGCCCGCCGGGCGGCTCCGCTCCCGGGCCCGCGAACGAGGTGCCGGGCGGATCGCCGAGCAACGCGTAGGCGTTGCGCATCGCCAGCGGAGTGGCCTGCGAGAGCGGCGCGCGGCTGGCGTACGGGCCGGCCGGGGGCCAGCCCGCGACGACGAGATGGAGCCCCGACGCAGGGCCCTGCTCGGCCAGCGCCTCGATACGACCCAGGTCGGTCGGCCCCGTCAGCTCGGGGAGCGCGGCGATGACCAGCAGCAACGTGCGATCGTGGCGGCGTGGCCGTCCGGTGCCCAGCGCCACCCACTGTTCCGCCTCGGTGAGCACCGCCCGCAGCCCGGCGACATCCGCCGCCGGCGGGGGCAGCAGTCCGGCGTCCGCGAGCACGGCGAACGACGCGAACGTGCCGGACGTGGCCCGTGCCGTACTCGAGGCGGGGCGCGCGGTGTCGGCTGGACCGGTCGCGGAAGGGTCTGCGTCGGGGTGGCTTGCGTCGGGGTGGTTCGGGTCGGGGTGGTTCGGGTCGGGGTCGCTCGCGTCGGGCCGGGCCATGGCGGGACGGGCGGTGGCGGGTTGCGCGGGTCCGGCTGGGGGCGCAGGCGGTGCGACGGTGAGCGGGTGCGTGGTCCCGGCGTGGGCGGCGTCGACGACACGGATCAGCAGGCAGCCGGCCGGCGTCGCGGCCAGCAGCCGGAGCAGGACCGCCCGGAGCAGCCCCGCCACCCGTGGATCGCGGGCATCGGTGTCGATCGCCAGATGCCCGGTGCCGAGCAGGGGCACCAGCGCGGGAAAACGCGCGTCCTCCAGGGGCGCGGCCGTCCCGACCCGAACGAACGGCGGGGGCCCCTCGCCCGAGGGCGTCCCCACTGCGATGGTCTCCAGGGGCTCACCAGCCCAGCCCGGTGCCAACCGGGCAGCCGCACCCCGGAGCCGATCCGCGATGTCGTACTGCCGACGCTGGTCGGCCGGCGTGGGCCGGGTCCCGTCCAGGATGCCGGCCGCTGCGGCCACCGTCGCTTCGGCCCGCCGGTGCAGGGCAGCGGCGCGATTGGTACGCATCCTCGGACCGACCACCGCTCTACCCCTCTTCCTGAGGCTGGCGACCCCTCCCCGAGCAGTGACCGTATCCCAGGTCCGCGTCGTCCTCCGGGATGCGCCCCGGCGGTGCGCCCGCGCGCCGGGTGATTACCGGCACCCGCTCGTCACGGCCTCTGCGACGAGGGCGAGAGCCTCGACCGTTCGCGCTCCGGCGTCCGGGTGGACCGCGGTTTTCCGGGTGGACTGCGGCCCGATGCGGCCGGCGTACGGACGCGATCGGTGGCATCCGGGGCATTGGGTACGAGGCGTCCAGCCGCTAGCCTCAAGGGGTGGAATCAGTGCAGCCCTCCGCCGGTTCCCAGGTCTCCCGCGTACCGGCGCAGCGGACCCCGCCGGAGCAACCGGCCCCCCCGGCCGGGCCGCCGGCACCGGCCCGGCCGCCGAGTCGGATGCGGACCGTCCTCGTCGTCGTCGCCGGGGTGCTCGGATTGCTCATGGTCGGTGGCGGTATCACGGCGGTCGTCATGTATCAACGCGCCGCAGCCCCGGATCGCAGCGCACCTGACGTGGTGGTTGTCAACTACCTTCAGTCGCTGCTGGTTGCGCGTGATCAAAACAGGGCAAATCTCTTTACTTGCGGTGGTCGAGTTGTTGAGATCGAGTCGTTCCGGGACCAGATAAGCGCAAAGGAAGACGAGCTTGATGTATCTATATCGATAAATATTGAGAATATTGTGGTTGTGGAGGCCAATTCATCTAGTGCGACTGTGGAAGCGGTAATTAGGCGAACGGCGCAAGTGGATGGAACACAGCAGAGCCTCACTGACGGCTGGCGTTTCAAGCTGTCGGACCAAGATGGATGGCGCGTCTGTACCGCACAGCCATACTAGCTTGCTATTCAACCCAAAGCAGGTGGACTGGGACCTCCAGGGTGGTGGGGGGCTGGCCCCGCAAGGCCCAGCGGTACCACTCCAACTCCGGGGTGACCCGGACGCAGATGTCCCCGTCGGTGCCCGAGTAGGTCTCGGTCACGGCGCGTAGATCCCGCAGTTCTCCGTGGTCGGCGACGTGCACGACCCGACGGCCGGTGACGGCATCGACCTCGAACACCGGAGTTGGCCTCCGATGGGTGGGGGCGTCCAGGGAAACCAGATGGACGCCGGGCTCCTGCACCGTTGTCACGCTCGGCCGATCCCCGACCGTCTCCACCCAGACACGCTCGATCGGCACGAGCGGTGCGAACACCTCGACCTGCTCGGATTCGGCGCGATACCACTCCTGTTCCGGGATGATCGGCACGTAGGTACGGCTGTTCTGCACCACCCGCTCGTCAGCCCGTAGATCACCGCGCCAGCCGAGACCGGGTAGTCCGATCAGGACCCGTCGGCCGCGCAAGTCCACCCGCCCGGTCGCGGGCACGATCTCGATCGGACGGGGCGGCAGCGGCGCCCAGTCGGGGTGATCGGCGAAGGGGTCGGGGAGTGGCCCGGTCATGTGTTGTGCGGCCTCACGCCTTGCCGTTCAGCGCCGCACCCCGGTCCCGCATGAACGACGCCGGGTTGACGGCGCCGCGGCTGGAGCGGTCTCCGTCGAGGTGCACCTCAAAATGCAGGTGCGGTCCGGAGGAGTTTCCGCTGCTACCGACCTCTCCGATGACGTCGCCGGCCTTCACTGATTGGCCGGGAACCACCCGGGGCTTGACGATCATGTGGCAGTAACGGGTGATGTATCCGCCAGCATGCAGCACGTCGACGAACCAGCCGCAGCCGCCCTTGCCCGGCCAGCCGTCCACGTCACAACTACGTCGCCCGCTGTTGTCGGGGTCGCACCGGGCGACCAGGACTCGACCGGTGGCGGCGACGCGGATCAGGGTGTGCTTTCGCGCCCCGATGTCCACGCCGTTGTGACTGGGGCGACTCGTCGTACGAAAGCCCGATCCGACGCCACCGGGGATCGGGGCGGTCCATCCGGAGGCGGCGATCTGGCCGCGCGTGGCCGCGTTGCAGATGCTCTTCTTGGCCACCTGCACCGTGCGGGCCGCTCCCCCGGCGAGCGCATCCACGATCTTACTGGCCAGTTCCTCGTGCTTGGCATAAGCGTCCGGGAAGGCACTGATCTGCACCCGCTGAGCGGCCCGGGTCAGCGACATGCGCTCCCAGCCGGGAACCTTCACGAGCTTCTCGTAGAACTTGCGAGACGTGTAGGAGGGATCCTGCAACTGTGCCGGAGTGCCCCAGCCCTGGCTAGGGCGCTGCTGGAAGAGACCTACCGAGTCGTGGTCGTTGCGGCTGCCGAGGTGGGAAAGGTTGCGCAGGCCGGACTCCTGCATCGCGGTGGCGACCGCGACGACCCAACCGCGGGGCGGGACCTTCATGTCGGAGCCGACCTTGATGATCACGGCGGCGTTGCGGATCTGGGTGTCGCCGTACTGGGCGAAGCGCGGCATCTTTCCTGAGATGTTGACCTGCTTCTTCTGCCCGCAACCAGACTGGGTCTCGGGCCGAACCTCGCTCCCACCGCCGCTCAATTCGGTGAGGAAGAACGCCGCCGTCCCGCCCGTGCAACAAAGCAGGGCGAGGATCGCGGTCAATGCGGCGGCCAGGGCACCGAGGCGCAGTTGGCGGCGACGAGGGGCACTGCCGTCCATGTGATCGCTCATGCGGGCTCCCAGTCCACTGCGTCGACCAACCACGCCCCGTCGGGGGCCACGAGTTCGAGCCGCAGCCGCCCCGAGTCCAGCGGCACCAGCACCTCCACGAAGCGCTCCGTCCTCGGCCGGATACTCGGTTCTCCGGTCTTCCGCCGCGCTGGGACTCCCGTCGGATCAGCTCCGGAGAGCTTTTCCGTCAGTTCCGCGGTGGAGAGAGGGCGCAGGCTGGCATGCCACTCCTCCGGGCTTCCCTCGCGGCCGCCGAGCCAGGCCGCAGTGAACCGATCCGCGATCTGTTCCGGGGCCGGCGCGCCAGGCCGGAGCACCGGGGAGGGGGGTGTGGTGCTTCCGAGCACGCCGTCGTCACCGGCGGTCGGGTCGACCGTGGTGATCGGCTCACTCGGTCGTTTGCTCAGGCCGATGTCCGAGCCCTGCCCGGAGATGAGACTGGCCGTTCCGAGTACGCCGGCCACGACGACGCAGATGCCCAACGCGATGCCCAGCCGGGACCGTAGGGCCCGGGTGAACAGGAACTCGAGCGCCCGTCGCATCACCGTCACCGCGCCTCGGTGCGGATTCGCGGTGCGGCGGGCCGAGACGGCGTGGCGGCCGGCTTGGCCGAACCGGGGCGGTAGATGACGAAGGACGGATTTTCCTCGGGCACGTCCGGCTCGGTCCAGGTCGACGGCTGACGTCGCGTCGGGCGGGCCTCGGCGGGACGCGTGGCTCCGCCCTGCTCCGGCGCGGGGACCTCGTCCGGACGCTCTTGCCCGTCTGGCCGCCGCCGCTCATTCGCGGTGGTGCTGACGGTGGCAACCTTCGAGTGACTCGGATCCTCGTGTCGGGCCTCCGGCCGGACGTTGCGCTGCTCGGACCCTGCGCCGCGCCGCCGGCCCAGGGCCGGCTCGGCGGTGCCGCCCGGCTCGGCCACGTCCAGCCGTGCGGCGGTACGCATGTCACGGAAAAACCGACGATGCCACGAGCCGGCCGAGCTGACCGCCTCGCTGCTGTCCTTGCCGCCAAGTTGCGTGATCCGCCGGTACGGGCGCAGCAGCAGCCATCCGACCACGCCGCAGAGCCAGACCAGCACCACTTGGAGCCACCCGGGCAGGGTGGCCGTGCTCATGATCATGTCTACGGCGAAGAGGTAGATGGCGGCCCCGGTGCCGAAGATGGCGATGTTGAACACGGCAGCGACGACGGCGTTTGCCAACCGGCGCAGGCCGGCGCTCGCCGGCCGCATCAGGCCCACCGTGCCGAGGATGGGAGCCGCGATGACCGCCCACCGGAAGATGAGGAAGCCCAGCAGGACCAACAACGAGGCGGTGAGGTCGAACATGGCGAAAAGTAGTGCGGCGAGGACCGCGATGAACCCGGAACCGATCCGATCCATGTCGCGAATGCCCTGGAGGTACTCGTACGCCTCCGGGTCCTCTTTTTTGATCTGTTCGGCAACCTTCATCCACTGTTGCTTTTTGGCCTCAATTGCGGCGTTTCTGGTGGCGGGATTGGCGCGGACGGACTGAGTCTCCCCCCAGGTAAGTGATCGTGCGTCGTAGAGTGCCGGCCCGTATCTCTTGGCTGTCTCGCTGTCGGCAGATCCGAGTACGCCGCGAAGCCAGTTGCGATACAGCATGCTCTCAGTGGCGGTATCGCTAGCGCGCATGGCCGGCGATCTAAGGTCCTTGCATCGTTCAGGTGCACCGATGCAACGCCCCGGTGCAGTATCCCTAACTTGAGGGCCAACAGCATCATGTACGACACCGAGAGTGGTGATCAGTGTGCCGTCCGCAAGGTTGGCCGACTTTACTGGCCAGGCCGCCAATGCGGTAATCGTAACCATTACCAAGAGGGCCCAGCCGGCTGTCGTCATCGCGTTGCTCATATCCGACTGACGCGATCTCCAGAGCAAATACATTCCGACTACACAAAGCGTGATAATTCCAAATACGCTGAACACTTTTTGGTAGACAGCCTTGGTGGCCTTTTCCACCAGTGGGTCTGCCCATCCCCACATGGAACGAGGATCCCACGCCCTCTCTCGAAGGGCGTTCGATGCGCCCAGAATTGCAGTAGCTATCATTAGCTCGCCATTGGCGACCGTAGTGGTGAACTTATAATCTGGGTGAAGAACGGTAGAAACGCACCCGCCCGGGACATCGTAAGTAGTGTAGTTGTAGCCGCCGTATCCATAGAGGCTGTACTGGCCGGTAACGCCGTTCGACGATTCCTTGGAGGGAGCACTGGCGAACCAGCCCGCCAGGCCGGAATCGGGAGCACTTGGCGTCGGAGCTTCCAAGCATTGCGCGCGATCCGATGTAACATCGCTCAGTTTCTTGACGCAGGCGCGGAAGTCGGCCTGCCATTCCGGGGTGGTGCAGAGGTCGGCGCGCGCCTGGGCTGCGAGCGGTGTGGCGGCCTGCGCTGGTGCCCCGCCCAGCACCGGCCAGGTGATGGTGGCCCCGGCGAGTACGCCGAGCGCGAGCAGGAACGCCGCTATTCGAGCCCGCACCCTCGCCATGTCACGCCTCCAGGTCCGGAATGTTGGTCGGCAGCAGGTCGGTCGCCGCCGCGGCTGCGGCGGGGGTGGTGTCCAGGTGGTCCAGCAGCCCGTCGACGTACGACACGTCGACCCGCACCTTCTGCACCCGCCCGTCGACGTCACGCATGACGAATTCGCGGAAGCCGAGCCGGGCGGCCGAGGTGGCTTCCGCGGTCGACAGCGAGGCCAGGGTGGCCTCGTAGCCGTCGTTGACCGGCACGCGGAGCAGCCGTAGCGCCTCGGTGGCGATCTCGGTGTCCTCGGCGATCCGGCCGACGAAGACGGTGGAGACCAGGTTCTGCACGTCGAGGCCGAGGATGTCCCGTGGGTTCTGGGAGGCGACGAGGGCGGCGAGGTTCCATTTTCGGGAGTCGCGGGCGAGCCGGACCAGGAAGGACCGGCCGGAGCGCCAGCCCTCCATGAAGTGCGCCTCGTCGAGGCCTACCAGCTTTCGTGAGGACATGGAGCCGCCGTAGCAGCGCCGGACCGCCAGCCGGTGGGCGGTGTGCAGCATGGGCAGCGCGAGGGACTCCTCTGCCGACCAGTACTCCCGCTCGATCTTGAGGTCGGGCAGCCGTAGCCCGGCCATGGTGATCACGGTCAGCGCCGCGTCGGCGCCGAGCAGCCCTTCCGGCGGGCGGCCGAAGAAGAGCATGGCCAGCGGCATCTCGGCCGTGTCGAGCAGCAGGTTGGCCAGTTCCTTGCCCGCATCGCTGTCGAGTTGCCCGAGGCAGGCGACCACGTCGTCGAGGGTGGACGTCTCCTCGGCGGGCACCTGCCGGACCGCGTGCCGGAACAGGGTGGCGGTGGAGGCCTCCCGGGCGACCTGCGGCGGCACCAGCATCATGCAGATGTCCTGCACGAGCATGCGGCGCTCGGCCCGAGCGTTGGACACCGCGATCTCGAACTCCCGGTCCCCGGTCGCGCCAGCGGTGAACTCGCTGCGCAGCGGGGTGGGGATGAGCGCGTACGGCGCCAGCGTCCCCTGCTCGGAGCCGGTGAGGTTGAGCACCCGTGAGTACGGGCGCAGCTCCGGCATGTTGCACAGTCGGGCCAGCGGGCCCGAGGGGTCGAGCAGGGTCACCTGCACCCCGCGTCGAGCGGCCAGGTAGCCCAGGGCACCGAGCAGGGTCGACTTGCCACCGCCCGGCTCGGCGACGAAGACCGCGAGCCCGGAGCGCTCCCGGACCTCCATCGGGAAGTGCAGGTCGAGGAAGACGGGGCGGCGGCAGGTGCCGGCCGTCCGCCCGATGAGGTCGCCGCGCCGGTCGCCGACGTTGGAGGCGGCCTGGGGCAGGGCGGCGGCGAGCAGGTTGACCGGCATCCGGCGGACGTACCCGGTGTTGGCGATGGGCTCGCCCGGAATGAACTCCCGGGCCAGCCAGTCCTGGTTCTTCGGGTGTTGCAGCGAGACGCGCAGCTCGCGGGCGTAGAGCTGGATGAGCCGGCGGGCCCGCTCCAGGCACTCCTCCCGGGTCCGCCCGCCGACGGCGATCCGGTGCCAGCCGTGCGCCCGGGCGGAGTCGACCGGCAGGCCGGTGGTCATCTCGTCGCCGATTACCAGCGCCCGCTTGGCCAGCCGTTCCAGCTCGGGTGGGGCGTCGATGCCGTGCTCGGCGTAGTCGAGCTGTTGGGAGCGAATCATCCGCAGCCGGTGCTCCAGGTTACGGAAGGAGTCGCCGGAACCGAGGATGTCGACCCGGGTGGAGATCTCCATCGGCCAGGGCAGCCGCTCGTGGAAGTGCAGCCAGGGCTCGTGCCGTTCGGGGATCTCCAGCGGCTCCATCCGGCCGACCGCGAGCACGGTCACGTGCCGTTCCTCGCCGGTCATCCGGTTGACCAGCTTGACGGTCGACCCGTACGGGGTGCGGTACCGCTCCACCTGCTCGGTGAGGGCGAGCAGGTCGCCCCGCTCCCAGCGGCCGTTGGTGATCGGGGAGAGGGTGCCCGGAGGCGCCATGCAGAGCGCCACCGAGCGGTAGAGCAGCCATTCCAGCTCCTGCGCGGTGACCCGTCGTCCGCGCATGCCGAACGCGCCCAGCACCTCGTCGAACTGTTCGACGGTGCGGCCGAGCTTGCGGCGTTCGCCATCGGCGACACCCTTGCCGAAGGTGCGCAGCACCCGCTCGGTGAGGGAGTCGCCGAGCGAGCGCCGGGCGAAGGTCACCCCGAGGTACGTCTGCCCCTCGGCGTGGTTCACCGAGAGCAGGTGCCGCTGGGCGGCCACCAGGTGGTCTCCCCAGCCCGCGGTGCCCGGCACGTCCGGTAGTGGCGAGGCGGTGTGGGCGTCGATGGTGCGGGCCCACTCGTCGGCGGGGAAGGGGCGGGTGGTGCGGCGCAGGTGCAGCCGGAAGCCGGCGAGGCCGGCGTACTGCTCGGAGATGGCGGCGAGCAGCGCCTCCCGCTCGGCGTCGGGCCGGAACGCCCAGCGCACCTCGGGCAGCCAGTACCAGGCGGTGACGGTGTTCGGGGTGAACGTGAGGTGGCCGGCGATCTCGGTGATGGCCAGCTCGACCGACGGGTCCCGGTCACCGAACTTGAACTTGGGCGCGCGGACCGGCTTCGCGGGCTTGGCCGGTTTCGCGGGCTTCCCGCGTTTCGGGGCCTTGGCCGGCCGCTCGGACCGCTGCCGGCGGTCGACTCCGCGCTGGCGGGGCGGCGTGGCCTCCTGGCCGGCCGGTTCCGGCTCGGGCTCACGGTGGGGCAGCCGCTCCAGTTCCCGCTGCGGGTACGGCCCGGCCTGGTGCGGCTCGGGGAGCGGGTGCGGGGAGCGTTCGGGTTCCCGGGGTGCGGGCGGGGCGAAGTCGCGCCAGCCGTACGTCTCGTCGTCGGGGTCGGGGGCCGGGGCGATCGGGGGCAGGGGTGCCGGCGAGGGCTCCGTGGCGGCGGGGAGGGCGGGGAGCCGCTCCACCGGCTGCTGGGGGACCCGGGCCCGGCTCTGGGGTGCGGGTGCCCGCTCGACGGGGGACGGTGCCCGCTCGACGGGGGACGGTGCCCGCTCGGTGCGGGCCGGCGGTCGCCCGGTGGGCGAGGGCGTGCGCTCGCTGCGGGCCGGGGCGCGCTCGGTGGGGGCGGGTCCCCGCTCGATCCGGGCCGGCGGTCGCCCGGTGGGCGAGGGCGTCCGGTCGACGCGGGCCGCCGCGCGCTCGACGGGTGAGGGGGCGCGTTCGGTGCGGGCCGGCGGGATCTCGGTGCGCGTCAGCGGGACCTCGATCCGGGCCTGGGAGGCCTCCACGGCGGCCGGCGGCGCGGCGGGCGGCTGCTGGTGGGGGATCGCGGGGAGGCCCCGGCTGGCCGGCCGGGGTGCGGCGGGCAGCGCGGGTCGGCTCGGGTGCGCGCCGCCGAAGAGGTCGAGGAAGGGGGAGTCGATGTCGGGGTTCTCGGCGACGGTCGGCTCCGCGGCGGCCGGGTGGCCGGGGGCGGGGCGCGGCCCCTGGAAGACCCCGATCCGCCCGTATCCGGAGGTGGTGGCGAGCGCCGGGTCGACGGTGGTCTCTTCCGGCTCCTCCCCGGCCGGGTAGTCGAATGAGCGCGCACGGTTACCGTGCGGGGCGGCGTGCTGTCCTGCCGGGGAACCCGGCGTGGAAGAGCGGCTCATGCCATTGCCTCGCCCGCGTGGTGTGACCGCCCGATCGGCGTACGCCCGGTCATGCCAGTTCCTCCCGGATCCTGATCCGCCTCGCCACGATGCGTGGGTCGCGCTGCTCGACGGCCGACTCCCGGGTGCGTCGCCAGTCGGTCAGCGCGGTACGGATCACCGTGCGCGCGGGCCGGTCCGGGTCGACGTACCGGAAGATGAACGAGGTGCTCACGATGGCGAGGGCGATCTCCCAGGCCGGGAAGAGGTCGACGGTCAGCGTGAACAACCAGTGGATGAACATGTAGAGGGGCACGAGCAGGATGAACAGGCCGTACTGCGCGTATGGCAGGTGGACGGGCAGGGTGTAGCCGGGCGGCCCGAGGTAGACCAGGCGGGCCCGGTAGATGTCGTCGTCGGTGCGCAGCCTCATCTGCCCTGGGCCTATTCGAAGATCAGGTCGATCAGGTAGTCACCGACGAAGAAGAGTGTGGCTGCTCCGGCGATGAAGGCCAGCCCGACGATGGCGATGGCCGAGCTGGTGAGGACCTTCGAGATCTCGCCGCGGCTGGCTCGGCCGATGAAGATGACGCCGAGCACGGCCAACAGGATCGGTGCGATCTTGCTGGCGAAGAAGGTGACGATGTTGTTGGTGTCGATGCCCTTGGGCGCCGGCTCGGCGAGTGGAGTCGACGCCAGGGTGTGGAGCGCGTGAGCGACGGCGGACGTCGCCGTCTCCATGAGCTCGATGGCGATCACTGGAACCTCCCATGACGCGGCCGGCGAAGCCGCGGTGGTGCAGTAGGCAAGCCTGGCGGGGTGGTGCGTGTCGGGCGCGGTGTCGGCAATGACCCTGCGTCCGTTGCCCACCACGGAAAGTGGTGAGCTTTGGGGGATATTTCCCGCTTCGGCCCTCCCTCCAGGCTTCGCCGTCTCGCTGCTGGGCAATTCCAAAGGGTACGGGCCGCCCCCCTTTGCGACAAGCCGCGAAGAGTCGACCCGGAACGGCCCGAACGACCGATCGTACACCTGTTCCAATTGCCTTGTCAGGGCCGTTTCCGGGCGCGGTGGGCCGGGACTCCGGGGTGGCCCGGGACGACCGGTACCGTGCAGTCGTGACCGATCTGGTGCGGGCGCAGGCCCCGGTGGTGATGGGCGTCCTCAACGTCACGCCCGACTCCTTCTCCGACGGCGGCCGATACGCCGATCTCGACGCCGCCGTCGCACACGGGGTGCGACTGGTCTCGGACGGCGCGCACCTGATCGACGTCGGGGGCGAGTCGACCCGACCCGGTGCCGACCGGGTGGACCCGGACACGGAGGCGGCCCGGGTGCTGCCGGTGATCCGCGCCCTCGCCGCCGGCGGCGTCGCGGTCAGCATCGACACCAGCCGCGCGCGGGTCGCGGAGGCCGCCCTCGCGGCGGGGGCCGCCGTGGTCAACGACGTCTCCGGCGGCCTGGCCGACCCGGACATGGCCCGCGTGGTCCGCGACGCCGGCTGCCCCTGGGTGCTGATGCACTGGCGGGGGCACTCCCGGGGGATGCGCGAGCTGGCCCGCTACACCGACGTGGTGGCCGACGTCCGCGCCGAGCTGGCCCAGCGGGTCGACGCCGCCCTGGCCGCCGGGGTGGCCGCCGACCGGATCGTCGTCGACCCGGGCCTCGGCTTCGCCAAGACCGCCGAGCACAACTGGCAGCTCACCGCCCGGCTGCCCGAGTTGCTGGCGCTCGGCCTCCCGCTGCTCTTCGGGGCCAGCCGCAAGTCGTACCTGGGGCAGCTGCTGGCCGATCCAGACGGCGTGCCCCGGCCGACCGCCGACCGGGAGGCGGCCACCGCCGCCACCAGCCTGCTGGCGGTGGCGGCGGGCGCCTGGGGGGTACGCGTGCACGACGTGCTCGGCACCACCGACGCGTTGGCCGTCTGGCGGGCCAGCGGCCGTCCCCGCCTGGTCACCGACGCGACGCGGGCGCACCGGGCCCCGTCGAGGGAGCCGAACCCGTCGACGGAGCCGAACCAGTCGAAGGGGGAGCGGTGACGGACCGGATCACGCTGACCGGCCTGCGGGCGCACGGCCGGCACGGCGTCTACGACTTCGAGCGCGAGCGGGGGCAGGAGTTCGTCGTCGACGCCGTGCTGGAGCTCGACCTCGCGCCGGCCGCCCGCTCCGACGAGGTGACCGACACGGTGCACTACGGGGAGCTGGCCGACCGGCTGGTGGCGGTGCTCACCGGGGAGCCGGTCAACCTGATCGAGACGCTCGCCGACCGGCTCCTCGCGATCTGCCTGGCCGACCCCCGGGTGCTGCGGGCGACGGTGACGGTGCACAAGCCCGAGGCCCCCGTCCCGCACGCCTTCACCGACGTCGCGGTGACGATGAGCCGGCCCCGGACCGCCCCGCCGACCGACGTCGGGCCGAGGCCGGCCACCACCGAGGACGCGGCGTGACGCGCGCCCTGCTCTCCCTGGGCAGCAACCTCGGCGACCGGCTGGCCCACCTGCGTTCGGCAGTGGACTGTCTCGGCGAGGCGGTGCTGCTCGTCTCCGGCGTCTACGAGACCCCGCCCTGGGGCGACGCGGAGCAGCCGGCGTACCTCAACGCGGTGCTGCTGGCCGAGGACCCGGCGGCGGGCCCGCGCGACTGGCTGGAGCGGGCCCGGGTCGCCGAGCGCCGGGCCGGCCGGGAGCGCGACCCGCAGCGCCGCTTCGGCCCGCGCACCCTCGACGTCGACGTGATCGCGGTCTGGGACGACGCCGGCGAGCCGGTGCTGCGCGACGACCCCGAGCTGACCCTGCCGCACCCCCGGGCCCACCTGCGGGCGTTCGTGCTGCGCCCGTGGATCGACATCGCGCCGTACGGACGGCTGCCCGGCCACGGCTGGCTGACCGACCTGCTCAACGCCGAACCGGTCGCCGGCGACGCCCTGGAACTGCGTCCCCGACCGGATCTGGCGTTAGAGTCGTCGGCATGAGCCAGTGGAGCCGGCCGGCATGACCCAGTCCCCGCCACCACCCGGGACGGACCCCGACCGGTCCAGGATGGGCCCAACCCGGATCTCGACCCTGATCGTCGCCGGCCTGGCCGCCGCCGCCGTGGCCTGGCTGCTGATCAGCAGCCTCTATGGCGGCTTCCCCCAACTGCCCTGGCTGCCGGTGGCGACGCTGGCCGCGCTGGCGCTGCTGGAGTCGTACGCGGCGGTCGACACCCGCAACCGGATCGCGCGCAAGCCGGGCCGGGAACCGGTCGACCCGCTGATGGTGGCCCGGTTCGTGGTGCTGGCCAAGGCCTCCGCGCTGGCCGGCGCGATCTTCGCGGGCTGGTGCGCCGGGCTGACCGCCTGGCTGCTCGTCGAGCCCACCCGGGCCGCCAACGAGGACCGGCCGGCGGCCGTCGCCGGCCTGCTCGCCTCGCTGGCCCTGGTG
The DNA here is from genome assembly GCF_049841815.1 of Micromonospora sp. DT233. NCBI lineage: Bacteria > Bacillati > Actinomycetota > Actinomycetes > Micromonosporales > Micromonosporaceae > Micromonospora > Micromonospora sp. DT233. The sequence goes on along the minus strand of NZ_JBNCLB010000001.1, from coordinate 723,568 downwards.
GGGGCGGCGCTCTGGCTGGAGCGGTCCTGCCGGGTGCCGGAGCAACCCGAGGACGACCGGGACACCGACGAGTGGGAAGGCCACCCGGGCCGGCGCTGAGCGCGGGGGTTACGCCCGGCCCCACGCGCGGGTACCGTGCCTGGCGACCGGAGAGCAACGGCCGCCCCGGTCCGCCCGGGTCGGACCCTGCGGCCGTGACCTGGGGAGGGCACTCGTCATGGGGTACGACGATCCGGGCCGTGGCGCAGCGGTGGAACCCTCACCTGGGCTGGAGCACGCCTTCGACGATCCGGCGCACGGCGAGCCGGGGCGGGACCGCCTCGCCGTCCACGTCGCCTGGGAGTTGGTGCTCGCCGCCGGTCTGGCCGTGCTGACCGTGCTGCTGTGGCGGGACGCCCCGGCCGCGCTGCGCGACGACGGGTTGCAGGCCCTGCTGGTCGACGTGGTGACGGTGGGGCTGCTCGTCCTCGCCGCCGGTCTGAGCCTGCGTACGGCGGCGGTGAACCTGGCGGTCGGGCCGGTCGCGGTCGCCAGCGCGCTGCACGTCGCCGAGCAGGGCGACCGGGGGATCCAGTTCGCGGTGAGCCACGCGGCGGCGGTCGCCGCGATCGGCGGGCTGGTCGTGGGGCTGGTGGTCGCCGTGCTGCACGTGCCGGGCTGGGCGGCTAGCCTGGCCGGCGCGGCCGCCGTGGTGGTCTACATCGAACGGCGGGCAGGACCGGTCCTCGTCCAGGGCGGGTACGACCCCCGCAACAACGCGATCCAGCTCTTCGCCGGCTTCGCCGCCGTCGCGGTGCTCGGCGGGCTGTTCGGGGTGACCCGGCCGATCCGCCGGTTGGCCGGCCGGTTCCGGCCGGTGGCCGACCCGGCCCGCCGCCGGGGCGGGGTGGCCGGCGTGGTCGTCGTGGCCTCGTTCGTCCTCTCCACCGTCTGCGCCATGCTGGCCGGCGTCCTGATCGCCAGCAACGGCGCGGGGACGGTCGTGCCGACCCAGGGGCTGGGCTGGACGGTGCTCGCCGTCGGCGCCGCGCTGCTCGCCGGCACCAGCGCGTACGGCCGGCGGGGTGGGATCTTCGGGACCCTCTTCGCGGCGAGCCTGGTCGCGGTCCTGTTCGCCTGGTCGGAGGCGCGGGGCTGGCGGATCAGCCGGTGGGCGGTGGGCGGCGCCGCGCTCGGCGTCGGCCTGCTGGTCACCCGGCTCGTCGAGGCGTACGGCGGACCCCGGTCGGCGGGCCCGGAGCCGGAGCGGCTTCCGAGCGGCGACGGCACGATCAGCACCGGCTGGTCGGTGCCCCGGCCGGCGCCGGTCGAGAACTGGCCGCCCGCCATGCCGACCCGTTCCGAGGACCTCCCCACCGACCCCTGGGACGCGTCCCGCTGGGAGGCCCGGCCCCGACCCCAACGCTGGGACGGCGGCGAGCGCTGACCGCCGGACCGGCCCGCCGGGCAAGAACCGGCCACGGACCGGCCCGCCGGGCAAGAACCGGCCACGGCCCGGCCCGCCGGGCGGCGCGCCGGGCGGGCCGGCGTCCGCCGGGCCGCCGGTGATCGCGCCGGTTAGGCTCGGCGGCATGACCGAGACACCTTCCACCGGTACCGGCGGACTCACGTTCGAGCAGTTGGACGCGCTCTCCACGGAGGAGTTGCGGGAGCGGGCGTTCGCGCTGGCCCGGGAGCGCCGCGACGTCGGTTTCTACTGGTCGGTGCTGCGCCACCTGCCCAACGCCGACGAGGCCGCCGTGCTCGACGGCGCGCCGAACTCGGTGGGCCCGACCATCGACGAGGCGTCCGCGCTCTGGCGGGAGCTCACTGGGCACGGCTACGAGGAGTCGGCGCCGCTGCTGCGCGCCAAGTTCATCGACTACCTGACCAAGCACTGACCGGGGCCCCGCCGTGGTGACCCGCAGGTTTGCCGGCCGGGGCACGCCGGGAACTGGTCGTGGCATGGCTCTCACCAACCGCTCCGGCACGGTCAGCGGGTACAGCACCGCCGCCGGCACCGGCACCCTCGCGGTGCTGGTGCTCGTGGGGGTCTGCGGCAGCCCGCTCTACGTCGAGTGGGCGGAGCGGAGCACCGACCCGAACGGGGCCGGCGGCTGGTTCCTGCGGCTGCTGGCCTGGCCGGCCTGGCGGTTCGGTTCCGGCAATTCCGAGGGGGTGCTGGCCACCGACGTGCGGGCCATCCTGCTGGTGATCTTCGCGGCGGCCCTGCTCTACGTGCTCCCCGCCGCCCAGGTGGCCCGGGTGCAGGGCTCGGTCAGCCAGTTCTTCTCCGGCTGGGGGGCGTACGTGCTGGCCGCCGGCCTGGCCGCCATCGTCGGCACGCTGCTGGGGCCGGACCCGTCGCTGCTGGCGGTGTTCCAGTCCGCCGGCACCGGCGCCAGTTACGGCTTCCTCTCCGGCTGGATCATCGGCACCGCCAGCCTCGGCGGCCGGGCCTGACCCGGCGCGGTCAGCGCGCCGCGCCCAGCGCGCGTTCCCGGGTGAGCACCCCGGCCGGTCGCCCGTCGGCGGTGACCAGCGCCCGGTCCGCCCCGGCGGTGAGCATCACGGCCAGCGCGTCGTACGCCGAGGAGCCGAGCGCCACCTCGGGCAGCCCGGCGGCGTCGGTCGGGGCCGGGTCCAGCGACTCCCGGGTGACCGGGGTGACCGCGAGCGCCCGGATGCCCCGGTCCGCGCCGACGAACTCCCGGACGAAGGGGGAGACGGGCGTGCCGAGCAGGGTCGCCGGGGGGTCGTACTGCTCCAGCCGGCCGCCCTCGGAGAGCACCGCGATCCGGTCGCCGAGCCGGACCGCCTCGTCCAGGTCGTGGGTGACCAGCACGATGGTCTTGCGCACCTCGGCCTGGAGGCGGAGGAACTCCTCCTGCAACCGGGCCCGCACGATCGGGTCGACGGCCGAGAACGGCTCGTCCATCAGCAGCACCACCGGGTCGGCGGCCAGCGCCCGCGCCACCCCGACCCGCTGCCGCTGGCCGCCGGAGAGCTCGTGCGGGTAGCGGCGGCCGAACTGCGCCGGGTCCAGCCCGACCAGTTCCAGCAGCTCCTCGCTGCGGCGGCGGACGCGGCCACGGGCCCAGCCGAGCAACCGGGGGACGGTGCCGACGTTGGCGAGGACGCTCTGGTGCGGGAAGAGGCCGACGTTCTGGATCACGTACCCGATGCGGCGGCGCAGCTGCACCGGGTCGACCCGGGTGACGTCCTCGTCGCCGAGCAGGATCCGGCCGCCGGTCGGCTCGATCAGCCGGTTGACCATCCGCAGCACCGTCGACTTGCCGCAGCCGGAGGGGCCGATCAGCACCACCAGCTCGCCGGCGCGCACCTCGAGGCTCAGCTCGCGGACCGCCTCGGTGCCGTCCGGGTAACGCTTGCGGATGCCGTCGAGGGTGATCGACGCGGCGCTGGGGCCGGCGTCGCCGGTGGGTGCCGGGGTAACGTCCACGCATGTCCTTCCGCCTGAGTCACCGGGCCGAGCCGGGTAACCCGTGGTTCTCCTGGCAGTACGTGCGGGACAACTCTGACACGATCCTCACCGCGCTGGGGGACCACGTCTCGCTGACCGCGCGGGCGGTGCTGATCGCGGCGCTGGTGGCCCTGCCGCTGGCGTTGCTGGCCCACCGGTTCCGCCCGCTCGCCGGGCCGATTCTCGCATTCACCGGTGTGCTCTACACGGTCCCGTCCCTGGCGCTGTTCGCCTTCCTCGCGCCGTACCTGGGGATCGGGGCGGTGACCGTGCTCAGCGTGGTGGTGCTGTACGCGCTGCTGGTCATCGTCCGCAACGCCGTCGCCGGGCTCAGCCAGGTGCCGCCCGAGGTCCGCGAGGCCGCCGAGGGCATGGGGTACGGCCGGTGGGGTCGACTGCTGCGCATCGAGCTGCCGCTGGCCCTGCCCGGCATCCTCACCGGCCTGCGGCTGGCCACCGTCTCCACGGTGGCGCTGGTCACCGTGGGGGTGGTGGTCGGGCGGGGCGGCCTGGGGCAGCTCATCTTCGCCGGCTTCCAGAACAACTTCTACAAGGCCGAGATCATGACCGGCACGCTGCTCTGCGTCCTGCTGGCCCTGGTGCTGGACCTGGTCCTCGCCGGGATCGGCCGGGCGGTCACCCCGTGGCTGCGCGGGGCCCGATGAGCGGCCGCCGCGCCCGCCCGGCGCGCGACGACGGGCCGGGCCGGGCAGGCGCCCGCGCGGCGGGGCCGGCGGACGACCAGGGGAGGGGAGCGCGGTGAGCAATCCGGTCGGTCAGGCGGTGCTCTGGCTCAACGACCCGCTGAACTGGACCAACCCCGGCGGGGTCCTGGACCGGCTCGGCGAGCATCTGAGCATCTCGGCGGCGGCCGTGCTGCTGGGCTGCCTGGTGGCCTGGCCGGTCGGGCTCTGGCTCGGGCACACCGGCCGGGGTGGCGGGCTGGTCGTGCTCGTCTCCAACGTCACCCTCGCCGTGCCGACGCTGGCCCTGCTGACCATCCTGCCGCTGACCTTCCTGGGCTTCGGCCGACCGTCGGTGGTGGTCGCGCTGGCCGTCTTCGCGGTGCCGCCGCTGCTGGCGAACGCGTACACCGGGGTGCGGCAGGTGGACGCGGAGGCCCGGGACGCGGCGCGCGGCATGGGGCTCTCCGGCGGGCAGGTGCTGCGCCGGGTGGAGTTGCCGCTGGCGGTGCCGTACCTGGCGGCCGGCTTCCGGACCGCAGCGGTGCAGGTGGTGGCGACGGCCGCGCTGGCGTCGTTCGTCAACGGCGGCGGCCTCGGGCAGATCATCCGGGCGGGATTCGGCCTGGACATCGCCGCCGGGGGCGGGCAGATCATCGCCGGCGGGCTGCTGGTGGCCGGCCTGGCGATGCTGGTCGAGCTGGTGTTGGCGCTGGTCGAACGGGTGGCCACCCCGCGCGCGCTGCGTCCGGGGCGGCGGCGGGCCGACCGCCGGGCCGCAGCCGCCGTCGCCGGCGGCTGACCGCTCACCACACCCGTCGTACGCCTGTGTGACGATCCGGTGACGAATTGGTTCCCGGGTTGGCGGCGTCGGACGGCAGGATGTTGGGTGGGGAGTCGCGGACGGCGACAACCGGGTTCGTCCGTCGGAGACGCGGCCGGCCCGGACGGGTCGCGCCGGGACACGGAAGGCGGGCTTGATGCGCGCACGTACACGCCTGGCGATCGGCGCGATCGGCGTCCTCACCGCGGCCGGGTTCCTCACCGGCTGCGGCGACGCCGGGTCCTCGGGGACCGAGGCGCCCGAGCAGGGCGCGTCGGGGGCCGGCTGCGCCCCGGTCGCCGGTGAGCAGCTGGTCGTCCTGACCGACGACAAGAAGCTGCAGAACAGCGACAACATCCTCCCGGCGATCAACGCCAAGGTGGCCAAGCCGGAGCTGATCGCGGCGCTGGACAAGGTCTCCACGGCGTTGGACACCCCGAAGCTGATCGGCCTGAACAAGGCGGTCGACGTCGACCGCAAGACCTCGAAGGTCGCCGCCGAGGAGTTCGCCGCGGCGAACAACCTCACCCAGGGCCTGGCGAAGGGGCCGGGCGGCCCGATCGTGGTCGGCGCCGGCAACTTCAGCGAGAGTCAGACCCTCGCCGAGCTGTACCGGATCACGCTCACCGCCGCCGGTTACCAGGTCAAGGTGCAGCAGATCGGCAACCGGGAGCTCTACGAGCCGGCCCTGGAGAAGGGCGAGATCCAGGTCGTCCCGGAGTACGCGGCGACGCTGGCCGAGTTCCTCAACACCAAGGCCAACGGCAAGGACGCGGCACCCGTCTCCTCGCCCGACCTGGACAAGACCGTGGCGGCCCTGAAGACCAGCGGTGAGAAGGCCGGCCTCGCCTTCGGCGCCGCGTCCGCCGCCCAGGACCAGAACGCGTTCGCCGTCACCAAGGCCTTCGCCGACAAGTACGGGGTCACCACCCTCTCCGACCTGGCCGCCAAGTGCTCGGGCAGCGCGACCGTGCTGGCCGGCCCGCCGGAGTGCCCGCAGCGTCCGCTCTGCCAGGCGGGCCTGGTCAAGGTCTACGACTTCAAGGCCGGGTCCTTCAGCTCGCTGGACGCGGCCGGCCCGCAGACCAAGAACGCGCTGAAGACGGGGAGCGCCAGCGTCGGTCTGGTCCTCTCCTCCGACGGGGCGCTGGCCGCCAGTTGACCGCCACCGGGTCGCCGGCGGCCACTGCGCCACCGGCGGCCCGGGAGCGCGTCCCGTTTCCAGGGGCTGGAACTCTCGGTAGGCTGCACACCCATGCCCGTTCCGGTTGTCGTCACCGACAGGCGTGGCCCGCGCCTACTGTCCGTTCTCTTCTGGACCGGCGTGGCGTTTGCCCCGGTCGCGGCGCTGATCCTGCTCGTTGCCGACGGTAACGGGCCGCTGCGCGTCGCCGCCGTGCTGGCCATCGTGGCGGTGGTGCTGATCGGTCTCTCCATCGCGCTGCGCGCCGGTGCCGACGGCGGCGGTGCCGACCCGGCCGAGACCGAGCGGCTGCGCGACGAGATCGAGGAGCTGCGCCGGGACCTGCGCGACGAGATCGTCGCCGCCGCGCGCCGCGGCAACCAGGCGCTCGACGCGTCGCAGCGCATCCAGGACCAGTCGCAGCGGATCCAGGACCAGGTCTCGGCGCTGCGCCGCCGGCTCGACGCCGCCGCGGCCGGCATCGCCGCCGACCCCGAGCCGCCCGCCGTGGAGCCGGCGGCCACGGCGCGGGCCGCTGTGCAGCCGCCCGCCGCGCAGCGGGTCGGCGCGGGGCGGGCCCAGGTCCCGGTCACCGAGGCGTACGACGACGCCGGCCACCGTTGGGACACCGACGAGGCCGGCCTGCCCCGGGACACCGTCGACGACGTGTCGCCCGGCCGGGCGCGGGTGCGGGCGGTGGTCCCCGAGGACGAAGAGCAGCCCGCCCGCCGTTCCCGGGCGGCCGCCCGCGCAGGCGCCGACGCCTCGGTCGACGCTTATCCGGTCGACGCTTATCCGGTCGACGGCTATCCGGTCGACGGCTATCCGGTCGACGGCTATCCGGCGACCCTCGCGCCGGCCGAGTCGGGGAGCCGGTCGTCCCGGCCGTTCCCGCCCGATCCTCTCGCGCGCCCGGTCGGCACGGTCCGGCACACCGAGACCGTGCACGTCACCACCCGGCACACCGTCGTCGACGGGCCCGATCCGGTGGCGGACCCGTACGGGGGGCCCGCCGGCCGCTGGTCGGCCGCCCCGGAGGCACCACCGTGGGCCACCCCGCGCGCCGAGGCTCCGCCCGCCGAGGCCCCGTGGCCCGCTCCGCGTGCCGAGGCCCCGTGGACCGGCCGGCACGCCGGTCGGGCCGGGCAGCACGACGACGCCCGGTGGCCCGAGCCACCCGACGCCGCCGAGCGGCCGGGCCGGGGCTACGACCCGATTCGGCCGGGCCGGCGCGACGGGCACTCCTGGACCGACGACCCCCGGCGGGCCGACCCGGCCGGCGACTCCCGCCGGGGCGAACCCGGCGACTCCCGCTGGGGCGAGCCGGCCGACGACCCCCGCTGGGGAGGCCCTGCCGAGGATCCCCGCCGGGTTGCCGACGATCGCGGCCCGGCTGACCGGGCCGACGCGGGTCGCCGAATGCGGCGGGAGGGCGGTCCCGGTGCCGGTCCCGCAGGCGACGACGAGCCACGGCCGGTCGACCCGCGTTCGTGGTACGCGCCCGCCGAGGCGGGCTGGCCGGCCGGGGCCGGACCGGTCCGGGCGTACCCGCCAGAGCCGCCGCCGGCCGGGACCGGCCAGTGGTCGGAGCTGCGGGCCTGCGACCGCTGGGCGGAGGTGCACGACGACGAACGGGGGCGGGAGGTCCGCATCGGCGAGCGTCGGGCGGCGGCGCATGCCGACGACGCCGGCGGCGGGTACCGCGTCGAGGGGCGCTGGGCGGCGCTGCGGGACGCCCCGGCGGGTGGTGCCTGGACGGAGCCGGGCCCGCCGCCGGGCGAGGCGGCGGTCCCGTCCCAGTGGCGACCGCAGGCCCGCCGCGACGCCCGGCCTGCCGGGTCGTGGCAGGCGTCGGTGCCCGAGCCGGAGCGGCCCAGCCGGCACCAGCGCCCCGACGAGGACCGGCACGTCCACGACGACGCGCCCAGCTCCGGCGGCACGTGGGACCGCTGGCGCTGAGCCCGGAAGCTTCGCCGCACTGCGCCGCCGCAGCCGCCGCACCGCCGCCGCAGCAGCGCCGGGTGCCGCAGCACCGCCGAGCGCCGAGGTGGCGGCCAGCGGCGGCGGTTACTTGTCGATGTCGCCCACGACGAAGAACATCGAGCCGAGAATGGCGATCAGGTCCGGGACCAGACAGCCGGGCAGCAGCGTGGCCAGCGCCTGCACGTTCGCGTACGACGCGGTGCGCAGCTTGAGCCGCCACGGGGTCTTCTCGCCCTTCGACACCAGGTAGTAGCCGTTGATGCCGAGCGGGTTCTCGGTCCACGCGTAGGTGTGCCCCTCGGGGGCCTTCACCACCTTCGGCAGCCGGGTGTTCACCGGCCCGGTGAGCCGGTCCACCCGGTCCAGGCACTGCTCGGCGAGGTCGAGCGAGGCGTACACCTGGTCGAGCAGCACCTCGAACCGGGCGTGGCAGTCCCCGGCGGTCTTGGTCACCACCGGCACGTCGAGCTGGTCGTAGGCGAGGTACGGCTCGTCGCGGCGCAGGTCCAGGTCGAGCCCGGAGGCGCGGGCGACCGGCCCGGACGCCCCGAACGCGGCGGCGTCGGCGGCGCTCAGCACCCCGACGCCCACCGTGCGGGCCAGGAAGATGTCGTTGCGTCGGATCAGGCGGTCCAGGTCCGGCATCCGGCGGCGCACCTCGCCGATCGCGGCGCGGGCCCGACCGGTCCAGCCCGCCGGGACCTCCTCCTTCAGCCCGCCGACCCGGTTGAACATGTAGTGGATCCGGCCGCCGGAGACCTCCTCCATCACCGCCTGGATGGTCTCCCGCTCCCGGAACGCGTAGAACATCGGGGTGATCGCGCCGATCTCCAACGGGTACGAGCCGAGGAACATCAGGTGGTTGAGCACCCGGTTCAGCTCGGCCAGGGCCATCCGCAGCCAGGTGGCCCGCTCGGGCACCTCGAGGCCCATCAGCCGCTCGACGGCGAGCACCACGCCCAGCTCGTTGGAGAACGCCGACAGCCAGTCGTGCCGGTTGGCCAGCACGATGATCTGCCGGTAGTCGCGTACCTCGAAGAGCTTCTCCGCGCCCCGGTGCATGTAGCCGACGATCGGTTCGGCGGCGATCACCCGTTCGCCGTCGAGGATCAGCTTCAGCCGCAGCACGCCGTGCGTGGAGGGGTGCTGCGGGCCGATGTTGAGCACCATGTCGGTGCCGAGCTGTTCCCCGCCGGCCCCGGTGCCGACGGTCAGCGCGCGCAGATCACCGGTCGGGTTGGTCATGCCCGTCATCGTGCCATGAGCGGATCGAGGTCGACGCCGACCGGCTGGAGCAGCCACCGGTGTCCGCCGAGCCCGGCCGGGTCGGTCAGCTCGGCCACCGCCGACGCGGCGGCGAGCGCCCGCAGGTAGCCGGCCGGGTCGGTGGCGGCCAGGCTCAGCGGGGGGCGCCCGCCGTCGGCCCCGAGCGCCCGCAGCGCCTCCCGCTGACCCAGCGACGTGTACGCCGTCCCGGCCACCGCCGCACCGGCCGCGCCGGCCGAGTCGACGGCGAGGTGCGCGGTCACGTCGCAGGACCCGTCGGGTACGGGTGGCACCTGCCGTCCGCGCCGGTACCCGGTCAGCGTCCCGCCGACGGGCCGGTCGTCGGCGAGGTGTCCGTAGTCGACGGCCAGCGCCAGCCCCCGGTCGATCCGGCGCACCGCGTCGGCCCAGGCCCCGTCCCTGCTCCGGCCGATCTCCGCCCGCAGCGCGCCCGGCGCGACCGGGCCGAGAGAGTCGGTCGGGGCGGCAGGGGTGCCCAGGCCGGCGTCGGGCCCGTCGGGCGTCGGCCACCAGGTGGCGAGCCAGTCGGCGTCCGCCCCGGTCACCGGGTCGCCGACGGTCTCCGCCCCGGTCGCCGGATCGACCAGCAGGTACCGCCACCCGTCCCGGTCGGGCACGGCCACGTCGAGGGGCACGTTGTCCAGCCACTCGGTGCCCAGCAGCAGCCCGGTCACCCCCGGCGGCACCGCGTCCACCCAGGCGATCTCCGCCGGCAGGTCGACGGGGCGGGGGGCGAGTTCCACGGCGGTGAGCCGCAGCCGGCGGGCGAGCGGCGGGGCCTGCGGGGAGCCCCCGTGACGCGGGGAGCCCTCGTGATCACCCTCGGGCCCGGCGAGCGCCGCGAGGGCGCGCAGCAGCTCCCCGCGCCCGGCCCCGACGTCGACCACGTCGAAGCGGGCGGGGAAGCCGAGGGCGCGGTTGAGTCGGCAGACCAGCCGATACAGCGCCGAGGCGAACGCGGGGGCGGCGTGCACGCTGGTCCGGAAGTGGTCGGCCGGTCCCGACCCGGACACGAAGAAGCCCTCGGGCCCGTACAGCGCCCGTTGCATCGCCTCCCGCCACCGCACCGGCACGTCAGTCACCGTGCCGACCCTACGGTGGGCGCGGCCGGGGCGAACCGGGGTCCCCGCCGCCCTGCTCCGGCGCGTCGCGTCGCCGGTCGACCGGTGGTGAAGGTTTTCACACCTTCTTGTTGCGGCTGCGTGAACACGGCGCATACTTGCCCTCGACCGGTACCCCCGTTGACGAGGACTGGATCATTGCCATGAGCGCTCCGCCGCGCCCGCGTTCGGCCGCCCCTCGCGGGCCCGCCGCGCCGTCGGGCGACGCCCCCGCCGCCACCCCGCCGACTCTGCCCCGCGCGCTTGCCGTCGGCGTCGTCGGCGCCGGTCGGGTCGGCGCCGTGCTGGGGGCCGCGTTCGCCGCGGCCGGGCACCGGGTGGTCGCCGTCAGCGGCACCTCCGGGGCCAGCGCCGCCCGGATCGCGCTGCTGCTTCCCGACGCTCGCACCGGCTCCGCCGCCGACGTGGCCCGGGCCGGCACCGACCTGCTGCTGATCGCCGTGCCCGACGACGCGCTCGCCGGGGTGGTGGCGGGCCTGGCCGAGACGGGTGCGCTGCGCCCCGGCCAGCTGGTCGCGCACACCTCCGGCGCGCACGGGCTGGGCGTGCTCGCCCCGGCCGCCGCCGTCGGGGCCCACCCGCTGGCCCTGCACCCGGCGATGACCTTCACCGGCACCCCGGACGACCTGGCCCGGCTCGCCGGCATCTCGTACGGGGTGACCGCGCCCGCGCCGCTGCGCCCGGTCGCCGCCCGGCTGGTCGCCGACCTCGGCGGGGTGCCCGAGTGGGTCGGCGAGGCCGACCGCGTGCTGTACCACGCGGCGCTGGCACACGGCGCGAACCACCTGGTCACCCTCGTCAACGAGGCGGCCGACCGGCTGCGCGACACCGGGGTGGCCGACCCGGGGAAGGTGCTCGCCCCGCTGCTGCGGGCGGCGTTGGAGAACGCCCTGTGCCTGGGCGACGACGCGTTGACCGGGCCGGTGTCGCGGGGCGACGCCGGGACCGTACGCCGGCACCTGGAACGGTTGGCCGCGACCGCGCCCGAGTCGGTGGCCCCGTACCTGGCGTTGGCCCGCCGGACGGCGGACCGGGCCGTCGCGGCGGGCCGGCTGCGACCGGCGGACGCCGAGCCGCTGCTCGACGTGCTCAGTGGGACCTATCGGGAGGTGGCAGCGTGAGAAGTGGGCAGATCCGGGGGGCCGCGCGGTCGCGAACCGGGGTGGCGCGGTGACGGCGCTGGTGCGGACCCGGGAGGAGCTGGGCAAGGCGCGCGCCGCCCTGACCGGCACGGTCGGGGTGGTGATGACCATGGGGGCGCTGCACGCCGGGCACGAGACGCTGCTGCGGGCCGCCCGGGAACGGTCCGAGCACCTGCTGGTCACGATCTTCGTCAATCCGCTCCAGTTCGGCCCGAACGAGGACTTCGACCGGTACCCGCGCACGCTGGAGGCGGACCTGGAGATCTGCCGGCGGGCCGGGGCGGACGTGGTGTTCGCGCCGGACCGGGCCGAGATGTACCCGGACGGCGAGCCCCGGGTCCGGGTGTCCCCGGGGCAGGGTGGCGAGGACCTGGAGGGGCTGAGCCGGCCGGGCTTCTTCGACGGGGTGCTCACCGTCGTACTCAAGCTGTTCCAGCTCACCCGCCCCGACCTGGCGTTCTTCGGCGAGAAGGACTACCAGCAGCTCACCCTGGTCCGGCGGATGGCCCGGGACTTCGACGTGCCCGTGGAGGTGGTCGGCGTGCCGACCGTCCGGGAGCCGGACGGGCTGGCGCTCTCTTCCCGCAACCGCTACCTCTCCGCCGAGGAGCGCGTGGCGGCGCTGAGCCTCTCCGCCGCGCTGCGGGCCGGCGCGGAGGCCGCCGACGGGGGGCTCGACGCCGGGGCGGTGCTGGCGCAGGCCCACCGCGTCTTCGGTGCCGCCGCGTCGGGCGTCCGGCTCGACTACCTGGCACTGACCGACCCGGACCTGGAGCCCGGCCCGGTCGCCGGGCCCGCCCGGCTGTTGGTGGCGGCCTGGGTCGGCGGCACCCGACTCATCGACAACACGGCGATCCGTCTCGCCCCGCGTTCCTGACCGGTTCTTCCGCCCCGCGAAAGGCACCCCGATGTTCCGCACCATGCTCAAGTCGAAGATCCACCGGGCCACGGTGACCCAGGCCGACCTGCACTACGTGGGCTCGGTGACGGTGGACCAGGACCTCCTCGACGCGGCCGACCTGCTCCCGGGCGAGCAGGTGGCGATCGTGGACGTGACCAACGGTGCCCGGCTGGAGACGTACGTGATCCCCGGCGAGCGGGGCAGCGGCGTGATCGGCATCAACGGCGCCGCCGCCCACCTGGTGCACCCCGGCGACCTGGTCATCCTGATCTCGTACGGGCAGTTCGCCGACGCCGAGGCGCGGGCGTACCGGCCCCGGGTGGTGCACGTCGACGCCCGCAACCGGGTGATCGAGCTCGGCGGCGACCCGGCGGCGGTGGCCCCGGGCACGGCCGGTGACCCGGTCCCCAGCCCGCTGGCCGTCGTCGGCTGACCCGGCCCGCCGCCGTCGGCGGCCGACGCCCGGCGGGAGGGGGCCGGAAGATCGGGTGGTCCGTGCCCTGTCACCGACGGTCGTCTGTGGATAGTCTGGGGTCGCCGTCGTGAGCTGGTCGCTGGGGAGGCCCGATGCGCCGTGCGATGACGACCGTGTGCGCCGCCCTGGTCGCGGCGGTCGTGCTGGTCGGCTGTGGGAGCTCCACGGGGCTCGACGGCGACCTCACCGACGACTGGGCGGCGTTCGCGCCCGCCGGCCCGTTCACCCCGGCCGCCGGGGTGTGCCAGGTCGCCGACTTCACCGAGGTGGTGACCCTGGCGGCGTACGCGCCGGTGGAGTGCGCGACCCCGCACCGGGTGGAGACCACGCACGTCGGCGTCTTCCCGGCCGCGCGGGCCACCGCGCCGGCCGGCGGATCGGCGGAGCTGCGCGGCGCGTTCGCCGACTGCGACGCCAAGGCCAGCGGGTACGTGGGGGACGACTGGCGGGCCGGGCGGCTCCGGCTGGCCGTGGCGGTGCCGTCGACGACCGGCTGGGCGTCGGGCGCCCGCTGGTACCGCTGCGACCTGGCCGAGGTGAGCACCGCCGAGGCGGGGGCGGTGCCGGTCGTCCGCACGGGCAGCCTCCGGGGCGCCTTGCAGGGGGCGTCGCCGCTGCGGCTGGGCTGCCAGCGCAGCCGGGGGGCCGCGACGCGCGGCGCGCAGGTGCTGACGCCGGTGGCGTGCACCGTCCGCCACGACGCCGAGTTCGTCGGGGTGTGGAAGGCCCCGGACCGGCCGTTTCCGACCCGGGACGCCGACTGGGCCCCCGTCTTCGCCGGCTGCCGTTCGGTGATCGCCCGCTACGCCGGGGTGCCGAACGACGCCGACCTGCGCTACCGCACCGGCGTGGTGATCCGCCCGCCCGGCGCGGGGCGCTGGCGGGTCGGCGACCGGGGGGTGCGCTGCTACCTGTGGCTCAGCCACCGCTCGGTGACCGCCTCGCTGAAGGGCGCCGGCCCGGCCAAGCTGCCGATCCGCAGCAAGTAGCGGCGTCGGAGGCGGCCGGATGCTCTCGTCGTGCCCCCGGCGCCCGGGATGAGCGACGTTCGGGTTGACTGTGCCCATGGACGACGCACCGACAGCCGCCCTGCCCGCCCTGCCGTCGCTGCTGGCCGCGCCCGCACCCGGCTGGGTGGAGACGACCGACGTGATCGTGGTCGGCTCCGGGGTGGCCGGGCTGACCGCCGCCCTGCACCTGCGCGAGGCGGGCCTGCACGTCACCGTGGTTACCAAGGTCAACATCGATGACGGCTCGACCCGGTGGGCGCAGGGCGGCATCGCCGCCGTGCTCGACCCGACGGACACCCCGGACGCGCACGCCACGGACACCGAGGTCGCCGGCGTCGGGCTCTGCGACCCGGCGGCCGTGCGGGTGCTGGTGCGGGAAGGGCCGCCCCGGCTGCGGGAGCTGATGCGCATCGGCGCGGAGTTCGACCGCAACCCGGACGGCTCGCTGATGCTCACCCGCGAGGGCGGCCACCGGGCGGACCGGATCGTGCACGCCGGCGGCGACGCCACCGGCGCGGAGGTGCAGCGGGCGCTGCACGCGGCGGTCCGCCGCGACCCGTGGATCCGGCTGGTCGAGCACGCCCTGGTGCTGGACCTGCTGCGCGCCCCCGGCGACGGGCCGGGCGGGCTGGGCCCGGCCTGCGGGATCACCCTGCACGTGCTCGGCGAGGGCAGCGAGGACGGCGTGGGCGCGCTGCTGGCCCGCGCGGTGGTGCTGGCCACCGGCGGGCTGGGGCAGATCTTCTCGGCCACCACCAACCCGGCGGTCTCCACCGGCGACGGGGTGGCGCTGGCCCTGCGGGCCGGCGCGGCGGTCACCGACGTGGAGTTCGTCCAGTTCCACCCGACCGCCCTGATCGTCCCGGCCGGGACCGGGGTGCCCGACGCCGGCCGCGCCCAGCAGCCGCTGGTCTCGGAGGCGCTGCGCGGCGAGGGCGCGCACCTGGTCGACGGCGACGGCAAGCGGTTCATGCTCGGCCAGCACGAGCTGGCCGAGCTGGCCCCCCGCGACGTGGTGGCCAAGGGCATCCACCGGGTGCTGCTGGCCACCGGGGCCGACCACGTGCACCTCGACGCCCGGCACCTCGGCGGGGACTTCCTCGCCGGGCGTTTCCCCACCATCGTGGCGTCCTGCCGGGCCATCGGGGTGGACCCGGCGGTCGACCTGATCCCGGTCGCCCCGGCCGCCCACTACGCCTCCGGCGGCGTCCGCACCGACCTGCGCGGCCGCACCTCCATCCCCGGCCTGTACGCCTGCGGCGAGGTGGCCTGCACCGGCGTGCACGGCGCGAACCGGCTGGCCAGCAACTCGCTGCTGGAGGGGCTGGTCTTCTCCCGTCGGATCGCCGAGGACATCGCCGCCGGCCTGCCGGAGCAGGCGCAGCCGGCGGCGACGGGGGCCTGGGTCGGCGGGGGCGGCTGGGTGGTGCCCGCCGGCTCCACGCCCGCCCTGCAGCGGGCGATGACCCGGGGGGCGGGGGTGCTCCGCTCGGCGCGGACGCTCGCCGGCACGGTGGCGACCCTCGGCGAGCTGGGCGCGGCCCGGGGCGTGCCGCGCACCGCCGACTGGGAGGCGACGAATCTGATCACCGTGGCGTCGACCCTGGTCGCCGCCGCGCAGGCCCGCCGGGAGACCCGGGGTTGCCACTGGCGGGAGGACTTCCCGACGACCGACGAGCGGTGGCGGGGCCACCTCGTCGGCGCGATCGGGGCGCAGGGCCGGTTGATTTCTGAGTGGGAGGGGCCACGATGAGGGAGACGACGCAGCGGGCGTTGCGGGACGGCGGGCTCGACCCGGCCGAGGTGCGGCGGGTGATCGTCAGCGCGTTCGCCGAGGACCTCGGGCCGGACTTCCTGGACGTCACCAGCGTCGCCACCATCCCGGCCAGCCAGACCGACACCGCCGACCTGGTCGCCCGCGCCGACGGGGTGGTGGCCGGGCTGGCCGTCGCGGCGGCCGTCTTCGAGCTGGTCGGCGAGGTGACCGGCTTCGGCACGGACGGCTCGACCGGCTTCGGCGCGGGCGACTCCGGCGAGGTGACCGGTTTCGGTACGGGCGACGGTGGGGGCGCGGCCGGCGGTGGTCGTACCGTCGAGGTGTCGCTGGTGGCCCGCGACGGGCAGCGGGTGGCCCGCGGCGACGTGCTGGCCACGGTGGCCGGGCCCACCCGCCTGCTGCTCACGGCCGAGCGGACGGCGCTGAACCTGCTCTGCCGGCTCAGCGGGGTGGCCACCCACACCCGGGCCTGGGCGGACGCGCTGGCCGGCACCAAGGCGACGGTGCTGGACACCCGCAAGACGACGCCGAGGCTGCGGGCGCTGGAGAAGTACGCGGTGCGCGTCGGCGGCGGCACGAACAAGCGGATGGGCCTGCACGACGTGGCCATGATCAAGGACAACCACAAGTTCGCGGCCGGCGGCGTCGCGGCGGCCTACCGCCGGGTCCGCCAGGTCTTCCCGGACGTGCCGGTGCAGGTGGAGGTGGACACCCTCGCCGAGGCGCTGGAGGCGGTCGAGGCCGGCGCGGACTTCCTGCTGCTGGACAACATGACCCCGGAGACGCTGGCCGAGGTGGTGGCGGCGGTGGGGGACCGGGCGGAGCTGGAGGCGACCGGCGGGTTGACCCTCGACGTGGCGGCCCGGTACGCGGCGACCGGGGTGGACTACCTGTCGGTGGGCGCGCTGACCCACTCCTCGCCGATCCTCGACGTGGCGCTCGACCTCCGGACGGGGCCGACCTCCGCCACGGGGTGAGCGGCCCGCCGCCCGGCGTCTAGGCTGCGTGCGTGCTGCTCTGCATCGACATCGGAAACACCAACACCGTGCTGGCGACCTTCGACGGCGACAAGCTGGTGCACTCCTGGCGGATCAAGACCGACGCCCTCAGCACGGCCGACGAGCTGGGGCTGATGTTCCGCGGGCTGCTGGCCGCCGACGCGGTGGAGATCACCGGGGTGGCCGCCTGCTCGACGGTGCCGGCGGCGCTGCGCTCGCTGCGGTCGATGCTGGCCCGGTACTACGCCGACCTGCCCAGCGTCATCGTCGAGCCGGGGGTGCGCACCGGGGTGCAGCTCGCGATCGACAACCCGAAGGAGGTCGGCTCCGACCGGGTGGTCAACACCCTCGCCGCGTACACCCTCTTCGGCGGGCCGTCGATCGTGGTGGACTTCGGCACCACCACCAACTTCGACGTGATCAGCGGCCGGGGGGAGTTCCTCGGTGGGGCGTTCGCGCCGGGCATCGAGATCTCCTTCGACGCCCTGGCCGCCCGCGCGGCCCAGCTGCGCAAGGTGGAGGCGACCAGGCCCCGCTCGGTGATCGGCAAGAACACCGTCGAGTGCCTGCAGTCCGGCCTGTACTTCGGCTTCGCCGGCCAGGTCGACCGGATCGTCGAGCGGATGGTCGAGGAGCTGGGCGAGGTGCGGGCGGTGATCGCCACCGGCGGCCTGGCGTCGGTGGTGATCGGCGAGTGCCGCACCATCACCCACCACGAGCCGATGATCACCCTGATCGGCCTGCGGATGGTCTACGAGCGCAACGTCTGACGGCTGCCGGTCAGCGGCGGCGGGCGCGCAGCACGAGCGTCGAGCCCGAGCTCGACGACCCGCGCGGGGGCGTCCAGGCCGTCGAGCGCCCAGCGCACCGCCTCCTGCGGACAGCGGGGACGAAACCGGTCGTACGCGGCTGCCGCCACGCCGAAGAGGAGGGCGTGCGTGGCTTCGGTCATGCCGGGCAGGTTATCCCGCAACGGGCCGCCGGGCGGCTGAGTACGCTCGGGCCTGACCCCGCCGTAGTCCCCCTCCTGAGGAAGCGTGCCGTGACCGAGCAGAACACCGTGCCAGTCGACCCCGCCGACGACCTTCCCGAGCAGATGAAGGTCCGCCGGGAGAAGCGGGACCGGATGCTCGCCGAGGGCGTCGAGCCCTACCCGGTGGGCTTCCCCCGCACCGCCGCCCTGGCGGAGCTGCGCGAGAAGTACGCCGAGCTGCCCACCGACACCGCCACCGGCGACCGGGTCTCGGTCACCGGCCGGGTGATCTTCGTACGGAACACCGGGAAGCTCTGCTTCGCCACCCTGCGCGACGGCGACGGCACCGAGTTGCAGGCCATGCTCTCCCTGGACCGGGTGGGCGCGCAGCGGCTGGAGGACTGGAAGCGCCTGGTCGACCTGGGCGACCTCGTCGGGGTCACCGGCGAGGTGATCACCAGCCGGCGCGGCGAGCTGTCGGTGCTGGCCGAGCAGTGGGCGGTCACCGCCAAGGCGTTGCGCCCGCTGCCGGTGGCGCACAAGCCGCTCAGCGAGGAGGCGCGGGTCCGCCAGCGGTACGTCGACCTGATCGTCCGCCCGCAGGCCCGCCAGATGGTACGCACCCGGGCTGCGGCCGTGCGCAGCCTCCGTGACGCACTGCACCAGCAGGACTACATCGAGGTGGAGACCCCGATGCTCCAGTTGCTGCACGGCGGCGCGGCGGCCCGGCCATTCGTGACCCACAGCAATGCGTTGAGCACCGATCTGTATCTGCGAATCGCGCCGGAACTGTTTCTGAAGCGGGCCGTGGTCGGCGGCGTCGAGCGGGTCTTCGAGATCAACCGCAACTTCCGTAATGAAGGTGTCGACTCTTCGCACTCGCCGGAGTTCGCGATGCTGGAGGCGTACCAGGCGTACGGGGACTACGACACCATGGCCGCGCTCACCCGGAATCTGGTGCAGCGGGCGGCGATCGCGGTCGGTGGGTCGACCGTGGTGACGCACGCGGATGGCCGGGAGTTCGATCTGGGCGGCGAGTGGCGCTCCGTCACGCTCTTCGGGGTGCTTTCCGAGGCGCTCGGCGAGGAGGTCACGGTCCGCACCGGCCGGGCCCGCCTGGTCGAGTACGCCGACAAGGTCGGCCTGGCCGTGGACCCGAAGTGGGGTCCGGGTAAGTTGGCCGAGGAGCTGTTCGAGGAGCTCGTGGTGCCGGGGCTGGACGCGCCGACCTTCGTCCGGGACTACCCGGAGGAGACCAGCCCGCTGACCCGGGCGCATCGCAGCGAGCCGGGTCTGGCCGAGAAGTGGGACCTCTATGTCCTCGGCTTCGAGCTGGCCACCGCGTACTCGGAGCTGGTGGACCCGGTGGTGCAGCGGGAACGCCTGGTGGCCCAGGCGCAGCTCGGCGCGCGGGGCGACGACGAGGCGATGCGGCTGGACGAGGACTTCCTCCGGGCGATGGAGTACGGAATGCCGCCCGCCGGAGGCATGGGAATGGGAATCGACCGCCTCCTGATGGCGCTCACGGGGCTGGGAATTCGGGAAACCATCCTCTTCCCGTTGGTCCGACCCGAGTAGCCGCCCCCCACCCTACGGGACCCGGATACCTCGTCCTATTGACGTGACAAGCGTCGGGCGGGTTATTGTGCTGTCAGTTTGCAGGAACACCCTGCTCGAAAGGAATGTGGGACGTGGCCAAGCAGATCATTCACAAGCTGGTCGATGACCTGGACGGCGGGGACGCTGACGAGACCGTCAAGTTCGCGCTCGACGGTGTTCAGTACGAGATCGACCTCTCGAAGGCGAACGCCGAGAAATTGCGTCAGGCTTTCGCGCGGTACGTCGATGCGGGCACGAAGGTGGGCCGGGGCGGCGTCGTGGTCGGCGGTCGGGCCGCGCGCGGTCGCGGCGGCGCCACCGCCGACCGGGAGCAGAACAAGGCGATCCGGCGGTGGGCCAAGAACGCGGGCAAGGACATCTCCGACCGGGGGCGTATCCCGCAGGAGATCGTCGACGAGTTCCACGCCACGCGCTGACCGCCCCGCGCTCCGACGCTGACCCGCCGACTGTCGGCGGGCGCGGAAGGGGCCGTGGGACGGACCGGACACGGGGGAGCCGGGCGACATCGACGCCGGGCCGGAGGATCTCTCCGGCCCGGCGTCGCCGCGTCTCGTGCCCCCGGTGCGGCTCGGCTCGGCGGTGCGGCCCGGCGGCTCGGCCCGGCTCGGCTCGGCGGTGCGGCCCGGCTCGGCTCGGCGGTGCGGCTCGGCCCGGCGGTGCGGCCCGGCCCGGCGGTCAGCGGTGAATTCTCGGGTGCCCGGGAAGAACCGGACAGCCGGGGGCGTTGTCCACAACCGGTGGAGAACTTGTCCACAACCTGTGGACAACCGTCCGATCGCCCGGCGGGGAGGGCCCGGCAAGCCCCGGCGCAGGGCCTCAGGGGCCTGCGGAGCAGGCTTTTGCGGGTGCCCGAATTTCGCTCTGCGCGTACACGCGCGGGTGCCGGAACACCCCCTGAGCGCGGATGGTTGGCAAAAACGACGCGTACCGGGCTCCCGTCGAGGACACACGACCTCAGCGGAGTCGGTCGGCGACGATAGAGTAAGGAGGCACGGACGCCCATCCCGGACGTCCGCGCACCGGCCCCGCCGCGATCTGACCATCAAGGCGCACGGCACGTGAGGAGCACGAGGGCATGTTCGAGCGGTTCACCGACCGAGCGCGACGGGTTGTCGTCCTGGCCCAAGAAGAGGCCCGGATGCTCAACCACAACTACATCGGTACGGAGCACATCCTGCTGGGCCTGATCCACGAGGGCGAGGGCGTCGCGGCGAAGGCCCTGGAGAGTCTGGGCATCTCGCTGGAGGGTGTGCGTCAGCAGGTCGAGGAGATCATCGGCCAGGGCCAGCAGGCGCCGAGCGGGCACATCCCGTTCACGCCGCGGGCCAAGAAGGTCCTGGAGCTGTCGCTGCGCGAGGCGCTGCAGCTCGGCCACAACTACATCGGCACCGAGCACATCCTGCTGGGCCTGATCCGCGAGGGCGAGGGCGTCGCCGCCCAGGTCCTGGTGAAGCTCGGCGCGGACCTGAACCGGGTCCGCCAGCAGGTCATCCAGCTCCTCTCCGGCTACCAGGGCAAGGAGCCGGCCGCCGCCGGAGCCACCCCGGGTGAGGCCGCGCCGTCGACCAGCCTGGTGCTGGACCAGTTCGGCCGGAACCTGACCCAGGCCGCCCGCGAGGGCAAGCTCGACCCGGTCATCGGGCGCGAGAAGGAGATCGAGCGGGTCATGCAGGTGCTGTCCCGCCGCACCAAGAACAACCCGGTCCTGATCGGTGAGCCCGGCGTCGGCAAGACCGCCGTGGTGGAGGGCCTCTCCCAGAAGATCATCAAGGGCGAGGTGCCCGAGACGCTGAAGGACAAGCAGCTCTACACCCTCGACCTGGGCGCGCTGGTCGCCGGCTCCCGTTACCGCGGTGACTTCGAGGAGCGCCTGAAGAAGGTCCTCAAGGAGATCCGCACCCGCGGCGACATCATCCTGTTCATCGACGAGATCCACACCCTGGTGGGTGCGGGCGCGGCCGAGGGCGCGATCGACGCGGCGAGCATCCTCAAGCCGATGCTGGCCCGTGGCGAGCTGCAGACCATCGGTGCCACCACGCTCGACGAGTACCGCAAGCACCTGGAGAAGGACGCCGCCCTGGAGCGCCGGTTCCAGCCGATCCAGGTGGGTGAGCCGTCGCTGGCCCACACCATCGAGATCCTCAAGGGCCTGCGCGACCGGTACGAGGCGCACCACCGGGTGAGCATCACCGACGCCGCGCTGGTGGCCGCCGCGACCCTGGCCGACCGGTACATCTCCGACCGCTTCCTGCCGGACAAGGCGATCGACCTGATCGACGAGGCCGGCGCGCGGATGCGAATCCGCCGGATGACCGCGCCGCCAGACCTGCGTGACTTCGACGAGCGGATCGCCCAGGTCCGCCGCGACAAGGAGTCCGCGATCGACGCGCAGGACTTCGAGCGGGCCGCGCAGCTGCGCGACAAGGAGAAGCAGCTGCTGGGCCAGAAGGCGCAGCGGGAGAAGGAGTGGAAGGCCGGCGACCTGGACGTCGTGTCCGAGGTCGACGACGAGCAGATCGCCGAGGTCCTCGGCAACTGGACCGGCATCCCGGTCTACAAGCTGACCGAGGAGGAGACCTCCCGGCTGCTGCGCATGGAAGACGAGCTGCACAAGCGCGTCATCGGCCAGGAGGACGCGGTCAAGGCCGTGTCGAAGGCCATCCGGCGCACCCGGGCCGGCCTGAAGGACCCGAAGCGCCCGTCGGGCTCGTTCATCTTCGCCGGCCCGTCCGGCGTGGGTAAGACCGAGCTCTCCAAGGCCCTCGCCGAGTTCCTGTTCGGCTCCGAGGACGCCCTGATCCAGCTCGACATGTCGGAGTTCCACGACCGGTACACGGTGTCCCGCCTGGTCGGTGCCCCTCCCGGTTACGTCGGCTACGACGAGGGCGGGCAGCTGACCGAGAAGGTGCGGCGTCGGCCGTTCTCGGTGGTGCTCTTCGACGAGATCGAGAAGGCCCACCCGGACGTCTTCAACACCCTGCTCCAGATCCTGGAGGACGGGCGGCTGACCGACGGCCAGGGCCGGATCGTGGACTTCAAGAACACGGTGATCATCCTGACCACCAACCTGGGCACCCGGGACGTCGCCAAGGCGGTGTCGATGGGCTTCCAGGCGTCGGAGGACTCCGAGTCCAACTACGACCGGATGAAGCAGAAGGTCAACGACGAGCTGAAGCAGCACTTCCGGCCCGAGTTCCTCAACCGGATCGACGACACGATCGTCTTCCACCAGCTGCGTCAGACCGAGATCCTGTCGATCGTGGACATCATGATCGCCCGGATCGAGGGTCAGCTGCGCAACCGGGACATGGGGCTGGAGCTGACCGACAACGCCAAGAAGTACCTGGCGGCCAAGGGCTTCGACCCGGTCCTCGGGGCGCGTCCGCTGCGTCGCACGATCCAGCGCGACATCGAGGACAACCTCTCCGAGCGGATCCTCTTCAACGAGCTGACCGCGGGTCAGATCGTCGTGGTGGACTGCGAGGGCAACCCGGACGACATCGACAAGTCCAAGCTCGTCTTCCGGGGCGCCGACCGGCCGGAGGCCGTGCCGGACGCCGTCCCCGCCGACCTGGGCGGCACCGCCGCAGCCGGCGCCGACGAGTAGGACGAAGCGGTAACGGGCGACGACAGCAGTAACGGGCGACGGCCCCGGTCGGCGAAAGCCACCGGGGCCGTCGCCTTTCCTGCGCCCGCCGGGCGAGGGCCGCCCTTACCCACCCACCCGACCGGCCCCATGACGCCCCCCGCCCGCCTCACCCGGAGAGGATCGGCTAGATCTTGGGCAAATGGCCCCTCCAGGGGCCGGAAATCTTCCAAGACCTAGCCGAACGTCGATCTTTAAGATCAACACGATGTGCGGCACGTTGTGCATTCCCGTGTCCGGGATGCCGCGATGTGCCGCACATCGAGTTGATCAGCGCCCGGCGAGGGCCGTGCGGGGGCGAGTAGGCCGTGCGGGGCCGAGCAGGCCGTGGGGGCAGTGTGGGGCCGAGTAGCGCGGCGGGGTTGATCAGGCCAGTGCCGGGGCGGTGGGGCCGTCCCCGGCCAGGCGGAACGACGCCTCGCCCACCGGCTCCACCAGCCCGTCGGTGACCAGCCCGGCCAGGGCGCGGGAGCGCTGCACGTCGTCGGTCCAGACCTGGTCCAGCCGCTGGTGCGGCACCGGCCCCGTGCTCTCCCGCAGCACCGCCAGCAACAGCCCTCGGACCTGACGGTCGGTGCCGGCGTACCGCTGGGGTCGGCGGGTCGGCCCGGCCGGCGCGGTCCGCCCGGACGCCCGCCAGGCGCACACGGACTCGACCGGGCACGCCGGGCAGCGCGGCGAGCGGGCGGTGCAGACCATCGCGCCCAGCTCCATGAAGGCGGCGCTGGCCAGCGCGGCGGCGGCCGGCTCCGCCGGCAGTAGTTCCTCGGTGGCCACCAGGTCGGCGGGGCGGGTGGCCGGCCCGGCATCGGGTTCTCCGGCGATCGCCCGGCAGACCACCCGGCGCACGTTGGTGTCCACCACCGGGTGCCGCTGCCCGTAGGCGAACGCGGCCACCGCTCGGGCCGTGTACGTGCCCACCCCGGGCAGCGCCAGCAACTGCTCCAGCTTGTCCGGCACCGCGCCGCCGTGTCGTTCGACGATCGCCACCGCGCAGTCGCGCAGCCGTACCGCCCGGCGGGGGTAGCCGAGCCGCCCCCACATCCGGATCGCCTCGGCGGGCGAGTCGTCGGCCAGCGCGGCGGGCGTCGGCCACCGGGTCAGCCACGCCTGCCAGGCGGGCAGCACCCGCACCACGGGCGTCTGCTGGAGCATGACCTCGCTGACCAGGATCGCCCACGCGCCCACGCCGGGTACGCGCCAGGGCAGCTCTCGGGCGTTCTCCTCGTACCACCGGCTGACCAGGGTGGCGAAAGTGGGCTCAGACATCGCGTCGCCGATCATGTCACGGGCCGCCTTCCCGCTGGGTGGGCGGGCCGGGGCTGCCGGCGCGGGGCGGGACCCGACGGGGCAGAATGCCCGGATGAACGAGCTAGCGATCACCGTCATCGGCCCGGACCGGCCCGGCATCGTGGCAGACGTCGCCGAGGTGCTCAACGGGCTCGGCGCGAACCTGACCGACTCCACCATGACCCGGCTGCGGGGGCACTTCGCGATGACCCTGATCTGCGTCGGCCCGGCCGCCGCCGAGGTCGAGGCCGCGTTGGCCCCGCTCGCCGCCGACGGCCAGCTCCTGGCCACCGTACGCGCGGTCACCCCCGAGGACGGGGCGACCGTGCCGGCCGGGGAGCCGTACGTGCTGGCGGTGCACGGCGCGGACCGGATGGGCATCGTCGCGGCGATGACCCGGGTGCTCATCGACGCGGGCGGCAACCTCACCGACCTGAGTACCCGGCTGACCGGCGACTTCTACGTGGTGGTGGCCGAGGTGGAGCTGCCGGCGGGGCGCTCCGACGAGGTGGCCGGCCGGTTGATGCGTACCGCTGCGGAGCTGGGTGTCGGGGTCAGCCTCCGCCCGGCGGACCCGGACCTGCTGTGACGGCCGGCCACGCCGATCTGGCCGGCTGGACCCCTGAGGCGCTGGCGGTGCCCGGCCGGGTGCGCCCGGTGGTCTGCGCCCCGGATCCGGTGCTCAGCCGGCCGGGAGCGGCGGTGGATCCGACCGCCGAGGAGGTGGTCCGGCTCGCCGCCGACCTGGTGGCCACCATGCGGGTCTCGCCGGGCTGCGTGGGGCTCGCCGCGCCGCAGGTCGGGGTGAGTGCCCAGGTCTTCGCGGTGGACGTCACCGGGCACCCGAAGGCGATCACCGTGCACGGGGTCTTCGTGCTCTGCAACGCCCAGGTGGTGGAGGCGACCCGGTGGAAGGCCGGCCGGGAGGGCTGCATGTCGGTGCCCGACCTGACCGGCGACGTCAAGCGGGCCAGCCGGTTGGTCGTCGAGGGGGTACTGCCGGGGACCGGCGCGCCGGTGCGGCTGGTCACCGACGGGTTCGAGGCGCGGGCGTTGCAACACGAGATCGACCACTGCGCCGGGCTGATCTTCCTGGACCGGGTGGCCGGCGCGCACGCGATCTACCAGCGCAAGGTGTACCTGTGAGCCGGGCGGGGCATCGTCGCGGCCGTAACAGCCTTCGTCCGGGGCCGTGAGCGGGCCGGGCCGATGGCTGTCGTGAGTGGAGGGTGGTGGCGGTGAGCCCAGGGCGGCCCGGCGCGTCGCGCCGGACGAGGGCGCGTCGCGCCGTTACGGTGGGAGCATCATGCGTCTGACGGTCGGCCCCCTGCCACCCGCCGTGTACTGGCGGCGTCGCGTCGCCGTGCTGGGAGCGGGGCTTCTCTTCCTGATTGTCCTGCTCTATTCCTGCAATGGTGCGAACGACAACGGCTCGACGCCGCAGTCGGGGGCGACCCCGACCGCGACGGCGGGACCGGGCGTCGGCGGCTCACCCGGGGCACCGGCCCCGAGCGGCTCGGTCTTCTCCCCGCAGACGGCGAGCCCGCAGACCGGCACCCCGCCGGGTGGCGGCGCGGAGGGCTCCGGTGGCGATTCGGGCGCGTCCGGCTCGCCGGCCGCTCCGGACGGCCCGGTCAATCCGGCCGGCAACGACGGCCCCGTCGCCCCGGCCGGCCCCGGCGTCGACGACGGGACGTGCACCAACGCGGAGATCTCGGTGACGCCGGTGGTCTCGCCGACGTCGGTCTCCCCGGAGACCGGGGTCAGTCTCCAGTTGAAGATCAAGAACAGGTCGAACCGCACCTGCAGCCGGGACGTCGGCGCGGACGTCCAAGAGCTGTTCGTGAAGTCGGGCGCGGAGAAGATCTGGTCCTCCGACACCTGCGGCAACGTCAAGGGCTCCGACGTGCAGTCGTTCACCCCGGGCTTCGAGCGGTCGTACCAGGTGGACTGGAACGGCCGCGACAGCAGCCAGTGCAAGGACGGGGCCGCCGCCGGCCCGTTCCCCCGCTCCGGGACGTACCAGGTGTTCGGGCGGCTCGACACCAAGCTCAGCGCGCCGGCGAAGCTCACCATCACCGGCTGAGCCGGCCGACCCACCCGGAAGATCCCCGGCCGACGCCCGGCCGGGGATCGGCCGTGGCGCCCCGCACCGGCCGTAAACGGAGCATCCAACGGATCAGACGTAGCGTTCCAGGATGGAAGCCTCGGCGAGCCGGGACAGCCCCTCCCGCACACCCCGGGCCCGGGCGTCGCCGACGCCCTCCACGGCCTGCAGGTCCTCCACGGTGGCCCCGAGCAGCCGCTGGAGGCTGCCGAAGTGCAGCACCAGCCGGTCGACGATCGCCACCGGCAGCCGGGGGACCTTAGCCAGCAACCGGAAGCCCCGAGGGCTGACCGCGGCGTCCAGCGCGTCGGTGGCGGCCGGGTAGCCGATCGCCTTGGCCACCGCGACCAGGTCGATCAGCTCGGTGGCGCCGAGCAGGTCCAGCTCGACCAGGGCCTCGTCCAGGGTGCGGGGCTTGCGCCCGGCGGGGAGGTAGTCCCGGATGACCAGGGTGCGGTCGGCGTCCACACCGGCCATCAGCTCGTCGAGTTGCAGGGCGAGCAGCCGGCCGTCGGTGCCCAACTCCACCACGTATCCGGCGATCTCGTCGGCGATCCGACGGACCATCTCCAGCCGCTGCACCACCGCCACGGCGTCCCGGACCGTGACCAGGTCCTCGATCTCCAGGGCGGAGAGGGTGCCGGAGACCTCGTCGAGGCGCAGCTTGTAGCGCTCCAACGTGGCCAGGGCCTGGTTGGCGCGGGACAGGATGGCCGCCGAGTCGTCCAGCACGTGCCGCTGGCCGTTGACGTAGAGGCTGATGATCCGCATCGACTGGCTGACCGAGATGACCGGGTAGCCCGTCTGCCGGCCCACCCGCTCGGCGGTGCGGTGCCGGGTGCCGGACTCCTCGGTGGGAATCGACGGGTCCGGCATCAGGTGCACGGCCGCCCGGACGATCCGGGTGCCGTCGCTGGAGAGGACGACCGCCCCGTCCATCTTGCACAGCTCGCGGACCCGGGTCGCGGAGAACTCCACGTCCAGCGGGAAACCGCCGGTGCAGAGCCCCTCGACCACCTTGTCGTAGCCGAGGACGATGAGCGCGCCCGTGCGGCCGCGCAGGATCCGTTCCAGACCGTCGCGGAGCGCGGTGCCCGGCGCCATGAGGGCGAGGTTGGCCCGTAGCGGGTCGCCGCTCGCGCCGCTGACACTCCCGGTCACGGTGACGCTGATCGGGCGGGCGGGCGAGCCCACGGGGCCGGTGCGGACGTGGGGTGTGGCGCCGGCTGTCCTGCTGGCGTCGCGATCGTTCGGCACCCGCACAGTCTACGGACTGACGTGCGGTGGGTGCTGTCGTGGTTACTGTGATGTGTCGCCATGCCCGTCGGCCGCCCTCTCATCCCACCTGCCGCGCTTGTCCTGAAACGCGCGGTCGGCGCCGCCCGCGTGGCCACCGCCGGTCACTCCGCGGATGCGCGGGCGACGGCCTGGAGGGCCGAACGGACGTCGGTGACCTCGATCACCCGCATGTTCTCCGGGCCGGCACCGGCGCTCTCCGGCCCGCAGCCGGACGGCACGAGCGCCACCCGGAACCCGAGCCGGGCCGCCTCGGCCAGCCGGCGCGGCACCGCGCCGACCCGGCGCACCTCGCCGGTCAGCCCCACCTCGCCGATCGCCACCAGGTGCGGGTTGATGGCGAGGTTGAGCCCGCCGGAGGCCACCGCGAGGGCGACCGCGAGGTCGGCCGCCGGCTCCACCACCCGGATGCCGCCGACCGTGGCGGCGAAGACCTCCTTGTCGTGCAGGGTCAGCCGCTCGGCGCGGCGTTGCAGCACCGCCAGCACCATCGCCAACCGGGCCCCGTCGAGCCCCGACACCGTCCGCCGGGGGGAACCCGCGACCGTCGCGCCGATCAGCGCCTGGACCTCGGTGACCAGGGCCCGCCGCCCCTCCATCGCGACCGTGACGCAGGTGCCCGGCACGGGCTCCGAGTATCGGGTGAGGAAGAGCCCGGACGGGTCGGCGAGGCTGCTGATCCCGCCCTCGTGCATCTCGAAGCAGCCGACCTCGTCGGCGGCGCCGAAGCGGTTCTTCACGCCGCGCACCATCCGCAGCGAGGAGTGCTTGTCGCCCTCGAAGTAGAGCACCACGTCGACCAGGTGCTCCAGCACCCGGGGGCCGGCCACCTGGCCGTCCTTCGTGACGTGGCCGACCAGGACGGTGGCCACGCCGCGCTCCTTGGCGATGGTGACCAGCGCGGCGGTCACCGCCCGGACCTGGGTCACCCCGCCGGGCACCCCCTCGGTGCCGGGGGTGGAGATGGTCTGCACCGAGTCGAGCACCAGCAGCCCCGGCTTGACCGCGTCGAGGTGGCCGAGGACCGCGCCCAGGTCGCTCTCGGCGGCCAGCCAGAGCTGGTCGTGCAGGGCACCCATCCGCTCGGCGCGCAGCCGCACCTGGCTGACCGACTCCTCCCCGCTGACCACCAGGGACGGGCTGCCGGCGGTGGCCGCCCACTGCTGGGCGACGTCGAGCAGCAGGGTGGACTTGCCGACGCCCGGCTCGCCGGCCAGCAGCACCACCGCGCCGGGCACCAGGCCGCCGCCGAGCACCCGGTCCAGCTCGCTCACGCCGGTGGGGCGGGCCCGCGCCGGAGCGGCGCTGATGGTGGCGATCGGGCGGGCCGGCTCGGCGGGCATCCGGGAGCTGACGACCCGGCCGGAGACGATCGGGCCGGTCACCGTGGACTCGACGACCGAGCCCCACTCGCCGCACTCCGGGCAGCGCCCCACCCACTTCGGAGGCTGGTGGCCGCAGGCGTCGCACTGGTAGGCCGGACGGGGCTCGCGGGTGGCCCGGCCGGTGCCGCGCGAGGTCGCTCGGGAGGGCGTCGATCGGGGGGTCGTCACACGGGAACGTTAGTCCCCCCGTACGACGAGACACCGCCGGCGTGGCGGGTGCCACGCCGGCGGTGTCGTCGACGGTCGGTGGTGCGGAGGGTCAGTCGCCGTGACCCTCGTCGGCGGCGGTGCCACCCTCTTCGTCGCCGTGCCCGCCCTCGCGCTCGATGATCGGGGAGGGCTGCGGCAGCGGGGTCAGCGGGACGCCGATCGGAGCCGCGGTCTCGATGACCTTGCCGTTGCCGAAGTCGAAGACCAGGTTGACCTGCTCGCCGACGCGCAGCGCCGCGTTGAGGCCGACGAGCTGGAGGGCGCGCTCGCCGGAGACGTTGAGCTGCACGTAGCTCAGGGCCGGGATCTCGATTCGGGCCGGCTCTCCGGCCGGGCCCGGCGGGGTCGCCGAGGCGGACGGGCTGCCCGGCGCGCCCTCGGAGGGCGGCATCGAGCCACTCGCACCCGGGCTGGGGCTGCCGGAGGGCGACGCGCTGCCGGACGGCGACGCGCTGCCGGAGGGCGACGCGCTGCCGGAGGGCGACGCGCTCTCGGACGGAGACTCGCTGGTCGACGGGGAGGCGCTGCCCGACGGCGAGGCGGTCGACCCGCCGGCGCCGGTGATCACGATATTCCGCGCGCCGGTGGTGGTGACGGTCAGCGTCACCGGGCTGCGCGTGTCGTTGTAGACCACGGTGTTGACGGTGGCGTTCGCGCCGGCCTGGTAGCCCTCGACACCCGGGTGCTCGACGTAGAGGCCGCGCACCTTGTAGGCGTTGTCCGGGGTCTGGCTGTTGACGCCCAGGATCGACGGCTCCTTGTTGGCGGTCTCGGCCACCTGGCCGGCGCCGCAGCCGGTCACCAGCAGACCGGTCGTCGCCGCCACGCCGGACAGCAGCAGGGCCGCCCGCCGGGAACCCCTGATCGAGCGCGTCACGTCGGTCCTCCTCGTCACGATCCCCACCCGGTCGTCGCCGGGCACGGTGGCCATACCCGCGCAGACCGGCTTCAGGGTAGTTGGGGGTGATCGGGACCCGCACGCCGACCCGGTAGCACCACCTTCCAGGGGAAGGGTTCAGCCGACCCGGCCGTTCGCCACCAGCAGCACCACGTCGATCAGCGCCACCAGCAGCACCGCCCGGAACGCGGCCGTGCCCCGGCGGGCACCCCGGCCGGCGTACCAGGTCACCGGTGGCACCACGGCGGCGGTCGCGACGGCCGACAACCCGGCCCACGACGGCGGGCCGGGCGGGCCGACGACCAGGGTGATCGTCGCCGCGAGCAGCAGCGCGGCGGCGGCCACCCGGCTGCCGGCCGCGCCGAGCCGGTGCGGCAGCCCGTGGACCCCCGTCCGGGCGTCGTCGGCCAGGTCGGGCAGCACGTTGGCGAAGTGCGCCCCGGCCCCGAGCAGGGCGGCGGCGGCCACCAGCCAGACCGGCGGGGCGGGCGCGCCGGGCAGCGCCAGCACCACGAAGGCGGGCAGCGCGCCGAAGGAGACCGCGTACGGCAGCACCGAGACCGGCGTCGACTTCAGCGGCCAGTTGTAGAGCAGCGCGGAGACCAGGGCGACGATCGCCCAGAACGCCGCCGCCCGGTTGGTCGCCGCCGCCGCGAGCCCGACCGTGGCCAGGGCCGCCCCCCACGCCGCCAGGCCCACCGCCCGCGCGCTCACCGCGCCGGCGGCGACCGGCTTGTCGGCACGCCCCACCAGGGCGTCCCGCTCGGCGTCGCGGTGGTCGTTGGACCAGCCGACCGCGAGTTGGCTGGCGAGCACCGTCCCCGCCACCACGGCGATGCCGGCCGAGCGGTGCCCCACGCCCCAGGCGAGCAGCCCGGCGACCACGGTCACCGCCGCCGCCGGCTCCGGATGACTCGCCCTGACCAGCCCAGACACGCTCGTCGACATGGGTGAAGTCTGGCCGTTACCGCCCGGTCGTGCCACGCTCGGTGCCATGCGTGACGGTTCGTCTCCGGTGTCCGACCGGCCCCGCCTGCTGCCCCCCAACGATCCCCGTCAGTACGACGACCTGGTCGACGAGTGGTGGGACCCCGACGGGGCGTTCGCCATGCTGCACTGGCTGGCCCGGGCCCGGGGCGCCCTGGTGCCCCCGGCGGCCCGGCCCGACGCCGTCCTGGTCGACCTGGGCTGCGGCGCCGGGCTGCTCGCCCCGCACCTGGCCGGCAAGGGCTACCGGCACGTCGGCGTGGACCTCACCCGCTCGGCCCTGGCCCAGGCCGCCGCGCACGGGGTACGGCCGGTCCACGCCGACGCCACCGCCGTGCCGCTGGCCGACGGCTGCGCCGACGTGGTGGCCGCCGGCGAGGTGTTGGAGCACGTGCCCGACTGGCGGCACACCGTGGCCGAGGCGTGCCGGCTGCTCCGCCCGGGCGGGCTGCTGGTCCTGGACACGCTCAACGACACCGCGCTGAGCCGGCTGGTCGCGGTCGAGATCGGCGAACGGCTGCCGACGGTGCCCCGGGGCATCCACGATCCCCGGCTCTTCGTCGACCACCGCGAGCTGGTCGCCGAGTGCGCCCGGCACGGCGTGGACCTGCGGGTCCGGGGCGTCCGGCCGGAGCTGCGGGGCACGCTGGGCTGGCTGCTGCGCCGGATCCGGGCGCGGCGCGGTCCACAGCCGACGACGGGCGGGCCGCCGCCGCGGATCAGGCCGACCTGGTCGACGGCGGTGCTGTACCAGGGGCGTGGGGTCCGCCGGGGGTAGCCGGCCCAGGGTGGGGGTAAAGGGGATGCCGGAGGGGTCGGCGGGCGGGCAGCTCCGTCCGACCGTGGGGCGGCCCCCCGGACCGCGATGGCGCGGCTTCTCGTTGGTGAGCGTGAGGAAGACGATCGGGGTGGTCGCGACGGTGGCGACCCGGTGACGACGTGATGGTTCGCGGACGAGAGGTGGGAACGTGGCCGTACCGGTGATCGCGGGCATGGGGACGGCGCAGCCGCCCGATGCCGCGCAGGACGAGCTCTGGCAGAATTTCTTCGCTCGCCACTACACCGGCCGGAGCCGGGCGCTGGCGGAGCGGATCTTCGCCAACTCGGGGGTCGTCCGGCGGCAGGCGGCGGTCAACCCGCTGCTGGAGGACGTCTCGGAGTGGTCGACCGAGCGCCGGCTGCGCCGCTACCAGGTCGAGGCGCTGCCGCTGGGCAAGGAGGCGATCGAGCGGGCGCTCACCGCCGCCGGGCTGGACGCCCGCGACGTCGGCCTCTTCGTCGTCTGCTCGTGCACCGGGTACGCCACCCCCGGGCTGGACATCCTGCTCGCCCGGGACCTGGGCATGGCCCCCGACACACAGCGGATGTTCGTCGGCCACATGGGCTGCTACGCCGCACTGCCGGGCCTCGGCGCGGCCGGCGACTTCGTCACCGCCCGGCAGCGTCCCGCGCTGCTGCTCTGCGCCGAGCTGACCAGCCTGCACATCCAGCCGGCCACGGCCCGACTGGACGCCCAGCAGATCGTCTCCCACGCGCTCTTCTCGGACGCCGCCGTCGCCGCCGTGGTCGTCCCCGACGGCCGGGGGTACGCGCTGCGCGAGGTCACCTCGGTGACGGATTCCTCCACGGCAGACCACATGACCTGGGACGTCACCGACACCGGCTTCCGGATGGGGCTGTCGCCGAAGGTGCCGCAGGTGCTCTCCGTGCACGTGCGGAGGCTGGTCGAGGAGCTGCTGGCCCGGCACGGCGGCCGGCTCTCCGAGCTGGACGGCTGGGCGGTGCACCCGGGCGGCCCGCGCATCCTCGACGTGGTGGAGCGCGAGTTGGCCCTGCCGCCGCAGGCGCTGGACGCGTCCCGCGCCACCCTCGGTGAGCAGGGCAACTGCTCCTCGGCGACGGTGCTGCTGATCCTGGACCGACTGCGGCGGGCGGAGCGGCCACCCGATCGGGTGGTGATGCTCGCGTTCGGACCGGGCCTGACCCTCTACGCGGCGCTGCTCGAGCGGGTCTGATCCGCCCTGCCGCGCTGCTGGACCGGGTCGCCTGATCCGGTCCCGCTGGCTACCCTCATCGCATGGGCGGTGACCTGACCGACCGGCTCCGGGGCGGAGCGCTCGCCACGCTGACCGTGCTCGTGGTGGCCGCAGGCGTCGCGTGGTGGCGGGCCGAGGCCCCGACGACCAGCCCGCCGGGCGGCCCCTCCGGCGCGTCCGCCGTGCTCTCCCGGGTCCCCTCCGATGGCTCCACGACGACGTCGCCGGGGCGCTCGGGCGGGCCCGGGGTGGCCTCCGGCGGCCCCACCGCCGGGTCACCGTGGGCCGGCCGGCGGCTGCGGGCATCGCCCGGCCCGGTCGCCTGGATGGTGGCCGAGGTCGACCCCCGCACCGGCAGGGTGATCGCCAGGCCCGGGGTGGGCGCGCGTGCCCCCCGCGTCGGGATCCCCAGCGGCCGGCCGGTGGAGCCGAGCCGCACGCTCTGGCGAGACGACCGATTGACGCTGCGCCCCGGTCTGCCGCCGCAGCGCCGCGTGGTGACGCCCGCCGGGGCCCGGCCGCACCTGCTCGAATACCGGTGCGCCGGCCGGGGGCAAGTGCTGCTCGTCTCCGTCCACTGGGGCCGCACCGAGAGCCGCCGCGCGCCCTGCGACGGCACGGCGGCGGTGCTGTTCCTGTCCGGCAGGGACGGTCCCATCCGGATCGAGTTCTCCGCCCCCGGAGGCGGCCCGGCGATCGTCGCCACCCACCTGACGACCGTGCCGTTCTAACCCCACCCCCACCCCCACCCCCCCCCGCGCCCCCACCCCCCCACCCCCCACCCCCCACCCCCCACTCGCCGCTGCGCGGCGCGGCCCGCGACCGGCTCGGGTTGATCAAGAGGTTTGCGTCAAATTCGGTGTCTCAGCTGACGTAAACCTCTTGATCACCGTGACCGGGTTGATCACCGTGACCGGGGAGGGGCGGGTGGGGTCAGGAGCCGAGGCGGGCCAGGTCGGTGCGGTAGTCCTCGGCGGAGCGCAGCTCGGGCACCACCCGCAGCAGCACGCCGGTGCGGTCGACCAGGAGCGCGGTCGCCGTGCCGGGGTGGGGCAGCAATCGCAGGAAGGCGCGCAGGCCGCCGCCCGGGTCGGCGAGCGGTCGTACGACCGCGCCGGAGGGCCCCGGGGTGGCGCGCGGGGCGCGGGTGTCGGCGACGGTGACCACGGTGACGCCGGGGGGCGCGAGCGCGGCGGCCTCGGTCACGTGATCGGCGCAGGGGCAGGCGTCCACCAGGACGATCATCGCGGGGAGCAGCCCGCGCAGCGACACGGTCGCGTTCCCGGCGTCGACCAGCTCCAGGGCCGGCAGCGGCCGGCCGGTCAGGTCGGTCGGCGTGGAGCGGGGCAGGACGGTGGACTGGTCGCCGGGGCGGGGGGAGCGGGGCCAGGTGACGGCGAAGAGGCCGGCGAGGGTGGTGAGCAACGCCACCAGCAGCACCAGCAGGGGCAGGCGCAGCGACGGGCGGCCGTCCGGCCGACGGGCCTCGGCGAGGCGTCGCCACCGGCCGCCAGGGCCGGCCCTCCGGCGGAGCTCCCGGCGAACCCGCGCGGCCTCCTCGGCCAGCGCGGACGCGTCGTCGGGCACCACCACCCGGCCCCACTCGGGGGGTAGGCCGGAGAGCCCCTCGGTGGGGCCGGGACCGTCGGCGTCGGACATGGACATCGGACCCCCTCGAACCGTCTCGGCGCGTGGACAGCCGCTCGTCCCAGCGTCCCCCGCCGGCCCCCCGTACCGCTACACCCCGGCGCGGATGGCGCGC
This sequence comes from Micromonospora sp. DT233, assembly GCF_049841815.1. Classification (NCBI taxonomy): domain Bacteria; kingdom Bacillati; phylum Actinomycetota; class Actinomycetes; order Micromonosporales; family Micromonosporaceae; genus Micromonospora; species Micromonospora sp. DT233. Next base: position 688,512 of record NZ_JBNCLB010000001.1, on the reverse strand, counting down.
TCGGGCTACCATGGGAGGAGCGCATCGCCCGAGAAATCCACGCTCCTACCGCCCGTCCCGGGCTGTCATACAACCATCACGGAGCGTGTTCGGACCATCGGTTTGGCCGCCTGTCAAGCTGAAGAAATGCCTCTCACAGGGCCCCTGAGCTGCGCCAACGGTCAGGACAGCGGTGAGACATCGGTGCCTGAGCGTGTTACCCTAGACACAGCGAAAGGGGTTTCGAACCTATGGTTTTCAGTGTCGGCGAGACCGTTGTTTACCCCCACCACGGGGCCGCACTCATCGAGGCAATCGAGACTCGGGTCATCAAGGGCGAGCCCAGGGAATACCTCGTCCTGCGGGTCGCGCAGGGTGACCTGACGGTCCGGGTGCCCGCCGAGAACGCCGAGATCGTGGGCGTGCGCGAGGTGGTCGGCGAAGAGGGCCTCGGCAAGGTCTTCGACGTCCTCCGGGCTCCGCACACCGAGGAGCCGACCAACTGGTCGCGGCGTTACAAGGCGAATCTGGAGAAGCTGGCCTCCGGCAACCCGCTGAAGGTGGCCGAGGTCGTCCGCGACCTGTGGCGTCGGGAGCGGGAGCGGGGCCTGTCGGCGGGCGAGAAGCGCATGCTCGCCAAGGCCCGTGACATTCTCGTCGGCGAGGTCGCGCTGGCCGAGAAGAGCACCAAGGACGAGGCGGAGACGCTGCTCGACAAGGTGCTGACCGAGGCATAGTCGGCACGGCACTCCTCACTCCGTAGCGAAGAAACCCGAGGACCGCGACATGACCGCGCAGCTCAATCCGCGCGGTGACGTCGCGGTCCTCGTGCCTGCGGCCGGTGCCGGGGTCCGCCTCGGTCCGGGCGCCCCCAAGGCCCTGCGCCTGCTGGCCGGCGAGCCGCTGCTCGTGCACGCGGTGCGCCGGATCGCCGCCGCCGGCTCCGTGCACACCATCGTGGTGGCGGCCCCGCCCGGCGAGGTCGCGGCGGTCCGCCAACTCCTCGCCCCGGTCGCCACGGTGCTGGTCGTCCCCGGCGGGGCGGAACGCCAGGCGTCGGTGGCCGCCGCGCTCGCCGCCGTCCCGCCCGGCCCGGAGATCGTCCTGGTGCACGACGCGGCCCGCGCGTTGACCCCGCCGGAGCTGGTCGAGTCGGTGGCCGACGCGGTGCGCTCCGGGCACGACGCGGTGATCCCCGTCCTGCCGCTGGTCGACACGATCAAGGAGGTCGGGCCCGGCGAGGTGGTGCTCGGCACGGTCGACCGCTCCGCGCTGCGCGCCGTGCAGACCCCGCAGGGCTTCCGCCGGTCGGTTTTGACCGCCGCCCACGCGGCGGCCGGTGACCCGCTCACCGACGACGCCGGCCTGGTCGAGAAGCAGGGCGTGCCGGTGGTCTGCGTCCCCGGCTCCGAGTACGCCCTGAAGGTGACCCGCCCGTTCGACCTGGCGCTGGCCGAGCATCTGCTGGCCGGCGGCGCGTGACGCGTACCCTCGGCGCATGATCGTTCCTCGGGTGGCCATCGGCACCGACGTGCACGCCTTCGCGGCCGGGCGGCCGTGCTGGGTGGCCGGCCTGCTCTGGCCCGACCAGGACGGCCTGGCCGGGCACTCCGACGCCGACGTGGCCGCGCACGCCGCCTGCAACGCGCTGCTCTCCGCCGCCGGCCTGGGTGACCTCGGGTCCAACTTCGGGGTGGCCGAGCCGCAGTGGTCGGGCGCGTCGGGGGTGACGCTGCTCACCGAGACCGCCCGCCGGGTCCGGGCCGCCGGCTTCCAGATCGGCAACGTGTCGGTGCAGGTCGTCGGCAACCGGCCGAAGATCGGGCCGCGCCGGGCCGAGGCCGAGGCGGTCCTCTCCGCGGCGATCGACGCCCCCGTGACCGTCTCCGCCGCCACCACCGACGGCCTGGGCTTCACCGGGCGCGGCGAGGGGCTCACCGGCATCGCGGTCGCCCTGGTTTACCCGGCCGACGCCGCCTAGGCCCCGCCGATGTCCGACGACGCCACCGCCGAGGGCTACCTGCAACGCGCGCACCTGCTGGCCGACCTCGGCCGGTACGACGAGGCCGCGGGCGAGGTCGGCTTCGCGCTCGCCCTGGAATCGGCGAACGCCGCCGCGCTGACCACGTTGGGCCGGGTGCACCTCGCCGCCGGGCGGCCCGCCGAGGCCCGCGCCGCCGCCGACGCGGCCCTGGCCGTCGCCCCGGACGCCGTCGGCCCGCTGGTGGTACGCGGGCTGGCGCTGACCGACCTGCGGGAGTACGCCGACGCGGCCCGCGTCGCCGACCGACTGCTCGCGGTCGGCCCCGCCGACGCGTACGCACAGCGCAGCGCCGCCGCGATCCTCTCCGGCTCCCGGGGCGGGCAGCCGGCGCTGAACGCGGCCTGGCGGGGCGTGGAGCTGGCCCCGGAGGAGGCCCAGGGGCACCTCGTCCTCGCCCTGGTCGCCGCCCGCCTGCGCCTGTACGACCTGGCCGAGCGGGCGTACCGGGAGGCGCTGCGGCTCGACCCGGAGCTGGAGCGGGCCGGCGACGAGCCGGGGATCGTCCGGCTGGAGCGGCGGCGCTACGCCGAGGCGCTGGCGGAGCTGGCCGAGGACGTCCCGCTCGCCCCCACGCCGGCCGACGAGGGCCGGGGCGGCACCGATCCGCGCGGGCTCGGCGGCGGCCTGGGCCGGGGCGACGGCGACCCGCGCGGGAACGACGTCGACCCCGGTCGGGGCGAGGGCGACCCGCGCCGCAGCGTCACCGACGAGCTGCGCCGCCTGGTGCTGTACGGGGCGGGCTGGTCGCTCGCGGGCACCGTGCTGGTGGCGGTCGGGGCGGCGTCCGGCGGGCCCGGCCCGTCCCGGTTCCTGGCGGTGCTGGTGGCGGTGAGCGGGGCGCTGGTGGGCTGGCTGTTGGCGGCGCGGGTGCCGGGGCTCACCCGGACCGTCCTGCCGGAGCTGCTGCGCTCGGACCGGACGCTGGCCCTGGCGGTGTACGCGGTGGCCGCCGCGCCGGCGCTGTTGCTGCTCTATGCCGTGGTGGGGACGCCGTGGCCGCTGGTCCTGGCGATCGTGGTGGCGGCGGTGGCGGAGCTGGCGGTCTTCACCCGCACGGTGCGCTGAGCAACGGCCCGCCGCCGCACGGTGCGCTGGGCGCGCGTCGCACGAAACGTTGCGCCGGCCCGCCGCCGTCGTGGTCGGCGGCTCAGGGGCGGCGGGCCCAGGTCCAGGCGTAGCCGTCGTCCTCGCACTCCGCCGTCGCGTCGCAGAGGTCCAGGGGGTGGAACGTGTCGACCATGACGGCCAGCTCGTCGAAGAAGTCCGCGCCGATCGAGCGCTCGGCCGCGCCCGGCTGGGGGCCGTGGGTGAAGCCGGACGGGTGCAGCGAGATCGAGCCCTGCTCGATGCCGGAGCCGCGCCGGGCCTCGTAGTTGCCGCCGGTGTAGAAGAGCATCTCGTCGGAGTCGACGTTGTGGTGGTTGTACGGCACCGGGATGGCGTCGGGGTGGTAGTCCACCTTGCGTGGCACGAAGGAGCAGATCACGAAGTTCGGGCCCTGGAACGTCTGGTGCACGGGCGGCGGCTGGTGGATGCGCCCGGTGATGGGCTCGAAGTCGTGGATGGAGAACGCCCACGGGTAGAGGTGCCCGTCCCAGCCGACCACGTCGAACGGGTGGTCGGCGTAGACGTACCGCGTCCAGCCGCGACGGTGCCGGACCAGGACCTCGACGTCCTCGCCGTCGACCAGCAGCGGCGCGTCCGGCCCCCGGACGTCGCGCTCGCAGTACGGCGAGTGCTCCAGGAACTGCCCGCGCGTCGACAGGTACCGCTTGGGTGGGCCGACGTGCCCGGCGGCCTCCACGGCCAGCAGCCGCACGGGTTCGTCGCCGGTGGGGACGAGGCGGTGGATGGTGGAGGTCGGGATGATCACGTAGTCCCCGGCCGCCGCGTCCAGCACGCCGAACGGTGACTCCACCCGCAGGGTGCCCGACTCCAGGTAGAGGCAGTGGTCGCCGGTGGCGTCGCGGAACAGCGGGGAGGGGCGGTCGGCCACGACGTACGCGATCCGGACGTCGTCGTTGGCCAGCAGGTAGCGCCGGCCGAAGACCGGGTCGGCCCCGGTGCCGTCGAGCTTGTGGGTACGCAGATGGCGGGGCTTGAGCGGCAGGTTCGGCGTCCGGGTCAGCGTCGGCGGGGTGAACTGCTCGGCGGCGACGATCGCGGTCGGGGCGTGCCGGTGGTAGAGCAGGGACGAGTCGGAGGAGAAGCCCTCCTGGCCCATCAGCTCCTCGGCGTAGAGGGTGCCGTCGGGCTGGCGGAACTGGGTGTGGCGCTTGCGGGGCACCTCGCCGACGCTGCGGTAGTACGGCATCTCGCCTCCCGATTCGTCCCGTTGACCGGCCGTCTCCGTCCGATAATCGGACGCTGTTGTCCGTTCCTCGTAGCGTCCCGTAAGTTCTTGTCTCGTGTCAACGCAGGTGCCCCGTCTCCTCGCCGGTCTGGTCGACGACGCCGCATACTTCCCGCCCGGCAACGCCTCGCTGCCCGAGGCGGTCGCCGCGCACCGCCGGCACCGTGACTCCTGGTACGCCGGCCTGGTCGGCCCGCTGCTGGTGCCCGCCTCGGTGGTCGTCGCCGCTGCGCTGGACCCGCTGGTCGACCCGGCCGAAGGCTTCGTGGTCGGGCTGATCGGCGACACCGGCGTCGAGCGGCTACCCGCCGCGCTGGCGGCCCTGGGCCCGGCCGGCGTCACCGCCCGCCAGGTCGAGGTGGCGGTCGCCCGGCGCGGCGAGGACCCGGCACCCGGCCTGGCCGAGCTGCTGCGGCTGGCGCGGGGCTGGGCCGGCGTCGACGTCTACGCCGAGATCCCGTTGACCTTCGGCCTGACGGCGGCGCTGGACACGCTGACCGCCGCCCGCGCCGGCGGGGCCCGCGTCGCGGCGAAGTTCCGCACCGGCGGGCTGGCCGCCGAGCTCTTCCCGACCCCGATCGAGCTGGCCGCCGTGCTCTGCGCCTGCCGGGACCGGGGGCTGCCGTTCAAGCTCACCGCCGGGCTGCACCACGCGGTGCGCCACCGCGACCCGGAGACCGGCTTCACCCACCACGGCTTCGGCAACGTGCTCGCCGCGACGCTCGCCGCCGTCGAGGGCGCCGAGGTGGACGAGGTGGCCGCCGTGCTCGCCGCCACCGACCCGCTGCCGCTGGTCGAGCGGGTCCGGGCCGCGCGCGACGCCGACCGGCCGCTCTGGGTGGGCTTCGGCTCGTGCAGCGTCGACGAACCACTGACCGATCTGATCCGGCTTGGGCTGGTGAACGGGGGAGAGTCATGACCTGGGTGACGGGTGCCGAAGGCTCGGCGTACGGGGTGCGCAACCTGCCGTACGGGGTGTTCCGGACCGGCGGGGGCGCGCCGCGCATCGGCGTACGCATCGGGGAGTTCGTGCTGGACCTGGCCGGCGCCGAGGCGGCCGGGCTGGTGCTGGCCGCCGGCGCGCTGGGCCGACCCACCCTGAACGCCTTCATGGCGCTGGGCCGGCCGCAGTGGACGGCCGTGCGGCAGCGGCTCACCGAGCTGCTCACCGACCCCGCCCACCGGGCGGCGGTGCAGCCGCTGCTCGTTCCGCTGGCCGAGGTCGAGCTGCTGCTGCCGTTCGAGGTGGCCGACTACGTCGACTTCTACTCCTCCGAGCACCATGCGTCGAACGTCGGGCAGATCTTCCGGCCCGGCCAGCCGCCGCTGCTGCCGAACTGGAAGCACCTGCCGGTCGGGTACCACGGCCGGGCCGGCACGGTGGTCGTCTCCGGCACGCCGGTCGTCCGGCCGGTCGGGCAGCGGGCCACCCCGCAGGGCCCGGTGGTCGGCCCGTCCGTACGCCTCGACATCGAGGCCGAGGTCGGCTTCGTCGTGGGCGTGCCGACCGCGCTCGGCGACCGGGTCGACGTGGCCGACTTCGCCGACCACGTCTTCGGGGTGGTGCTGGTCAACGACTGGTCGGCCCGGGACATCCAGGCCTGGGAGTACCAGCCGCTCGGCCCCTTCCTCGGCAAGTCGTTCGCCACCTCCGTGTCGGCCTGGGTGACCCCGCTGGACGCCCTCGCCGACGCCTTCGTGGCCGCGCCGGAGCAGGACCCGGCGGTGGCGGATTATCTGCGCGACGCGCCGCACGTCGGGCTGGACCTGCGGCTGGCCGTCGAGTGGAACGGCGAGACGGTCAGCGAGCCGCCCTTCGCGGCCCTGTACTGGACCCCCGCCCAGCAACTCGCCCACCTCACGGTCAACGGGGCGTCCCTGCGCACCGGCGACCTCTACGCCTCCGGCACCGTCTCCGGCCCGCAGCGCGACCAGGTCGGCTCGTTCCTGGAGCTGACCTGGGGCGGCGCGGAGCCGGTGAAGGTCGGCGGCGAGACCCGCACCTTCCTGGTCGACGGCGACACGGTCACGCTCACCGCCACCGCACCGGGCCCCGACGGCACCACCATCGCCCTCGGCGAGGTGAGCGGCACCGTCCGCCCGGCCCGCCCCTGACCGCCCGCCCGCCTACCTGTCCCGTGCCGTCTGGCCTGGTCGCACCGCGTGTGCGACCGGGACTCGGTGGATCTCCGTTGATCCGGCCGGGTTCCGTCCGTCCCGGCGGGCCCGGCCGGTGCGGCACATCGCGGTGCCCCCGGTCGTCTTGGGACGTCCCGAAGGACAGGAGGCACGAGCATGACCGATCTCGCGGGCGCCGTCTGGCGCACCAGCAGCCGCTCGAACGACCAGGGGTTGTGCGTCGAGGTGGCGGACAACCTGGCACGCACCGTCGGCCTGGTGGCGGTACGCGACTCGAAGGACCCGCAGGGGCCCACGCTGGCCGTGAGCCCGCCGGGCTGGGCCGCGTTCGTCGGCGCGATCAGGGTGGGGCGGTTCCGGGTCTGACCGCCCGCCCGGTGCGGCGCTGACGGCGGTCATCCCGCCGCCGGCGCCCACCCCGGCCACCAACGGCGGATTTCCCGTCGTGGGGGTCCCCGCCGGACGCTCACCCCCCGTACCGTGAGGGACACGGGAGGTGTCATGTCGACGATCACGGTCACCCAGTTCATCGAGGCGCCCGCCGTCGACATCTGGCGGCTCCTGGCCGACCTGCCGGTCCGGGCAGACTGGCTCACCACGGTCGGCGGGGTGGAGCTGCTCACGGCGGGCCCGCTCGCCCTGGGCACCGCCTGGCGGGAGGTCCGCACCCGCCCGGACGGCGGCGCGCAGGCGGAGGAGTTCGTGGCGCTGGAGGTGGTGCCCTGCCGTCGGCTGGTGCTCACCTCGCCCGGTGTCGGCGTGACCTACCGGACCACCTGGACCCTGCACACCGCCGAGCGCCGCCGCCGCTCCTGCACCGCCGTCACCGTGCGGCAGGAGGCGATCCCCACCGCCCCGTACGGTCGGATGCTCGCGCTGCTCTTCGGCGGCCTGGCCGCCCGCGCGGTCGAGTTCGCCTTCCGCCGCGACCTCGCCGACCTGGCCCGCGCCGTCGCCCACCCGCCGGCGACCGCCCAGGCGGCCTGACCGGGCCGGCGGCGACCCTGCTGGGTAGGGTGCCGGTCGGAGGTGCGGCATGGGGTTGGCGAGGGGGCGGCGACGCATCGCCGCGGCGGTCGCGGCACTGGTCGGCGTCGGCGCGGTCGGGGTCGTCGTGCACCGGGTGCTCGCCCCGGCCGAGGTCGACACGCCCGCCCGCGCCGCCTACCCGGCGGTGGTCACCCCGGCGATCGGGGTGGTGGGGCGGCTGCCGGTGGCCCCGCTGATCGTGGACGGCCGGCTCCGCGTCTACGCCGCCACCCGCCAGGTGTACGCAGACCAGCCCGTCGACGCCCGTTACCGGGTCACCCCGTACTGGTCGTACCGGCGCTGGCCGGCGGAGGTCAGCGGGGTGGTGGCGGACGGGACCACGGTGGTCAGCCGCTGGTCGGACGGGAAGCTGGTGGCGCTGGACGCGCGTACCGGCCGGGTGGCCTGGCAGGTCGACGGCCCCGCGCCCGCCGAGGGCTGGACCGCCCGCCGCACCGGGGCCGGCGCGGTCTGGGACCCGCCGGGGCTCTTCCTCACCCGCGCCGCCGACGGCCGGGCCGGCCTCGTGGTCTCCGGCCCGGACGGGATGGGCGGCTTCGCCCTCGCCGACGGCCGGCGGCTCTGGTCGGCCGACGTCGACGGCGGCTGCCGCACCGACGTGGGCACCACGGCGGCCGGGCAGTTCGTCGCCGTGGACCGGTGCGCCGGGCCGGCCGTGGTGGAGTTCCGCGACGCGGCCACCGGCGCGCCGACCAACCGCTGGGTGCCGCCCGGTGCCACCGCCGGGCTGACCGTCACGCCGGTCGGCTGCGTGACCCCGCGCTCCCGCTGCCGGGGCCTGCGCACCTCCGGCCCGGCCGGCGGGGCGGGGCGCGGCTGGCTGGTCGGCGACGGGGCCCCGGTCGCGGCCCCGGCCCTGGACCGGGCCGGCGTGGAGCTGGACGGGGAGCGGGCCGTCGAGGCCGCCGGCGGGGTGGTGACCGGTCGTTCCGCCCGCAGCGGCGCGGAGCTGTGGCGGCGGGCCGACCTCGGCCCGACCCGGATCGTGGCCGTGCAGCCCGGCCGGGTGCACCTGCTCACCGAGGCCAACGACCTGGTCACCCTGGACCCGAGCAGCGGCGCGCAGCGCTCCCGCTTCCCGATGACCGCAGGCCGGGACGGCCTCGGCTGGTCGCCCGGCCTGGCGTACGCCCAGGGCGGTTACGTGGCGGTCGAGCGGCTGCGCGAGCCGGTCGCCCCGGACGCCGACGACCAGCGCTACTTCCTGGTCGCCGAGCCGGTGGTGCTCGCGGCGACCTGACGACGGCCCGGTCCCCGCCGATGGCGGGTGACCGGGCCGGTCCCGCTCAGGCCAGCGCGGCCTCCGCCGCCGCCAGGAAGGCGTCGTTCTCGGCCGGGGTGCCGATGGTGACCCGCACGCCCTCGCCGGCGAAGGGCCGGACGATCACGCCGCGCGCCTCGCAGCCCCGGGCGAACTCCATCGCCCGCTGACCCAGCGGCAGCCAGACGAAGTTGGCGTGGCTCGACGGCACGTCCGCGACGACCTTGCGCAGCGCCTCGGTGACCCGCTCCCGCTCGGCCACCACCAGCGCGCACCGGCGCTGCACCTCGTCGGCCTGGGCCAGCGCGGCGAGCGCCCCGGCCTGGGCGGCCATGCTGGTGGAGAAGGGCGTGATCACCTTGCGCACGGCCGCGGCCACCTCCGGCGAGGCGACCAGGAAGCCGATCCGCAGGCCGGCCAGCCCCCACGCCTTGGAGAGGGTGCGCAGCACCACCACGTTCGGCCGGTCCAGGTAGGTCAGGCCGTCCGGCACCTCGGGGTCGGTGACGAACTCCCGGTACGCCTCGTCGATCACGACCAGCACGTCCTCGCCGACGGAGTCGAGGAACCGCTCCAGCTCCGGCCCGCGCAGCGCGGTGCCGGTCGGGTTGTTGGGGTTGCAGACCAGCACCATCCGGGTCCGGTCGGTCACCGCCGCCGCCATCGCCGCCAGGTCGTGCCCGTGCCCGGCGTCGTTGGGCACCCGCACGCTGGTCGCGCCGCTGGTCGCCGCGATGATCGGGTACGCCTCGAAGGAGCGCCACGAGTACAGCAGCTCGTCGCCGGGCAGGCAGGTGGCCCGGACCAGGTGCTCGGCCAGCGCCACCGACCCGCAGCCGGTGGCGATCCGGTCGGCGTCCACCCCGTACCGCTCGGCGAGGGCCGCGCGCAGCGCCACCACGCCCATGTCCGGGTACCGGTGCGAGCCGGCGACCGCCTCGGCGACGGCCTCCACCACGCCGGGCAGCGGCCCGTACGGCACCTCGTTGCTGGCCAGCTTGATCGCCTCGGCCAGGCCCAACTCGCGGGCCAGGTCGGCGGGGCTGCGCCCGGGCACGTAGTTGGGCAGCGCGTCCAGGTCCGTGCGGGTCAGCCGCAGCGGTGGGCGGTGACGTCCGGTGTCGGTCATGGCGTGTCTCCCGAGGGGTCGGCGGGTTTCTGCGGGTCGGTGCCGCCGCTGTCGGCGCCCTGGGCCGACGGCGAGCGCACCACCACGGTCTGGGCGCGCTTGTCGTGCAGCGCCTGCCGCAGGGGGTGGTCGAACAGGGGCGACAGCGCGTCGACGAGTTGCAGCAGCAGGCCGAGGCCGCAGCAGTACCAGAGCAGGGTGGGCAGGCCCAGGGTGCTCCACCGCCGCAGCGCCCGCCCGAAGCCGAGCGGCTGGTCGGCCTCGACCGGCACGGCCCGCACGCCCAGCAGCCGCTTGCCGAGGGTCTGCCCCTTGCCGGCCATCGCCGGCACCTCGTAGGCGAACCAGAGCCCGGTGGCGATCAGCAGGATCGCGACCTGGAGCCCGCCGGCCTGCTCGCCGATCTGGGGCAGCCCCTCCGTGGAGGTGTCGCCGGCCCAGGCCCGCCGGAACGCCTCCCGGAAGTACGGGCTGACCTCCTCGACGTACCGCCAGACGAACCAGCCGTTGACCACCGCGTTGAGCAGCAGGAGCACGCCGAAGTCGATCAGCCGGGCGAGCAGTCGGGCGCCGAAGGACGCCAGCGGCAGCCCGTGCGGGCGTGGCTCGGGCGGACGCCCCGGCCAGGCCGCCTGCGCCGGCCACCCGGGCGGCGGGCCGTAGCCGGGCGGTGGCCCGTACCCCGGGGGTGGCCCGTAGCCGGGGGGTGGCCCGTAGCCGGGCGGCGGGCCGGGGTGGGGGTGCGGCCCGTGCGCGCCGTGCGGGCCGGGCTGCCCGTGCGGGCCGGGCTGCCCGTGCGGGCCGGGCTGCCCGTGCGGGCCGGGCTGTCCGGGCGGGCCGGGCTGTCCGGGCGCGCCGGGCTGTCCGGGCAGGCCCGGGAACGGGCCGGGGCCGGCCGAGACCGGGGCGGCCGGCGGCGCGGACTGCGGGGCGGCGGGGCTCACCGGAGGCGGGGGCTCGGCCGGGGGCGGCCCGTCCGGCGGGGTGGCGTCGACCGGGATCGGTGCGCCGATCCAGCCCTCACCGTCCCAGTACCGCCTGGTGTCCGGATCGGCGGGGTCGACGTACCAGCCAGGTTTCACACTCACGCAGCAACCTTAACGACGATCGTCCCGGCGAACTTGTCGTGTAGGCACTGCTGCCAGGGCTTGTCCCAGAGCTGCCAGAGCCCGTCGAGGTAGCTGAAGCCGGGCACGAGCGTCCCGCCGATGTGCTGCACGAGGTACCGCCGGCCGGCCATGCCCCGGTTCAGCGTGCCGGCCGGATCGAGCGGAACCACTCTGATCTTCATGACCTTCTTGCCCAGGGTCTGCCCGTTGCGGCGCTGGTACTCGACGTAGTAGAGCCAGTAGAGCCCCAGCATCACGACGAAGAGCCCGACCTCGAGCAGCAGCAGCGGCACCATGACGTCGGTCAGGAAGGCGTTCGGGTCGGACTCGGCGAGGGTGCCGTCCGGGTTGAGCTGCGTGAGGTCGTCGAACATGCTCATGAAGAAGAAGATGAAGACCGGCAGGAACAGCACCATGGCGACCGCGCTGGCGACGGCGGTGTCGATCAGGAAGGCCAGCAGGCGGTCGCCGAAGCTGGCCAGCGGCTGCCCGCCGGGGCCGACCGGCACCGCCGGGAACGTCGGGTGCGGCCCGCCGGCCCAGCCCGGCGGCGGGGCCCACCCGGGCGGGCCCGCCCAGCCGGGCGGCGGGCCGCCGGGGGCACCGGGCGGGGCGTGGTAGCCGGGCGGGGCGTGCTGGCCGGCCGGGGCGTGCTGGCCGGCCGGGGCGTGATAGCCGGCCGGGCCGGGTTGGGCCGGGACGGCGTACCCCTGGGGGGCCGGGCCGGCGGAGGGCATGCCGCCGCCGGCGGCGGGCGACTGCCCACCGGCCGGCGACGTCGGGTACGTCGGAGGCTGCGTCACGCTGCACAGTGTCGCAAACGAACTACAGGTTGCCGCGCTTCTCCTGCTCCCGCTCGATGGCCTCGAAGAGGGCCTTGAAGTTGCCCTTGCCGAAGCCGAGCGAGCCGTGCCGCTCGATCAGCTCGAAGAAGACCGTCGGGCGGTCCTGCACCGGCTTGGTGAAGATCTGCAGCAGGTAGCCGTCCTCGTCCCGGTCGACCAGGATCTTGCGGGCCTTCAGCTCCTCGATCGGGGCCCGCACGTTGCCGATCCGGGCCCGCAGCTCCGGGTCCTCGTAGTACGAGTCCGGGGTGTCCAGGAACTCCACGCCGGCCGCCCGCATCGCGTCGACGCTGGCCAGGATGTCGTTGGTGGCCACGGCGATGTGCTGGGCGCCCGGCCCCTGGTAGAACTCCAGGTACTCGTCGATCTGCGACTTCTTGCGGGCCACGGCCGGCTCGTTGAGCGGGAACTTCACCTTCCGGGTGCCGTTGGCCACGACCTTGCTCATCAGCGCCGAGTAGTCGGTGGCGATGTCGTCGCCGATGAACTCCGCCATGTTGGAGAAGCCCATCACCCGCTTGTAGAACTCGACCCACTCGTCCATCCGGCCCAGCTCCACGTTGCCGACCACGTGGTCGACGGCCTGGAAGAAGCGCTTCGGCTGGAGGCCGGCGTCGATCATCGGCTGCCGGTCCACGATCGGGCCCCGGGCGACGAAGCCGGGCAGGAACGGGCCGGTGTAGCGGGACCGGTCGACCAGGGTGTGCCGGGTGTCGCCGTAGGCGGCGATGGCGGCCATCCGGACGGTGCCGTGGGCGTCGGAGACGTCGTGCGGCTCCATCAGGCCGGTCGCGCCCTGCGCGGTGGCGTGCGCGTACGCGGCGTCGACGTCGGGCACGTCCAGCGCGATGTCGGAGACGCCGTCGCTGTGCTTGGCCACGTGCTCCGCGCCGGCCGCGTCCGGGCGCACCGCGCCGGTCAGCAGGAACCGGGCCGAGCCGCTGGTCAGCACGTACTCGGCGTGGTCCCGGTAGCCCTGCTCCGGCCCCCGGTACGCCACGCAGGTCATGCCGAACGCGGTGGAGTAGTAGTGCGCGGCCTGCTTGGCGTTGCCGACCAGGAAGCGCACGTGGTCGAGGCCCTTGACCGGGAACGGGTCGTGCCGGATGTCGTGGTCGACGGCGCCGACCAACCGGTCGACGTCGAGCTCCTCGATGGACTGGGGTCGGTCGATCGCCTGGGTCATGGGGGTGACCTCCTTTGCGTACCGGCCGGCCGCGCGGGCCGCCGTCGGTGGGTTGTCAGGTGAGAATCGCCGGGCGCGGCCGGTTGGGCAACCGTTGCCGAATACCCTGGTCAGGTTGCACATTCGGTATGGTTGTCCGGCATGAACGCTGTGCAGGATGTCCAGCTCGACGAGCTGGACGCGAGACTGATCGAGCTCTTCGCCGAGCAACCCCGGATCGGGGTGCTGGAGTGCTCCCGGCGACTCGGCGTGGCCCGGGGCACCGTCCAGGCCCGGCTGGACAAGCTCCTCGACCGGGGTGTGGTGCGCGGCTTCGGGCCGGAGCTCTCGCCGACCGCGATCGGCTTCGTGGTCACCAGCTTCGTGACCCTGGAGATCAGTCAGCGGCTCGGGCACGACACGGTCACCGCGCACCTCGCGGCGATCCCCGAGGTGCTGGAGGCGCACACCATCACCGGCTCCAGCGACCTGCTCTGCCGCATCGTCGCCCGCTCCAACGCCGACCTGCAACGGGTGATCGACCAGATCGTCTCGTACGAGGGGATCCGGCGGGCCTCGACGATCATTGCGCTGGCCGAGCAGATCCCGTACCGGGTGCTGCCGCTGGTCCGCTCCGCCGCCCGGGGCTGACCTCCCCTTTCCGGCGGTGTCCCCGGCCCCTTAACACGTCCGCCCGGCGAGAAAGCTCCGCGACACGGGCGCGCGGGGGTTCGGCGCGGCGGTGATCGTCGTTACGGTGTCCGGTGTGGCGAAGGTGGGCGGCCTCAGGTTGCGTGGCTGGTTCCTGCTCAGCCTCGTCACGGTGGTCGCCCTCGCCGCGACGGGGGTGTGGAACCCGTTCCCCGCCGTCTGGGACTGGGTCGACCGCAGCGAGCCGATCTCCGAGCCCGACGTGCTCTGGCAGCAGCGCGTCGGCGGCACCCCGAAGAGCGTGACCATCGCCGGCGACGCCGTCGTCGTGGAGCAGCGCACCCGGGTCGAGGCGCGCAGCCTCGCCACCGGCGCGCAGCTCTGGGAGCGCAAGGCCGACTGGTCCGCGGTGGCCGGTGGCGACCGCGACCCGGTCGTCGCCGTGGGGAAGCTCCTGGTCAAGGGGTACGAGCTGCTCGACCCGGTGACCGGGGCGACCCGCCGCCGCGACGGCGACGCGGTGGCCGTCTGGACGTACCGGAACCTGCTGCTGGACGCCCGCTGCGTCGAGGCGACCGACTGCACGCTCAGCGCCTGGGAGCCGCGCGGCACCCGGCCGCTCTGGACGGCCTTCCTGCCCGGGGTCAGCGCGGGCCTCTTCGCCGACAACCCCGACCTGCTCGGCACCCGCCGGTTGACCACCCCCCGGATCGAGGACGAGGTGGCCGGGCCGGAGGCGGTGCCCCCGCTGCTCGGCTTCCCCGTCGACGGCCGGGTGCACGTGGTGGACACGGCCACCGGCCGGGTGCTGCAGGACGTCGAGGCCGGCCGGGAGGAGCGCCTCGCGGTGATCGGCGGCCGGCTGCTGCGGCTCAAGGCCGTCGCCCAGGACGGGGCGTGCGCCTTCACCCTCACCGCCCACGACCCCGCCAACGGTCGGGAGGTGTGGCGGCGCACCGGGCTCAACCTGCGCACCGCCGACAGCGCCGGCTGCGCCCAGCGGGAGGACCCGCAGGGCGCGCGGAACGTGCTGATCGGCGTCGCCCCGGACGGCCGGGAGGCCGTCGTCGACGGGTACGACGGGCGGCTGCTCCAGGTCAACGGCGAGGGGCAGAAGCTGATCGCGGTCGACGACCGGTACGCGCTGGTCCGCACCGCCGACAAGCGGTCGATCGTGGCCCGGGAGCTGGGCGCGGACCGGACCCGCTGGACCCGACGCTCCGGCGGGCGCGGCGGCGGCGGGGCGCTCACCCCGTACGCGGCGGTGCTGGTCGAGGAGAAGCCGAACCGGCTGATCGCGCTGCACCCGCGTACCGGCAAGGAGCTGTTGGTGCTGCGGAGTTCGGCCGACGCGCTGGCGGTGGGCCCCGAGGGCATGGTCATCGGCGAGGGCCGGGAGATCGGGTACGTCCGCTTCGGCGCGGGCGGCGCGCAGCCGGCACCGCCGAACGGCGACGGCCGCGACGACCCCGCCCCCGGCCCCGGCGCCCCCGGCGAGGTGCCCGGCGACGGCCCCGGCGACTCGCCCGGCGATGAGGGCAGTTGCGGGCCGAAGCGGGAGCTCTGCCCCGAGCCCGACCCCAAGGACGGCTGAGCGCGCCCCCGCGCCGGGGCCTGGGGGGGACGCGGCGGGTCGGGGCGGGGGCGGGTGAGAGCGGGGTCCCAGGAGGACCCCGGCGGGTGCCACTGGTCGGCCGGTCTGCCCTAGGCTTTCGCCTCATGAGCAGTGCCGCCGCGTTCTCCTACGCCCCCTTGCTGCCGACCGGGCCCGACCAGACCGAATACCGCCTGGTCACCGACGAGGGCGTCGACGTCGTCCACGGTCCCGGCGGGCGTCGGTTCCTCACCGTGGAGCCGGCCGCGCTGACCGCGCTGACCGCCGAGGCGATGCACGACATCGCCCACTACCTGCGCCCCGCGCACCTGGCCCAGCTCCGGTCGATCATCGACGACCCGGCGGCCTCCCCGAACGACCGCTTCGTCGCGCTCGACCTGCTGCGCAACGCGAACATCGCCGCCGGCGGGGTGCTGCCGATGTGCCAGGACACCGGCACCGCGATCGTGATGGGCAAGCGCGGGCGGCACGTGCTGACCGACGGCGGCGACGCCGAGGCGATCTCCCGGGGCGTCTACCAGGCGTACACGAAGCTGAACCTGCGCTACTCGCAGCTCGCCCCGCTGACCATGTGGGACGAGCGCAACACCGGCAGCAACCTGCCGGCGCAGGTGGACCTCTACGCCGAGGACCCGGACGGCCACCCCGACGCCTACAAGTTCCTCTTCATGGCCAAGGGCGGCGGCTCGGCCAACAAGTCCTACCTCTACCAGGAGACCAAGGCGCTGCTGAACCCGACGCGGATGATGCAGTTCCTGGAGGAGAAGCTGCGGCTGATCGGCACCTCGGCCTGCCCGCCGTACCACCTGGCCGTCGTCATCGGCGGCACCAGCGCCGAGTACGCCCTGAAGACCGCGAAGTACGCCTCCGCGAAGTACCTGGACACGCTGCCCACCGCCGGCTCGATGAGCGCGCACGGCTTCCGGGACCTGGAGCTGGAGGCCGAGGTGCTGGAGCTGACCCGCAACTTCGGCATCGGCGCGCAGTTCGGCGGCCGGTACTTCTGCCACGACGTGCGGGTGGTCCGGCTGCCCCGGCACGGCGCGTCCTGCCCGGTGGCCATCGCCGTCTCCTGCTCCGCGGACCGGCAGGCGGTCGCCAAGATCACCCCGTCGGGCGTGTGGCTGGAGCGGCTCGAAACCGACCCGGCGCGCTTCCTGCCCGACGTCACCGACGAGACGCTGGACGCCGCCGAGGTGGTCCGGGTCGACCTCAACCGGCCGATGGCCGAGATCCGCGCCGAGCTGTCGAAGTACCCGGTGAAGACCCGGCTGTCGCTGACCGGCCCGCTGGTCGTGGCCCGGGACATCGCCCACGCGAAGATCGCCGAGCGGCTCGACGCGGGCGAGCCGATGCCGCAGTACCTGCGCGACCACGCCGTCTACTACGCCGGCCCGGCCAAGACCCCCGAGGGGTACGCCTCCGGCTCGTTCGGCCCGACCACCGCCGGCCGGATGGACGCGTACGTGGAGAAGTTCCAGGCGGCCGGCGGCTCCCAGGTGATGCTGGCCAAGGGCAACCGCTCCGCCCAGGTGACCCGCTCCTGCGCCCAGCACGGCGGCTTCTACCTCGGCTCGATCGGCGGCCCGGCCGCCCGGCTGGCGCAGGACTGCATCAAGCACGTCGAGGTGCTGGAATACGCGGAGCTGGGCATGGAGGCGGTCTGGAAGATCGAGGTGGAGGACTTCCCGGCCTTCATCGTCGTCGACGACAAGGGCAACGACTTCTTCGCCGAGGTAACCAAGCCGGTCCTAACGGTAGGCCGCCGCTGACACCCCGGGGCAGGCTCCCTTCTGCTCGCCGGCCTCCTTCCGATCATCTGCGGATCGGCGGCGCGCGCGGCAGGATGGAACGCGTGACGACTCCAGAGGCAGCGGGCTACCGCATCGAACGTGACTCGATGGGCGAGGTGGAGGTGCCCGCCGAGGCGCTGTGGCGGGCGCAGACCCAGCGCGCGGTGCAGAACTTCCCGATCTCCGGCCGGGGCATCGAGCCGGCCCAGATCAGGGCGCTGGCCCAGATCAAGGGCGCGGCGGCCGAGGTCAACGGCGAGCTGGGCGTGATCGACGCGGACGTGGCCGCCGCGATCGCCGCCGCCGCCGCGCACGTGGCCGACGGCGGGTACGACGACCAGTTCCCGATCGACGTCTTCCAGACCGGCTCGGGCACCTCGTCGAACATGAACACCAACGAGGTCATCGCCACCCTGGCCGGCCGGGAGCTGGGCCGGGACGTGCACCCGAACGACGATGTGAACGCCTCCCAGTCCAGCAACGACGTCTTCCCGTCCTCGATCCACCTGGCCGCCACCCAGGCCGTCGTGGGGGACCTGCTGCCGGCGCTGACCCACCTGGCGCAGGCGTTGGAGGCCAAGTCGGCCGAGTTCGAGACCGTGGTCAAGGCCGGCCGCACGCACCTGATGGACGCCACGCCGGTCACCCTGGGGCAGGAGTTCGGCGGGTACGCCGCCCAGGTCCGCTACGGCGTCGAACGGCTGGAGGGGGCGCTGCCCCGGCTGGCCGAGCTGCCGCTCGGCGGCACCGCCGTCGGCACGGGGATCAACACCCCGCTGGGCTTCGCCGCGGCGGTGATCGCCCGGCTGCGCGACGCCACCGGCCTGCCGTTGAGCGAGGCGCGCAACCACTTCGAGGCGCAGGGCGCGCGGGACGCGCTGGTGGAGACGTCCGGGCAGCTCCGCACCATCGCGGTGAGCCTCTACAAGATCGCCAACGACATCCGGTGGATGGGCTCCGGCCCCCGCGCCGGCCTGCGCGAGCTGCGCATCCCTGATCTTCAGCCCGGCTCCTCGATCATGCCGGGGAAGGTGAACCCGGTGGTCGCCGAGGCGATGCGGCAGGTCTGTGCCCAGGTGATCGGCAACGACGCGGCGGTGGCCTTCGCCGGCTCGCAGGGCGACTTCGAGCTGAACGTCATGCTCCCGGTGATGGCCCGCAACCTGCTGGAATCGATCCGGCTGCTGGCCGCGTCGAGCCGCCTGCTGGCCGACCGCTGCGTGGCCGGCCTGGCCGCGAACGCGGGCGTCTGCCTGGCGTACGCGGAGGGCTCACCCTCGATCGTCACCCCCCTCAACCGCTACCTCGGGTACGACGAGGCCGCCTCGATCGCCAAGGAGGCGCTGAGCAAGGAGACGGCGATCCGGGACGTGGTGATCGCCCGGGGCCACGTGGCGAGCGGCAAGCTCACCGCCGAGCAGCTGGACGAGGCCCTCGACCTGCTCCGGATGACCCACCCCTGACGGGGCCCAGCCCAGGAAGCGGTCGAACAGGGCGCGGGGGTCGGGCCCGCCGTGCGGGTGGATCCGGTGCAGGTCGGCGGTCGCCTCGTACAGCACGCCGCAGAGGTGGACGAGCAGGCCGACCGGGTCACCCGCGTACTCCTGGCGGAGGGTGAGCCGCGCCGTGGCGCACGGCCACGGCGCGGCGCAGGCCCGGCACAGCCAGAGCGGCCGCAGCGCCGCGTGCGGCGGGCCCGTCGGGGCTGCGGCCTGCTGATCGCGTACGGAGCGGGGCATGGGATCGGGCCTCCTTTGGAGCTGAGTCGTTTACGTCATCGCGTCCGGCGTGCCTGCGCATCGCGGCGTGGTGGGGGCCGCCCGGCCGGGGGAGCGGGACGGCCCCCGCGCACGACCGGGCCAAGGGGGGTAGGCCCATTTCGCCGCGCGCACTTCACAGTGTGGTGATGACACCGCTACGTTCGGAAGTGTCTCCGGGCTTTGCGGGAGCCGGTCTGTTCCGGGCATCCGCGCAGGTGGCGGGGCACCGGAGTGGATCAGCGTCGCGGTGGAAGGCGGTTGTAGATGACGGGTGGGCAGATGACGGCGGCGGCCTTCCTGGTCGCCGAGCTGCGCCGGGCGCGGATGCGTCGGGGCTGGAGCCAGGAGGAGTTGGCCAAGGCGGTCAACTACTCGCCGTCGCTGGTGAGCGCGGTCGAGCTGGGCCAGCAGCCGCCCGCGGCGAAATACCTGGAGCTGGTCGACCGGGCGCTGGAGACCGGTGGCCTCTTCGGCCGCATGCTCACCGAGCTGGTCAGCCTCGACAAGGCCCAGGTCTGGCTGCGCGGCTGGCGGGCGATCCTGGAGCAGGCCCGCGCGCTGCGCTGGTTCGACCCGCTGCACGTGCCGGGCCTCTTCCAGACCGAGCCGTACGCCCGCGCCGTCTTCGAGGCGGACGACCTGCTCGACGCCGACGAGGTGGAACGACGGCTGAACGATCGAATGGAGAGCCAGGGGGTTCTCTACGGGGATCGCCCGGTCCGCGTGGTGGCGGTGGTCGACGAGGCGGTGCTTCGCCGCCGCGTGGGCAGTCGCAAGACCATGTCTGACCAGGTGTCGCACCTCGCGAGGTTGGCCACGGAGCATCCCGGCGTCCGGCTGCACGTGGTTCCGGGCACGGCCGAGGAATACCCCGGCCTCAACGGCCCCTTCATCCTGGCGACGCTGCGCGACGGCGTCGACCTGGCCTTTCTCGGCGGCCAGATCGGCGGCCAGGAGCTGGATCAGCCAGAGAATCTTCGTCGCCTCCTACGGACCTGGGAAGCTACCCTCGGCGCGGCGTTGCCTCCACAGGAGTCGATCGATCGATTGAGGGAAGTGGCGGAGTCATGGAACTGAACGGTGCCCGGTGGCGCAAGAGCAGTCGCAGCGGATCGAACGACCAGTGCGTGGAGGTGGCGGCGAATCTTCCCGGGGTGGTCGGGGTGCGGGACAGCAAGGACGCCACGGGCCCGGTGCTGGCCGTCGACCCGGCCTCCTGGCGGGCCTTCGTCGCGGCCCTGCCCCGTTGACCGGGCCGGCAGCGCACGGGCCTGAGGCGCGCGGCCCCAAGAAGCCCGGGTCGGAGGTGTTGGAGAGGCTCGACCGGGAGCGGATCGTCTGGCTCTGCACCCTGCGGCCGGACGGGTCGCCGCACCTCACGCCGGTCTGGTTCCTGTACCGCGACGACGGTTGGTGGATCTGCACCCAGGAGCGGAACCGCAAGGTCCGCAACCTGCTCGCCGATCCCCGGGTGTCGCTGGCGCTGCCGGACGGCGTGTCCCCGGTCGTCGCGGAGGGCACGGCCAGCGTGGTGCGTCCGCCCTTCCCGGCGTCGGTGGTGGACGGATTCCGCCGCGAGTACGACTGGGACATCACCACCCCGGCCGGCCCCGCCGGGGAGAACGTCCTGCTCCGCGTCACCGTTTCCCGTTGGCTGATGGCGGGCACGGCACCCTGACCCGCGCGCCGATGGCGTCCGCCGGTGGGTGACCCCGCAGCACTACGTGTCAGGAGAGTCGATGCCTTCACGACCAGCGACCAGCACCGGCCTCGGCCTGGCGCTGCTGTCGGCCGTCACCTTCGCCACCTCGGGGACCTTCGCCCGGTCGCTGATCGACGCCGGCTGGTCCGCGGAGGCCGCGGTGATCACCCGGGTCGGCATCGCCGCCGTCGTGCTCGCGGTGCCGGCGGCGCTGGCCCTGCGCGGCCGGTGGGGCGTGCTGCGGCGCAACCTCGCCCCGGTCGGCGTCTTCGGGCTGCTCGGCGTCGCCCTCGCCCAGGCGTGCTTCTTCAACGCCGTCCGCTACCTGCCGGTCGGTGTGGCGCTGCTGCTGGAATACCTGGGCGTCATCCTCGTGGTCGGCTGGATGTGGCTGGTCCACGGCCACCGTCCCCGCCGGCTGACCGTGGCCGGGGCGGTGGTCGCGCTGGCCGGCCTCGTCGCCGTCCTCGACCTGACCGGCGCGGGTCGGCTGGACCCGGTGGGCGTGCTCTGGGGCCTGGGCGCGGCGGTGGGGCTGGCCGGGTACTTCGTGATCGCGGGCCGGGTCGACGACGGCCTGCCGTCGGTGGCGATGGCCAGCGCCGGCATGGCCGTCGGCGCGTCCGTGCTGCTCCTGCTGGGCCTGGTCGGGGTCCTGCCGCTGCGGGCCGTCTTCGGCGAGGTGACCTTCGCCGGGCAGCGCACCAGTTGGCTGGTGCCCATCGCCGGCCTGTCGCTGGTCGCCGCCGTGGTCGCGTACCTGGCCGGGATCGCCGGGACCCGGATCCTCGGTGCCCGGCTGTCGTCGTTCGTCGGGCTGACCGAGGTGATGTTCGCGGTCCTCATCGCCTGGCTGGTGCTGGGCGAGCTGCCCGCCGTCGTGCAGCTGCTGGGCGGTGGCCTGATCGTCGCCGGGGTCGCCCTGGTCCGCATCGACGAGCTGCGCGAGGCCCGCGACGCCGACCATCCGGCCGTGCCCGCCCTCACCCCTGGCGGCTGACGCTGGCCGCCCCCACGGGCGCGTCGTTCGGTGGCAGCCTTGGCGTCATGCTGACCCACGTCGTGTTCGACGCCGACGAGACCCTGCTCGATCTGCGCCCGGCGGTCACCGGCGGCCTGGTGGTCGTACTCGATGAGATGCGGCGGCTGAGCCCGGCGGCGGCCGAGGTGTCGCTCGCGGAGCTGGAGTCCGACTGGGCGGCGGTCTTCGGCGCGATGCGCGCCGCACCGGTCATGGAGATCCGGCGGGCCGCGCTGGCCCGGTCGCTGAGCCGCGCGGGCCTCGACGCGCACCTGGACGACGTCGCGAGGCTCTTCTTCGCCCGGCGCTTCGCGCTGACCCGGCCCTTCCCCGACGCGCTGCCCGCGCTGGCCGCCCTGCGCCGCCGGTACGCGCTGGGCTACGCCACCAACGGCAACAGCCGCGCCGAGCGCTGCGGCCTGGCCGGCGAGTTCACCTTCGAGCTGTACGCCCACGAGGACGGCCTGCCGAAGAAGCCCGACCCCCGGTTCTACGCCGCCGTCGCCGCGACGGCGGGGGTGCCCCCGGAGCAGATCGTGTACGTCGGCGACCAGCCGGACATCGACGTGGTGGCGCCCCGGCAGGCGGGGCTGCGGGCGGTCTGGCTCAATCGGCGGGGCCTGCCCCGCCCGCCGGAGATGTCGGCCGACGCCGAGGTGTCCACCCTGGCCGAGCTGCCGACCGTGGTCGACCGGCTCGCCGCCGGCCGCGAGCTGAGCGACGCGTAGCGCCGCAGCAAGGTCGGCCGATGTCGGTATTGGTGACAGCGAGACGACGAATGCCTTCTTGCCGTGTAATACGGACGCCCGTCTGGCGGATCGCGGCTGGTTGATATGGGATGGCTGCCACGTCCCTCAACGAGAGGATCCGATGTGGTGAGCAAGCGCTTCACCGCCGGTGCCGTCGCGAGCGCAGCGGCACTGGCACTTACGGTCACCGGGGTCATGGGGCCGGCGAACGCCGAGCCGACCGCCGAGAACCGGGAATTCACCGTCGTCGCGGAGTCGGGGGTCTCCGCCGACGCGGCGATCGCCGCCATCACCGCCGCCGGCGGAACCGTGTTGTCCCGTACCGACGAGGTCGGCCTGTTCCAGGTCACCAGCGCGCGGGCCGACTTCGCCAGCCGGGCGACCGCGAGCGCGGCCCTGCTCGGCGCGGCCGCGAAGAAGGCGATCGGCAGCAAGCCGAAGCTCGACCGGGTCGAGCAGGAACACCTCCTCGCGCAGGCCAAGGCGAAGGCCAAGGGTGCGCAGGCCCGGCGGGGCAAGAAGATGGACCCGCTGGACGACAAGCTGTGGGGTCTGGACATGATCCGGGCCGACCGGGCCCGCAAGGTGGAGCCGGGGGACCGCCGGGTCACCGTCGGGGTCCTGGACACCGGCCTCGACGCCAGCAACCCCGACCTCGCGCCGAACTTCAGCTGGTCGTTGTCGCGCAACTTCGCCCGGGACATCCCCGAGGTCGACGGCGAGTGCGAGGTCGCCGGCTGCCTCGACCCGGTCGGCACCGACGACGGCGGCCACGGCACGCACGTCGCCGGCACCATCGGCGCGGCCGCAAACGGCTTCGGCCTCTCCGGCGTCGCCCCGAACGTCACCCTGGTCGAGCTGAAGGCCGGCCAGGACTCCGGCTACTTCTTCCTCGACCCGGTCGTCAACGGTCTGGTGCACGCGGGCCGGGTCGGCCTGGACGTGGTGAACATGTCCTTCTACGTCGACCCGTGGCTCTACAACTGCACGGCCAACCCGGCCGACTCGCCGCAGGCGCAGGCCGAGCAGCGGGCGACCATCGCGGCCATGAAGCGGGCGCTCGAGTTCGCCCACCGCAAGGGCGTCACCCTGGTCGGCTCGCTCGGCAACAACCACGAGGACCTGGCGGCCCCGCGTACGGACATCTCCAGCCCCGACTACGGCAGCGACCCGTACCCGAGGCCGATCGACAACGCGAGCTGCTGGGACCTGCCCGTGGAGGGCCCGCACGTGATCGGCGTGTCCTCGGTCGGCCCGTCGGGCAAGAAGGCCGACTACTCGAACTACGGCACCGAGCAGATCTCGGTCGCCGCGCCGGGCGGCTGGTTCCGTGACGGGTTCGGCACCGACACCTACCTTCTCGACTCGAACATGATCCTCTCCAGCTACCCGAAGCACGTGCTCCAGGAGGAGGGGTCGGTCGACGAGAACGGCAACATCGTCGCCGGCTTCGAGGAGACGGTGTTCAAGCAGTGCAAGGCCAACGGCGACTGCGGCTACTACACCTATCTCCAGGGCACCTCGATGGCGTCGCCGCACGTCAGCGGCGTCGCCGCGCTGATCGTCAGCAAGTACGGCAAGGTGACCCGTGGCGGCCTGGGCATGGCCCCGGCGAAGGTGGAGCGGCAGCTCTACCGGACCGCCGCGGAGCACGCCTGCCCGGAGCCGCGCCTGCAGACCTACACCAACGAGGGTCGCAGCGCCGAGTTCAACGCGTACTGCGCGGGCGACTCGACGTTCAACGGCTTCTACGGCTACGGGATCATCGACGCGTACGCCGCGGTGACCACCCGAATGTGACCACCGGCAGCACCGGGCGGGGCTCGGGCGACCACGGTCGCCCGGGCCCCGCGACTGCTGGCGGGGACGGCCGGCGGTGGGGCGGCACTGCGCACCCGGGCTGGTCAAGGCGCTGGGTGGGGATCTCGGTGAACGCGGCGGCGTGGTCGGTGGCCCACTGACGGAACGTTCGCGGTGGTGTTCCGAGGACGTCGGAGACCGTGGAGGTGACGTGTGCCGGGTGGCCCAAGGTGGCGTTCCACGCGGCCAGGAGCATGTCCACCACCGGGCGCGTAGCTGCCGGGGCCTGGTGCCGGAAGTCGTCGGGTGACAGTTCCTCGAACGTGATCGGGCGGCCCAGGGCGTCGCCGATGATGTCCACCTGTTCGGCCTGACTGAGCGACTCGGGGCCGGTCAGGACGTAGTCGCCCCCGGCATGCCCGTCCTCGCCGAGGATCCGCGCGATGACCTGGGCCACGTCCCGATCGTCGACCGGGGCCGTCTCGGCCGCGCCGTACGGCCACCGGATCACGCCGTCGGCACGGATCGCGGCGGCCCACCAGAGCAGGGCGTTCGACGCGAACATCCCCGGCCGGACGATGGTCGAGTCCAGCCCGGTGGCCGCGATGAGCCGCTCGATCTCGGCATGCAGCGCCGCCATCGGGTTCGGTTGCCGGAAGAACGGGTGCGGGGTCCGGTGTGGTGCGGAGAGGTAGACGACCCGCTGCGCGTGGGTGGCCAGCCGATCGACGACGGCGGCCGCGGTCCGCGGCGGGGCGGTCCAGACCAGGAAGACCGTGTCGACGGCACGCAGCGCGGCGTCGAGCGATTCGGGCACGGTCAGATCGCCGGTGACGATCTCGACGCCGGCGGGCAGCCCCGCCGCCGACCCGGGGCGGCGTACGAGGGCACGGACCGGCACGCCCGCGTCGGTCAGCAGGCCGACCACGGCCTCCCCGATCCGGCCGGTCGCGCCGGTGACGAGCACCGGAGACCTTCCTGCCGACGTCATCGCGTCCCTGCCAACGTGGCCGGACAGGGGGAGGGCACCCGTGAGTTCCATGGCTTCCATGAAATCGTTACCGAGTCAAAAAAGCAACTCGGTAACGAATGTTACCGTGGGGGAGTGATCGAACCGGTCGGGCTGCGGGCCCGCAAGAAGGTGCGGACGCGGGACGCGATCGCCGACGCGGCCATCTCGCTCTTCCTGGCGCGCGGGTTCGACCAGGTGTCGGTCTCCGACGTCGCCGCGACGGCGGAGGTGTCGAAACCGACCCTGTTCCGCTACTTCGCGACCAAGGAAGACCTGGTCCTGCACCGCTTCGCGGACCACAACGGTGAGGCCGCACGCGTCGTACGCGACCGCCGGACCGGCATCGGGCCGCTGACAGCGCTGCACCGACACTTCCGAGCCGGTCTCGATCGCTTCGAGCCGGTCACCGGCCTCAACGATCACCCCGAGGTGGTGGCGTTCCACCGGCTGGTGTTCACCACCCCCAGCCTGGCGGCGCGGCTCACGCGGTACACGCTCGACGACGAGGAGGCCCTGGCCGCCGTCCTCGGCCCGGATATCGAGGCCCGACTGCAAGCCGCCCAGGTGATCGCGGTTCACCGCGTGCTGGCCCGGACCAACTGGCAGAAGATCGCCGACGGGAGAACCGCCCGCGCTGTGCAACCGGAGGCGGTCGCCGACGCGGACCGGGCGTTCATTCAACTGCGCCACGGGATGGACGGCCCTTAGCGGAGTGGGGGCCCCGAATTCTCGCGCCGGCACGATCGCCCCGCCGTCGCCCGCGTGGCTGCCGCCCTCGCTCGCCGTGGTCCACGCCGGTCACGGACGCCGTGGTCCACGCCGGTCACGGACGCCGTGGTCCACGCCGGTCACGGACGCCGTGGTCCACGCCGGTCACCCCCGCGGTGGTCACCGGCGCCAGCCTCGGCGGGCCAGGGCGGCCTGGACCTCCCGCACCAGCGAGGGGAAGTCGTGCCGGAGGCGACGGCTGGTCACGTGCAGCACGAGCCATCCCGCACCGACGAGCTGGTTGAGCCGTTGTCGGTCCCGGTGCAGTTGCTCGTCGTCGGCGTGCCAGCGGCCGTCGTACTCGATTGCGACGCGGAACTCGGGCCAGGCCAGATCGGGGTGCAGGACGAGCCCCGACGCCAGCCGCACCGGGTGCTGGGCGACCGGGCGGGGGAGCCCGGCGAGGACCAGCCGAACCCGCAACTCGGACTCCGGCGGTGACTGCGCGCCGGGGTCGGCCAGGTCGAATACCCACCGCGCCCGCCGCCCGCCCGGCCGCTCCGCATGGCTGGCGGCGATCGCGGCCAAGGCGTCCCGGCTGGTCAGCTTCTCGCGGAGCAGACTGTCGACGATCCCGACGGCGCGGCAGGTCTCCAGCCAGGCGGCCGTCTCCCAGGCCGCCGTCGTGGGGTCGGTACGCGGCAGCGCCCACGCCGGCACCGCCACCGCGATGGGGGCGGTGACCGCGATGGGGTCTGGGACCGGGGCCGTTGTCGGAACCGCCGTCGAAACCGGTGCGAGCTCGGTGAGGGCGAGGCCACCTGACCTCTGCGCGATTCCCGGGCCGGCCGTCCCGCCCGGCGATGAGGTTGCCGGGCCGATGGGGGCCGGGACGGTGGAGCGCGGCGGGCCGGTGGGTCGCGGTGGGGTGAGGGCAGGCGACTGGGCGGTGGGTCGCGGTGGGGTGAGGGCGGGCGGCTGGGCGGGGAGCAGGTCGGTCAGGTGCGCGCGGAGCCCTTGTTGGCTGCGCAGCCCGGCCGCGCGCGGGCTGGCCACGTGCACCTCGTCGGAGAACTCGGCGGCGTGCTCGATCCCGTGCAGCAGCGCCGCCGAGGGGCCGGCGATCAGCGCGCCGGGAGGCAGTTGCAGGGAGGCCGCTCGACAGGCGAGCACGTGATCCAGCTCGAGGCGCGAGTCGGCGTAGATGTCGCGGCGCAGGTTGACCCAGGCCGAACTGCGTAGCCGGTGCCTGGTGATCAGGCCCGACCGGATTGCGTCGGAGGCACGGAAGACCTGCCAGGCGAGGGCGGAGGGGCGTTCGGGACGTCGAGGCATGTGCCCAGGCTGGCGGGTACCGGAGCGCCTTCGACACCCCTGTGGACAACCGCGCGGCCGGCCCGCTCGGTCGCCTGTGGATAAACCGCTCCGAGGCTTCCCGCTGTGGTATTGGCTGATCAACTCGCCTGCCGCCTAGCACCTCGGGCGGGATGCGTGTCGCTTGGCGTGCGGTGGTCGGGCGGGGCGACCGGCCGGGCAGGGCGACCAGTCAGGGGGAGGGCGGTCGCAATGTGCGGTAAGTGGTGGCCTGACGGGCGCGGGAAGCCCCAATGTGCCGCACATGAAGTCGATCATGAGCCGCTCGACGCGGAGCGCGAGTGGGATGGCTCAGGAGGAGAGGGCCGTCGCGACGGCGGTGGCCGCCGCCAGCACCTGCTCGCCCGCCGCTTTCGGGTCCAGCGGGGCCAGTGCCACCACCCCGACGCTCGCCTCCAGGCCCGGCACGCCGAGCACCGGCGCGGCCACCCCGTACGCGCCGGGTTGCAGCTCGCCGCTGGTGCCCACCGGGCCGGCGGCGCCCGTGCGGCCGGCGAGGATGGCTCGGCCGGCGGCCCCCCGGTCCAGGGGGTGCCGGGTCCCGGTCCGGTAGGCGACGTGGAACGACGTCCAGCTCGGCTCCACCACCACGAGGGCGACGCCCTCGCCGCCCTCCACCACGGTGAGGTGAGCCGTCGCGCCGGCCTGTTCGGCGAGTCGGCGCAGGGCGGGCAGGGCCCCCTCCGCGAGCAGCGGTTGGGCCCGCCGGGCCAGGTGCAGCACCCCCACGCCGAGGCGGAGCCGGCCGTCGCCGTCGCGTCGTACCATGCCGTGCCCGCTCAGCGCCCCGACCAGTCGGTAGACGGCCGCGCGGCCGATGCCCAGCCGGTTCGCCGCCTCGGTGACGGTCAGCCCCATCGGGGCGTCGGCGACGAGGTGCAGCAGCCGTAGCCCGCGGTCCAGGGTCTGGGCCGTCTCACCCCCGCGCGCCCCGCCGCCGGCGTGCTCCGTCGTGCCGTCCTGCCGCTGCGCCGCCTCATCCACGAGGGGCAGCGTACGACCCCGGCACCGGGCGGCCCGGGGACGCGTGGACGGCTACCCTTGTGAGGTGACGCTACGGCTGTATGACACCGCCACCCGATCGGTGCGGGACTTCGTCCCGCGGGAAGCCGGCAAGGTGGGGGTCTACCTGTGTGGCCTCACCCTCCAGGGGCCTCCACACATCGGCCATCTTCGATCAGGTGTCAACTACGACGTGCTGCGCCGCTGGCTGCTGGCCAAGGGGTTCGAGGTCCGGTTCATCCGCAACCTCACCGACATCGACGACAAGATCCTGGTCAAGGCCGTCGAGCAGGGCCGGCCGTTCTGGTCCATCGCGTACGCCAACGAGCGGGCGCTGGCCGACGCCTACCAGGCGCTCAACGTGCTGCCGCCGACGTACGAGCCGAGGGCCACCGGGCACGTCCCGGAGATGCACGAGCTGATCGCGAAGCTGATCGACGCCGGGCACGCCTACCCGTCCGGCGACGGCTCCGGCGACGTCTACTTCGACGTGGCCTCCTGGCCGGCGTACGGGGCGCTCTCGGGCCAGTCGCCCGACGCGATGCAGGCCGCCGACGACGCCCCGGAGCGGGGCAAGCGCGACCCGCGCGACTTCGCCCTCTGGAAGGGCGTCAAGCCCGACGAGCCGGCGGACGCGTACTGGCCCTCGCCGTGGGGGCGGGGGCGGCCCGGCTGGCACATCGAGTGCTCGGCGATGTGCTGGCGCTACCTGGGCGCCGAGTTCGACATCCACGGCGGCGGGCTCGACCTGATCTTTCCGCACCACGAGAACGAGGTCGCCCAGTCGCAGGCCGCCGGCCTGCCGTTCGCCCGCTACTGGGTGCACCACGGCCTGCTCGGCATCGGCGGCGCGAAGATGGGCAAGTCGGCCGGGAACGCCCTCGGCCTGGCGTACGTCGCGTCGCTCGGGGTGCGCCCGATCGAGCTTCGCTACTACTACGCGGCGGCGCACTACCGGTCGCTGCTCGACTACACCGAGGACTCGCTGCGCGAGTGGGCGACCGGCTTCCGGCGGATCGAGGGGTTCGTCCAGCGGGCCGCCGAGCGGGTGGGCCCGGGTGAGCTCGGGGAGCTGCCGGGTGCCTTCGTCGCCGCCATGGACGACGACCTGAACACCTCGGCCGCCCTCGCGGTGCTCCAGGAGACGATCAGGGCCGGCAACAGCGCCCTGACCACCGGCGACGATGTGACCGTCCGCACGGCGCTCGGCTCCGCGCGGGCGATGCTGGATATCCTCGGGCTCGACCCCCTCGACGAGGCGTGGACCGGCGGCGGGCGCGTGGACGACCTGCGCGACGTGGTGGACACGCTGATCGCGCTGGCCCTGGAGCAGCGCGCGCAGGCCCGGTCCCGCAAGGACTGGGCGGCGGCGGACGCCGTCCGCGACCAGCTCAACCAGGCTGGTGTGACGGTCGAGGACACCCCGCAGGGACCCCGTTGGACTATTGGAGAGCAGGACTGATGGCCGGCAACTCGCAGCGCCGTGGCCGGCGACTGACGCCGAAGGCGGGCGCCCCGAAGGGCACCGGAGGCAAGAACAAGGACTCCCTCGCGGGCCGGGGCAAGACCCTGCCCGCCGACGAGCGCCCCTGGCACAAGGCGTACTCGGGCACCGAGAAGCTGCCCCAGCGCACCGCCTGGAAGCAGGACAAGGAGCGCCGGGCGGCGACCGAGGAGGGGCGCGCCCCCAAGATCGGCAAGCCGGGCAGCAAGGACACCACCTGGGGCAAGGGTGGCGGCCGGGGCGTGCCGGGCGGCCGGGGCGCCGCCCCCGGCGGCCGGGGCAGCGGTGGCGGTCGGGGCGGCCCGGCCGGGCGCACCGGTCCCCGGGTCGCGCCGGGGCGCAAGTCCAACCCGTCGAAGGACAGCCCCGAGCTGCTGGTCGGGCGTAACCCGGTGCTGGAGTCGCTGCGCACCGGAGTGCCGGCGACCGCGCTCTACCTCGCCCAGGGCATCGACGCCGACGACCGGATCAACGAGATCACCCGCACCGCCGCCGACCGGGGCATCGCCATCCTGGAGATCAGCCGCAACGAGCTGGACCGGATGACCGGCGGGGTGCTGCACCAGGGCGTCGGCCTCCAGGTGCCCCCGTTCGCGTACGAGTCGTTCGACGACCTGATCGCCGCGTCGCTGGAGCAGGCCGCCCCGCTGCTGGTCGCGCTGGACGGCGTCACGGACCCGCGCAACCTCGGCGCGGTGATCCGCTCCGCCGCCGCGTTCGGCGCGCAGGGTGTCTTCGTACCGGAGCGGCGGGCGGCCGGGATCACCGCGACCGCCTGGCGGACCAGCGCCGGCGCGGCCGCGCGGGTGCCCGTCGCCCAGGTCACCAACCTGACCCGGTCGCTGAAGGCCTGCAAGGACGCCGGCTTCATGGTCGTCGGTCTGGACGCCGACGGCGAAACCGACCTGTACGACCTGGAGGCGGCCGTCGGCCCGCTGGTCGTGGTGGTCGGCTCCGAGGGGCGCGGGCTGTCCCGGCTGGTCGGCGAGACCTGCGACCTGACCGTCAACATCCCGATGGTCTCCGAGGTGGAGTCGCTCAACGCCAGCGTCGCCGCCGCGGTGGCCCTCGCCGAGGTGTCCCGCCGCCGGGCCGTCGAGGGCTGAGGCGGAGACAGAGACGACGAAGGGGTGCCCACCGCGCGCGGTGGGCACCCCTTCTTGTCGTACGTCAGATCCGCTTGCCGCTGGTGGCGTTGAAGACGTGGGTACGGTCGGCGCGCGGCTTGACGAACACGGTGTCACCCATGTTCGGCATGGTGCGCCGGTCGGTGCGGACCACGAAGCGCTCGTTCTGGCCCTCGAGCGCGGCGTGGCCGTAGACGTTCGCGTCCGAGCCGAGGTCCTCGACCAGCTCGACCACGACCGGCATGCCGCCCTCGCTCGGGCTCACCATGTCGCAGTCCTCCGGGCGGAAGCCCACGGTGACCTTGCCGTCGCCGCCCTCGGCGCGGGCCGCCTCGATCTGCTCGCGGGTCAGCGGGATGTTCAGCTCGGCGAACGCGGCGCCCTGCTCGGTGAGCTGGACGGTCTTGATGTTCATGGCCGGGGAGCCCATGAAGCCGGCGACGAAGACGTTGGCCGGGGTGTCGTAGAGCGCCCGGGGGGTGTCCACCTGCTGGAGCACGCCGTCGAGCATGACCGCCACCCGGTGACCCATGGTCATGGCCTCGACCTGGTCGTGGGTGACGTAGACCGTGGTGATGCCGAGGTTGGCCTGCAGCGACGCGATCTGGGTACGGGTCTGCACGCGCAGCTTGGCGTCGAGGTTCGACAGCGGCTCGTCCATGAGGAAGACCTGGGGCTCGCGGACGATCGCCCGGCCCATCGCGACCCGCTGGCGCTGACCGCCGGAGAGGGCCTTCGGCTTGCGGTTGAGGAACTCCTCCAGCTGGAGCAGCCCGGCCGCCTCCTTGACCCGCCGGTCGATCTCGGACTTGGGGGTCTTGCGCAGCTTCAGCGCGAACGCCATGTTCTCGTACACCGACATGTGCGGGTAGAGGGCGTAGTTCTGGAAGACCATCGCGATGTCGCGGGCCTTCGGGGGCAGGTGGGTGACGTCCCGGTCGTCGATGTAGATCGCGCCGTCGTCGACGTCCTCCAGCCCGGCGAGCATGCGCAGGCTGGTGGACTTGCCGCAGCCGGACGGGCCGACCAGGACGAGGAACTCCCCGTCGCCGATCTCCAGGTCGAGCTGGTTCACTGCGGGCCGCTCGGTGCCCGCGTAGATGCGGGACGCCTTCGCGTAGGTGACCGTAGCCATGGTGGAGCGCTTCCTTTCACCGGCAGGAACGTGCCGGACGATCCGAGTGAAGGAGCGACCGGCGTCGGTGTGACGCCGGCCATCGGACGACACCGCAGGCAGCGTTGGCCGCCGGAGGCGTCATCCGTGTCACTGCACCGTAAACGGGTTTTCCTCGCGTGCCAAGACGCGCGCCAAGACGAAAGAAGCTGGGACGGGTCGGACGGCATGGGCATACCGGGCAGTCGGGCACAGCCGGGCATCAATCTCCGCGCGGTAGCGCTCAGCGGCCGGCGAGCGGCCGCCGCCGGGGTCGGCAAATTGGCGTTTTCCGTGCTCGGAGGGCCTGCCGAGGGACAAGTCCCGAGGTCCGTCGCTTATGCTGGCCACGCACGATGCGCCCCTGTAGCTCAGCTGGCCAGAGCACTCGCCTTGTAAGCGAGATGTCGCCGGTTCGATCCCGGCCGGGGGCTCCACTGTTTCCACAAGGCGGTTCCGGCGCGACCCGGTGACCTGTCCACGGTCGCGGGTGGCGCGGGCTGGTTAGCATCGTGCCTTCCGACCCCGCGCGAGGTGACGATGGCGAGCCGCCTGCTCTTCCTGGCCCGGCACGGCGAGCAGGACCTGCCGCCCGACGCGCTGGACGACCCGCCGGAGGTCGGCCTCTCCGCCCGGGGGCGCCGACAGGCGGCGCTGCTCGGCGAGCGGCTGGCCGGGGTGCCGTTCGCCGCCGTCCACCACGGGCCGCTGCCCCGGGCCGCCGAGACGGCCGCGCTGGTCACCCGGTCACTGCCCACGGTCCCGGTGTACGCCACCGAGCTGGCCGGCGACCACCTGCCGCACGACACCGACCCGGCCGGCCTGCCTGCGGCGTACGCCAGGATGCTGGCCGGGTTCTCGCCGGCCGAGCGGGTCGACGGGCCGCGACTGACGGCGGCGGCCGTCGCCCGCTTCGCCGCCGCCCCGGCCGAGGGCGACGACCGGGTGCTGGTGGTCACGCACACGTTCCTGATCGGCTGGCTGGTCCGGCACGCGCTGGACGCCCCGCCCGCGCGCTGGCTGGGGCTCAACCACCACAACGCGGGGCTCACGGTGATCCGCTACAGCTCCGCCGGCCCGCCGGTCCTGGTCGCCGTCAACGACGTGGCGCACCTGCCGGCGGAGCTGCGCGGCACCGGGCTGCCCCCGGACTACCGCTGGTGAGCTGCGCCGCCGGTCAGCGCGACAGCAGCCGCGCCCCCGGTCAGCCGGACGACGGCCGCACGACCGTTCAGTGGGACGACAGGCGCACGACCGCCTTGGCGAGGGCGCGGGCGGACTGCGGGTTCTGACCGGTGACGAGGTTGCCGTCGACGACGACGTGCTCGGTGAAGTCCGGCGCGGTGACGTGGGTGGCGCCGGCCTCGGTGAGCCGGTCGGCGAGCAGGAAGGGGACGTGCTCGGTCAGGCCGACCGCCGCCTCCTCGGTGTTGGTGAAGCCGGCCACCCGCCGGCCGGCGATCAGGTTCCGCCCGTCGGGGAGCTTGAGGTCGACCAGGGCGGCGGGGCCGTGGCAGACGGCGGCGACCACGCCGCCGCGCTCGTGGATCGAGACGGCGATCCGGGCCAGGTCGGGGTTGCCCGGGAAGTCCCACATCGTGCCGTGGCCGCCCGCGAAGACGATCACGTCGTAGCCGGCCGGGTCGACGTCGGCGGCCCGCGCGGTGTGCTCGACGCCGGCGGTGGCGAGGAAGTCGTTCTGGGTCTTGTCGTTCTCGTCGCGGCCGTCGACGGGCGGCTCGCCGCCGGCCACCGAGACGAGGTCGACCTCCCAGCCGGCGGCGCGGAACTCCTCCCACGGCTCGGCGGCCTCGCCGACGTAGTAGCCGGTCTCGCGGCCGGTGTCGCCGAGCTGGCGGTGACTGGTCAGGGCGATGAGGGCACGTGTCATGCGTTCCATGCTGCCGCCGGGGCCGGGAAGGGGCCAATAGGCGAAGGACACACCCGGAATGGGATTACCGGGTTGGCGGGCCTCGCCGGGCGGGCCGCCCGCCGCGCCTCGATCCGCTCCGCCCCACGTCTGGCAGCCGCGCTCAGGGCCGCACGGCGGCGTCGACCACGAGCGCGGCCAGCTCGGCGGCGGCCGGCGACGGCGCGCCCTGCGGCGGGCACTCGGTCCAGTCGACCGTGGCGCCGCCGACGGTCAGCCGGTACGCGAACGCGTCGGAGCAGCGGCCGTCGGCGTCGTCGGCGCGCTTCGCGGTGAGGCCGGGATCGGCGGCGAGTCGTCGCAGCCGGTCCAGTGCCGTCGCGTCGAGCTGGCCGGTGCGTCGGGTGCCGGCCCGGTCGACCGCCGTCCACCGGCCGTCCGGGATGACGGTGACCGTGTCGTCGCGCCCGGCGAATCCGCCCGAGCGGCGCAGCACCACCAGGGCGTCGGGGGACGCCTCCGTCGGGTCGGTGGCAGCGGGGGTGGCGGCGGTCGTCCCCGCAGCGGTGGTCGGCCCGGCCGACGCCGTGGCGGCGGCGGTGGACGACGGGCCGGGGATGGTCGGCGACGGCGTGGGCGTGGCGGGGCCCTCGGCGGCGCAGCCGCTCGCCAGCGCCAGCAGGGTGAGGGTCAGGGCGGCGCGCAGGGGAGTCCGACTCATGTTCGTCGGACGTGTCCGGACTCCGCCCGGTTCCGTCACCTTGGCCTGATCAACCTTTCGGTCAGTGTTCGGGTCTGGAAGGGGCTGGTCCCTTCCCCTTTCGTTGAACGATCACTATATCTACATGCGTGACTATCCTCGTCACACATTCTCGCCAGGAGGGCACGTGAAGAAATCCCTCGCCGCTGCCAGCGCAGCGCTGCTGACCGGCGGCCTGCTCACCTGCGTCGCCACCACGGCGCAAGCAGCAGCCCCCACCGCCCCCGCTCCCGACCGCGCCGACTCCGTCCTGCGCAGCAACCCCGGCACCGTCCAGGGTTCCGACGCCGAGACGTACCAGGCGGTCCGGACGAAGGTGGACGCCGACGGCGCGTCGCACACCCGCTACAACCGGACGTACCACGGCCTGCGCGTCTACGGCGGTGACTTCGTCATCCACGCCAAGGCGAACGGCGAGTACGCCGGGGCGTCGGTGGGCCTCGCGGCCCCGCTGACCCTCGGAACCAGCGCGAAGGTCACCGCGGCCAGCGCCAAGGAAGCCGCGGCCAAGGAGTTCTCCGGCTCCCTCACCGCCGTGGGCGCACCGGAGCTCTTCGTCGACGCCACCTCCGGCAAGGGCCGGCTGGCCTGGGAGACGGTCGCCTCCGGCTGGAAGGCCGACAAGCAGACCCCCTCCAAGCTGCACGTCATCACCGACGCCGTCACCGGCAAGGTGATCGGCTCGTACGACGAGATCCACTCGGTCGCGGGCACCGGCACCGGCATCTACACCGGCGCGGTCAGCATCGACACCACGCAGTCCGGCTCGACGTACAACATGATCGACCCGGTGCGCGGCAACGGCCGCACCTGCGACATGAACAACGGCACGTCGACCTGCACCACCTTCACCGACGCCGACAACGCGTGGGGCACCGGCGCGAACTCCAACCGCCAGTCCGCCGCCGTCGACGCCCACTTCGGTGCCGCCAAGACGTTCGACTACTTCAAGAACGTGCACGGCCGCAACGGCATCTTCGGCAACGGCAACGGCGTGCCGAGCCGGGTGCACTACGGCAACAACTACATCAACGCGTTCTGGGACGGCGCGCAGATGACCTACGGCGACGGCTCGAGCAACTCCCGCCCGCTGGTCTCCCTCGACGTGGCCGGCCACGAGATGAGCCACGGCGTCACCGAGGCCACCGCCGACCTGACCTACTCCGGCGAGTCCGGCGGCCTGAACGAGTCCACCAGCGACATCTTCGGCAACATGGTGGAGTTCTACGCCAACGCGCCCAGCGACCCGGGTGACTACCAGGTCGGCGAGAAGATCAACATCAACGGCAACAACACGCCGCTGCGCTACATGTACAACCCGTCGCTGGACGGCTCGTCCGACTCCTGCTGGTCGACCAGCACGAAGAACAAGGACGTGCACTACTCCTCCGGCGTGGGCAACCACTTCTTCTTCAACCTCGCCGAGGGCACCGGCGCCACCGCGTACGGCACCTCGACGCCGTGCGGCTCCGCCCCCGCGGTGACCGGCATCGGCCGGGCCAAGGCCGAGAAGATCTGGTTCCGGGCCCTGGACACCTACTTCACCTCCAACACGTCGTACGTCAACACCACGACCCCGGCGAACACCGCCCGCGCCTACAGCCTCAAGGCGGCCACCGACCTGTACGGCAACTGCTCCACCGAGTACAAGGCCGTCCAGGCGTCCTGGACCTCGGTGAACGTGGCCGGCAGCGACGCGCCCTGCTCGTCGACCGGCAACGACTTCTCCGTCGCGCTCTCGCCGACCTCCGGCTCGGTGACCGCCGGCGGCTCCGCCACCACCACCGTTTCCACCGCCACCACCAGTGGCACCGCGCAGACCGTGACGTTCTCCGCGTCCGGCCTGCCGAGCGGCGCGACCGCGTCGTTCAGCCCGGCCTCGGTGACCTCGGGCGCCTCATCGACCCTCACCATCGCCACCACGACCGCCGCCGCGTCGGGCACCTACACCGTCACGATCACCGGCACCGGCACCGGCGGGACCAAGACGGCGACCTACACGCTGACCGTCAACGGCACCGGCGGCTGCACCGGCGCAGGCCAGAAGCTCGGTAACTCCGGCTTCGAGTCCGGCAACACGGTGTGGACGGCCAGCTCCGGCGTCATCGGCCAGCACGGCACCACCCAGCCCGCCCGCACCGGCACCTACAGCGCCTGGCTGAACGGCGTCGGCAGCACCAACACCGAGACGCTCTCCCAGTCGGTGACCCTGCCGGCGAGCTGCACCACGTACAACTTCAGTTTCTGGCTGCACATCGACACGGCCGAGACGACCACCAGCACCCAGTACGACAAGCTCTCGGTGCAGGTGCTCAACTCGTCCGGGACGGTGCTGGCGACCCTGGCCACCTACTCGAACCTGAACAAGGCCACCGGGTACAGCCAGAAGTCGTTCTCGCTGGCCTCGTACAAGGGGCAGACCGTCACCCTGAAGTTCACCGGCACGGAGGACTTCTCGCTGAAGACCTCCTTCGTGGTCGACGACACCGCGCTCAACGTCTCCTGACGTAGTCGTACCGTCGCCGGGCCCGGCGGCCACCCCTCGCGGGTGGTCGTCGGGCCCGCGGGCGTTATCGTCGCCGTACCGACCGCGCCGCGCCCTCCATCGGGGCACCGGCCGGGCGGGCCTCGGTCGGCGGCGGCCGACCGGGCCGGCGAGGCGAGCGAGGTGGTGGCGGTGTCCGACGCGGAGCTGACCGTCGAGGTGACCGGCCCGGTGGCCACGGTCGTGATCTCCAACCCGGCCCGGCGCAACGCGCTGACCCCCGCGATGTGGCGGCAGTTGCCGCTGCTGCTGGACCGACTGGAGGCGGACCCCCGGGTCCGGGCGCTGGTGCTCACCGGTGCCGCCGGCACCTTCTGCGCCGGGGCGGACCTGGGCGACCTCGACGAGCTGCTGGAGGCCGGGGACGCCAGCATCGCGGTGGCGGCCGAGGAACGGCTCGCCGCCTTCGGCCGACCCACCGTCGCCGCGATCTCCGGTGCCTGCGTCGGGGGCGGTTGCCAGCTCGCGGTCGCCTGCGACCTGCGCCTCGCCGCCGCCGATGCCCGGTTCGGGGTGCCGCCGGCCCGCCTGGGCCTGGTCTACCCGGCCCCCACCACCCGCCGGCTGGCCCGGCTGGTCGGGCCGTCCGCCGCGAAGCACCTGCTCTTCACCGCCGAGTTGATCGACGCCGGGCGGGCCCTGCGGATCGGCCTGGTCGACGAGGTGTTGCCGCCCGACGACCTCGCCGCCCGGGTCGGGGCGGTCACCGCCACGATCGCCGAGCGCTCCCGGCTCACGGTCGCCGCCGCGAAGGAGATCGTCGACGAGCGGGCCGACGCGGATCGGATCGCCTGGTGGCACGGGCAGGTCCGGGAGAGCGGCGAGGCCCGCGAGGGAGTCGCGGCGGCCAACGAGCGCCGCCCGCCCCGATTCGACTGGACCCCGCCCACCCGGTGAGGGCCGTCGGTCTCCCGGTGAGTCCCGCCCGGGACTCCGCGATCCGGTGAGGGCCCCGCCCACCCGGTGAGGGCCCTGCCCATCCGGTGAGGGCCCCGCCCATCCGGTGAGGGCCCTGCCGATCCCGGTCGGAGGCGCGGCAGCGCGGTGGGGCCGGCGGGTGCCGCGCCCGGGCGTGCCCCTGACGCGGCCCCCCGTACCCGCCGGCCGGTCCGTCGTCGCCCCGTGGACGCGCCATCCCGGAATGGCGTGATCACCTTAGGGCGGGGGCGACGAGGACGGCAACGCATTTCGATTCGTCGTCGGACGCGTCGGACGCGTAGGACTCGTCGGGCTGGTCGGGCTCGACGGACCGGCATGGCGCTGTCGGCGGGCGCGGGCGGCGGCGCGGGCATCGGCCAGCGGGCGGTCCACCCGCTCGGCCATCCGTACGATCAACTCGCCCTCCAGCAGCGGCCGGTTCACCTCCCCGGCAACCGTCAGGGCCGGCCCGGAGACCGACCGCCAGATCGCGGTCAGCCCGGCACCCAGGCCCACCAGGGCGACGGCCGCGCGGACGGTGGGGGAGCCGGCCGCCGCAGCGGCGCTCACCCCGACCACCGCGAGGAGCACCACCAGCAGCGGGGCCAGCACCGGCCAGAAGACGCCCCGCGCGGCCTGGACGACCAGCCTGCGGTCCCGGATGATCACGTTCCGGGCCACCACGGCGTAGTCCTCCTCGTCGAGCAGGTCCCTCGGGTGCAGGCCACCGGTCAGTACGCCGCGCCACACATCGCCCTGGTTGCGCAGCTCACGGGCCAACTCGGTGAGGCCGGCCTCGTCCGGGTCGCCCACCCCGGCCCGGGTGACCGCCTCGGTCCAGGCCCGCAACGACCGACGGACCACCGCAGCCGAGTACGGCGGCAGGACGCCGGACAGCTCGGTGAGCCAACGACCGATCTCCAACTGCCGGCCGGCGAAGCGCCACGGCACCTGCCCGGCATCGCCGTGCCGGACCGTGTCGGCCAAAGAGCGGCCGAGCCGGTAGGCCATCCCGACCCGGTGATCGGTCGCCATCGTCCAGCGCAGCACGTCCATGTTCAGGTCGTCCAGGGCGAGCAGCAGGGGGACCGCCCCGGCCGGCAGCGCCGCGCGGGCGGCGGCGGTGTCCGGCGCGACCCGGCCCGGCGGTGCCGGCGCGCTCCCGGCGCCGTGACCGGGCTCGGCGAGCTGGGTCAGCGCCACGTCGATCCCGTCGAGGTACATGCGCAGCCGCCCCGAGGCGGACATCTCGGTGAAGTTGGTCAGCTTGGCCGGCGGTCGTTCGGGGCGCGGCGCGTCGGTCGGCAGGTCGGCCGTCCGCGCGTGGTGGTACGCGTCGGCCAACCACCAGCCGAGCCGCAGCGCCGTCACTACGCGGGCCCGCACGTCGCGGACCAGCCCGTAACCGCCCTCGTCCCGCCCGCCGAGCCCGCCACCGTCGCCGTCGTCGCGCCGCCCGCCGAGGCCACCGCCACCGGTGTCCCGCCCGCCGACAATGCCGGTGTCCCGGCCGTCGAGCGCGTCGTCGGCCGGTGGTCGGTCGACCGGCCCCCGCCGGTGCGCTGTCGACACCCCGTCTGACCTCCCGTGCCGGCGGTCGCCGGCGTCGTGGGCGTCAATCGAGCGTAGAACAACCTTAACCGTTTTGTGACCATTTGCCGCTCCCCGTGCCCCTCCGCACCCGGCAAGATCCGCGCATCTTCGGGGAAGATGCTGGGTGAAACACCGATCGAGGCAGCATCTTCGGGGAAGATGCGCGGATCTCGGCCCCGGGGAGGGCAGCCCGGGAGGGGTGCCCCGGGAGGGTGGGGGCGGGGTCAGCGGCGGCGGGGGGCCAGCAGGCCGTGGGGGCGGATCGAGCGGAGGGGCTCGGTTGCGCCGCCGCTGGCGCGCAGGATGTGGTTCGCCGCGATGATGCCGGTCGCCGCCGAGCGTTCCATCAACGCACTCGGGAAGTCGGTCCGGATGCCGTCGCCGGCCAGGTAGAGCCCGGCGGCGTCGGTGCGTACCCCCGGGCGGCCGGCGTGGCTGCCCGGGGCGAACGCGGGGGCGCGCGCCTCGACCCGGGCGCGCACTTCGCGCACCCGCAGCCGGGCCGCCTCCGGCCAGAGCGTCACCAGCTCGGCGCGCATCCGCTCGGCCAGCTCCTCGGCCGGCACGCCCTCGTCGCAGGCGTACGCGTGCAGCTCCAGCACCGATCCGCCGGTGCGCCGCGCCCACCGGCGCGACTCGTTCTCCAGCCGGTGGTAGAGCGTCACCGAGTCCAGCGTGGGCTGCCGGGACACGCCGTTGAAGACCGCCCGGCCCGGGTCGACGTCGCCGTCGCACCAGTATCGAGCCACCGCGTACGGCGGGCCGGGGGTGCCGAACGTCGGCATGGCCGCCACCAGCTCCGGGGCGGCCCCGGCCAGCACCGGTGAGGCCGCGACGAGGGCGGCCAGCGCCGGCGGGTCCACCGCGAGCACCACGTGCTCCGCCGAGTGTGCGGTGCCGTCGGCGGCGCCCACCCGCCACCCGTCCGGGCCCCGGTCCAGCCGGGTGGCGGCGGCCCCGGTGAGCACCCGCCCGCCGTGCCGCTCCAGGTGCCGGGCCAGCGGGGCCCAGATCGCCGTGGCGTAGTCCTCGTCCGGGCAGTCGAAGGCCAGCCCCTCCGGGTTGCCGAGCAGGTAGAAGTGGAACTGGGCGATCATCTCCGCCGCCGACATCTCCGCCTCGTGGTTGAAGAACGAGTGCGAGAAGACCTCGAAGAGCATCGCGCGGGCCCGGTCCGGCAGCCGCAGCGAGGTGAGCAGATCGTCGGCGGTGACCTGGTCGAACTCGGCGTACGTGCGCTCCGGGTGGTAGGTGAGCAACGGCAGCGCGGCGTCGCGGTCCATCCCGCGCAGGTCGGTCAGGCGCAGGCTCGGGCTGCGCAGCAGCAGGGCCAGCAGGTTCACCGGCGCGGCCGGCGGCAGCCTGCCGAACTCCTCGGTGGGCCACCGCTCGCTGAGCACCGGGTAACCCGGGACGGGCTTGAGGAAGCCCAGCTTCGGATCGATGCGGCGCAGGATCGAGCGCCAGTTGTAGTACTGCCGGAAGAACGCGTGGAAGCCGTGCTCGTTGACCTGGACGCCGTCGGCCAGCGCCTCCGGCCACGCGCCCAACCGGCCGCCGAGGGTGGGCGCGGCCTCCAGCACCGTCACCCGGACCCCGCGCTCGGCGAGGACCACCGCCGCCGACATGCCGGCGATCCCGCCGCCGACCACCACCGCCTCCGTCGGGCGCGGCACCCGGGGGGCGCCACCGCCGCCGGGCTCCAGCAGATGCTCGCGTACGCCGACGAACCGGCCCAGAACCCGTGACAGCGCCATGCGGACCAGTCTGCCCGAGGTGGCGGGAGTGGCGCAGCGGGCGCGCTGCTCAGGGCGGGAGGACTCGGCGGGCCCGGTCGGAGGGCGGCCAGACGTACTCCAAATCCGGGTCGAGGTCGTCGTCGGCGAAGAGCGGGCGGTAGTGCTCCGGGGCCTTGCGTCTCAGCGAGGCGCGGTGGCTGCGGTGCAGGTCGTCGCGGCCCAGCCAGGGCGGCAGCTCGCCGGCGGTGGCCAGCTCCGCCTGGGTCCGTACCACGGTGACGCCGCAGGCGGCGGCGAGGTCGGTGAGCAGCGTCGCCGCGCAGGTGTCCGCCCGGCCCGGCTCGCACCACACCGCGCAGACGTCGAGGCCGTAGCGGACCAGCGCCTCCTCGTACCCGGCCCACATCTTGACCGCCGGGTGGTTGCGCCAGCCGTACCCCGGCCGGGTCAGGCCCCGCAGCACCTGGATGACCTCCACCCGCTGCTTGCCGAGCCGCTTGACGTCCAGCACCCGGGCGGTGGCCAGGAAGTCCGGGTACGGCAGGAACGTCTGCATGCCCCGCTCTACCCGCCCCGGGACGCGACATGCCCTCATGATCACGGGGCTGCGGGGCCTTTCGACCGCTGAC
Organism: Micromonospora sp. DT233; assembly: GCF_049841815.1. Lineage (NCBI taxonomy): Bacteria > Bacillati > Actinomycetota > Actinomycetes > Micromonosporales > Micromonosporaceae > Micromonospora > Micromonospora sp. DT233. The sequence continues at coordinate 646,413 of NZ_JBNCLB010000001.1, read as the reverse complement.
TACGATGCGACGCATGGCCGACCCCCTGCGTGAGCGCGCCCGCCGCGCGGCCGGGTGGCGGCTGCGGATGAACGGGGAGGCCGGCCCGCACTACGTCGTCTGCGGGTCCGACCCGCTGGCGTACTGGGTGGTGCGGGCGTTGCTGGCCACCGAGGTGGACTCCGGCCGGATCCGGATCACCCTGGTGGTGCCCGAGCGCCGCCGCTCCGACGGCCCCGACGGCCGGGACGTCGGCGGCATCCAGGTGGTCCGCGCCGACCGCCTCGACGAGGAGACGTTCCGCCGGGCCGGCCTGGCGGGCGCGGACGGGCTGGCCCTGCTGCACCAGGACGACGTGGGGAACATGCACGCCGCGCTCTGCGCCCGCGAGGTCGAGCCCCGGCTGCGACTGGTGGTGCGGATGTTCAACACCAGCCTCGCCAACGGGGTGCGGCAGCTCTTCCCCGACTCGGCGGTGCTCTCCGACGCCTCGATGGCGGCCCCGGCGTTCGTGGCCGCCGCGCTCGGCGAGGTCGCCCCGACCCACTTCCGGCACGGCGGGCGCACCCTCTACGTGGCCCGCCGCGCCGACGTACGCCCGGAGAGCGTGCTCTGCGGGGTGGCCGACACCCGCGATCCGAACCGCCACCGGGTCCTGCCCACCGACGAGGCGACCGCCGACGTGGTGCTCGCCGAGGCGACCGGGCAGCCGCCCGGCACCGAGCTGGCCGCCCGTCGCCTGGTCCGCGCCCGACGCCGCCGCCGGCCGCTGGCGGTGCTGCTGCGGGCGGTGCGCAGCTTCGCCACCCGCAAGATCGGTGTCGCGGTGCTGGTGCTGCTCGCGGTCATCGCGGCGCTCGGCTGGCTCAACGCCCGCGCGGCCGACGTCAACTGGGGTGACGCGCTCTACCTCACCCTGGTCACCACGCTCACCGGCGAGGACCCGGACGTCAACAAGCCCGTCGCCGCGCAGGTCATGCAGGTGGTGCTCAACCTGGCCGGGCTGGCGCTGCTGCCGCTGATCACCGCCGTGGTGGTTGACGGGGTGGTCAACGCCCGGCTGGCCCTGCACGCCGGCCGGATCCAGCCCCACCGGTCGGGGCACGTCGTGGTCGTCGGGCTGGGCAACATCGGCACCCGGGTGATGGCCCAGCTGCACGACTTCGGCGTCGAGGTGGTGGCCATCGACAAGACCCCCGACGCGCGGGGCGCGTCGCTGGCCCACCGGCTCGGGGTGCCCGTGGTGGTCGGCGACGCGGCCCTGGAGGAGACGCTGCGCTCCGCCTCGGTCGAGACCTGCCAGGCCCTCGTCGTGGCCTCCACCGACGACGGCGTCAACCTGCGGGCCGCGCTGAACGCCCGTGGCCTCGCCCCGGAGCTGCGGGTGGTGCTGCGGCTCTTCGACGGCGACTTCGCCGAACGCATCCAGAAGGCGTTCGGCATCGGCATCTCGCGCAGCGTGTCGTACCTCGCCGCGCCCTCCTTCGCCGCCGCCCTGCTGGACCGCGCGGTGATCGCCACCATCCCGGTGGGCCGGCACGCGCTGCTGGTCACCGAGGTCCCGGTGGCGGCCGGCTCGGCGCTGGACGGCCGCCCGCTGGCCGCCGTGGCCCACCCCGGCGAGGTACGCCTGCTGGCGCACACCCGCCCCGGCCAGAAGGCCGACTGGTCCGCCGACCCCCGCCTGGTGATCACCGCCGGCGACCGGCTGACCGTGATGGCCCGCCGGGCCGGGCTGACCGCCCTGCTCCGGGAGACCACCCCGCCCGACCCGTCCCCCGACGCGCCCGCCGGTCCCTAGGGCCGGGAGGCGAAGAGCGCGGGCCGGTCCCAGCCGGCCAGCCGGCGCGGCAGCGGCACGTCGTCCCACGGCACCCGGTGCAGCAGCCGGTCCAGGAGCAGCCCGAGCAGCAGCCCGGCGACCGAGTCGGTGAGCCAGTGCCAGCCCAGGTACGTGGTGGTGCTGAACACCACGATGGGCGGGACCAGGCGGACCACGGTGACCAGTGCGGGCGGCACGGCCCGACGGAAGGTCGCCAGCAGCGGTGGCAGCAGCAGCGCGATGACCCCGTACCAGATGATCGTGTTGGCGACGTGCCCCGACGGGTACGACTGGGCGAAGCGCAGCGGCAGGTCGTCCTGGAACAGGGGCAGGGTGGCCTCGGCGGGCAGGAACGGCTCCTTGACGGCGGCGCTCGGCGCGGGCCGGGCGGTCCAGACCTTCAGCGGGCCGATGGTGAGATAGGTGAACACGAAGGCCAGCGCCGGCGGCAGCACCGGGCGCACCGAGCGCACCCGGACGGCCAACAGCACCCCCATGCCCAGCGCGATCAGGGTCAACGGGGTGCCCTGGCCCAGGTAGTTGAGGACCACCGCCACCCAGTGCGCCGCCGTCGGCCGGTGCGCCTGCGCCCAGTCGGCCACCGCCCGGTCGAGGCCGAAGAGCCGGTCGGCGGCGAGCGCGGCCGTCAGGCCGATCAGGGCGGCGAGCAGCAGCGCGTCGCACCACCAGCCGGCCGGTCGTACCGCCCTGAGCTGCGCTTTCCGCCGTACCGTCTGGGTCTGCCGCACGCGACCACGCTACCGGGCGGGCAAAGTTCGGGTTGTGGGGCGAACCACGAAGGGAAGCTTTCGGCCGGGTGAGCCGTCATGCTGGTCGGCGTGCGGATCACCTCTGCCCTCGTGGACCCGGCGCTGCTCGACCTTCCATGGTCGACCCCGCTGGAGCAGTGGCCTGCCGAACACCTGGTGGCGCTGCCGCAGGGCATCTCCCGGCACATCGTCCGGTTCGTCCGGCTCGGCGGGCACGTCTATGCCTTCAAGGAGACCCGCGAGCGGATCGCCGAGCGGGAGTACGACCTGCTCCGGGCGCTGGAGCGGATCGACTTCCCCTCGGTGGAGGCGGTGGCCATCGTCGCCGACCGGCAGAGCGGCGACGGGGAGCCGCTGGAGTCGGTGCTGATCACCCGGCACCTGCAGTTCTCCCTGCCGTACCGGGCGCTCTTCTCCCGCACCCTGCGCCCGGAGACGATGGGCCGGCTGCTCGACGCGCTGGCCGCCCTGATCGTCCGGATGCACCTGACCGGCTTCTTCTGGGGCGACTGCTCGCTGTCGAACACCCTGTTCCGCCGGGACGCCGGGGCGTTCGCCGCCTACCTGGTGGACGCGGAGACCGGGGCGCTGCACAACTCGCTCTCCAATGGCCAGCGCGGCGAGGACCTGGAGATCGCCCGGGTCAACATCTTCGGCGAGGCGCTCGACCTCCAGGCCGCCGGACTGCTGCACGACTCGATCGACCCCGAGGTGGTGTGCGAGGAGGTCGTCCAGCGCTACGAACGGCTCTGGCACGAGATCACCTACGAGCAGCAGGTCGAGCGGGAGGCCCGCCACGACGTCGAGGGCCGCATCCGCCGCCTCAACGAGTTGGGCTTCGACGTGGCCGAGGTGGCCATGTCCACGATCGACGACGGGCGGTACCTGGTCCGGCCGAAGGTGGTCGACGCCGGCCACCACCACCGCCGGCTGATCCGGCTGACCGGCCTCGACGCCGAGGAGAACCAGGCCCGGAAGCTCCTCAACGACCTGGACGCGTACCGGGCGGAGAGCGACCTGACCGACGAGCAGCAGGCCGCCCACCGCTGGCTGACCGAGGTCTTCGAGCCGGTGGTCCGGGCGGTGCCGGCGCACCTGCGTCGCAAACTGGAGCCGCAGGAACTCTTCACGCAGATCATCGAGCACAAGTGGCTGCTCTCCGAGCGGGCCCGCCGGGACGTCGGCATGGGCCCGGCGGTGCAGTCGTTCCTCGCCGACGTGCTGGTGCACCGCCCGGACGAACAGGCCGTGCTCGGCGTCGAGGTCGACGACCTCGGCTGACGCCCCCCGGTCGGGCGCCGACCGAGGCGGGTCACTCCACCCAGGAGCCGCCGCGCATCACCCGGACCAGGTTCAGGTCGTCGTCGAGGACGACCAGGTCGGCGCGGAGCCCCACCTGGAGCGCGCCGACCCGGTCGCCGAGGCCGATGGCGCGGGCCGGCGTGGTGGCCACCATCCGGCAGGCGTCGGTCATCGGGATGCCGGCGTGCACGGCGTTGCGCAGGGCGACGTCCATGGTGAGGGTGCTGCCGGCGATCGCGCCGCCTGCGGCCAGCCGGGCCACCCCGGCGGCGACGGTGACGGCCTGGCCGCCCAACTCGTACCCGCCGTCGGGCATGCCGGCGGCGGCCATCGCATCGGTGATCAGGGCGGTGCGTTCGGGCCCGGCGGTCGAGGTGGCGAAGGTGAGCATCCCGTCGTGCAGGTGTACCCCGTCGGCGACCAGTTCGCAGACCACGTTCGGGGCGGCCAGCAGCGCGACGACCGGGCCCGGCTCGCGGTGGTGCACCGGGCGCATCCCGTTGAACAGGTGGGTGCCGACGCTCGCGCCGGCCGCCACCGCGGCGCGGGTCTGGTCGTACGTCGCGTCGGTGTGCCCGATCGCGGCGACGACCCGGTGGGCGGTGAGCAGCTTGATCGCCTCCAGCGCGCCGTCGCGCTCCGGGGCCAGGGTGACCATCCGCACCACGCCCCCGCCCAGCTCGATGAGCGCGGCCAGCTCGTCGGTGGAGGGGTCGCGGAGGAACTCGGGGTTCTGCGCGCCGCAGCGGGCCGAGGAGAGGTACGGCCCCTCGAAGTGGACGCCCGCCAGCACGCCTTCCTCGACCAGTGGCCGGAACGCGGCGGTGGCGTCGCGCATCAGCTCGAAGGGCGAGCTGACCAGGCTGGCCAGCAGCGTGGTACTGCCGTGCCCCAGGTGGAACGCCGCCGCCGCGCGGGCGGAGTCGACGTCGCCGGTGGTGAAGGTGTGCCCGCCCCCACCGTGGGTGTGCATGTCCACGAAGCCCGGCACGATCCAGTGGCCGTCGCGCGCCGTCGGGTACTCGGCGACGGCGGTGATCCGGTCGTCGTCGATCTCCACGCAGCCCTGCCGGACCACGCCGGTGGGGGTCACCACCTTGCCGTTTACCCGAAGAGCCATCATTTCTCCAGATTGTCGAGGGCGAGCAGGGCGGCGCCGAGGCAGCCGGCCTCGTCGCCGAGGGCCGCCGCGACGACCCGCGGCTCCCGGTGGAAGGTCATCCGCTCGTGCAGCGCCGCGCGCAGCGGGTCCAGCAGGTGCGCGCCGGCCTGGGCCAGGCCGCCGCCGACGACGATCGTCTGCACGTCGAAGAGCGCCTGGCCGGTGGCCAGCCCGTCGGCCAACGCCTCGACGGCCTCCCGCCAGACCTGGGCGGCCTCCGGCTCGCCGGCGACCGCCCGCTCGACCACCTGCGCGGCGCTGGCGGGGGTGCCGGTCAGCTCCGCGTACCGGCGGGCGATCGCCGAGGCCGAGGCCACCGCCTCCAGGCAGCCGGGGCGTCCGCAGCCGCAGCGCGGGCCGCCGGGGCGTACCAGGATGTGGCCGATCTCCCCGGCGGCGCCGTGCGCGCCGGCGGTGGCCGACCCGTCGACCATGTGCGCGGCGGCGATGCCGGTGCCGATGGCGACGAAGAGCACGTGCGCGGTGCCCCGGCCCGCGCCGAGCCGGGCCTCGGCCAGGCCGCCGGCGCGCACGTCGTGGCCGAGCGCCGTGGGCAGCCCGAGCCGCGCCACCGCCAGGTCCCGCAGCGGTACGTCCCGGAAGCCGACGTTGGCCGACCAGAGCGCCACCCCGGCGGCGGAGTCGACGACGCCGGGCACGGCGATGCCGACGGCCACCGGGGCGAGGCCGTCGGCGCGGGCCTTCGCGGCCAGCCCCTCGGCGACGTCCAGGACGGTCCCGACCACCGCGTCCGGGCCACGGCCCGCGTCGGTGCGGTGCCGCTCGGCGTGCACCACGCTGCCGTCCGGGCGGACCAGGGCGCACTTCATCCCGGTGCCGCCGACGTCCAGCGCGACGACGACGTCGGCCGGGCCCGTCCGGGCACCTCGGGGCGCTGGGCTCACGCGAGCACCACGGAGCGGCTGAGGTGCCGGGGCGCGTCCGGGTCGAGGCCGCGGCTGGTGGCCAGGTCCACGGCGAAGCGTTGGGCGAGGATCAGGTCGGCCATCGGATCGACCGGGGTACGCCCGGCGGCCCAGCTCGTGAGCACGGTGTGGCAGCCGTGGGTGCGGCTGTGCACCAGCCGCGCCCCGGTGGCGGCGACGGCCTCGGCCAGCCCCTCGGGGATCTCGCCGAACGCCCAGACCAGCCGGCGGGGGGCGGCAATGGCGATCGGGCCGTGGCGGTAGTCCATGGCCGGGTACGCCTCCGCCCAGAAGCCGGCGGCCTCGCGGCACTTCAGGGCGGCCTCCTGGGCCAGCCCGACGGTCCAGCCCCGGCCGAGGAAGGTGACCTGTTCGATTCCCGCCGGGTCGATCGGCAGCGGGGCCCGGGCGGCCACCTCGGCGTCGGCGGCGAGCTCGCCGAGGTTGTCGCCGAGGTGGGCGCGGAGCAGGGCCAACGCGGTGGTGGCGAACCGGGTCTGCACCACGGAGCGTTCGTCGGCGAAGGGCATGGTCACGGCGGCGGAGGCGAGTGCGACGGCGGGGGAGGCCGGGTCGCCGACGACGACCGTGGTGGGGACCTGCCCGCGCAGCGCGGCCAGCAGGTCCAGCACCTCGGTGGTGGTGCCGGAGCGGGTGATGGCGACCAGCCGGTCGTAGCGGCGGCCGACCGGGAACTCGGACGCCTGGAAGGCATCGGTCTCGCCGTGGCCGGCGGCCTCGCGCAGCCCGGCGTACGCCATCGCCATGAACCACGACGTGCCGCAGCCGACGACGGCGACCCGCTGGCCGGGGCGCGGCAGGTGCTCGGCGACCGTGGGGGCCAGCAGCGCCGCCTGCCGCCAGCAGTCGGGCTGACTCGCGATCTCGTCGTGGACGAACGCCATCGGAACTCCTCACCGGGAGAACGTGCGCAATACGGCGCGATTCGGCCGTCTTTCGCGCGTCATTCTGTGCGAAAGGCCTCGGTTCTGGCAACCGCCTCTTCGGGTTGCGCAGCGGGCGCGCAGGACGAAGCTTTGCGCCCGCCCAGTTTCGCGCACTACTGTGCACGCAATCAATCACCGAACGTGCACAAGTCAGTGGAGGACCCCGCAGTGGACCGGTACGCCCGATGGAACGCGCTGCTGGAGATGCTCACTGACAACGGCCGGGTCAGCGTCGAGGAGGCGGCCGGGCGGCTCGACGTCTCCCAGGCCACCATCCGGCGCGACTTCGACCAGCTCGCCCAGCAGCAGATGATCACCAGGACCCGGGGCGGGGCGGTGGCCAACGGCGTCTCGTACGACCTGCCGCTGCGCTACAAGACCGCCAAGCACTCGGCCGAGAAGCAGCGGATCGGGGCGGCCGCCGCCGCGCTGGTCGCCCCGGGCACCGTGGTCGGCCTCAACGGCGGCACCACGAGCACGGAGGTGGCCCGTGCGCTGGCCGTCCGGCCGGACCTGAACACCAACGCCGAGGGCGCTCAGCTCACCGTGGTCACCAACGCCCTGAACATCGCCAACGAGCTGCTGGTGCGCTCCCGGATGAAGGTGGTGGTGGCCGGCGGGGTGGTGCGACCGAAGTCGTTCGAGCTGGTCGGTCCGCTGGGCGGGGCGCTGCTGCGCGAGGTCACCCTGGACGTGGCCCTGCTCGGGGTGGACGCGATCGACCCGCAGCTCGGTGCCGCCGCCCACCACGAGGGCGAGGCGGCGATGAACAACCTGATGGTGGCTCGGGCGAAGCGGGTGGTGATCATCGCCGACTCGTCCAAGCTGGGCGGTCACGCGTTCGCCCGGATCTGCCCCGTGGAGCGGGTGGAGACCCTGGTGACCGACTCCGGGGCGGCCCCCGAGGTGGTCGAGGCGTTCCGCGCCGCCGGAGTGCACGTCATCTGCGCCTGACGGCTCCCGCCTCGCGGGGCCCTCACTCTGCGTGACACGCCGAGGTGCATACCGAGTATTGTTCTCCTGTGTATACCCGGTATGGTGTGCGTCGTCACCTACTTCATCGGGGGAGGCGCAGCTTGTCGGCTGTCCTGGAAATAGAAGGTCTACGTAAGACGTACAAGAGTCGACGTCGGGGCGAGCGGCACGCCCTGGACGGCTTCGACATGAGCGTCGAGCAGGGTCAGGTGCACGGCTTCCTCGGCCCCAACGGGTCGGGCAAGACCACCACCCTGCGTACCCTGCTCGGCCTCATCCGGCCCAACGGCGGCCGGATGGCGATTCTCGGCCAGGAGGTGCCCGAGGCGCTGCCCGTCGTGGCCGCCCAGGTCGGCGCGATCGTGGAGAGCCCGCAGTTCTTCCCGAACTTCACCGCCCGCGACACCCTGTCGCTGCTGGCCGGGGCCGGCGACGTGCCCCAGACCCGCGTCGACGAGGTGCTGGAGCTGGTCGGCCTGCGCGACCGCGCCGGCGAGCGGGTCAAGACGTACTCGCTCGGCATGAAGCAGCGGCTCGCGGTCGCCTCGGCCCTGCTGAAGGAGCCGAAGCTGCTGATCCTGGACGAGCCGGCCAACGGCCTCGACCCCGGCGGCATCCGGGAGATGCGCACCCTGACCCGCGACCTGGCCGCCTCCGGGATGACCGTGCTGCTCTCCAGCCACATCCTCGGCGAGATCCAGCTCATCTGCGACTCGGTCACCATCATCTCGCTCGGCCGCCGGGTCGCCTTCGGCCCGGTCGACGAGGTGCTCGCCCAGCACTCCGGCGGCGGGATGCGGGTCCGCCTGGAGGCGGTCACCGACCTGCCCCGCGCGGCCGAGACGCTGACCCGGGCGGGCGTGGCGGTGACCGCCCAGCCAGACCACCTGATGCTCACCGGGGTCGAGAAGCCGGCCACGGTGAGTCGACTGCTCGCCGAACACGGCCTGTACGTCAGCGAGCTGGCCCCGGTCACGGTCGACCTGGAGAGCGTCTTCCTGGAACTGACCGCCACCGCGCCCGTGCCCGGGCAGAACCGCCAGGTCGACCAGTCCACGAAGGTCGGCGGCGCGAGCCAGCCCGGCGTCGCCGGAGGAGGTTGGGGCGCATGAGCCTCTATCGCACTGAACTACGCCGGCTGGGCAAGCGGCGCTTCACCCGCTGGGCGACGCTGCTCGGGCTGCTGGTGCTCGCCGCGGTCCTCGCTGGGATCTTCGTCACCAACGAAAAGATCGGCCCCGAGCAGCGGGCCAGAGCCGAGCGCAAGGCCGAGCAGCAGTACCAGGAGCAGGCGCGCTGGGCCGAGGAGGAGCGGGCGGCCTGCACGCAGGCCAAGACCTCCGGCCAGAACGCGCCGCAGGGCCGGTACCCCGAGGACTGCGCGATGATCCAGCCGCCGGATCGGGAGAGCATCGAGGCGAAGTGGTACCTGCCGTCGACGTTCGACTTCCGCGACCGCTTCGAGGAGACCATCATCCCCTTCACCGGGATCCTCGCGATGATCGGGTTCGTGGTCGGCGCCTCCTTCGTCGGGGCCGAGTGGAGCACCGGCGGGATGATGAACCTGCTGCTCTGGCGCCCCAAGCGGCTCACCGTGCTGCTGACCAAGCTGGCGGCGCTGCTGACCGGGGCGGTCGGGCTGACCGTGGTCACCGCCGCGCTCTGGACCGTCGGGTTCTGGATCGTCGGCACGATGCGCGGCAGCACCGCGAAGATGACCGCCGGCGTGTGGCAGTCGTTCGGGCTGACCGGGCTGCGTGGGCTGCTGCTGATCGTGGTCGCCGCCACCCTCGGCTTCGCGATCGCCTCGCTCGGCCGGCACACCGCGATGGCCCTCGGCGGGGCGATCGGGGTCGTCGCGGTCGGTCAGTTCGGCGTCGGCGTCCTGATGGGGATGGCCGGGGCCAAGTTCATCGAGGCATGGCTGCTGCCGACGTACGCGATGGCCTGGCTGCAGAAGAAGGTGATCCTGGAGAACTACGATTCCTGCAACGCCAACTACTACGGCGAGTGCAAGCCGGACACCCTCGAACTGACCTGGCAGCACTCGTCGATCCTGCTCGGCGTCGGCCTGGTGGTCATCCTCGGCGCGGCACTGATCAACATGCGTCGCCGCGACATCGCCTGACCGTGAGGCTGGCCTGGTCCCACGAGGCTGGCCTGGTCCCGCGAGGCTGGGCGTGATCGACTTCTTGTGCGGTATGTCGCGGCCTACGGTCCTTGTCAGGCCGCGACATACCGCACACGGAGTCGATCTGTCGTGCTTCCTCGCGTCGGGAGTCGATCAGCCCGCACGTCCGATGCGACCCGCGTCTGCCCTGGTTAGGCTGGGGGATCCCGGCCGGCACGCCGCTGCCCGGCCCGTCGCCCGCCGCCTGAGGAGCGCCATGCCGCCTGCCGACGCCTCCCCGGCCACCGCCTCCCCGGCCACCGCCTCCCCGGCCACCGCCTCCCCGGCCACCGCCTCCCCGGCCACCGCTGATCGGGCCGAGCCGTCGCGTCCCGCCGCCCGGCGGAGCGAGGCCGGCAGGGAGGGCGACGGCGTCACCGTCCCCCCGCCCCGCGTCGCGCCGGAGTCGTCGGCCACGGGCATCCCGGCCCGGGACATTCCGGCCCAGGCTGGTCCGGTGGGCACCGGAGCCCGGGCTCCCGCCGCCCCCGCCGGGCAGGAGCCCGCAGCCCCCGCCGGGCAGGACTCCGAGGACTCCCAGGACTCGGCGGGCGAACCAGCGGCGGCACCGGTGGTCGGCGCCGCCCCGGCCGGCCTGACCGAGCGGGAGCTGCGCATCCTCGCGTTCGAGCAGCAGTGGTGGCGACACGCCGGCGCGAAGGAACAGGCGATCCGGGACGCCTTCGGCCTCTCCGCGACCCGCTACTACCAACTCCTCAACGGCTTGTTGGACAATCCGGCCGCGCTGGCCGCCGAGCCGCTGCTGGTGGGCCGCCTCCGCCGGCTACGTTCCTCGCGGACCCGCAACCGACGCCGGTGACCCGGCCGGGGCGGAAGTCGACGACGGTGACCCGACCGGGCGGAAGGGTGGACTCGGGCGGGCCCGGCCCGGCAGACTGCGGCACGTGGCAGGTGCGGTCCGGTTGGAGCCGGTGGACGAGGAGAACCTGGAGTCGCTGCTCTCGGTGGCGGTCGCGGAGGCCGAGCCGGACGACGTGATGCCCCCGGTCGACGCGCCCGCCGGCTGGTCGCACGCCCGCCGGGAGGCGTTCCGCGACTACTACCGGACGGGCTTCGCCGGCCTGGACGGTCCCGCCCGCACCAGGATGTACGCCGTCCTGGTGGGCGGCGAGGTGCTGGGCATGATCCGGATGACCCGCTGCCCGCCACCCGGCACCGTCGAGACCGGCTTCTGGCTCGGCCGCTCCGCCCGGGGGCAGGGCGTGGGCGTAGCCGCCCTGCGGGAACTGCTCAACCTCGCGGCTGCGGCCGGGATGCGTACGGTGGTGGCGCAGACCAGCCGGGACAATGCGGGCGCGGTCTCGGTGCTGCGCAGGTGCGGCGCGGTCCTGACCGAAAAGGACGACGCGGTGCACGCGGAGATCTCCCTCGACGCCACCCCACCGCCCCACTGACCGGATCTTGGATCTTCGAAGCGGACGGCCCCTCCGGGGGCCGGAATCCGCCAAGATCTACCGAAGCGCCGCTAGCGGGTGGCGCGGGAGTGGGCGTACGCGGCCAGCCAGGCGACCTGGTCGGGGTCAAGCGACGGGCGGACGCGTCGGCGGGCGGCCTCGACGTGGCCGGCGGTGACCGTCGCCGCGCTCAGCGACTCCCGCATCGCGGCGAGCGCCGACTCCCGCACCAGCGCCGCGCAGTCCGCCGCCGAGAAGCCGTCGAGCCCGTCGGCGAGGTCGCCCAGGTCGACGTCCTCGGCCAGCGGGACGTTCCGGGCGGCGGCCCGCAGGATCTCCGCGCGGGCCGCGCCGTCGGGCGGGGGCACGTACACCAGCCGTTCCAGCCGGCCCGGCCGCAGCAGGGCCGGGTCGACCAGGTCGGGGCGGTTGGTCGCGCCGACCACCACGACGTTGCGCAGCGACTCCACCCCGTCCAGCTCGGTGAGCAGCGCGGCGACCACCCGGTCGGTGGTGCCGCCGTCGCTGGCCTGGCCACGGGTCGGGGCGAGCGCGTCCACCTCGTCGAGGAAGACCAGCGTGGGGGCGGCCTCCCGGGCCCGCCGGAACAGCTCCCGCACCGCCCGCTCGCTCTCCCCGACCCACTTCGACAGCAGCTCCGCGCCCTTGACCGAGAGCACGTTCGCCCGCCCCGAACCGGCCAGCGCGGTGACCAGGTACGTCTTGCCGCAGCCGGGCGGCCCGTAGAGCAGCACCCCGCGCGGCGGCTGGACCCCGAGCCGGGCGAAGGTGTCGGGGTAGGTCAGCGGCCAGAGCACCGACTCGGTCAGCGTCTCCTTCACCTCGACCATGTCCCCGACGTCGTCGAGGGTCACGTCGGCCAGCTCCAGGGTCGACCCGGCCATCGTGGTCGGCCGGGCCACCTCCAGGGCGGCGGTGAAGTCGGCCATGGCCACCGTCGGCGTCTCGGCCGACTTCTGCCGCAGCGCCGCCCGCACCCCGGCCTCGCGGACCAGCGCGGCCAGGTCGGCGGCGACGAACCCGGGGGTACGCCCGGCGACCTCGTCGAGCCGGACGTCGGCGGCCAGCGGCACCTGCCGGGTCAGCACGGTGAGCTGCTCCCGGCGCAGCACCTGGTCGGGCAGGGGCACCGTGATCCGCAGGGAGAGCAGGTCGGGGGCGCGCAGCGCGGGATCGACCGCCTCGGGGCGGCTGGTCGTGCAGACCACCGCCGCCCCGGCCCGCAGGGTCTCGGCGAGCAGTTGCCGGAAGACGGTGGCCAGCGGTCCGGGGTGCTCGGCCGGGGCGAGTGCCTCGACGTCGGTGACCAGCAGCACGGCCGGGGCGTTCGCGCGTACCTCTTCGGCGGTGGCGCGCAGCCGCCGGGCCGCCGCGTCGTTGGTGAGCGCGGCCAGCTCGGGCGCCCAGACCGGCCGGACGGTCGCCCCCACCCGGGCGGTGACCGCCCGGACCAGCGCGGACTTGCCCGACCCGGCAGGCCCGGCGATCAGCACCCCGAGCGACACGGCGGTGCCCAGCCGGCCCAGCACCTCCCGGTGGTGGAAGCCGAGGTCGAGCAACTCGGTCAGCTCCTCGGCCTGGGCCCGCAGGCCGGGCAGCTCGTCCACCTCGGGCGCGTCCTGCGCCCCGAGGCTGTCGCCGGCCCGGTCGGGCGCGTCGGCGTCGCCCCGTGGGTCGGCCACCGCGCCGTCCGGCACGTACGTCGGGTGGGCCGGGGGGTGCCGCACGTCGCCGTCGGTGCGGGGCACGCCGGTGCGGGTGCTCCGGCCGTGTTCCCAGGCGACCTCGGTGTCCATGGTGACCAGCGCCCCGATGCCCGGCTCGGCGGCGGTCACGGTGAGCAGGGTGCTGGTCCAGGCGTACCCGACGCTGGTCGACAGGCTGTGCCGGGCGGCCTCGACGAGGGTGCGTACGGAGGCGTCCGGCAGCACGTCCTGGGGCAGCAGCGAGACGTCGTCGCCGGCGGTGACCACCTTGCCGAGCAGGGCGAGCCGGAGCATCTCGGGGGAGACCGCGGCCAGCACCTGCACCGGCCCGGCCAGGGTCACCCGGCGGGCGGCGACCACCGGCGCGGGACTCACCGTGACCTGCCCGCCGTCGCGGATGCCCAGATTGCCCAGCAGCAGGTCGTCGGCGTAGAGCAGGGCGGTGCTCGCGCCCGGCCCGGCCGGGGCGACGATGCCGGCGGTCACCCGCCGGCCCTGGAGCCGGACCGGGGCGCCGGGCCGCAGCGCCAGGGCGGTCATCACCTCGGGGTGCAGCCGGACGACGCCGCGCCGGGCGTCCAGCGCGGCCGGTCTCAGGCGGGCGGTGAGACTCAGGTCGGGTACGGCCATCGCCCGAGGGTAGCCGCCGCCGGAAGTCGAAGGCCCCGGATCGCGGCCGGGGCGGTTCAGTCCCGCCGCTGACGGGTGGCCCGGTCCAGCGCCCGGTCCAGGACGAGCAGCAGGGCGTCGCGCACCGAGAGGCGTTCCCGGGCGTCGAACTGGATCAGGGGCACCTGGTCGCCGATGGCCAGGGCCCACCGGATCGAGGCGAGTTCCAGGGCCAGCCGGCCGTCGAAGGCGTTCACCCCGACGACGAACGGCAGCCCGGCCTGCTCGAAGAAGTCGATCGCCGGGTAGCAGTCGTCGAGCCGGTCGCTGTCCACCACGACCAGTGCGCCGAGCGCGCCCAGGGCCAGGTCGTCCCACATGAAGCCGAAGCGGGCCTGCCCGGGGGTGCCGAAGAGGTAGAGCTTCAGGCTCTGGTCGATGGTCACGCAGCCGAAGTCCATCGCCACCGTCGTGGTGGTCTTGCCCGACCGCCCGCCGGGATCGTCGACACCGATTCCGGCGCTGGTCATCTCCGCCTCGGTGGTGAGGGGGACGATCTCGGAGATCGCCGCGACGGTGGTCGTCTTGCCGACGCCGAAGCCGCCGGCAATGAGGATCTTGACCGGGATCGGCGGCGCGGCCCGGCCGGCACCGGTGGCCGGCGCGGCCTGCTGCGGCCCGGCCGGCACGCGGTACGGCGACTGCGGTGCCGCAGGCCCGGCGAGACCGGGCAGGATCGGGGGGACGGGCCCGGACATGGGTGGGATGCCCGCCGCGACGCCGTAGCGGGTGGCGGCGCTGTTGGCGGCGACCGCGTCGAGCGGGGCGGCCGGCCATTCAGGAGATCGCACGAAGTCCATCAATCACTCGCAGGATGATGTGGGGGTCGAGGGCGTCGGAGGGCGTACCGACGTGCACGTCGAGGTGGCCGGCGGCCCGCAGGTCGCCGACCAGGACCCGGGTGACGCCGAAGTGCATCCGGGTCCGGGCCGAGATCTCGGCGACCGAGATCGGCTCACCGCAGACCGCGATGATCATTTGAAGTTCCGGGGTGAGCGGGGACGCGGCCCCGGTGTTCCACCCTTCGGCCTCGGGCCGGGCGGTCACCTGGGTCTCCAGCCCGATCGCCGGGTCCACCCCGGCCACCCGGCCGGCGGTCAGCACGAACGGGCGCGGCCCGGGTGCCGACTCGGAGCCGCCCGGTTGACCGGGGTCGTCGCCCGGTGCCTCGTAGTCGCGTCGGGCGGCCGACGCCCGCAGGTAGGGCCGGACCCGGACCACGGGATCCGGCTCCGGCCCGGCACCGGCGACGTCCGGGTTCACTGCTGAACGGCGTTCTTCAGCTCGACGATCAGTCGCGGGGTGAGGGCGCCGCCGGCCCGGCCGGCGAAGAGGGTCATCTCGTACGCCACGGTGCCGAGGTTCGCCGACCGGTCGGCGACCACGCCGAGCACGGAACCGGCACTGATCGCACTGATCAGCAGGTACCCGTCGGTCATGTCGACGATCACCCGGTTCAGCCCGCCGAGGGCGTACCAGCTCGCCGCGCCTCCGGCGAGGCTCGTCATGCCGGAGACCACGGCGGCCAGGCGTTCGGCGTTCGACCGGTCCTTGATCGCCGACATGGCCATCAGCAGCCCGTCGGAGGAGACCGCGATCGCCTCCATCACCCCGGCGGTGCTGGAGGTGAACGAGTCCAGCAACCAGTTGAAGGTCCTCGCCTCGGGGCTGAGGTCGCCGCTGTCGGGGTGGTTCTGATGCTCGACGTTGTCGTGCAGGAATGGGCTGGTCACCGTGGGGTTTCCTCTTCGTAGCGGTCCGGACAGACTTCACGCAGAGCACGGGCGACGCCCGCCTCGAACTCGTTGAGCAGGTCCCGCACCGCGGCCGGATCGCCGGGGTGCACGGGTGGCCGGGGCCGGGGCGGTGGGACGGTCAGGCTGGCGCCGGGAACCCGTCGGCTGAGCCCGGTCTGCTCCGGCGGTTGCCGCTCGGCCCGGCGTACCCCGGCTTCGAACTGCTCGACCAGCGCGCGGGCGGCGAGCGGGTCGGCGGTGGAGGCGTCCACCGGCCCGACGGCCGGCACGGTGCGGGACAGGCTCGCCCCGGCGACCCGCTGCCGGATGCCGGATCCCCCTCGCAACGCCCCGGCCACCGATCCGCCCGGCCCGGCGGGTGGTGCCGAAAGGTCGGCCGAGGGCCCCGCCATGCCCGCCCAGGGCGTCGCCCGGACCGGCGGGGTGGCCCGGTCACCGTTGCGGCCGGGGAAGAAGGCCCCCCTGGTCCGGGTGGGCAGCGACGACGGGGGGTGCGGCCCGCCGGCCCCGCCGACCGGCGCGGCGTCACGGGGTGGCCGGTACGCGCCGAGGTCCGCCGGGGGAGCGGCGGCGTCGGGCGCGACCGGCGCGACGCCGGCGGTCGGCGGGGCGACCAGGGCCGGCGGCGAGCCAGCGGTCGGTGCGGCTGCGGCCGGCAACGCGGCGGTCGATGCGGCACCCGGTGTCGCGGCACCCGGTGTTCCGGTGGTCGGAACGGTGCCCGGTAGGGCGGTGGTCGCGGGGGGACGGCCCGCGTCGGCGGGTGCGCTGGCCCCGAAGGCGTTCCAGGACTCGCCGGCCGCCATCGACCTGGTCGCCCGGGTGAGCACCTCGCGGTCGAACCCGGCCCCCGCCGGGTCGTGCGGTTCGGGGCCGCTCGGCGGGTGGGGCGACGCGGCGCCGGCGGTCAGCGCCCGATCGGGGCGGGTGAGGACGGCCCGGCGGTCCCGGGTCGGCACGGTCGCCCGCGCCACCGTGGCACCGGCCCGGTCGGCCGGCGGCATGATCAGCAGCGCCGACGGGATCTCCAGGCGGGCGGTGACGCCGCCGCCGCCCGGGGTGGCAACGAGGTCCACCGTCCAGCCGTGCCGGCGGGCCAACCGGCCCACCACGAAGAGGCCGAGCACCTCGCTCGGGGCCAGGTCGAGCCGTTCCCGGCGGGTGAGCCGGGCGTTCTCCCCGGCCAGCCGCTCCGCCGGCATCCCGATGCCCCGGTCCACGACCGCCAGTCGGATGCCGCCCTCGGTCGGCGCGGCGGTCACCGTCACCCGGGTGTGCGGCGGGGAGAAGACGGTGGCGTTCTCCATCAGCTCCGCCAGGGCCAGCACCAGGTCGCCGACGATGGCCGGTGCCGCCGACACCCCGGGCGGGACCTGCACGTCGACCCGGGTGAAGTCCTCGATCTCACCGAGGGCCAGGCGGACCGCGTCGGCCAGCGGCACCGGGGCGACGTGCCCGTCGGCGCCGGTCGAGCCGGAGAGCACCACCAGGCTGCCGGCGTTGCGGCGCAGCCGGCTGGAGACGTGGTCGAGGCGGTAGAGGTGCTCCAGCCGTACCGGGTCGGTCTCCTGCTGCTCCAGCCGGTCGATGAGCGCGATCTGCCGGCCGACGAGGTTCTGCGTGCGCCGCCCGACGTGGCCGAACATCTGGGCCACGTTGCGCTGCGCGGCGATCTGCCGTTCCACCAGCCCGGCGGCGGTGGCCTGCACCCGCTCGAACGCGCGGGCCAGTTCGCCGATCTCGTCGTGGCCCTGCACGTCGACGGGGTCGAGGCGGATCGGTGGGACGGTGCCGCCCTCGTCGTCGTCGGCGACCCGGACCAGTTCGGCCTCGGCGGCCCGGGCGACCCGGTCGGCGGAGCGGGTGAGCCGGGTCAGCGGGTGCGCCACCCGACGGGCCACCGCGACGCTGAGCAGCAGCACGACCAGCAGGATGGCGGCTGCCGCCGCGCCGACCAACCAGGAAGCCACCAACGCCCGGCGCTGCTCGGCGCGCACCTGCGCGATGACGTCGGCGATGATCTTCTTCTCGACGAACTGGCCGAGGGTGATCATCGAGCGGGCCGACGGGAAGAGCACGGCCGGCGGGACCGCGGCGATGGCGGCGGCGGGGTCCCGCGCGCTGGCGTCGAGGAACGTGGGGTTGGTCCGGGCGACCACCGCCGCGTCGTCGAGCTGGACCACCCGCAGCTGCTCCGGGTTGATCAGGCTACGGAACCGGGCGTTCTCCGCGTGCAGGGTGGCTATGCAGGCCATGTAGCTGGCGGAGGAGAGCGGGTCGCCCCGCTCCCGCACCAGGACGATCAACGTGGCGCAGCGGGCGATCGCCTCGTCGGCGCGGAGCAGCCCGTCCAGGGCCAGCACCTGCTGGCCGATGGTGGTGGTGGTGTCGACCAGCCAGGGCAGCCGCAGCGCCGCGATCAGCGCCGTGGTGATCGGGGCGAAGGCCGCCATGACCTGATCCGGGGCGGCGCGGCCGGCCAGCACGCCGGTACGCAGGTCGGCCAGCCGGCGTACGCCGTCCAGGGCGGTGGCGACCCGGTCGGGAAGCTGGTCGCCCAGCTCGACGCGGAGGTCGGTGACGCGGTCGTCCACGGTGGCGGACTTCTGGATCAGCTCGGTGCGGGCGACCCGGCCGAGCAGCAGCCCGATCGAGAGCATGCGCTCCTGCTGGAGGTCCTGGATCAGGCTGCCGACCCGGCTGGCGACCCGGACGGCCTCGGCGGTGTCGGCGGCCCGCTGGGCGGTGGCGACCCGGTCGAGCACCGCCGGCACGGCGAGCCCGACCATGCTGAGCAGCGGGATCATCACCAGCAGGGCGAGCTTGCCCCGGATGCGGAGGCTACCGAGCATCGAAGCGCCCCCGCCGTTGGTCGGCGCCGGAGCCGCTGCTGCCGGAGCCACCGTCGTCGGGCCCGAAGCCGCCGAAGCCGCTGCTCGGGGAGCGGGAGGCGCCGGAACCGCTGCCCGCGCCGACGTCGACGGTGGCGCGCCGCTGGCCGGCCGGTCGCCGCGTGCGGGGCTCGGCCGGGGCGGGCCCGCCGAGGGAACCGAGGGACGCGAGCCCGCGCGGATCGGCGGGCTCCCGATCGGGACCGCCCGGCGACAGGCCCGCACCCGCGCCGTTAGCGCCCATGCCGCCCGCGTCCGCGCCGTTCGCACCCGCGCCGGCCTGCCGCCGAGTCCGCAGGTACGGGGCGAGCAGCACCGCCCCGATCACGACGGCCAGCAGGAGGGCCGCCCCGACGGCGGCCACGGCCAGCCATCGCTGCCGGTCGAGCCGGTCGATCCGTTCGCGCAGCAGCGCGTCCAGCTCGTCGAGGATGACCGGCTGGAGCTGCCGGGCGGTGGTCTGCGCGTCGGCCCGGACCGCGACGAGCGCGTTGAGGTTCCGTTTCGCCAGATCCTGCTCACCCAGGTCGGACGCCTCGGTCGGGGTGCCGAGCACGTCGAGCCGCTCGATGACGCGCTGGTACGTGTCCAGCGGGGTGAGCACGTTCGCGCCGAGTCGGGTGCTCTCCGTGCTGTCCACGGCCGCGCGCAGGTTGACGATCAGGTCGTTGGCGGGAATGGTGGCGCCCGCCCAGAGGGCACCCAGGTCGGCCATCATGTTGATCCGCTCGGCGGCCGAGCTGCGGGCGGCGATGGTGGACAGGTCGGCGAGGCGGGCGGTCGCCACCAGCGACTCGGGCAGTTCCTCGCTGATCGCGTCCTGGAGGTAGAACGAGTCCGCCTGCGGGTCCCGGATCAGCCCGGAGCCCTCCCGGACCTTGCGGTGCAGGGCCAGCAGCAGGTCGGTGACCTCGCCGTACGCGGCGAAGGCCGCCGTCGGCTCGGTGAGGTTCTGGTCGTTGAGCGCCTCCAGCTTGGCCCGCAGCCCGGTCCACCGGTCGTGGGCGCGCAGTTGCTCGCCGAGGCGGGTGTCCACCGAGGCGGCGTCCTCGACGGCGCGGTTCAGGGCGTCGGGGGACCCGGGGCGGCCGGCCACGGCGGCGGACTGGGCGTCGACCAGGGCCAGGGTGACCGGGCCGAGGGCGCGAAGGTACTCCACGCCCAGCCGTTCGCGGACCGCCAGCCCGTGGTGGTCGTCGGTGAGCCGGCGCTGCTGGGCGAAGAGGAACGCCACCGGCGCGAGCAGCGCCACGACGAGCAGCAGCGGCAGCACACGACCCGTGAGGCCGGGCCGTCGACGGACCCGTTCCGCGGGAACGGTCATGGGTGTCTCCTCCGGCGACGGCGGGGGACGGTGGGGTGTCGGGGGTCGCCGTCGCAGTCCCGCTCACCGGACCGGAAACTAATCGACCGGGGCTGACCAGCGCAGGGACTGGCCGGTCAGATTTGCGGCACTTCGACCGTGGTCACCGTTGGTCTCCGGGGTCAGCACTCTCCGTGCCCATCGAGCGACTGACATGGGTGGATCCGTAAGGATTTCGGTCGAACATCGGAATTCACGTGATCAGAATTCATCTCACTGGCACGCGCCGTACCCTGCGCGGTCGGGCCCGGTCGGGTCGCCGAACGGGCTGATCGGACGGCCGTACGGCGGATCTCAGTGAACACACAGGAAGCTCCCCGTACCGTTGCCGCATGAGATCGCCGTTGTCGGCCGCGCCGGTCCGACGGGCCCTGGCCACCCCCCGCCGCCGGATCGTCGCCGGGGCGGTGGCGGCCGTGCTGGTGGCCGCCGCCGTGGTGTGGGCGACCCGGTCCGGCCCGGATGGCTTCCGCACCGAGTCCGCGCTGGTCACCGTCCGCTCCGGCCCGACCGGGGACGAGCCGGTGGCCCTGGACACCACCTTCTACCTGCCGAAGGACGCCTCCGCCGGGCGGAAGGTGCCGGCCGTGCTGCTGGCGCACGGCTTCGGCGGCACCAAGGAGACGGTCCGCGCCGACGCCGAGGAGCTGGCCGGCCAGGGCTACGCGGTGCTCGCCTGGACCGCCCGGGGCTTCGGCCGCAGCGGCGGGCAGATCCACCTGGACAGCCCCGACCACGAGGTGCGCGACGCCGAGCGGCTGCTCGACTGGCTGGCCGCCCGGCCGCAGGTGCGCCTCGACGCCCCCGGTGACCCCCGCGTCGGCGTGGTCGGCGGCTCGTACGGCGGCGGCCTGGCCCTGCTGCTGGCCGCCCAGGACCGGCGGGTCGACGCGATCGTCCCCATGATCACCTGGAACGACCTGTCCCGCGCCTTCCTGCCGGAGAGCACCGGGAAGGCCCCCACCTCCGGGGTGTTCAAGAAGGGCTGGGCGGGGATCTTCTTCGGCGGCGGCGGTGCCGCCGGAGCGGGCCCGGCCGGCGTGACCGGAAACTCGGCCGGCGAGCAGCAGCAGGAGGGCCAGCCGCAGCAGCAGGAGGGGCAGGAAGGCCAGCGGCAGGGCGGGCCCGCGTCCGCCGGGCCGGCCAGCCCGGCGCCGGGCGCGGGACCGGGCACCGGGCCGGGGCGGGCCCCCGCCGGGGCCGCCGTCGACCCGGCCTGCGGTCGATTCGCCGCCGACGTCTGCGCCGCGTACCTGCGCATCGCCACCACCGGGCGGGCGCAACAGGCCGACGTGGAGCTGCTGCGACGCTCCAGCCCGGCCCCCGTGCTCGACCGGATCAAGGCCCCGACGCTGCTGGTGCAGGGGGAGGCCGACAGCCTCTTCCCGCTGGCCGAGGCGGACGCCAACGCGCGCGGCATCGCCGCGAACGGCACCCCCGTCCGGGTCGCCTGGTTCACCGGCGGCCACGACGGCGGCGACGGGCCGCGCAACGACTCCGACCGGGTGAAGTTCCTGACCGTGCAGTGGCTCGACCACTACGTGGCGGGCGACGGGCCGGCCCCCGGCGACGACTTCACGTACTCCCGGATCGCCGGCTTCGACGCCCTCGACCGCGGCCTGGTCGCCACCGGGCTGCGCACCACCGACTACCCGGGGCTGACCGGCGACGCCCGCCGGGAGGTCGCGGTGGCCGGCCCGGCCCAGCCGGTCGCGAACCCGCCCAACGGCAACCCGGCGGCCATGTCGTCGGTGCCCTTCGCGGGCGCGCTCGGCTCGCTGCTCGACGGGGTGGCCGGCGACATCCCCGGCCAGCACGCCCGGTTCGAGTCCGCCCCGCTGGCCGAGGCGGTGGACATCGCCGGGTCGCCGACGTTCTCCCTGAAGGCCGCGTCGCCCACCGGGGAGGCGGTGCTCTTCGTCAAGCTCTACGACGTCGACCCCGCCGGCGCGGCGACCCTGCCGAACGGGCTGGTCGCCCCGGTGCGGCTGACCGGGCTGCCGGCGCAGGTCGGGGCCGCCGCGCCGGTCACCGTCACCCTGCCGGCGATCGTGCGCCGCGTCGAGGCCGGGCACCGGCTGCGGATCGTGGTGGCCAGCACCGACCAGTCGTACACCACGCCGGTCGAGCCGACCGTCTACACCGTCGCCCCCGGCGACGGCCCGGTGCTGCTGCCCACCGTGGCCGGCGAGCCGATCCCCACCACGGCCACCGTCTGGCGCTGGGTGCTGGCCGGGCTGCTGGCCGCGATCGTCGTCGGGCTCGTCGTGGTCGTCCTGCTGGCCCGCCGCCGGCACCGCCGCCAGGACAGCTCCGTGCACCCGGAGTACGCGGGCGTCCCGCTGGCCGTCCGGCAACTGCGCAAGGAGTACGCCGACGGCTTCGTCGCCGTGTCGAACGTCGACTTCGAGGTGCACCCCGGCCAGGTCGTCGGCCTGCTCGGGCCCAACGGCGCGGGCAAGACCACCACCCTGCGGGTGCTGATGGGGCTGACCCAGCCCACCGCCGGGGAGATCTACGTCTTCGGCCGCAGGCTGGTGCCCGGCTCACCGGTGCTGTCGCGGATCGGGTCACTGGTCGAGGGGCCGGGCTTCCTGCCGCACCTGTCGGGGTTGGAGAACCTGAAGGCGTACTGGCGGGCCACCGGCCGGCCCTGGGCCGACGCGCACTTCGACCAGGCGCTGGAGACCGCCGGGCTGGGCGACTCGGTGCACCGCAAGACCCGCAAGTACAGCCACGGCATGCGGCAGCGGCTGGCCATCGCCCAGGCCATGCTCGGCCTGCCCGAGTTGCTGGTGCTCGACGAGCCGACCGACGGGCTGGACCCGCCGCAGATCGCCGAGATGCGCCGGGTGCTCCAGCGCTACGCCACCGACGGCCGGGCGGTGCTGGTCTCCAGCCACCTGCTCGCCGAGGTGGAGCAGACCTGCACCCACGCGGTGGTGGTCAACAAGGGGCGGATCGTGGCGTCCGGCCCGGTGGACGAGATCGTCGGCGAGTCGCCCAGCGTGCTCTTCGACGTCAGCGACCCGGCGGCGGCGCGCGACGTGCTCGGCCGGCTCGACGGGGTGACGGTGCTGCCGGACACCGACGGCAACCTGGTCGTGGACACGTTCGGCACCGCCCGCAGCGAGGTGGTCGCCGAGCTGGTCCGGGCCGGGATCGGAGTGGAC
This sequence comes from Micromonospora sp. DT233, assembly GCF_049841815.1. Classification (NCBI taxonomy): domain Bacteria; kingdom Bacillati; phylum Actinomycetota; class Actinomycetes; order Micromonosporales; family Micromonosporaceae; genus Micromonospora; species Micromonospora sp. DT233. Next base: position 623,365 of record NZ_JBNCLB010000001.1, on the reverse strand, counting down.
CGGGTGGTGCCCCGGCGCCGCCTGGAGGACGCGTTCCTCGCCCTGGTCGGCGAGAACTCTCGGGGAAGCGGGGACCGGTGATGACGCAGTCGTCCTCCACGGTGGGCGCGGCGGCGGGCTACCGCCCCTCGGCCACCCTGCCGTTCGCGGCGGAGTTCCGCCGGCAGGCGTCGCGGCGGCGTACCCAGCTCGCCCTGGGTTTCATGGTGCTGCTGCCGCTGATCATCCTGATCGCGTTCCAGTTCGACGCGGGCGACGACGACGACCGGGGCGGCGGGGGCGAGTTCTCCAGCCTGGGCGACCTGGCCACCTCGGGCGGGCTGAACTTCACCCTCTTCTCGCTGCTGGTCTCGGCGTCATTCCTGCTGGTCGTGGTGGTGGCGCTGTTCTGCGGCGACACGGTGGCCAGCGAGGCGAGCTGGGGCAGCCTGCGTTACCTGCTGGCGATTCCGGTGCCCCGGGCCCGGTTGCTGGCGGTGAAGCTGCTGGTCGCGCTCGCGTACTCGGCGCTGGCCCTGCTGCTGCTGGCCGGCACCGCCCTGCTCGCGGGCACCCTGCGCTACGGCTGGGAGCCGCTGAGCAGCCAGGTCTCGGCCCAGCTCGACCCGGGGGAGGGCCTGCTGCGGCTGCTGGGCGTGCTCGGCTACCTGGCGGTCGTCCTGCTGGCCGTGGCCGGGCTGGCGTTCCTGCTCTCGGTGGTCACGGACGCCGCGCTCGGCGCGGTCGGCGGCGCGGTGCTGCTCTGGATCCTCTCCAGCATCCTGGACCAGATCACCGCGCTGGGTGGGATCCGCGCCTTCCTGCCCACCCACTACGCCAACGCCTGGCTGGGGCTGCTGTCGACACCCGTGCAGACCGACGACGTGGTACGCGGCTGCATCTCGGCCATCGCCTACGCCACGCTCTTCTGGTCCCTGGCCTTCTGGCGCTTCACCCGCAAGGACATCACCAGCTAACCCCCCCCCCGCCCCCCGCCCCCCCGCCCCCTCCCCGCCCGCCCCCTCCCCGGCGCGTCGATCATGGACCTGTGGTGCCCGGTCAGCGGCCTTTGCGGCCGTTGTCCCCCGCCACAACTCCATGATCGACGAGGGGAGGGGCGGGGATGGGCGGGGAGGGGCGGGGAGGGGCTTGTGGAAGTGGTGCTTTGCGGTGCCGTCCGGCATGCCCGGGGTGCGGCCGACCTCCTGGTAGCCGTGTCGGCGGTAGAAGTCCGGTGCCTGGAAGGACATGGTGGCGACCACGATCCGGTCGCAGCCGCGCCGACGGATCTCGTCCTCGGCGGCGACGAGCAGGCGAGTGCCCAAGCCTCGGCCGCGATGCTCCGCAGCCAGCCACAGCGAGGTGATGCCGCCGCAGCCGCCCCACGTCCACCCGGTGAGTCCGCCGAGCAGGGCGCCCTGCTCGTCGGTGGCCCGGATGGAGAGCGGTGTCTCGTCGTCCGAGGCGATGGCGGCGTGGTTGATGGCGTCCAGCTCGTCCGAGAGGCGGCTTCCCAGTTCGGGGTCGTCCTGGCCGATGCGTAGCGTGGTCATGCCCGCATCCTGGCAGCGGGGCCGAGGGCCCGGCATCTCCTTATCCCGCCGACCGCCGAGACCGTCCACACTTTTGCACGCCGTCGAGGTTGGGTACGGCAGGCGCGGGCCGCTCGTTGCCTCGTCGGCTGCCACTGAAGATCTCATGGGGAGTTCGGGATGAAGCGTCGACCATCAGCGCGCGCATTCGCGATCCTGCTGCCGTTGTCCCTGCTTCTCTGCGTGGCGGCCGGCTATGCGGCCGGGGCGGCCGGAATCGGCACGGTCGGGGCACTGGCCGTCATGGCGGTGATCGGAGCGATCTGCATTCCCGTGCTCTTCCTCGTCGCGCCGTTTCCGTGGGCGGAAGAGCGGCGCAGGTAGTTCATGGGCACCGGGCAGGACCCTTGCGGCTCGACCTCCGGCGGACGCTGAGGCTCGTCAGCGCCGCGCCGATCAAAGGTGATCAGGACGCCATGGACCCTACAACCCCCGTTTGACGTCCATGGCGTCCTGATCACCGGAAGCTGGGCGCGGGCGTGGGGGTAGCCGGTGACCGCAGGTGCTGCTCGCGGGGCGGGCAGCGGGGCGTGGGAGCGTTCCCACAGAGAGGGAATAAATCGACTTTGCTGAATCCAGTGGGCAGTCTGGTGGTATCCATTCATCGCCCTTGGAGGTGTCGCGTGAAGATCGACCGACTAGGTGGGCCCGCCCTGTCCCTGTTCCGCATGGTGATCGGCCTGCTCTTCCTGTGCCACGGACTGTCGTCGCTGTTCGGTGTCTTCGGCGGCGCGCGGGGCACCGGTGAGGCGGTGCCGCTGGGTCAGTGGCCCGGCTGGTGGGCGGCGCTGATCCAGGCCGTCTGCGGGGCGCTGGTGCTCGCCGGCCTCTTCTCCCGTCCGGCGGCGCTGGTGGCCTCCGGCTCGATGGCGTACGCGTACTTCGCCGTGCACCAGCCGGAGGGGCTGCTGCCGCTGAGTAACGGCGGCGAGCTGGCGGCGCTGTTCTGCTGGTCGTTCGTGCTGGTCGCGGCGCTCGGGCCGGGCACCTGGGCGTTGGACAGCCTGATGCGGCGGGACCGCGAACCCGTTGTCGTGACCGCGACGGCGGGCGAGCGGTCCGGGGTGGCTTGAGAACCGGCGGGGACGCGCCCGACGTCGGTCCTCGTCGGCGGGGTGTCGGCCACGGCGTTCGGCGGCGGCGGGGGGATCGGCATCGGGCCATCCGCGACGGGAGTCCGGCTCTGGGCGGGGTCGCGGGGCTTGCCGCCGCCGACCCCGGCGGCTGCGGTTGGCACCCGACGTCGACGTGGCCGACCTCGCGGAGCGTGGTCCCGGACAGTTGGTGAGCGGTGCGCCGTCGACCCGACCCGGCAATTCGCGCGCGACCATGACATTGACGTCTGACTATGCGAGGAGAAGACTCGGATCCGGCCCCGGTCGACCGTCCGGCCTGAGCCGTCGGCCGACGAATTCCGACCGCGCCCCGGAGGAACGTAGGATGCGCACACTAGCCCGCCTCGGCGCCGCGCTGCTGCTGCTCGCGGCAACGACCGCGACCGTCGTCACGACCACCGGACTGCCGGTATCGGCCCTCGACAATGGGTTGGCCCGCACCCCACAACTGGGTTGGAACGACTGGAACAGCTTCGGCTGCAACGTCAACGACACCCTGATCCGGCAGACCGCGGACATCATGGTGTCCAGCGGCATGGCCGCCGCCGGCTACCAGTACGTCAACATCGACGACTGCTGGTCGACGCGCAGCCGCAACGGCAACGGCGATCTGGTCCCCGATCCGCAGAAGTTCCCCAACGGGATCAAGTCGCTGGCGGACTACGTACACGGAAAGGGTCTGAAGCTCGGCATCTACTCCTCCGCCGGGCTCACCACCTGCGCCGGGTACCCGGCGAGCCTCAACAACGAGCAGCGCGACGCCAACCTCTGGGCGTCCTGGGGCATCGACTACCTCAAGTACGACAACTGCGGCGACACCCAGGGCAGGACGGGTCAGCAGCGCTACACCGCCATGCGGGACGCCCTGGCGCGCACCGGCCGACCCATCCTGTACGCGATCTGCAACTGGGGCAACGACGGCGTCGGGTCGTGGGGGCCGGCCACCGGCAACTCCTGGCGCACCACCGGCGACATCGCCGGCAACTGGGGCTCGGTGATGGGCATTCTCGACGCCCAGCCCCGGTGGGCCGCGTCCGCCCGGCCCGGCGCCTGGAACGACCCGGACATGCTGGAGGTCGGCAACGGGCTGACCGACACCGAGTCCCGGGCCCACTTCAGCCTCTGGGCGCTGCTCAACGCGCCGCTGATCGCCGGCAACGACCTGCGCTCGATGAGCGCGGCGACCCGGTCGACCCTGACCAACACCGAGGTCATCGCGGTCAACCAGGACTGGGGCGGCCAGCAGGGCAACAAGATCAGTGACACCGGTGACCAGGAGGTCTGGGCCAAGCCGATGGCCAACGGCGCGACCGCGGTGGTGCTGCTCAACCGGGGTGGCGGCCCGGCCACCGTGTCGACCAGCGCGGCCGCGCTCGGGCTGGGCAGTGCGTCGAGCTACTCGGTGCGGGACCTGTGGGCGCACACCACCGGCAGCTCCGGGCCGACGATCAGCGCGTCGGTGCCGTCGCACGGCGCGGCCATGTACGTCGTCTCCGGCGGCGGCCCCCGGCCTCCCGGGGGCGGCGCGAGCGTGCTGCGCGGCGTCGAGTCGAACCGCTGCCTCGACGTGCCGGACGGCAACGAGACCAACGGCACGCTGGTGGTCATCTGGGACTGCCACGCCGCCAGCAACCAGCAGTGGACCCGCACCGCCGCCGGCGAGCTGCGGACCGCCGGCGGCAAGTGCCTCGACGTCTACGACAACCGCACCGCCAACGGCACGGCCGTCGAGGTCTGGGACTGCAACGGGCAGGCCAACCAACGGTGGCGGTTCGACAGCGACGGCAGCATCGTCGCGGTCGGCGCCGGGAAGTGCCTCGACGTCCTCGGCAACGCCACCGCCAACGACTCCCCGGTGGCCATCTGGGACTGCAAGGGCGGCAACAACCAGAAATGGCGTACGACCTGAGCGCCCCGGCCCGCCGGCAGCGGAGGGGTGACCGCGCGCCCCGGTCGGGGTAAGGATCCTCCCAGGTGCGGCTGACGAGGGAGGTGATGGTCGTGGAGCGGTCCCCACGGGCGGCACTCTGGGCGATGGTCGTTGGAGGCTCGCTGGTGTTCCTCGGAAGGTGCCTGGATGGATTCGACGGTGCCCTGGACGTCGTCGTGGGACTCCTGACCGCCGGCCTGGTCGTCTGGGCGGCCCTGACGCTGCGAACCAAGCGAAGGAAGGACCCGGGCGCCGGGGCCTAGGGTCGTCGGGCCGGGGCGGGGTGCGGTTCCGCCCCGTACCCCGCCGATCCACGGGACTTCGGCGACAACCATGACCGCCGGCCCGCCGGCCGACACAGCCCTGCCGAGCCCGTCGCGTCGAGAGGCGCGGCGGGCTCGTGCTGTGCGAAGGCCGCGTTGCGCCGCGTCGGGTGCCGATGGACCGCGCGGGCTGTCCGGGACGGTGTCCGACGAGCGCTCTGACCTGGTCGGACAACCCGTCGTTGTCCGGGACGGCCGCCACCTCTGGCCAACCCCCGGCGGCGCTGCCCAGTCTGGAGACAGCCCCGACCAACCGGTAAAACATGCCTTAGGTCGGGTGGTTCTGCTGCTTGATGTACTGACGCACGGCGCTTAGCGGTTCCCCGCCGACGGAGCCCGCGAAGTACGAGCCTGACCACAGTTTGTTGGCCCGGTAGTAGTGGCGCGCGAGGTCGGGGAACTCCTGCCGCAGGCGGCGTGAGGAGACGCCTTTGAGGCTGTTGACGAGCTTGGCGGGGGCGACTTTCGGTGGGAAGGTGACGAGTAGATGGACGTGGTTGTTCTCGCCGTTGAACTCGACCAGCTCGGTGTCGAAGTCGGCGCACACCGCCCGCATGATCTCCTCCATCCGGGCGAGGTGCCGGTCACCGAACACCTGGCGTCGAAATTTCGTTACGAAGACCAAGTGAGCGTGCAGAGCGAAAACGCAGTGCCTGCCGGTGCGGATTCCTTCAAGTTCGGCCATAGACCAATGGTATTGTGTGGGGGTGCAGCTCCGGTACCAGTACCGGCTCTACCCGGACTCCGGCCAGAGTGAAGCGCTGGCCCGGGCATTCGGGTGCGCTCGGGTGGTGTTCAACGACGGGTTGCGCGCTCGGCAGGAAGCCCGCGAGCAGAGGCTGGCGTACATCTCCGACGGGGAGTTGTCTCGCCGTCTGATCACCGAGGCCAAGCAGACCCCGCAACGGGCGTGGCTCGGCGAGGTGTCGGCGGTGGTGCTGCAACAGGCCCTCGCCGACCTGAGCACCGCCTACCGCAACTTCTTCAACTCCCTGTCCGGCAAGCGCAAGGGACGGAAGGTGGCACCGCCGCGTTTCCGGTCTCGCAAGGACAACCGGCAGGCGGTGCGTTTCACGAAGAACTCCCGGTTCAGGGTTCTCGACAACGGCCGGTTGCGGTTGCCGAAGATCGGCGACGTGCGGGTGCGCTGGTCCAGGGCGCTTCCCTCGGACCCGTCGAGCGTGACGGTGATCCGGGATGCGGCGGGCCGGTACTTCGCCTCGTTCGTCGTGCAGACCACCGACAAACCTTTACCGCCGGTCGACTCCGAGGTGGGCATCGACCTGGGGCTGACGCACTTCGCGGTCTGCTCGGACGGCACGAAGGTGGCCGCCCCGAAGTTTCTGCGCCGGGCGGCCCGCAAGCTGCGCCGGTTGCAGCAGGACCTGTCGCGTAAGCAGCGCGGGAGTCGGAACCGGAAGAAGGCCGTGGTGAAGGTCGCTCGCGCTCATGCGCGGGTGGCGGACACCCGGCGGGACTGGCAGCACAAACTGTCCACGACGATCATCCGCGACAACCAAGCGGTGTACGTCGAGGACCTGTGCGTGACCGGTCTCGGTCGGACCCGGCTGGCCAGGAGTGTGCACGACGCCGGGTGGGCCCGCTTCACCGCCATGGTGGAGTACAAGGCCGCGAGGTACGGGCGCATCTTCGGCCGGGTGGACCGGTTCTTCCCGTCCACCCGGATGTGCTCCGACTGCGGCCGGATCGGCGACAAGCTGGCGTTGAACGTCCGGTCGTGGGACTGCCCGTGCGGCAGTCACCACGACCGGGACGTCAACGCCGCCAGGAACATCAGGGCCGCCGGACGGGCGGACCTCAACGACCGTGGAGCGCAGGTAAGACCGGCATCCGTGCCGGCACCGCGCCGTGAAGCGGTAACCCACCCGGACGTTGCGTGTTCCACACGCAGCGTGGAGGGAATCTCCGCCCTTTAGCTTTAGGGCGGAGAGGATGTCAATCCGTGAACACCTACGGGAACCGCTGGACGTACGTCCGCCACCCCCTGGGGGCGAGCATCGGCTGGGTCTACGGCAAGTACCTGGACGACGGCGGTGCCACCAAGCGCTGCTAGGGCACCGATCGGGCACGCGAGGGTGGCCGCCGGCCGCGCGGTCACCCTCGCGGCACCCGTCTCGGGTCGTCGCGTCGCGCGCTGACGGCCGCGAGAGCCACGGTGGTTCGCGAGGACCACCGTGGCTCGCGAGCACCACGGGCGGCCGGGGTGCGGCGTTCCGCCTACCGTCCACCGCCTACCGTCCGCCGGCCGGCCGGACGGTGGTTCTGAAGGCCTGCTTCACCGGGTACAGCAGCAGGTCGTCGTTCGGCCGGGCGTCGTCGAACGCCACCGCCGCCTCGGCCAGCCGCTCCCGGGCCCGCAACCAGGCCGCGACGTGCTCCTCCCCGGCGCAGGCACGGACGAACGCGGCCAGCACGTCGGCGCGGGGCAACGCCTGGCGGCGCAGCACATCGGCCGTCGTGCTGCGCGGCAGGTAGTCGCCATGGCGCGCGGCGACCTTCTCCAACTGCCGGAAGGTGTGGCCGGACCGGCCCTTGAGCTGCCGCATCATGGCGACGAAGGCCACGGCGTCCGGCGCTGCCTCCGGTCGGATCGGTTCTGGTCCGGTCACGGCACTCCCAGGGAAGTCGGACGGGCAGCGGCACCCGTCGAGAGGCGCTGCCGCCGACCCGTGGGCGACCGAGACGGCTGCCAGCGACGATAATCGATTGAGGCGGTCGACGGTGCGAAATGGCGGAAAGGCGACACATCCGCCCATCTTTGGGTGGCGATCTGGCGCTGCGCGGGCGCCGAGGCGGTCAGCGGCGCAGCTGGGCGTTGATCCGCGCGGCCTGGCGCGTCAGGTGGTCGCGCTCGGCGAGGGAGGGCGCTTTCCGGGCCGCCTCGGCGTACAGCCGCGCCGCCGTCGCCGGGTCGCCGTCGCGCTCGTGCAGGTACGCCGCCACCGCCGCGTGGCGGGGCAGCGAATCGTCCAGCGCCGACAGGGCCGCCAGGCCGGCGCGGGGCCCGTCTGCCTCGCCGACGGCCACCGCGCGATTGAGCCGGACGACAGGACTGTCGGTCAGGCGCACGAGCTCGTCGTACCACTCGACGATCTGCACCCAGTCGGTCTCCGCCGTGACGGGCGCGTCGGCGTGCAGTGCCGCAATGGCCGCCTGGGCCTGGAACTCGCCCAGCCGGTCGCGGGCGAGGGCCGCCTGGAGGATCCCGACGCCCTCGGCGATCGTGGCGGTGTCCCACCGGCTGCGGTCCTGCTCGGCCAGCGGCACCAGGCTGCCGTCGGCGGCGATCCGGGTGGCGCGTCGGGCGTGGTGCAGCAGCATTAGGGCGAGCAGTCCCGCCACCTCGGGGTGGTCGATAGCGGCCACGAGTTGCCGGGTGAGGCGGATGGCCTCGGCGGCGAGGTCGACGTTGCCGGAGTGGCCCTCGTTGAAGACCAGGTAGAGGACGCGGAGCACGGTGGCGACATCGCCGGGCTGGTCGAACCGTACGCCGGACACGGTGCGCTTGGCCCGGCTGATGCGCTGCGCCATGGTCGGCTCGGGCACCAGGTAGGCCTGGGCGATCTGGCGGGTGGTCAGCCCGCCGACGGCGCGCAGGGTGAGCGCGACCGCGGCGGACGGCGTCAGCGACGGGTGGGCGCACAGGAAGTAGAGCCGCAGCGTGTCGTCCACCGAGGGCACCGGACCCCGGGACGGCTCCTCGTCGACGAGGGCCTCACGGCGGCGGCGGGCGGCGTCGGCCCGGGTCGCGTCGAGGAACCGCCGCCAGGCCACGGTGATCAGCCAGGCCAACGCATCCCGGGGCGGGTCGCTCGGCCAGACGCGGACCGCCTCGACCAGTGCGTCCTGCACGGCGTCCTCGGCCGCCGCGAAGTCGGCTCCGCGGCGGACGAGGACCCCGAGCACAGCGGGGGTGAGGCTACGGAGGCGGACCTCGTTCACCTCGGCGGTCACTCCGTGACGGTGGGCGGCGCGGTCAGGAACGGGCGCAGCTCCAGCCACTCGTGGATCGGCCGACCCCCCGCCCCGGGGGCGGCCGACAGCTCCCCGGCCAGCTCGACGGCGCGCTCGTAGCTGTCGACGTCGATCACCATCCAGCCGGCGATGAGGTCCTTGGTCTCGGCGAACGGCCCGTCGGTGACCGGTGGGCGCCCCTCGCCGTCATACCGCACGAACGTCCCCTCGGGGGCGAGCGCCTGGCCGTCGACGTACTCGCCGGTTCCCTCGAGCCGGGTCGCGAAGTCGTTCATGTATCGCAGGTGGGCCGAGACCTCCTCGGGCGTCCACTGGCCCATGGGCACGTCGTTGACCGGAGCCGGGGCGCCTCGGTAGTGCTTGAGCAGCAGGTACTTGGCCATGGATCTCTCCTCGGTGCTGGTACGACCCATTCTGGTCGCGTCCGCAGCGGGGACGGAGCCGGCCACGGATTCTCGACACCGTCGCCCGGAGAACTGCTGCGAACCTTCGCTCATCGAGCCGTTCGGCGTCGGTCGGGCGGGCGAGCGACGGCAACCCCGACCGCTAAGGTTGGTACGGGGCGTCGGTGTGGCTCACCTCGGTGAACGCGGTGCCGGAGAGCCGGTAGACGGAGGTCCGCCGGATGTTCAGCTCGGCCATGCTGCGATCCGCCGAACGGGTCAGCCAGACGACCTTGGCCTTGCCGCCCGACACGGTGATCGAGACGACCGGGGTGCGGTCGCCCAGCTCCGTCGCGGTGCGGTACACCGGCTTGCCGTCGACGTTGCGCCACACGACGAGCGTGAAGAAGGTGCCGCTGCCCCCGCCGTTCATGGAGACCGTGCCGACCGCGTCGACGGCCCCGTCGCCGTCGAGGTGGCCGATCCCGCAGGGCTTGCGCAGGGTGACGGTGTCGCCGTCCTCGCCGGACCAGACGCCGTCGGTCAGGGGAAGGTAGTCGGCGTAGTCCAGGTAGGGAACCTCGGCGCTGCCGACGTGGGCGCTCGCCAGCTGCTGGCAGGTCAGCGCAGGCACCTGCTTCGGCGGGGGCGCGGGCGCCGGCGGTGGCGTGCTGGTGGCGCCGCCGCCCGGGGCTGGCGCGGCGGCGGGGCCGGTCGTCGCTGGGGCCGGCGCGTCGGTGGGCGCGTCGTCCGTGCCGGCCGGCGCGTCCGGCGCGGTGGTGGCGTCCGCCGACGAGGTGCCCCCGATGTCGCCGCAGCCCGCGGTCAACAGGCAGGCCAGGGTGAGGATCGCGAAGCTGGGCAGGTGCCGGCGCATCGGCGGGTTCTCCTTCGGGTGAGGGCTGTCCGCACCGTAGCGGCTCCGCGCCACGCCGTGGCCGCCCTCGGCAGGGTCGGCCCGCCGCAGCCGCGTGCCCCACGGCCTTCGGCGGTCGTCGATGTGCGGGCAGGCCAGGGCATTTCAGTCGGTGGGACCGTCCGGTGCGGTTGCGGCGATCCGCCGTAGACTCGGCGGCACAACTGAATACCTCATCCAGAGGGGCAGAGGGATACGGCCCGACGAAGCCCCGGCAACCACCCGCGCGCTCGACGACGAGCGGCGCGGACAGGTGCCAAATCCGTCCCCGCCGCAGGGTGCGATGCGGGGAAAGATGAGAGGACCTCCTCGACATGACGTCGACCCTCGCCGCGTCCGGCACCGCCACCACGGCCACTTCCGCCGCCACCGGCACCGCCCCGACCGGCATCGACACCACCGCCAGCCCCGCCCGCGCCCTGGTCTGCCGGGCCTGCTCGGCGCGCTACCCGCTGGCCGCGCAGCACGCCTGCTACGAGTGTTTCGGCCCCCTGGAGGTCGACTACGACACCGCCGCGCTGGCCCGGGTCACCCGGGAGCAGATCGAGGCCGGGCCGCAGAACATCTGGCGGTACGCCGCCCTGCTGCCGGCCGGCCAGGACCCGGCGACCCGGGTGACCCTCGACCCGGGGCTGACCCCGCTGGTGGCGGCCGGGAACCTCGCCGCCGAGCTGGGCATCACCGCCCCGCTCTGGGTCAAGGACGACAGCGCCAACCCCACCCACTCGTTCAAGGACCGGGTGGTGTCGGTGGCGCTGACCGCCGCGCGGGCGCTCGGCTTCGCCCGGTTCGCCTGCGCCTCGACCGGCAACCTGGCCAACTCGGTGGCCGCGCACGCGGCCCGCGCGGGCACCCCGTCGATCGTCTTCATCCCCAGCGACCTGGAGTCGGGCAAGATCGTCACCACCGCCGTCTACGGCGGCGAGCTGGTCGCCATCGACGGCTCGTACGACGACGTGAACCGGCTCTGCGGCGAGCTGGTGGAGACCGACGAGTTCGAGGACACCGCGTTCGTCAACGTCAACGTCCGCCCGTTCTACGCCGAGGGCTCCAAGACCCTCGGGTACGAGGTGGCCGAGCAGCTCGGCTGGCGCATCCCGGCGCAGGTGGTCATCCCGATGGCCAGCGGCGAACTGCTCACCAAGATCGACAAGGCGTTCACCGAGCTGGTCGAGATCGGCCTGGTCGAGGCCCCGGCCGGCGGCTGGAAGGTCTTCGGCGCCCAGTCCGCCGGCTGCAACCCGATCGCCGCCGCCCTGCACGCCGACACCGACGCCATCACCCCGGTCCGGCCGACCGGCATCGCCAAGTCGCTCAACATCGGCGACCCGGCCGCCGGCGTCTACGCCCTGGAGGCGGTGCGCCGCACCGGCGGCTGGATGGAGTACGCCGACGACGACGAGATCCGCGCCGGCATCCGGCTGCTGGCCCGTACCACCGGGGTCTTCGCCGAGACCGCCGGCGGGGTGACGGTGGCGGTGCTGCGCAAGCTGGTCGAGTCGGGGCGGCTCGACCCGGCGGCGGAGACCGTGGTCTTCAACACCGGCGAGGGGCTGAAGACCCTCGACGCCGTCGCGGGCGAGTCCGGCCCGACCCACCGCATCCGGCCCTCGCTGCGGGCCGCCCGCGACGCCGGTCTCCTCGGCTGACCAGCGTCAAGGGCGAAACCCCTGGTTGACCGGTCGGTGGAGGCGCGGACCGGCCGAACGGTGGATTTGGCGCATCCGCCGAGTAACCACCGTTTTGCCATCAGTGAGAAAAACCCGTCGCCGGGGACTTGACGGGGGTAAGCGGACGGCGCAAGATGCTCCGTGCGGGAGGGCGTTTCGCCGAAGACTTTATGTTCTTGCGACCCAACGCCGGAGGCGTTGTGCGATCGTCCCTCCCGACCAACCACACGATCGGGCCGGCGAATAATTCGCTGGCCCGATCGTCGTTCCTCGGTCACCCTCGGCCCATGAGCATCACCGTGGAGGCGATCGACCCGGCGGACCAGGACGCGGTCGACGCGGCGTACCGGATCAGGGCCGCCGCCGACGGGGCGGACGTCCCCGACTTCCCGCCGCTGTGCCGGCGGCGCCTGGAGGCGAGCATCCGGCACCCGATGCCGGGCATCGTCACGGCACCGGCGCTGGCCCGCCGCGACGGCGAGCCGGCCGGATACCTGAACCTGCTCCTGCCGCAGCTCGACAACACGAGCAACGCCACCGCCGACCTCTTCGTGCACCCGGCGCACCGGCGGCGCGGGGTCGGCCGGGCGCTGCACGCGTACGGCCTGGGGGTGCTGCGCGAGCACGGCCGCGAGCGGGTCATCGCGCCGGCCGTGTCGGCGCTGCCCGGCGGGCCACCGCGTGACGACGCGGGGAACGCGTTCGCGGCGGCGCTGGGCGCGCGGCCCGCGCTGGCCGAGGCCCGCCGCCGGCTCGACGTCGCCGGCGTCGACCACGCCGCGCTCGACGCCCTGGCCGCCGACGCCGCGCCGCACGCCGCCGGCTACCGCCTCGTCGGCTGGCGCGACCACACCCCCGAGGAGTACGCGGCGGACGTCGCCTACCTCGACGGCCGGCTGATGGCCGACGCGCCCTCCGGCGATCTGGAGTGGGAGGCCGAGCGGGTCGACGTGGAGCGGCTGCGGGAGACCGAGCGGGCGCTGGACGTGCGGGGGCGGCGGCGCTACCACCACGGGGCGGTGCACGTCGCCTCCGGCCGGCTGGTCGCCTGGACCCTGGTCGACGTCGGCCCGAACGTGGCCTGGCACGCCTTCCAGCAGATCACCATCGTCGACCCGGCGCACCGCGGGCACCGGCTCGGCCTGCTCCTCAAGATCGAAAACCTGCGGTACGCCATCGCCCACGAGCCGGGGCTGCGCGCGGTGGACACCTTCAACGCGGACGAGAACACCCACATGATCTCCATCAACGAGCGGCTCGGGTTCCGCCCGGTCGACGCCTGGACCCAGTGGCAGCTCACGATCCCCGGCGCGCCCGCCGCACCTACTGCGCACTCGTCGGCTGCGGCATGATGGCGGCATGACGGAGACCCCGCATCCCCTGTACGACACGCATGCCGACACCCTGCACCGTGCGCTGACCGCGATCACGGAGCGTGGGTACTGGTCCGCGTACCCCGAGTCGCCCAGCCCCCGGGTGTACGGCGAGAGTGCCGCCGCCGACGGCAAGGCGGCCTTCGAGGCGTACCGCGACGGCGACTTCCCGCTCGACCAGCCGGCCTCCGGCGAACGGGTCGCCACCGAGACGAGCCCCTTCGGGGTGGCGCTGAACGTGCGGTACCCGCACGCGGGCGCCGACGAGCTGGTCGCCGCCGCCTCCGCCGCGCTGCCGGCCTGGCGCGACGCCGGCCCGCAGGCACGGGCGGGGGTCTGCCTGGAGATCCTGGCCCGGCTGCACCGCAACGTCTTCGAGCTGGCCAACGCAGTGCAGTTCACCAGCGGCCAGGCGTTCGTGATGGCCTTCCAGGCCGGCGGCGCGCACGCGCTGGACCGGGCGCTGGAGGCCATCGCCTACGCGTACGCGGAGATGACCCGGCACCCGGCGACGGCCGGCTGGGAGAAGCCCGCCGGCAAGGGCGACCCGCTGCGGATGACCAAGACGTTCCACGTGGTGCCGCGCGGGGTGGCGCTGGTCATCGGCTGCAACACCTTCCCGACCTGGAACTCGTACCCGGGGCTCTTCGCCTCGCTGGTCACCGGCAACCCGGTCGTCGTCAAGCCGCACCCCCGCGCGGTGCTGCCGCTGGCCATCACCGTGCGCTACGCCCGCGAGGTGCTCGCCGAGGCCGGCTTCGACCCGAACCTGGTGCTGCTCGCCGCCGAGGCCCCCGGCGAGAAGCTCGCCTCGACCCTCGCCCTGCACCCGGCCGTGAAGATCGTCGACTTCACCGGCTCCACCGAGTACGGCGACTGGCTGGAGGCCAACGCCCGGCAGGCGTCGGTCTACACCGAGAAGGCCGGCCTGAACACGGTGGTCATCGACTCCACCGACGACTTCGCCGGGCTCTGCCGCAACCTCGGCTGGACGCTGACCCTCTACAGCGGCCAGATGTGCACCACCTCGCAGAACATCCTCATCCCGGCCGACGGCATCGCCACCGACCAGGGGCACAAGAGCTTCGACGAGGTGGCCGGCGGGATCGCCGCCGCGGTCGCCAAGCTCACCGCCGACCCGGCGCGCGGCGTCGAGCTGACCGGGGCGATCGTCAACGACGGGGTGCTCAAGCGCCTCGACGAGGTCACCGGGGTCGGCGAGGCGGTGCTGGAGTCCCGCACGGTCGCGCACCCGGCCTTCCCCGACGCGGTCGTCCGCACGCCGACGATCGTCCGGCTCGCGGCCGGCGACACCGAGACGTACGCCCGGGAGTGGTTCGGGCCGATCTCGTTCGCCATCGCCACCGACTCCACCGCGCACAGCCTGGAGATCATGCGCGCCACCGTGGGGGAGTCCGGCGCGCTGACCGCCGCCGTCTACTCCACCGACCCGGCGGTGCTGGACGCGGCCGAGGCGGCGGCGATCGACGTCGGGGTGCACCTGTCGTGCAACCTGACCGGCGGCGTCTTCGTCAACCAGTCGGCGGCGTTCTCCGACTTCCACGGCAGCGGCGCCAACCCGGCCGCCAACGCGGCCCTGACCGACGGCGCGTACGTGGCGAACCGGTTCCGCGTCGTGCAGAGCCGCCGCCCGGCCTGACGGCTGGGCAGGGCCCCCTTCCGACGCGCGGGGCGTCGGGAGGGGGCCCTGCTGCCTCCCGCCTGCCCGGCGGCGTCACGCCGCTCACGCCCGGCGGCGTCACGCCCGGCGGCGCATCCGCAGCTCGCGCAGGGCGGGGAGCTTCGGGTGGGCGACCCGTTCCCCGGTGTCGACGAAGCCGAGCCGCTGGTACGCCCGGTAGGCGTGGTCGTTGCCGACCACCACCTCCAGCAGCAGCTCCGGCCGGCCGCAGGCGCGCGACCAGGCGGCCACCGCGTCGATCAGCTCGGCGAGCAGGCCGCTGCCCCGCCACCGCGGCGTGACGTAGACGGCGTAGACGACGGTCAGGCCCGGATCGTCCGGCCAGACCGTGCCACCCGCGTGCCCCACCAGCCGCCCGGCCGGCCCGCCCGGGCGGTCGGCACCCGGATCGGCGACGAACTGCGCGGTGTGCCGGCCGACGGACACCGAGGCGACCCGGGCCGCGTAGTCGGCGTGCGGGCGGGCGGCGGCGTCCGCCAGGGTCTCCAGGAAGGCCAGCGGGGCGTCGGCGAGCATCTCCAGTCGCAGGGCCCGCATCCGGGCCGCATCCCACGGCGTGACCCGCCGGACGGTGGCCGCCCGCCCGGACGGCGCGGCGGCCCCCGCCGAGGTGTGGCGTCCGGCGGTGGACGGGCCGCAGCCTGCTCTCATCCCGCATGCATACCGCAGTGACGTGCGCCGATGTGAAACCGGGTGGAGGCCGGTCCGATATTGACCGGTTTGACATCGTGCGCTGCCGTGACGGCTCGTGTACCGTGCGATTTCGGTCACTGATTTCGGCGTCGTCGTCGACGCCGGAACCGGTGCTCCGGGGCCGCCGGTTCCCACCGGCGTCCCGCCGGTTTGGCAGGCCGCGCGACGTGAGGAAGTGCACCGTGGCACAGGGCACCGTGAAGTGGTTCAACGCCGAGAAGGGCTACGGCTTCATCGCCGTCGACGGGGGGCAGGACGTCTTCGTCCACTTCTCCGCGATCGAGATGGACGGCTACAAGGCGCTGGACGACGGGCAGCGGGTGGAGTTCGAGATCGCCCAGGGGCAGAAGGGTCCGCAGGCCGAGCGGGTCCGCGTCGTCGCCTGACCTCACCCCGATTCCCGGCCTCCACCCCTCGCCCTCGGGCGGGCGTCGGGGCCCCCACCGCATCGCCGATCATGGACTTGTGGTGCCTGGAACAGGGGCATTCGAGGCTTTCATCCACCCACCCAACTCCAAGATCGACGATCTGGGGCGGGGCGGGGGCAATGTCGAGGGGGTGGGGTCGAGCGCTGGGCCGGGGGTGGCATCTGCGGTTCGGGGTCCTTTGGAGCTGAGCCGGCCACGACATCACCGCAGGTGACTCGGTCACGGGCCGAGTCGTTTACGACATCAGCTCCAGATGGCGCGGAGGAGATGTCTCCGCCGGGAGGCGTGTTCTTGCCGCCGTGCCATGCATCGCGGTGCCATGCATCGCCGTGCCTTCCTGGCCCACGTGGCGGTGACCGCGGCGACCCGGTCGCCGTGCGCGGCCAGCCCGGCGCGGTGGCGCGCAGTGTGGGCTGGTCGATGCTCGGGCGGATGCTCCTGCCGGCCCGGGCTGCCGCGTCGCCGATGCCCGCTCCGTTCTCGTTCCGCGCCGCGCAAGTCTCGTTCCGCGCCGCGCGAGTCTCGTTCCGCGCCGCGCGAGTCTCGTTCCGCGCCGCGCGAGCCGGCTGACCCCCGAACGTCGCGGCCGGCCACCGCCGGCTTGTCCGCCGAGGCGGTCCCGCAGCGCCCGCGACCCCACCAGTGCGACTTCGGCGACACCGCCGCGCCGACGCGCGCTTGCGGCGGCTCGGGCGGTGCTGATCAGGGCTGCGGATTCGACCCGGTGACGGCATCGTGCTTGCACTCGGCATGGGAGAGTGCTAAACAAGTCATTGGCACTCGCATAGTGTGAGTGCCAACGGTCGGGACGGTTTGGGTCACGGTCGTCAGGCGGAAAACCGCCGGGCGGCACGAGGCCGGTCGTCGCGGGCTATCCGGCCCGACCGAGGAGACGTCGTCGTCGCCAGGTGGCGACGTCCCCAAGGTGCGTACACCAGGCGGCCCATCCGGGACACACACTCGGGTGGCCCGTGAGTGTCCAGGAGGACAACGCCGTATGGCCAAGATGATCGCGTTCGACGAAGAGGCTCGCCGCGGCCTCGAGCGGGGCATGAACCAGCTCGCCGACGCCGTGAAGGTGACCCTCGGCCCGAAGGGCCGCAACGTGGTGCTCGAGAAGAAGTGGGGCGCCCCCACCATCACCAACGATGGTGTGAGCATCGCCAAGGAGATCGAGCTCGAGGACCCGTACGAGAAGATCGGCGCCGAGCTGGTCAAGGAGGTCGCCAAGAAGACCGACGACGTTGCCGGTGACGGCACGACGACGGCGACCGTCCTGGCCCAGGCTCTGGTGCGCGAGGGCCTGCGCAACGTGGCCGCCGGCGCCAACCCGATGGCCCTGAAGCGGGGCATCGAGGCCGCCGTGGCCAGCGTCTCGGAGGAGCTGCTCAAGCTCGCCAAGGACGTGGAGACCAAGGAGCAGATCGCCTCCACCGCCTCCATCTCGGCCGGTGACAGCACCGTCGGCGAGATCATCGCCGAGGCGATGGACAAGGTCGGCAAGGAAGGCGTCATCACCGTCGAGGAGAGCAACACCTTCGGTCTGGAGCTTGAGCTCACCGAGGGCATGCGCTTCGATAAGGGCTACATCTCCGCCTACTTCATGACGGACCCGGAGCGTATGGAGGCCGTCTTCGACGACCCGTACCTCCTGATCGTCAACAGCAAGATCTCCTCGGTGAAGGACCTGCTCCCGATCCTGGAGAAGGTCATGCAGTCGGGCAAGTCGCTGCTGATCATCGCCGAGGACATCGAGGGCGAGGCCCTGGCCACCCTCGTGGTCAACAAGGTCCGTGGCACCTTCAAGTCGGTCGCCGTCAAGGCGCCGGGCTTCGGTGACCGCCGCAAGGCCATGCTGGCCGACATCGCCATCCTCACCGGTGGCCAGGTCATCAGCGAGGAGGTCGGCCTCAAGCTGGACGCCGTCGGCCTCGACATGCTGGGCCGCGCCCGCAAGGTCGTGGTGACCAAGGACGAGACCACCATCGTCGACGGTGCCGGCGACGCCGACCAGATCCAGGGTCGGGTCAACCAGATCCGGGCCGAGATCGACAAGAGCGACTCGGACTACGACCGCGAGAAGCTGCAGGAGCGGCTGGCCAAGCTCGCCGGCGGCGTCGCGGTGATCAAGGTCGGCGCGGCCACCGAGGTCGAGCTCAAGGAGCGCAAGCACCGCATCGAGGACGCCGTTCGCAACGCGAAGGCCGCCGTCGAAGAGGGCATCGTCCCGGGTGGTGGCGTCGCGCTGGTGCAGGCCGGCAAGACCGCCTTCGACAAGCTGGACCTGGTCGGCGACGAGGCGACCGGTGCCAACATCGTCAAGGTCGCGCTGGACGCCCCGCTGCGGCAGATCGCCGTCAACGCCGGCCTCGAGGGCGGCGTCGTGGTGGAGAAGGTCCGCAACCTCGAAGCGGGTCACGGCCTCAACGCCGCCAACGGCGAGTACGTGGACCTGCTGGCCGCGGGCATCATTGACCCGGCCAAGGTGACCCGGTCGGCGCTGCAGAACGCCGCCTCGATCGCGGCGCTCTTCCTCACCACCGAGGCCGTCGTCGCGGACAAGCCGGAGAAGACCCCGGCTGCCCCGGCCGGTGGCCCCGGCGGCGGGGACATGGACTTCTGAGTCCAGCCCCACCAACGCCACGAGGGGCGGGTCGCGTCAGCGGCCCGCCCCTCGCGCGTGAAGTCCCGGCCCGGCCCGCGAGGCGTCCACCGCCCGTCGAGGCTCCGGCCGGTCAGGTGCCGCGCCGGCCCGGCACCATGTCGGCGAGGTTCTGGTTGGCGCGGCCCCGGTCGGCGCGGGCGGTACGTTCGCCGTACGCGCCGGCTCAGGTCGGCAGCGGGCGCTGGTTGCGCCGCTTGCGGCGGCGGTCGTACGGCGCGGCGATCCGGATCGGCTCGTCCACCAGGGCGATCGGCTCCTCGGCCAGCGGATCGTCGAGCCCCGTCGTCTCCTCGGCCCGCTGCTCGGCGTCGCCGTAGTCGAGCCGGTCGAACGGCAACCGCCCCGGCAGCCCGGTTAGCGGTGTTCCGGCCTGCGGTGTCCCGGCGGCGCGCGGTGTCGCGTCGAGCGCCCCCTCGAGCGGCATCGCGTCGGTGTCCTCAACCCCGTCGAGCTGTTCGTCGTCCGTGGTCATGACTGCCTCCTCTACGGCAAACCGTAGGGGGACGTCGATGACCGCCGGGACCGAACGGGGCTATTCGCTCTCCCGTCCCGTTCGTGCCGTGGGCAGGACCTTGCGGTAGAGGAAGAACACCCGCTCGATGCGCGCCCCGGCGCTGCCCGAGTAGAACGGCACCGGCCCCACCCAGCCGATCTGCGCCGATCGCATCCCCGCGTCCCGCTGGTCGCGCAGGCAGCGGCGCAGCAGCACGCCGCCGATCCCCCCGCCCGCCGCCTCCGGGGCGGTGCCCATCGGCCCGAACCAGCTCGGCCGCGACGACCCCCAGGCGGCGAAGCCGACGATCCGGCCGTCCCGCTCCGCCAGGTGCGCCCCGGCGGCTGGCCGCCCCACCGAGCCGGCCAGCTCGGCGTCCCAGGAACCGCCGAAGGTGACCCGGGCGAACGCGGTCAGCGCCGGCAGGTCCGCCGGCTCCGCGCGCCGCACCGTGACGCCGCCGTCGGCCAGCCGCCGCTCGGCCGCCTCGGTGCCCCGCAGCGCCGGCGACTCGTCGTACGACAGGTCTGCGGTCATGTTCCAGGCGGTGCGGTCCTGGGCGTAGCCGAGCGCGAGCGCGGCGCAGACCGCCGGGGTGTAGCGCACGTCGATCCCCGGCCAGGCGTAGTACGGCGGGTTGCCGGCCAGCAGCACCTCGGTCGCCCCGCGCTCGGCCAGGGCGCGCTCGGCCCGGCCGAGCAGGGCCCGCCCGACGCCCCGGCGGCGGGCCTGCGGAGCCACCGCGACCAGGTCGACGTGCCCGGAGCCGGGTTCGTGCGCGGCGAGCGAGGCGATCAGCACCCCGACCAGCTCCGCCCCCCGGTACGCGCCCAGCCCCAGCACCGTGCGGTCCGCCGCCGCGCGGCTGTGCAGGGTCTCCACGAGGGCCGCCGCCTCGGCCGCGTCCTCGGGCAGGTCGAGGGCACGCCGGCACAGGTCCACCACGGCGGGCAGCGCCTGCGGGCCCAGTGCGGCAACCGTGATCCCCTGATCCGCGATGCTGCCTTCCCGGTCTGCGGCGGTGCTCTCCCGGTCTGCGGCGGTGCGCTCCTGCTCCATGGTCGCCGACCCTAGGCCATCCCCGCCGCCCCCGGCTGCGCCGACTGCCCGACGGCGCTCACCGCCCGGCCGCGTCCGTCGCCGCGCTCACCCGGCGCGGGCGGCCCGCACGGCGGCGTACGCGTCGACCAGGCCGGCGCCGGTGAGGTTCGCCGGGCTGCCGCAGTCGTCCGCCGAGTTGCCGGTCCCGGCCGGGCCGACCGTGTCGCGCAGGATCCGCCGGGTCCGCTCCAGGTCGCCGACCAGCTTCGGATTCGCCGACCACATCAGCGCCACCACCCCCGCCACCTGGGGTGCCGCCATCGAGGTGCCGTCCTGCGCGGCGTACGTGCCGCCGGGCATCGCGGAGAGCACCCCCACCCCGGGGGCGACCAGGTCCGGTTTGTTGCCGCCCGGCACCGGCCCCCGGCTGGAGAACTCGGCGACCTGGCGGTCGCGGTCCGCCGCGCCGACGGTGAACACGTCCGGGTACGGTGCCGGCGGGTCGACGATCGACGCGCAGTACGGCCCGGTGTTGCCGGCCGCCGCGACGACGAAGATGCCGGCCGCGTCCAGCGCCGCCGTCGCCGGCCGCAGCGCCCCCGGATCGCAGCCCTCGATCGGGGGGCAACCCCACGAGTTCGTCAGCACCTGCGGGGCCCGCTCGGGTCGACCGTCGACGAACGGATCGCCGCCGGCCGGGAACGGGGCCAGCATGAACTGCAGGCAGTCGAGGTAACGGGCCGGGTTGCCCAGGTTGCGGTCCAGGTTCACGCAGCCGACCCAGCTCGCCCCCGGGGCCACCCCGATGCCGTCGCGCCCGACCGCGCTGCCCGTCGTGTGGGTGCCGTGCCCGACCTCGTCGGTCGGCTTCGCCGTGTGGTCCCACGGGTCGTACCAGGAGTCGTCGCCGCCCCGGAAGCCGGCGGCCAGCGCCGGGTGCCCGCCGTCGACCCCGGAGTCCGAGCTGCCCACCACCACGCCCGCGCCGGTGACCCCCAGCTCGGACCAGACCCGGTTCGCGCCGATCAGGGCCACGTTCCAGGCCGGCCCGGTCGGCGCGGGCACGTCGCCCCGGTTGGTCGGGGCGGGGGCCGGCAGCGGGCGCAGCCGCTGGTCGACCAGCACCCGCCCCACCTCCGGCCGGCCGGCCAGCCAGGCCCGCACGCCCGGCCCGCCGTCCACCTCGATGGCGTTGACCAGGTAGTACGGTGTCGAGGCGAGCCGCAGCCGGTCCAGGTCGCGGCGCAGGCCGGCCTGGGTTCGCTCGGCGGTGGCGACGAGGCGTCGATAGACCTCCCGGGCCCGCACGTCCCGCCCCGCCAGGCCGGGCGCCCCGGCGGGAATTCCGCTCAGGTCGGCCTGCTCGCGCAGCACC
Organism: Micromonospora sp. DT233; assembly: GCF_049841815.1. Classification (NCBI taxonomy): domain Bacteria; kingdom Bacillati; phylum Actinomycetota; class Actinomycetes; order Micromonosporales; family Micromonosporaceae; genus Micromonospora; species Micromonospora sp. DT233. Next base: position 601,691 of record NZ_JBNCLB010000001.1, on the reverse strand, counting down.
ACCAGCAGCCGCTCGCCGTGCAGGCCGGGCCGGCCGGCCCCGACGTGCACCGCCACGACGCCGACCAGCAGGACCACCACGGTCGCCGCCGCCACCGGCCGCCGGGGCGCGCGGCCACCGGGCCGGCCCAGCAGCACGCCGTACGCGATGCTGAGCAGCGCGCCCACCGCGAGCCCGGCGGCGGCGGTGACCGCCACCCAGTACGGGACGTCGCGGGTGGTCACCAGGACCAGGGTGACCTCCTGGGAGTCGGCGAAGGCCAACGGCCCGAACACGCCGAGCCCGACGAGCCAGCGCGCCGGGGCGGACCGGGCGGCAGTACCGGCGCGGGCGGCCGGCCCGTGCAGGGCCGCCAGCACGAAGCCCAACGGGGGCAGGGTCAGCAGGGCGGGCAGTTGCGCCCCGGAGTGCCCGGCCCCGGCGGCCAGCAGTAGCAGCGTCACCCCGGCGACCAGGCCGCCCACCAGCACCAACCGGGCCGACCGGTGCGTTCGGTCGACCGTGAAGTGCGCCCAGAACCGGGCGTCGAGCAGCGCCCCGGCCAGCAGGCCCACCGCCGCCGCCGCGACCGCCGCGAGGAGGGTCTCCAGCAGCCCACCGAGCGCGCCGAGCCACGCCCAGGGCAGCACGGTCGCCAACCCGGCGGCCACCGCCAGCAGCGTCACCGGCGCGGGCCGCCCGACCCGCTCCCCGTCGGCGGGCCGGCTGGCCCCGGGCTCGCCGGTGCCGGTGCCGGTGCCGGTCGGGTGCGTGCCGGTGGTCGGGTGCGTGCCGGTCGCCGGGTGCGTGCCGGTGGTCGGGTGCGTGCCGGTCGCGAAGCCGTGGCCGGGAGGCGTGGCGGCGGGCCGTCCGGGCAGCCGGGGCAGTGCGATCGCCAGCAGGGCGGCCGTCGCGGCGAGCGCACCGAGGTACGCCTCGTGGTGCACCGGCGGCAGGATGCGCAGCAGGGTCAGCGCCCCGAGCGCGAGCAGCCCGCCGAGCCAGGCCCGGCCGGTGGCCCGGACCGCACCGGAGCGTGGGAGCAGGGCGAGCAGCAGCACCGGCAGGCCGGCCAGCAGCGCGGTGCCGGCGGCCACCGCCGGCCAGAGCCACACCAGCCGGTCCAGCCCGCTGAGCAGCATGAACTGGTCGACCACCCAGCCGACCAGCTCGCTCGGCACGGTGACCGCGACCACCCAGCAGCCGACCAGCGCCGCCGCCACCACCGGCCACGGGCCGGGGCGTGCGGGCGGAGCGGCGAGCGGGGGGTGGCTCGGCAGGGAGGGCGGCGCATCCGGCATTGAAGAACAGTACGACGCCGCCCCACCGCCCGACTGCTGGGCGGCGATCCGCGCGGGCGCTGGCTCGTCGGGCGGGAGCCCGTTGACCACCAGCTAGGGAGGGGCCTGCTGGCGGGATGGCGCCCCCGGCAGGCCGCGGAGCGCAGGCCCGCAGCGGGCCGTATGTGAGGATCCTGCCATGAACCACTCCACTGCACCATTGGCGGGCGTGAGTGCCCTGGTGATCGGCGGCGGCGGCGAGGGCATCGGGCGTGCGATCTCGCGTGCCTTCGCTGCGGCGGGCGCGGCCGTCGCCGTCGCCGACGTCGACCCCGATCGGGCCCACGGTGCGGCCGGCGAGCTGACCGAGGCCGGTGCCCGCGCCGCCGCGCTCGTCGGTGACGTGCGCTCGCGCGCAGACGTCGACGGCTTCGTCGCCCGTACCGTCCGCGAGTTCGGTCGGATCGACACCCTGGTGACGGTCGTCGGAGGGCAGGTCGCGTTCGTGCCCGCGGTGCGCCTGCACGAGATGAGCGACGACGACTGGGACCTGGCGTACGAGATGAACCTTCGGTATGTGGCCCGGGCGGCCCGCGCGGCCATCCGGGCCTTCCTGGCCCAGGGCGCGGGCGGGTCCATCGTCAGCATCGGGTCCGTCGCGGGCGTCATGGCCGCGCCCCGGCAGGCCGCCTACGGCGCCGCCAAGGCCGGGCTCGCCAGCCTCACCAGGACCGTCGCCGCGGAGTACGCCGGTGACGGCATCCGGATGAACCTGGTCACCTGCGGTGCCATCGCCACGTCGGTGGCGAACTCCGGGCCGCAGCCCGAGCGGGTCCCGGAGATTCCGCTAGGCCGGGTCGGGGTCCCCGACGACGCCGCCGCCGCGGCGGTCTACCTGGCCTCGCCCCTGGCCTCGTACGTGACCGGGCAGAGTCTCGTGGTGGACGGCGGAGTGACCGTACGGGGGCCGTTCCCCGCCCGGTGACCCAGCGGATGCCGGGGGGCCGCCGGGCCGGTTAACGTGGACCGGTGCGTGACCCCAACCTCTCCCGAACCGTCGCCGGTCAGCTCTCCCCACAGCGCCGCGCCACGGACCTGAGCCGCCTGCGCGCCGAGCGGTTCGACGTCCTGGTCATCGGCGGTGGCGTCACCGGGGCCGGTGCGGCGCTGGACGCCGCCTCCCGAGGGCTGAAGGTGGCCCTGGTGGAGGCGCGCGACTACGCCGCCGGCACCTCCAGCCGGTCCAGCAAGCTGATCCACGGGGGCCTGCGCTACCTGGAGCAGTTGGAGTTCCACCTGGTCCACGAGGCGCTCACCGAGCGTGGCCTGCTGGCCACCCGGCTCGCCCCGCACCTGGTCCGGCCGGTGCCGGTGCTGCTCCCGCTCCCCGCCGGGCGGGGCGTGCGGGGGCTGCCCGGCCGCGCCCTCCGCCGCTCCTACTACGGCCTCGGCGTGGCCGCGTACGACGCCTTCGCCGGGCTGGTCGGGGGCGGCCGGGGGATGCCGCTGCACCGGCACCTCACCCGCGAGGGTGCGCGGCGGATCTTCCCCAGCCTGCGCGCCGACGCCCTGGCCGGGGCGATCCGCTACTACGACGGGCAGGTCGACGACGCCCGGCTGGTCGTCACCCTCGCCCGCACCGCCGCCAGCCTCGGCGCGACCGTGGTCACCAGCGCCCGCGCGGTCGGCCTGGTCCGCCAGGCCCGCGAGGTGACCGGGGTCCGGGTGCGGGACCTGGAGGCCCCGCCCGGCTCGCCCGACGCCGAGTTCGAGGTGCGCGCCCGCACCGTCATCGCCGCCACCGGCGTGTGGAGCGACGACATGTCCCGGATGCTCAACGACGTCGGGCTGCGCCCCGGGGTGCGGGTCCGGGCGTCGAAGGGGGTGCACCTGGTGGTGCCCCGCTCGGCGATCACCGGCGACGCCGGGCTGATCCTGCGCACCGCCACCAGCGTGCTCTTCGTCATCCCGTGGGGCGGGCACTGGATCATCGGCACCACCGACACCGACTGGCGGCTCGACCGGTCCCACCCGGCGGCCTCCGCCCGCGACATCGAATACCTGCTGGATCAGGTCAACACCGTGCTGGACCGGCCGCTGACCACCGCCGACATCGAAGGCGTCTACGCCGGGCTGCGCCCGCTGCTCTCCGGCGAGGCCGACTCCACCTCGAAACTGTCCCGCGAGCACGCCGTGATCGAGCCGATGCTCGGGCTGCTGCTGGTCGCCGGGGGCAAGTACACGACGTACCGGGTGATGGCCTCCGACGTGGTCGACCGGGCCGCCCGCCGGCTCGGCGGGGTCCGTCCGTCGCGCACCGCCGACCTGCCGCTGCTCGGCGCCGACGGGTACGCCTCGATGTGGCGGGACCGCGCCGACCTGGCCCGCCGCCACGAGGTGCCGGTCGGGGTGGTCGAGCACCTGCTGGAGCGGTACGGCACCCTCGCCCTGGACCTGCTCGCCCTGGTCGACGCCGACCCGCTGCTGGCCTCCCCGCTGGCCGGGGCCCCGGAGTACCTGGCGGCCGAGGTGACGTACGCGGCCGGCGCCGAGGGGGCGCTGCACCTGGAGGACGTGCTGACCCGGCGTACCCGGATCTCCTTCGAGACCGCCCACCGCGGCCTGGAGTCCGCCGAGCACGCCGCGGAGCTGATGGGCGCGGTGCTGGGCTGGGACGCCGCGACCCGGGCCCGCGAGGTGGAGCACTACCGGGCTCGGGTGACCGCGGAGCGGCAGTCCCAGCTCATGCCGGACGACGCCACCGCCGACGCGGCCCGGCTCGGCGCACCCGACGTGCGGGGTTTCGCGGCGGACCGGGGCGACGACGACCCGGTGGGCCTGCCGACCCCGCTGCGCTAGCCGGGCCGGCGGGTCAGAGGACCTTGCCGGGGTTGAACAGCCCCGTCGGGTCCAGCGCCGCCTTGATCGCCTGGTGCACCCGGACCCCGACCGGCCCGATCTCCCGGGCCAGCCAGTCCCGCTTGAGCAGCCCCACCCCGTGCTCGCCGGTGCAGGTGCCGCCCAGCTCCAGGCCCAGCCGCATGATCTCGTCGAAGGCCCGCCGGCCCCGGTCCAGGCTGGCCGGGTCGGCGCGGTCGACCACGATGTTCGGGTGCATGTTGCCGTCACCGGCGTGCCCCACCACGCCGATCGTCACGTCGCACTCCTGCGCGATCCGGGCCACCCCGTCCAGCAGCGCGGCGAGCGCGCCCCGGGGGACGGCCACGTCGTCGATGACCAGGCCGCCGTTGCCACCCGGGTACGCCTGCGCGGCGAACCTCTCCATCGCCGGGTGGGCCAGCCGGCGGGCCTGCAGCAGCGCCGCCGCCTCCACGGCGTCGGTGGCCGCGTACACCTCGTCGGCCCCGGCGGCCTCGCAGACCTCGCCGATGCGGGCCAGGTCCTCGGCGGCCCGCGACCCGGTGTCCACGGCGGCCAGCAGCAGCGCCTGCGCGTCGGTGCGCAACCCCATCGGCTGGTACGCCTCGATGGCCCGCAGGTGGGTCCGGTCCAGCAGCTCCAGCAGGCTCGGGGTGAGCCCCTTCGCGGCGATCTGCGCCACCGCCGCGCCCGCCTCGGCCGTCGAGTCGAAGACGGCGACGAGGGTCAGCGAGGACTCCGGGGCCGGCCGCAGCGACACGGTCACCTCGGTGATCACCCCGAGGGTGCCCTCGGAGCCGACGAAGAGCCGGGTCAGGTCGTACCCGGCGACGCCCTTGGCGGTGCGCCGGCCGGTGCGCAGCACCTCGCCGGAGGCGAGCACCACCTCCAGGCCGAGCACGTACTCGGTGGTCACCCCGTACTTGACGCAGCACATCCCGCCGGCGTTGGTGGAGACGTTGCCGCCGATGGTGGACGACTCCCAGGAGCCCGGGTCGGGCGGGTAGTACAGCCCCTCCCGGCGTACCGCCCCGGCCAGGGTCGCGTTGACCACGCCGGGCTGGACCACGGCGATCCGGCTCACCGGGTCGATCTCCAGGATCCGGTCCATCGCCACGGTGCTGAGCACCACGGCGCCGTCGATCGAGTTCGCCGCCCCGGCCAGCCCGGTCCGCGCCCCCTGCGGCACCACCGGTACGCCGTACCGGCCCGCCGCCCGCACCACGGCGGCCACCTCCTCGGTGCTGCGCGGGCGGACCACCACCAGCGGTGGCGCGGAGTCGCAGAGGTCGGCCTCGTCGCGCTCGTGCATCCGGAGCAGGTCCGGGTCGGTCAGGACGGCGGAGTCGCCGAGGGCGGCGCGCAGGTCGGCGAGGAGGGGGGAGGCAGCCATGCAGCAGAGGCTAACCGCCGGCTAGTTTGTCGACCATGCTCTACGTCGATCGGCCGGCCTGGCCGGCGCGCGGGCGGCTCTGGTCGCACCTGATCAGCGACGTCTCCACCGCCGAGCTGCACGCGTTCGCCGAGGCGCTCGGGGTGCCCCGGCGCGCGTTCGACCGCGACCACTACGACATCCCCGCCGAGCGGTACGCCCCGGCGGTGTACCTCGGCGCCCGGGTCGTGCCCAGCCGCGAACTCGTCCGCCTCCTGCACGCCGCGAACCTCCGCCGCCCCAAACACCTCTGCCGCCCCACCGCCTGACCCGTCCGCCCGCCTTAACGTCCATGATCGACACGATGTGCGTGACATGGGGCCTTCCTTGCGCGGGGATAGCGCCAGATCCCTGACATGGTGTCGATCAAGGGGCTGGTTCCTGAGAGGTGAGACAGAGTTCCCAGCATTTGAGGTGCTGTCGACACAATGCCTCGGGCGCTCGGGACGGCTCGGCACGGCTCGGGACGGGACGGGGGAGGGCGGGCGGCGGGGGTCAGGTGAGGGCGGAGAGTTCGCGGTGGAGGTTGGCGCGGGCCGGGTGCTCCCAGCGGGCGACCAGCGCCGGCAGCCGATAGAGGGCGGGCAGGGCGAGCAGCCCGCGCAGCACCCGGGCCCGTCCGGCCCGGAACTCCGGCTCCGGCACGTGCGCGTACTCCCGGCGGACGGCGGCGGCGTACCGGTCGTACTCCTCGGGCGGGCCGGCCAGCACGGCCAGGTCGGCGTCGCAGAGCAGCGCGCCGTCGCGATCGCCGGCCGTGACCGCGTGGCCGGCGGTGAGCAGCACCAGGCGGCGTACCTCGGCCACCGCCCCGGCCGGCAGCCCGAGGTCGCGCAGCAGCGCGCCGGCGAGGTCGGCGCTGTCCCGCTCGTTGGCGTCACCCGCGGCCCGCGGGTCGTAGACCGCGTCGTGGCACCAGGCCGCGAGCCGGACCAGGTCGGGACGAGCGACCAGCGCGGCGTACGCGTCGACGACGTCGAGGACGGCGGTCAGGTGCCCGATCGTGTGGTAGTGCCGGTGCGGCTCCCGCCAGCGAGACACCAGGCCGGCCCCGGCCGCCGTGCTGGCCGGTTCCGTGCTGGCCGGTTCCGTGCTGGCCAATTCCGTGCTGGCCGGTTCCGTGCTGGCCGGTTCCGTGCTGGCCGGTTCCGTGCTGGCCGGTTCCGTGCTGGCCGGGCCCTTGCCGGCCGGGCGGGCGGTGGCTGCCCCGGCGCCCCGCACCGCCGCCCGCCACCGGTCGAGCAGCTCCGGCACCGGGTCGAGCAGTTCCGGCCCTCGGTCGTCGTCGTGCTGCTCCCTCACCCGGCCGAGTCTGCCGCAGCGCGCGAGGATTCACCTCCGGCGCGACGGGTAGTCCCCGCCATGGCCGTGGCCCGGGACCGCCGAGCGTCGCTCCGGCAACGTGTCGGACTGCCCAACGGCATGGCCGACGTCGACTCGGAACGGGTCGCGCAGCTGGCGAGGCAGTCGCGGCACCGCAGCAAGATCATTTTTAAGGACCGGCTGCGCCGGGTCCGCATGGTGCAGGGCCTGGCGGTCCAGGCCGGACTTGCCGCCGCGCTGGCCTGGCTCATCTCCCATCACATCCTGGGCATCCCGCAACCGGTCTTCTCCCCGATCGCCGCGGTCGGCACCCTGGCCGCGTCGGTCGGCCAGCGGCTGCGTCGGACCATCGAGCTGATCGTGGGGGTGGCGGTCGGGGTGTTCCTCGGCGACCTGCTGATCTACCTCCTCGGCACCGGGGGCTGGCAGCTCGGGCTGGTGGTCACCGCGGCCATCGTGCTGACCACCTTCTGCGGCGGGAGCGTGGCGATCGTGATCCAGGCCGCGGCCACCGCCGTCCTGATCGTCACGCTCAGCCCGTCCACCGAGGACCTGGAGATCCCACGCTTCGTGGACGCCTTCGTCGGCGGCGGGGTCGCGCTGGCGGTGACGACGGTCCTGCTGCCGCTCCACCCGCTGCGGGTGATCAACCGGGCCGCCCGGCCGGCGCTGGACCTGCTCGCCGGCCAACTCGACGTCACCGTCGAGGCGCTGCGCGAGCGGGACGGACACAAGGCCCAGTTGGCCCTGGAACGGCTCCGCGAGAACAAGGAGGAACTGGCCACGTTCGTCGAGGCGATCGAGGGGGCGAAGGAGACCAGCGTGCTCTCCCCGGCGCACTGGCACCGGCGCAGCGAACTGACCGACTACGCCGATGCCGCCGACCCCATCGACCGCGCGATGCGCAACACCGGGACCCTGATCCGCCGCTCGGTCACGCTGATCGAGGACGACGAGCCGATACCGGAGCCGATGCCCGACGCGCTGGTCGACCTCGCCGAGTCGGTCCGCCTGCTGTGTCACGAGTTCGCCGTCGGCTCGGTGCCGGAGAAGTCACGGGCCCGGGCCCTGCGCGCGGTCAGCGCGGCCGGCCGGGCGTACGGGCAGGGGGTCGGCTTCTCCGGCAGCGTGGTGATCGCGCAGGTACGCACCACCGCGAGCGATCTCCTGGTCGCCTCCGGACTCGACCAGGGCGAGGCGAACCGGCTGGTCCGGCAGTCCTTCGGCGATCAGGAAAGGCCGAACCCCGGCCCCGCCGAGGGCAGCACCCCTCCGAAGCACCCCCCGACCCCGCCCCTCGGCTGAGGGGCCAGGCCGCCACACCGCCAGACCGCCAGACCGTCCGCAGGCGGCCACCCCGCCGACCGGGTGAGGCGCCGGACGTACCTGCGCTGGGGGGGGTGAGGTGGGACGTACCTGCTGGGGTGAGGCGCGCGGGCGTGCCGGCCTGCGGCGCGGTGGCCGGTCGGTGAGGTGGTGGCCGGCCGATGCGGCCGGAACAGTCGGCCCGAGGTGACTACGCTGACGGAATGGCCGACACCCCGCCCGGCGGCACCGCTGCGCCACCCTGGAACGCGCCCGATGCCCCGCCCCCGCCCGGCGGGGCCGCGCCTCGGATGCCGCAGCGCCGGCCGGGCTGGCGACGGATCCTGGTGCTCGCCCTGGTGGTGCTGCTGATCGCCGCCTGCGCGGTCTACATGCTCTTCGTGCTCGGCTCCAACCTCGGGGCGGAGGCGCTGCTGATCGGCGTCGTCGCCGCGATCCTGCCGGTGCCGGTGCTGGTCTCCTGCTTCCTCTGGCTCGACCGGTACGAGCCGGAGCCGCTGAAGTACCTGGTCTTCTGCTTCGCCTGGGGCGCGTTCGTCTCCACGGCCGCCTCGCTGACGGTCAACGAGTTCTTCGCCGCCCAGTTCGCCGACTGGGGGTTGCCCAACGCGCTGACCGGGGTGCTGGTCGCCCCGTTCATCGAGGAACTGACCAAGGCGCTCGGGCCGATCCTGCTGCTGATCTTCCGCCGCCGGGAGTGGTCCGGCATCACCGACGGCCTGGTCTACTGCGGGTTGTCGGCGGTGGGCTTCGCCATGGTGGAGAACATCCTCTACCTGGGCGGCTACGGCTACGCCGCCGGTGCCGACGAGTACGGCCCGGCCACCGGCGCCCGGCAGGTCATCCTGACCTTCATCGTCCGGATCCTGCTGTTCGGCTTCGCGCACCCGCTGTTCACCTCGATGACCGGGGTGGGCCTCGGCATCGCCGCCCGAGCCGCCGACCGCCGGGTTCGGTTCCTCGCCCCGCTCGCCGGTCTGCTGCTGGCGATGATGCTGCACGGCACCTGGAACCTGCTGCCGTCGCTGGCCCAGGCCACCGGCGAGGTGATGATCGTCTTCTACGGCTACCTCGGTGTGATGGTGCCGATCTTCTTCGGCATGGTCGGGCTGGCGATCTGGCTGCGCGCCTGGGAGGGCCGGCTGACCGAGCGCACCCTGCCCGACTACGTGCGGGCGGCCTGGCTGACCCCGCCGGAGGTGGCGGCGCTGGGCAGCCTCGGCCGCCGGCACGCCGCCCGGAGTTGGGCCCGGCGGGTGGCCGGCGACGCGGGGCTCAAGGCGATGCGCGGGTACCAGTTCTCCGCCACCCGGCTGGCACTGCTGCGCGACGGGATGCGCCGAGGGCTGGATCGCAAGCCGGCCGACCGGGAGCGGACCGCCCGGGAGGAACGGGAGCTGCTGGACGCGATCACCGCGTACCGGTCCTTCTTCGTCGGCCGGGACCCGCAGGCCCCGGTCGGGCGCTGGGACGGGCACCGCTACCACCTGCGGTTCCCGGACGGCTCGTACCGGCCGATCGAGGCCCCGGACGAGCCGGTCGTGCCGATCCCGGTGGTGCTCACCCCACCGGCACCGGCCCACCACCCGGGCTACGGCCCGCCGGGCGGCTACGGCCCGCCGTCCGGTTACGGCCCGCCGTCCGGTTACGGCCCGTCCGGTAACGGCCCGTCTGGCTACGGCCCGCCGGGCGGCTACGGCCCGTCCGGGGGGCACGGCTCATCCGGCGGGTACGGCTCGCCCGGCGGGCACGGCCACCGGCCCCCCGGGATGGGATGACGCGCCGCGCGAGAAGGGGTTTTCGCGTCGTGGACGTGCTGTCGTCGCACCGCTGGGCAGGGCGGACCGTAGCCGGGTAGGGCGGCGAGTGCCTGCCGGGACGGCGGCGAGGGCGTCGAACCCGGGCGCCTTGAATAGTGAGAAATCCGTTCCATTGCCCGGGACGCCAAATAGATCTTGGTGAATTATGGCCCCTGGAGGGGTCATTTCGTACCAAGATCTATTTAGGTTGATCATTTCCGGCTAGGTTGGCGAGGCTGGCGAGGCTGGTGAGCGTGGGCCGGTCGCCGGTCGGGTCGGTCGGGTCGGTCGGGTCGGGTCGGTCGGGTCGGGTCGGTCAGGTCATCAGGCCGGTTAGGAAGTCGCCGACGCCGGCGGCCATCGCCATCAGGCCCGCCCCGATCGCCTTGAACATCTGCGCCGCGCCCTCCGGTCGGAACGCCACGAAGTAGATCAGGAACGCGACGCTTCCCCAGAGGAACACCTTCTTCACGAACACCGGCACGATCCCTCCCCAGGGCCCTGGACGTGCCTGGCTTCCCATGGCGGGCAGCGGCAAACGACGGGCCGCCGACCGGGGTGGACGAGGGCGGAAGCCGGGACGTATCCGGGGAGGGGTGCTACGGCGGTCTCGAATTCGGCGTACCCGGCTGTGGCGAGCGCGGCCGGGATCCGCCCAGGGCGGGCCGGAGCGCTACAGACAGGTGCGGGCCGGAGGCGCTACAGGTACAGGCCGGTGGAGCCGTTGGACTCCTGCTCGACCCGCTCGGCGGCCACGGCGTGCACGTCGCGCTCGCGCAGCAGGACGTACCCCCGGCCGTGCAGCTCGACCTCGGAGCGGTCGTCGGGGTCGAAGAGCACCCGGTCGCCGGAGACGATCGAGCGGACGTGCGGGCCCACGCCCACGGCGGTGGCCCAGGCCAGGCGCTTGCCCACGGCTGCGGTCGCCGGGATCACGATGCCGGCGGTGGAGCGGCGCTCACCCTCGCTGCCCTCCGTCCGTACCAGTACGCGGTCGTGCAGCAGACGGATCGGCAGGCCGGCGTCGAGGTTCTCATCGGCGGTCACGCCGGAACCGTACCCCGTCGCCTCTGGCCGTCCCGCCGGTGGTTACGCCAGGGTCGGCCGGGGCAATGTGTGGTGGAACCGCCCCGCTGCGAGGTCGACCGACGTATCCTGTCACCCCTGTCCTGCGGGCGGGTCGAGTCTATGCGGGAGGTGCGCTTGAGTCGCTTCGAGCGGATGCGGGGACGGCTTCGGCGCGCGTACGAGTCGGGTCGGGGCGCGATGCGGCAGACCCACATCGATCGTGGCGGTCCGTCCGGTGCGGTGACGGGGCGCAGCGCGCCGGGGGAGGTCGGGGTGGCCTCGCCGACCTCGCCGGGGCCGGCGGCCGCGTCGTCGGCGACCGTGTTCGGTGTCCAACCGCCCGCCGACAGGCACCAATCCACCTCCAGCCGCGACGACGCCGACGTCCCGCACGCCCTGCGGATCGGCGCCGCCTGGTCCTGGCGGTTGATCGTCATCGGGGTCGTCTTCTGGGCGCTGCTGAAGATCGTCGCCAACATCAGCATCGTGATCATCCCGCTGGCCATCGCGCTGCTGCTCTCGGCGCTGCTCGCGCCGGCCGTCGGCTGGTTGCTCAGGGCGCGCTTCCCCCGCTCCCTGGCGACCACGGTCGTGGTGGTCGGCGGCCTGGCCGCCGTCATCGGCACGCTGACGCTGGTGGTCAACGAGTTCATCCAGGGCGTGCCAGAGCTGAGCAAGAAGTCGTCGGAGGGGGTCCGGCAGATACAGGACTGGTTGAAGACCGGGCCGCTGCACCTGTCGGACAGCCAGCTCAACCGGTACATCGACGAGGCGCAGGCCTGGATCAACAACAACACCGAGAAGTTCACCAGCGGGGCGGTCTCCACGGCGGCGACCCTCGCCGAGGTGCTGACCGGCATCGTGCTGGTGCTCTTCGCCACCTTCTTCTTCCTCCGCGACGGCAGCCGCATCTGGCGTTTCGTGGTCCGGCTGCTGCCGGTGGCCGCCCGGTGGAAGGTCGACGACGCCGGTCGGGCCTCCTGGGAGACCCTCGTCGCCTACGTACGGGCCACGGTGCTGGTCGCGTTCATCGACGCCGTCGGAATCGGCATCTTCCTGGTCGTCTTCGACATTCCCTTCGCGTTCCCGCTGACCGCGCTGATCTTCCTCGGCGCGTTCATCCCGATCGTCGGGGCGACGCTCTCCGGCGGCGTGGCGGTGCTGGTGGCGCTCGTCGACAGCGGCCCGGTCACGGCGCTGGCCATCCTGGGCGTGGTGATCGCCGTGCAGCAGGTCGAGGGGCACGTGCTCCAGCCGTTGATCATGGGCCGGGCGGTGGCCATCCACCCCCTCGGGGTGATCATCGGCATCGCCGCCGGCGTGGTCCTCGCCGGGATCACCGGCGCGCTGGTCGCGGTGCCGCTCATCGCGGTGCTCAACACGGCCATCCGCCGGCTGGCCGCGCGTACGGTGCCGGACACTCCGCCGGACGCCGTGGTGGTCGTCGCGAAGACCCCCTGACCGCCCGCAACCGCAGGCGGGTCAGGACTTGGCGAGGCGTTCCAGGGCGCCGCGGGCCACTTCCGGCCGGGTCGTGTACCAGAACGGGGGCAGCGAGCGGCGCAGGAACGGGCCGTAGCCGCGCGCCGTCTCCAGCCGCGAGTCCAGCACCGCGACCACGCCCCGGTCCCCGGTGGCCCGGATCAGCCGGCCGACCCCCTGGGCCAGCCGGACGGCGGCGATCGGCACGCTGACGGCGGAGAAGCCGGAGCCGCCGCCCGCGTCCACGGCGGCGGCGCGGGCCGCCGCGAGCGGCTCGTCGGGGCGCGGGAAGGGCAGCCGGTCGATGACCACGAGCTGACAGGCGTCGCCCGGCACGTCCACCCCCTGCCAGAGCGACATCACGCCGAAGAGGCAGCTCGAGCGCTCCTCGCGGAACCGGCGTACCAGCAGCGGCAGCGACTCCTCGCCCTGTAGCAGCACCGGCAGGTCGGTGCGCGCCCGCAGCAGCTCCGCGGCCTGCTGCGCGGCCCGCCGCGAGGAGAAGAGCCCGAGGGTACGCCCGCCGAGCGCCTCCACCAGCGCCAGCAGCTCCTCGCCGGCGGCGTCGGGCAGGCCGGAGACGCTGGGGCGGGGCAGGTGCGCGGCGACGTACAGGATGCCCTGCCGGGCGTAGTCGAACGGTGAGCCGACGTCCAGCGACCGCCAGCCGGGCCCCTCGGTGGCCGGGACGGTCCCGGTGGCGGCCCCGCTGCCCGGCGCGGCGGCCACCGGCGGCTTGCCGGCCGGGGCGTCGCCACGGGCGGTGGCGGCGGCCAGCGCGGCGGCGGCCGGCGTCGGCGGGGCGGGCGTCGGCGCGTCCAGCCCCAGGGCGCGGGCCACGGTGTCGAAGCGGCCGCCCAGCGCCAGGGTCGCCGAGGTGGCGACGACGGTGCGCTCGTCGTAGAGGTGGGTGGCGAGGGTGCCGGCGACCGAGAGCGGGGCGACCACCAGGGCCCGGCGGCTGCCGTTGTCGGGCTTCTCCACCCAGGCCACGTCGTGGTCGGCCTCCTCCAGCAGCCGCTGGGCGGTGGCGGAGAGCTCGTCGAGCACCGCCTTGGCCTGGGACTTGCCGACCGGGTCCGGGTCGTCGGACTTCACGTCGCCGATGGAGTCCAGGGCGGCCCGGGTGGCCGCGTCGAGCAGGGTGCACGCCTCGCGCAGCGGGCCGGGCAGCCCGGCGGTGAGCCGGCCGGCGGGCACCTCGTTCAGCCCGGCGGCGAGGGCGCCGCCGGCCTCGGTGAGCCGGTCGGCGACGTCCGGGCGCAGCAGCGGCCGGGCCCGCCGGGCGGAGCGTTCGATGAGCTCCGGCAGCAGCTCGGCCTGGGCGGCGGAGGAGACCCGGTCGGCCAGCTCGTGCGCCTCGTCGACGATGAGCAGCTTGTGCGGGGGCACGATGTGCCGGCCGGCGAGCATGTCGACGGCCAGCAGGCTGTGGTTGGTGACCACGATGTCGGCCTCGCGGGCGCGGGCCCGGGACGCCTCGGCGAAGCACTCCGCGCCGAACGGGCAGCGCGACGCCCCGACGCACTCGCGGGCCGGCATGGAGACCAGCCGCCAGGCCTGCTCGTCGACGCCCGGGTCCAGCTCGTCGCGGTCGCCGGTCTCGGTCTCCAGCGCCCAGTCGCGCAGCCGCTGGACCTGCTTGCCCATCCGGCCGGCCTCGCCGAGCCACTTGCCGCCCCCGCCGCCGGAGCGGGGCTCCACGGCGTCGAAGAGGGTGTCGGTGGGCTCGTCCTCGGTCGAGTTGTCCAGCCGGGCCAGGCAGAGGTAGTGGTGCCGGCCCTTGAGCACGGCGAAGGTGGGCCGGCGGCCGAGCACCGGCTCCACCGCGTCGGCGAGCCGGGGCAGGTCGTGGTCGACGAGCTGGGACTGCAACGCCAGGGTCGCGGTGGAGACCACCACCGGGCCGTCGACGGTCAGCGCCGGGGTCAGGTAGGCCAAGGACTTCCCGGTGCCCGTGCCGGCCTGCACCAGCAGGTGTTCGCGGGCGGCGACGCACTCCTCGATCGCGGTGGCCATCTGCTGCTGGCCGGGGCGGGCGGCCCCGCCGGGGACCGCGCCGACCGCCGCCGCCAGCAGCTCCTCGGCGCTCGCCCGCTTGCCGCGCCGCCGGGGGGCGCTGCGGGGGAGGGCGGAACCGGGGGCGGTACGGGGCAGAGTCACCGTGCGACGGTACCCGCCGAGGCCGACACCGGACGCGCCCCGTCCCGTGTCGCGGGGTCACGCTACGGATTGCCCCGGGGCCGGTCCCGTTACCTCCGTCACGCGCGAAATGGGCCGTATCGACTAGGGTGCGATTCATGCCGAGCGACGTGGTCCGCGTGATCTACCGCAAGTACGACGGCAGCGCGCACCGCGACTATCCGTCCCGCCGCCTGGCCACCGACGACCTCGGCGTCTGGCTGGGCGTGCCGGTCGGCACCGAGTCGATCTACCACGGGCAGCCCTCGGTGGAGCGGATCCCCTTCGTGCTGCTGGTGCCGCATCACGCCTGGTGGACGGGGATGTTCAACCCGCCGCCGCGCACCAGCGAGGTCTACTGCGACATCACCACCCCGGCCCGGTGGGAGGGCGACGACACGGTCCACCTGATCGACCTGGACCTGGACGTGGTGCGCCGCCGGGGCACCGGGCTGGTGGAGCTGCGCGACGAGGACGAGTTCGCCGAGCACCGGCAGCGCTTCCGCTACCCCGACGACCTGGTCGTCGAGGCCGAGGCGGCGTCCCGGCGGCTGCTGGTCGCGCTCGGCGACGGCACCGAGCCGTTCGCCACGGCGTACCGGAAGTGGCTGGCGCTGGTGGTCTGAGGCCGACGCCACCCCTGGCGGTGACGGCCGTCCCGGTCTGCGGGCTCGCCGGGCGGGCGCGGGCGGCGTGGGTGATGATCCGTTCATGGACGCGTCGGATGGGATGCAGGTCGTGCCGCCGGAGGGCGGCGCGGTGCGGGAGTTGCTGCGGGTGGGCGGCGGCGTGGTGGAGCTGGGGGCGGTCGATCCCCGCTCCACGCCGGGGCTGCCGGCCGTGGCGGGGCGGGGCAGCGCACGCAAGGCGTGGGCGCGTCAGCAGGTCGAGCTGATCGGCGCGGGCCTGGGGCGGCAGCAGGAGATGCTCTTCGCCGGCGCGCAGGCCGCGACCGGGCCGCAGGCCCCGACGAGCGCCCCGACCAGCGGCGGTACGGAGCTGGGGCGGGGCCGGCCGCAGCGGGTGCTGCTGGTGCTCCAGGCGATGGACTGCGGCGGCAAGGACGGCACGATCAAGCGGGTGGCCGGCGCGATGAACCCGCTCGGCCTGCACATCCGCTCGTTCGGGCCGCCGACGCGGCAGGAGCGGCGGCACGACTTCCTGTGGCGGATCCGGCGGGAGGTCCCCCCGCCGGGGTACGTCGGGATCTTCAACCGCTCGCACTACGAGGACGTGTTGATCGCCCGGGTGGAGTCGCTGGTGCCCGAGGCCACCTGGCGGACCCGGTACGACAAGATCAACGCCTTCGAGCGGGAGCTGACCGACGCCGGGGTGCGGCTGGTCAAGGTGATGTTGCACATCTCGCACGCCGAGCAGGGCGAGCGGCTGCTGGAGCGGCTGACCGACCCGACCAAGTACTGGAAGTACAACCCGAGCGACCTGGACTCCCGGGCCCGCTGGGACGACTACCAGGCCGCGTACGCGGAGGCGCTGAGCCGGTGCGGCACGGACGCCGCGCCCTGGCACGTGGTGCCCGCGGACCGGAAGTGGTACCGCGACTGGGCGGTGGCCCACCTGCTCCGCGAGACGTTCGACGAGCTGGATCTCGGGTATCCGCCGGCGGGCTTCGACGTGGCGGCGGAGCGTGGGCGGTTGTGCGGCGATTGACCGGAGCAAGGTGAACGGCAGGTGAACGACGAGTAAATGGCGGCTGGCCGAGGGTGGGCCGACGAATTCGTGGTTCCGGCGTTTCCTAGCATTCCCACTGCGGGCATCCCTGGGGCGTCCGCCGCCCTTCCACCGACACGACGAGGTCCAGGCTGTGAAGTTTTCCTTCCGCCCCACCGAGGGCGCCTTCTACGAGCTCTTCACCAGGGCCGCGCAGAACCTGGTGCGGGGCACCGATCTGCTGAACGAGCTGGCCCTGCCCGGCGTGGACGTGCAGTCGGTCAGCGAGCGGCTGACCGAGGTGGAGCACGACAGCGACCAGATCACCCACGACCTCTACAAGAAGATCAACTCGACCTTCATCACCCCGTTCGACCGCGAGGACATCTACCGCCTGGGCTCCCTGCTCGACGACGTGATGGACCACCTGGAGGCCGTGGGGAACCTGCTCTACCTGTACGGCCTGACCAAGCTGCCGTCGCTGCCGCGCGAGCTGCACGAGCTGGTCAACGTGCTGGACCTGCAGGCGAAGCTGACCGCCGAGGCGATGCCCCGGCTGAAGTCGATGAAGGATCTCGAGGACTACTGGATCGAGTGCAACCGGCTGGAGAACGAGGGCGACCAGGCGTACCGGATGCTGCTGGTGCGCCTCTTCTCCGGCGAGTACGACGCCCTGACGGTGCTCAAGCTCAAGGAGGTCGCCGACGAGCTGGAGGCGGCCTGCGACGCCTTCGAGCACGTGGCGAACACCGTCGAGACCATCGCGGTCAAGGAGTCCTGATCCTGTGAGTCCGGAACTCATCGCCGTGCTGGCGGTGATCGCGGCGGCCCTGGTGTTCGACTACACCAACGGCTTCCACGACGCCGCCAACGCGATCGCGACCAGCATCTCCACCCGCGCCCTGACACCCCGGATCGCGCTCGGCCTCGCCGCTATCGGCAACTTCGTCGGCGCGCACTTCGGCGCCGGCGTCGCCAAGACCGTGGGCGAAGGTCTGGTCACCCTCCCCACCGGCATCGAGAGCCTGGGGGTGGTCTTCGCCGGGGTGCTCGGCGCGATCGCATGGAACATGGTCACCTGGTACTTCGGCCTGCCGTCGTCGTCGTCGCACGCGCTCTTCGGCGGCCTGGTCGGGGCGACCCTGCTGGCCACCGGCGGGGTGGTGCAGTGGGTCACCATCGGCGAGAAGGTCCTGCTGCCGATGGTGATCTCGCCGATCATCGGCCTGACCCTCGGCTACGTGCTGATGCTGGCGCTGCTCTGGGCCTTCCGCAACGGGCACCCGGGCAAGCTCAACCGGGGCTTCCGCTGGGCGCAGACCGCCTCGGCGGCGGCCATGTCCGTCGGCCACGGCATGCAGGACGCCGCGAAGACCATGGGCATCGTGGTCCTCGCCCTCTACACCGGTGGCTTCCAGGAGAGCACCAGCCACATCCCCGGCTGGGTGTTCTGGACGTCGGCGGCGATGCTGGCGGCCGGCACGTACACCGGCGGTTGGCGGATCATCCGGACCCTGGGCCGCAAGATCATCGACCTGGGCCCGCCGGAGGGCTTCGCCGCCGAGACCGTGGCCAGCGCGGTGCTCTACTTCAACGCCCTGGTGCTCAAGGCCCCGATCTCCACCACCCACACGATCACCTCGGCGATCATGGGGGTGGGGGCGACGAAACGGCTCTCGGCGGTGCGCTGGAACGTCGCCGGCAACATCGTGATCGCCTGGGTCATCACGTTCCCGGCGGCGGCGCTGATCGCCTGCCTCACCTACCTGCTGGTCCGCCCGATCTTCGGCTGACCGACCGACGCGGTGCGTGCGGAGGGCCCCCGGCCGGGGGCCCTCCGCATTCACTTGTAGTGCACGCCGATCTGGTCGCGGATCGTGTCGAGCAGCGCCATCACCTCCAGGGTGGTGGCATGCGGGACCAGCGGGCTCTCGGTCAGCCCCTCGGCGAGGCAACGCTGCACCTCGGCCGCCTCGTACTGGTATCCGCCGCCGGTCAGGTCGGCGGGGATCGTCTCCGGCTCCGCCCCGGCCCGGTGCAGGGTCGCCGAGGGCGGCCGGAGGAACGGCGCGGGGAGGTCGATCCGGCCGGCGGTGCCGGTGATCGAGGCGACCACCGGGGTGGCCCCGACGATCCCGCAGCTCAGCGTCGCCACCGCCCCAGAGTCGTAGCCGAACAGCAGGCCGGTGTTCTCGTCCACCCCCTCCGGGCCGATCTTCGCCCAGGCCCGGACCTGCTGCGGCACCCCGAGCAGCAGGTGGGCCAGGCTGATCGGGTAGATGCCCAGGTCGAGCAGTGCGCCCCCGCCGAGCGCGCGGGCCCGCATCCGGCTCTCCGGCGCGAACGGCCCGGCCAGCCCGAAGTCGGCCTGCACGGTGGTGACCTGCCCGATCGCCCCGTCGGCGACCAGCTCGACGAGCCGCCGGATCAGCGGGTTCGTCCGCATCCACATGGCCTCCATCAGGAGGACCCCCCGGGCGCGGGCCGTCTCGACCAGCTCGGTGCTGTCGGCCAGGTCGAGGGTGAACGGCTTCTCCACCAGCACCGCCCGGCCGGCGGCCAGGCAGGTCATGGTCGCCTCGTGGTGCGCGACGTGCGGCGTGGCCACGTAGATCGCGTCCAGCTCGTCGTCGGCGGCCAGCTCCGCCCAGGAGCCGTACGCCCGCTGTGCGCCGTGCCGCTCGGCGAAGAGCTGCGCGGCCTGCGGCGTCCGCGAGCCGACCGCGACCAGTTCGGCCCCCGGCACCAGCCGCAGGTCCTCGGCGAAGCGACCGGCGATGTGCCCGGTGGCGAGAATTCCCCAACGCGTCATGCGCCCACGCTAGCCGCCGCCGCTGCGCTCCCGACGCCCCCGGGAGCCGGCGTCCCACCGCCGCTAGGCTCGACGCATGACGATCGATGGTTCCGGTTTCGCCGCCCCACCGGCCCTGGTCGAGCACGCCCGCCGGTTCCGCGCCGAGGGCGGCACGCCGGCCCGGCCCCGGGTCGCGGCCACCGTGCTGCTGCTCCGCCCGGCCGGCGTCGACTTCGAGGTGTACGTGATCCGCCGGGTCGCCGCGATGACCTTCGGCGGGGTGTACGCCTTCCCCGGCGGCGGGGTGGACCCGTCGGACTCGGCGGCCCACCTGGACTGGGCCGGCCCGCAGCCGGCGCAGTGGGCCGGGCGGCTCGGCGTCGGCCCGGACGCCGCGCAGGCGGTGGTCTGCGCTGCGGCCCGGGAGGTCTTCGAGGAGTCCGGGGTGCTGCTGGCCGGCCCGGACCCGGCGACCGTGGTGGGCGACGTCAGCGGCGACGACTGGGAGGCCGCTCGGCAGGACCTGGAGGCCCGCCGCCGGGGCTTTGCCGCCCTGCTGGCCGAGCGCTCGCTCACCCTCCGGTCGGACCTGCTGCTGCCGTGGAGCCGGTGGATCACCCCGGAGTTCGAGCCGCGCCGCTTCGACACGTACTTCTTCGTGGCCCTGCTGCCGCCGGGGCAGCGGACCCGGGACGTCTCGGGGGAGGCCGACCACACGATGTGGGTCCGCCCGGCGGACGCCCTGGCCCGCGCGGCGGCCGGCGAGCTGACCATGCTGCCGCCGACCCAGGTCACGCTGGCCCAGGTGGCCGCCGCCGGCGACCTGGCGGGGGTGGCCCGCGCCGCCGCCACCCGCGACGCCGCCACCCCGGTCGCCCCGCGCCTGGAACTGCCGCCCGACGGCGAGCCCCGCTTCGTGCTCGACTGACCGCCCGATGCCCCGAGCGCCCTTGACCTGAAGGCGGCTTCAACTCCTACCGTGGGCGTGCCGGTCCGGCAACGAGCAGGGGAGCCCAATGGACATCAAGGAGTACGCCCGGGAGGATCTCGCCGCCCAGCCCATCGGCTGGTGGAGCGGGGAGACCTACCGCCGGGTGGTGGGTGCGATCCGGGCGGAACTGGCCGTCGAGCAGCTCACCCAGCCGCACTGGTGGACGCTCAACCACGTGGCCGGCGACCCCGGCAGATGGAGCCGGGCGACGCTCGCCGAGCGGCTGACGCCGTACGACGACCGCGACACCGACTTCGGCGGGGTCTTCGACGACCTGATCGGGCGCGGCTGGATGACCGAGGAGGCCGGGGCGTTCACGCTCACCGAGGCGGGCGAGGCCGGCCGGCTGCGGGCCCGGGACCGCACGTCCCGGGTCAACGAGCGGGTGCACGCCGGCATCGCCCCCGACGAGTACGCCGTGGCGATCGACGTCCTACGCCGGGTGGTCGCCAACTTCGGCGGTAACGGCAACCTGCCCTCCTGACACCTCAGCCGAAGCGGCCGGAGATGTAGTCCTCGGTCTTCTGCTGCGCCGGGCTGCTGAAGATCTTCTGGGTGTCGTCGTGCTCGATGAGGCGGCCCGGGTCGCCGGTCCGCTCGATGGAGAAGAAGGCCGTGCGGTCGGAGACGCGGGCGGCCTGCTGCATGTTGTGCGTGACGATGATGATGGTGAACTCGTCCTTGAGCTGGGCGATCAGCTCCTCGATCGCCGCCGTGGAGATCGGGTCCAGCGCCGAGCAGGGCTCGTCCATCAGCACCACCTGCGGCTGCACCGCGATCGTCCGGGCGATGCAGAGCCGCTGCTGCTGGCCGCCGGAGAGGGCGGCGCCCGGCCGGCCGAGGCGGTCGCGCACCTCGTCCCAGAGGTTCGCCGAGCGCAGCGCCCGCTCGGCAGCCTCCTCCAGCACGGCCTTGCGCCGCACCCCGTTGAGCCGCAGGCCGGCCACCACGTTGTCGAAGATGCTCATGGTGGGGAACGGGTTCGGGCGTTGGAAGACCATGCCGATCATTCGGCGGACGGCGGTGACGTCCACGTCGCGGGCGTAGATGTCCTGCCCGTCGACGGTCAGCTCGCCCTCGACCCGGGCCCCCGGCAGCACCTCGTGCATCCGGTTGATCGACCGCAGGAACGTCGACTTGCCGCAGCCGGACGGGCCGATCAGGGCGGTCACCGTTCTCGGCTCGACGGTCAGGGTGATCTCCTCGATCGCCTTGACGGTGCCGTACCAGGCGGTCACGTCGGTGGCGTCGATGCGGGTGGCCATGGTTGTCGTACCTCCGGGGTTCATCGGCCGAGCCGGTTGCGGCGGGCCAGCAGCTTCGCCGCGACCGTCAGGATCAGCACCAGCGCGACCAGGGTCAGCGCCGCGGTCCAGGCCCGCGCCGGGGCGTATCGCGACGCGTCGCCGGCCTGCTGGTAGACGAAGAGGGCCAGCGAGGACTGGTTGTCGGCGAACGGGTTCATGTTGATCGCCGCGCCGCCGCCGGCGACGAGCAGCACCGGCGCGGTCTCGCCGGCCGCCCGCGCGACGGCGAGCATGACGCCGGTGACGATGCCGGGCAGCGCGGTCGGCAGCACCACCCGCAGGATGGTCTTCCACTTCGGCACCCCGAGGGCGTACGCCCCCTCGCGCAGCGGCGCGGGGACGAGTCGCAGCATCTCCTCGGTGGAGCGGACCACGGTGGGCAGCATCAGCACGCTCAGCGCCAGCGCGGCGGCGAAGCCGGAGAAGCCCGGCCGCCCGTCGTTGAAGACCGGCGAGACGACCAGCACCCAGAACGCCAGCACGAAGAGGCCGGCGACGATGGAGGGGATGCCGGTCATCACGTCGACGAAGAACCGGATCGCGGCGGCGAACCGACCCCGGCCGTACTCGACGACGTAGATCGCGCAGAGGACGCCAAGGGGGACGGTGATCAGGGCGGCGATCCCGACCTGCTGCAACGTCCCGACGATCGCGTGGTACGCCCCGCCGGCGGCGTCCCGGGCCCCGATGTTGTTCATCGAGGTGCCGAAGAAGTTGCCGTCGAGGCGCTCGACGCCCTTGCTGACCAGCGTCCAGACCACGGAGGTCAGGGGGAGCACGGCCAGCACGAAGGCCGAGTGGATGAGCGCGCTCCAGGCGCGGTCGCGTGCGGGGCGTCGCCCCTCGACGAGGGCGCTGGCCGCGACGAGGCCGACCAGGTGGAGCAGCGCGGCGACCACCACGACGAGCACCGGGCCGCCGACGCCCGTGCCGTACACGCCGGCGGTGGCGACCAGCACGGCCGCCAGGGCGATCGCGGGCGGGGCGTACCGGGTCAGGCGCCTCGCCCGCAGGGTGACCGGCTGGGCCGGGGGTGGGATGCGGTGGTTGACGACGATGGTGCTCATGCGGCCGACTCCGTGAACTTCCGGCGGCGGTGGATGATCGCCCGCGCGGTGATGTTGACGATCAGCGTGATGGCGAAGAGCACCAGGCCGGAGGCGATCAACGCTCCCCGACCGGTCGCGTTCGCCTCGCCGAACGTGTTGGCGATGTTGGCGGCGATGGTGTTGCCGCCGTTGGTGATCAGGTTGATCGAGACGCCGAAGGTGATGCCGAGCGTCATGGCCAGCGCGATGGTCTCGCCGAGGGCCCGGCCGAGGCCGAGCATCACCGCGGCGACGACTCCGGGGCGACCGTACGGAAGCACCGCGGTGCGGATCATCTCCCAGCGGGTCGCGCCGAGGGCGAGGGCCGCCTCTTCGTTGGCCGTCGGCGTCTGGCCGAAGACCTCGCGGGAGAGCGAGGTGATGATCGGCAGCACCATGATCGCCAGGACCAGCGAGCCGAGCATGACGGACTTGCCGAAGGGGCCGTCGCCGCCGAAGACCGGCAGCCAGCCGAAGTGCTGGTTCAGCCAGACGGAGAAGTCCCGGACCGGGGCGACGAGGACGTCGCGGCCCCAGAGCCCGAAGACCACGCTCGGCACGGCGGCCAGGAGGTCGATCAGAAAGCCCAGTGCGGTGCCGAGTCGGCGGGGCGCGTAGTGGGACAGGTAGAGCGCGATCCCCAACGCCACCGGCACGGCGACGAGCAGGGCGAGCGCGGAGCTGAGCACCGTGCCGAAGGCGAGCGCGCCGATGCCGAACTTTGGCGCGGCGTCATTGGGCGACCAGCCCTCGTAGGTCCAGAAGTTCGCCGTGTTGGCGCGCAGGGCGGGCACCGCCTTGGCGACCAGGAAGACCGCGATGGCGGCGATGATCACCAGGACGATGGTGCCGGCGGCCAGGGTCAGGCCACGGAAGGCGCGTTCGGCGTCGACGGCCCGCGCCCGGGGCAGGCCACCGCCGCCGCCGAGCCCGTCCCCGACGGGGGGCCGGGCGTCGATCCGGGGGCGGGTGCCGACCGGGGGACGGGTGCCGACCAGGGGGCGGATGTCGACCGGTGCCTCGGCCACTCGCGCCGAGACACCGGCGGGCCGCTCCTGGCCGGGTACCAGGAGGGCTCCGCCGGTGCCGGCGCCGGCCGAGCGGTGAAGGGTGTCAGCCATCTGCACGCTCGCTTCGGGTTGAGGGAGGTGGTGGTGCCGGATCGGTCAGGAGATGTTCCCGACCGCGGCCTCGACCTTGGCCCGCACCGAGTCCGGCAGCGGGGCGTAGCCCAGCTCGGTCAGCTCGGCCTGGCCCTGGCTGCTGGCCGCGTGGCCCAGCAGGCCCTTGACCAGCGGCAGCTTGTCGGCGGCGAGGCCCTTGCCGCAGACGATCTCGTAGGTGACCAGGACGATCGGGTACGCCCCGGCCTCCTTGGTGTCGTAGTCGATCGACATCTTCAGGTCGTCGCCCTGGCCCTCGATGGCGGCCCCGGCGATGGTCCTGCCCGCGTTGGCGGCCGTCAGCTCGGCGAACTCGCCCGCGCCGTTGCCGATCTTGGCCATCGGCAGGGCGGCGTTCTCGGCGAACGACCACTCCAGGTATCCGATCGAGCCGTCGGCGCCCTTGATCGAGCTGGCCACGCCGTCCGAGCCCTTCGCGCCGGTGCCGCCCGGGGCCTGCCACGCCTTGGCATTGGCGAAGGTCCAGTCCGCGCCCGCGGTCTTGGCCAGGAACCTGGTGAAGTTGTCGGTGGTGCCGGACTCGTCCGCGCGGTGCACCGTCTGGATGGTGGTCGACGGCAGCTTGGCGTCCGGGTTGTCGGCCTTGATCGCCGGGTCGTTCCACCTGTTGACCGCACCCGCGAAGATCTTCGCGAGGGTGGCCGGCTTGAGCTGGAGGTTCTCCACGCCGCTGACGTTGTAGGCGACGGCCACCGGGCCGATCACCATCGGCAGGTGGATCGCCTTGCCGCCGCCGATGCACCTGGCGTCGGCCTGGGGCTGCTCCTCGGGCTTGAGGGCCGAGTCGGAGCCGGCGAAGTCGGCGGTGCCGGCGATGAGCGCCTGGATGCCGGCGCCCGAGCCGGACGGCTCATAGTTGATCCTGCTGCCGGCGCACTTCTGCTGGTACGCCTTGATCCACTCGGCCATCGCGTTCTTCTGGGCCGAGGAGCCCTGCGCGTTCAGCGTACCGGTGGCGCAGTCGGCCGAGGCGGCCGAGGCGGCCGACCCGGCGGTGAGCTCGTCGTTGTCCGAGCCGCAGGCAGTGAGACCGAGCGCCGCAGTCAGCGCGAGGCAGGCGACGACGCCGTGCCGCTGGAGCTTCACCTGAGAGGTTTCCCTTCGCGTTCGCACGGGCCGCCCGACTGGGGCCCGTGGAGCCGGCCGGACCGGCTGACCTGAAAGCTAGGAGCGCCAGGTGGCCGGCCGGCCGGTCGGACGTGAACGCGAAATGAACAGCCGCCCCCGCGAAGATGACCAGCGGCTGAGAGGGTCAGCTCGAGCGGTAGTTGACGTGGGCGGACCAGAGGGCGAAGCCGGAGCGCTGGTAGAGGGCCACCGCAGCGGTGTTCGACTCGTCGACGTAGAGCATCACCCGGTCCAGCCCGCGCCGGTCGCGCAGGTACGCCAGGCCGGCCGCGGTGAGCGCCCGGCCCAGCCCGCCGCCGTGGGCGCCGGGGTCGACCCCGAGCACGTAGACCTCGCCGGTGCGGGCCGAGCCGGGCCGCTCGTGCACCTTGGTCCAGTGGAAGCCGAGCAGCCGCCCGGTGGCGGACTCGACGGCCAGCAGGAAACCGGCCGGGTCGAACCACGGCTCGGCGAGGCGTACCCGCAGGTCGGCCGCGGTCCAGCGGCCCTGTTCGGGGTGGCTGGCGAAGGCGCGGGCGTTGAGCGCCAGCCAGGCCTCGTCGTCGGTGCCAGGGACGAACGGGCGCAGCTCGACGCCGTCGGGCAGGCGCGGCGCGGCCGGCGGCGCGGTCAGCGGTCGGCGTAGCTGCCAGAGCACCCGGTCGCGGCCGAGCCCGAGGTCCACGGCGAGCGCGGCGGCCGAGGGGTGGTCGCCGTGCGCCCAGGCCCGCACCGGTCCGGCGGCGGCCTCGAGTACGCCCCGAGCCAGCGCCCGGCCGACGCCCCGCCGCCGGTGGGCGGGGTGGACGGCCAGCTCCACGCCGATCCCGGTGGCCGGGTCGGTGGTGTCGAGGTGGGCGTACCCGGTCAGCGTCCCGTCCGGCGCGCGGGCG
Source organism: Micromonospora sp. DT233 (assembly GCF_049841815.1). Taxonomy (NCBI): domain Bacteria; kingdom Bacillati; phylum Actinomycetota; class Actinomycetes; order Micromonosporales; family Micromonosporaceae; genus Micromonospora; species Micromonospora sp. DT233. The sequence continues at coordinate 575,909 of NZ_JBNCLB010000001.1, read as the reverse complement.
CTCAGGTGGATCGCCGGGGCCTGCGGGTCGCGCAGCCGCAGCAGCGTGTGCTCGTCGAACGGGTCGGCCCCGTCGGCGTTGCCGGCCGCGCCGGCCAGGGCCAGCACGTCGGTCACCTGGGCCGGCGTCAGCCGGTCGCTGCGGGTGACCCGGTCGCTCGTCGGCTCGGCGTTGTTCACCTGACCAACCGTAGCGGTCCGCGCCGGTCAGGTGGTGCCGGTGGTGGGCAGGGCCTCCAGCCGGAACCGGGCGGTCAGGTCCGGCAGGATCCGGTGCAGCGAGTCCACGGTGCCCTGCCGGTCGCCGCCCGCGTCGTGCAGCAGCACGACGGAGCCCGACCGCACCCCGGCGGAGACGATGTCGGCGATCTGCGCGGCTCCCGGGAGCGTCCAGTCCGCCGGGTCGACGGTCCAGTGCAGCGGGGTCATGCCGAGGTCCTCGGCCGCCGACACCACCGGGTACGTCCACGCGCCGCCGGGCTGGCGGAAGTAGCTGATCGAGGCGGTGGGCACGGCGTCGCGGATCGCGGCGTTGGTGCGCAGCAGGTCGGCCCGGATCAGGTCCGGCGAGCGCTTGCCGAGCAGCACGTCGTGTTGCCAGGAGTGGTTGCACAGGGTGTGCCCGTCGGCGACGATCGCCTGGACCAGGTCCGGGTGGTCGCGGGCGTTCTCGCCGACCACGCAGAAGGTGGCCTTCACCCCGTACTGCCGCAGCAGCGCCAGGACCTGCGGGGTGTACTGCGGGTCCGGCCCGTCGTCGAAGGTGAGCGCCACCTCGGCCGACCCGGTGGTCGACCGGGCGCCGAAGAGGTCGGGCTCCGAGGGCTCGGTCTCGCCGGGCTGTTCGACGCCGCCGTCCGGGCCGGCGGTGGGTGACGCGGCGGTGTGGCCGCTGGGGGACGGCCCGGCGGACTCCGGCGGCTGGTCGGCGTAGTGCGGCTCGGCGGCGCTGGTGGAGGCCCCGGTGGCCCGGGGGGCCGGCTCGGTGACCATGCTCTGGCCGAGGGTGTACGCGGTGCCGAGCACCACGGCCACCCCGACCGTCGCGAGCGCGACGAAGCGCCCGTTCGCGGTGGCGCGCATCAGCCGACGCCGCCGCTCGGGCCGTGGGACCGGCCCCTCTTCGCCCCCGTGGTCATCGCCCGCACCGCCGCCCCCTTCACCGTCGACCCGGCAGTCAGAATAAGACCGGCGAGTGGGGCAAAAAGGGCAAATGGGAGATAGTCCGCAGGAGGGGGATCGGTCGCCCGCGCGGGCGACGACGGGCCGGGCCGGTGGGCTCGGACCGGGCCGGTCGGCTCAGACGGTGACGGAGGCGTGCTCGGCGCCGGGCAGCGACCGCGACGACGGCACGACGAACTTGTAGCCGACCTGGCGCACCGTGCCGATCATCGACTCGTACTCCGAGCCGAGCTTGGCCCGCAGCCGCCGCACGTGCACGTCCACCGTCCGGGTCCCGCCGAAGTAGTCGTAACCCCAGACCTCGCGCAGCAACTGGTCGCGGGTGAAGACCCGGCCCGGGTGCTGGGCCAGGAACTTCAACAGCTCGAACTCCTTGTACGTCAGGTCGAGCGGCCGGCCCTTGAGCTTCGCGGCGTACGTGTCCGGGTCGATGTTCAGCTCGCCGGCCCGGATCGAGCCGCCGGCCCCGGCCGTGGAGGCGCTCAGCCGGCCGACCGCCAGCCGCAGCCGGGCCTCGACCTCGGCCGGACCGGCGCTGGCCAGGATGACGTCGTCGATGCCCCAGTCGGCGTTCAACGCGATCAACCCGGCCTCGGTGACCACGGCGATCAGCGGCACCCCGAGCCCGGTGGCGTGCAGCATCCGGCAGGTGGCCCGCGCCTCGCTCAGCTCCGACCGGGCGTCCACCAGCACCGCGTCCGGGCTGGGCCCGGCGACCAGGGTGCGCACGTCACGTGGCGCGGTACGCACCGGGTGCGGCAGCAGGTCGAGCGCCGGCAGCACCTCCGATGGTTCGCCTGCCCGTGCGGTCACCAGCAGCAGGATCTCCACACGATCACCTCCGTCCCGGCGGCCTCGGCCGCATGAGACCAGCATCACCCCCGGTGCGGGAGGACGCTGAGAACTTGCCTGGGTCCCGGCGTCGGTGGCGGGCGGGTAACGGCCTGAGCCTAACGGTTCGCCCAGGCCGTACCTCAAGGTCGTCTCCGAATTTGTCTGCCTTGCCCCTGATCGCACCCCAGGTTTTAACCTTGCCGAAACGGTGGCCGACGCGCCGACGCTTTCGTCTGGCACGATCGGGACGTGTATCCCCCGACCTCCTCCCAAGCCGGCCGGGACCCGTGGGTCGACGACGACGTCCCGCCAGGTCCGGCCGGTCGTGCGCAACCACCGGCCCCGCGCACCGGCCCGGACGTCGACGACGACCCGCCGGCCCGGCGGGGCCGCCCCCGCCGGCTGCGCCGCAGCGGCGCCCCGGCCCGGCGGCCCGACGACGAGGTCGACGACGAGGTCGACGAGGAGGAGTTCGAGCCGGTCGAGGTGCGCCGCCCGATCTCCCTCACCGCCGCCGGCTTCGCCGCGCTGCTCGGCGTCGGCCTGGTGCTCGGCGCGCAGACCGCCGGGCCGGGGCACCGGCTGCCGTTCGCGATCGTCGTCTTCGGCGTGCAACTGCTCTTCGTGCTGGCCTGGACGATGGCCACCCGCCCGCCCGCGCTGCTGCTGGTCGCCCTGGTCGGCGCGGCGGTGGCCGGCGCGGCCGACACCGCCGCCGTGCAGTCCGACGCCGCCGGTCTCGCCCCGCTGGGATACCTGGCCGGCGCGGGCTTCGTCGTCGGGGTGCTCGGGCAACTCGTCCGCCGCGTCGACCGGGTCCGGGTCACCGACTCGCTCGGCACCACCCTGCTGATCATGGTCGGCGTGGTCGCGTTCACCACGCTCGTCACACTCAGCCGGATCCCGGCCGGCACCCAGGCGATCACCGTCTGCCTGACCGCCGCCGGCGTCGCGCTGACCGTCGCCCGACTCACCGACGCGGTGCTGCCCTGGCCCCGGCTCGCGCCGCAGGTGCCCCGGGGCGCGGCGGGTGTGGTGATCGGCGCGATGGTCGGCACCCTGGCCAGCGCCGTGCTGGGCAGCTTCCTGGTGGGCTTCACCCCGACCAGCGGCGCGATGATCGGCCTGGTCACGGCGGCCACCGCCGTGCTGGCCGACCTCGCCGTCGGCTACGCCGAGGCGGGCCGGCTGATGGCCGGCGAGCTGCCGACGATGTGGGTCGCCCGGCACATGCAGGGCCCGCTCGGCGGGTTCGCCGTGGCCGCCCCGGCGGCGTACGCGATGACCGTCGTCTTTCTCTGACCGGCGGCCGGTCCGCTCACCCGGCGGCCCGGCGGCCGGCGGTTGAGTCTTCCGTCAGCCGGGTACTGTGCGGTGCGTCGCAGGGCGGCAACGGCACCGCCGAGGCCCGGCAAGCCCGGAGCACCGGCCAGGACAGAAGGAGGCGGGCGTGGCGGAGGCCTACCCGACGCACGAGGAGCGCCCCCGGCGGCGCGGGCGCAAGGTGCTCGTCACGCTGCTGGTCCTGCTGGTGATCCTGGGCGGGCTGCTGGTGGCCGCCGACCGGATCGCCGCCGGCGTCGCCGAGCGGGCCATCGCCGACCAGGTCCGCAAGGAGCTCACCAAGCAGGACGCCCGGTCGTCGGACCCGAAGGTGCAGGTCAGCGGCGTCCCCTTCCTGACCCAGGTGCTCGACGGCAAGTACGAGCGCATCTCCATCAAGCTCACCGACGTGCAGGGCTCGGTGAACGGCGACGCGGTCACCCTGCCGGCGCTCGACATCGACGCCCGCAACGTGCGCGCCTCCCTGGACACCCTGCGCACCCAGCAGGGCGACGTGACCGCCGAGACCGTCGACGGCACCGGCACCATCACGTACGACAGCCTGGCCAAGCTGCTCGACCGGCCCGGCCTGACCCTCGGCGAGCGGAACGGCGCGCTCACCGTCACCGCCCCGGTCGACATTCTCGGCCAGAAGCTGACCGTCAAGGGCACCGCCAAGGTCAGCGTCAGCAAGGACGGCAAGGTGTCGTTGCGCTTCAACGACCTCGACGCCGAGGGGCTGCCGAACCTTCCGCTGGCCCGCCTGGCGCTGAACAACTACGCCAAGGGCATCTCCGTCGACGTGCCGCTGCCGGAGCTGCCGTTCCAGCTCGCCGTGCGCGAGGTCCGGCCGCTGCCGCAGGGGCTCACCGTCACCGCCGCCGCGAAGGACGTCCCGATCAGCTCGGCCGGCTGAATCCCCTCCCGGCCGGCTGGGGTTCCCGGAGCCCCGGGCCCCGGGAACCCGGCCCGGGTAAGGGCATCCCGGATGCTGGTCGGAGCCCTGGCAGTCTGCGCGACGGCTGGTAGGCTCCCTGTTCATGGGGATGCACCTCACCAAACGGCGCGCGGTCGACCTGTGCCGCGTGGCCACCTGCCTGTGTCGTCCCGTCATCTGACGGCGGGGCTGTCCTCGGCCGCCTGACGGCGGCCACCGGCCACAGGGTGTGCTGACCCTCCGGTGTTTTTCCCCGATCGCCCGGCAGCGGCGCCGTCGCACGAACCCGTGATCCCGTCCTTCCCTCCGGGGCCCGCGCGTGGTGCGACAACTGGACGTCCCGATCCCCGCGCAGGCTCACCGTCCACCCTCACCAGGGAGTGATCTGATGAGTCGCGACACCGCACTCGTCTCGGCCGACTGGGCCGAGAAGAACATCGACGCCCCGGGCGTCGTCTTCGTCGAGGTCGACGAGGACACCTCGGCCTACGACACCGGCCACATCGCCGGCGCGATCAAGCTGGACTGGCGCACCGACCTGCAGGACCAGGTCCGGCGGGACTTCGTCAACAAGTCCCAGTTCGAGGCGCTGCTCTCCGAGCGGGGCGTCTCCAACGACGACGTCGTCGTCCTCTACGGCGGCAACAACAACTGGTTCGCCGCGTACGCGTACTGGTACTTCAAGCTCTACGGCCACCGCGAGGTCAAGCTGCTCGACGGCGGCCGCAAGAAGTGGGAGCTGGACGCCCGTCCGCTGGTCACCGACGCGGTCACCCGCCCCCGCACCCAGTACGTCGCGCAGGAGCCGGACACCTCGATCCGCGCCTTCCGCGACGAGGTCGTGGCCGCGATCGGCACCAAGAACCTGGTCGACGTGCGCAGCCCCGACGAGTTCGCGGGCCGGCTGCTCGCCCCCGCCCACCTGCCGCAGGAGCAGGCGCAGCGGGCCGGGCACATCCCGACCGCGATCAGCGTGCCGTGGTCGAAGGCGGCCAACGAGGACGGCACCTTCAAGTCCGACGACGAGCTGCGCAGGATCTACGCGGCGGCCGGGCTGGACGACGGCAAGGAGACGATCGCGTACTGCCGGATCGGCGAGCGCTCCTCGCACAGCTGGTTCGTCCTGCAGGAGCTGCTCGGCCACACCAACGTGAAGAACTACGACGGTTCCTGGACCGAGTACGGCTCGCTGGTCGGCGTGCCGGTCGCGCTCGGCGACGAGCCCGGGGAGGCCTGAGTCATGACGGCTTCCACCGCTGCCGGCTGCGCCGCCCCCGACCAGGCCGCCCCGCTGCCGGCGAGCCTGGACCTGGAGAAGGAAACCGTGATCACCGGCGTGGTCCGCTCCGCCGCCGGTGAGGTCGTCGCGGGCGCGTACGTGCGGCTGCTCGACTCGACCGGCGAGTTCACCGCCGAGGTGGTCACCTCCCCGGAGGGGCAGTTCCGCTTCTTCGCCGCCCCGGGCACCTGGACGCTGCGCGCACTGTCGCGGCACGGCAACGGCGACACCGCCGTCACCGCCACCCGGGGCATCAACGAGACCGCCGTAACGGTCGCCTGACCCACCACACGCCGGGGCCCTGCCGATCCTCGGCAGGGCCCCGCGGTGTGTGCGGCGGGTGCGGGCGCCCGGAGATCTTGGAAGATTCCGGCCCCTGGAGGGGCCATTTGCTTCCAAGATCTCGGCGCGGGCGAGCCCCGCCGGCAGGGTCAGCGCCTCAGGTTGTGGGTGCAGGTGCCCGAATGGCTGGGGCGCAGCAGGCAGCGTCGGCGGTGGGGCAGCGGCCGGTCGCAGAACACCTGATGCTGTTCGACCAGGTCACCCTCGGCGGAGACCGTCGTCTCGCCGACCTGTAGTTGCGGCAGGAACCCCAGCGAGCGGGTCAGCGCGCGGGCCAGGACGTGCGCGGCGGTCAGGTCCGCCGCCAGGACCGTCAGGTGTACGACGAACCGCTCCGACTCCCTCATCGCCACGCCCCTGCGGCGAACGGGTGGGTCCGTGCGGCGACCCCGTGCAGGACGTTGCGGCGTAGACATCGGAACGGATTGCGCACGGTCGGTCCGCCTTCCCGAGGTGCCCCTTTCCGGGGTGGTCGCTGGGGTCGGGGCGGGCCGTCCTGCCGGGTGCGGCCCGCCCCGACGGGGGGAGTGAGCGCTACTCGTTGCCACGCGAGGAGCCTCGTTCGCCAACTTATGCGCGGATGGCGCAGGTGTCAATTGACGTGCCGGGCGTGTCGGACGCCTTGCTTGTCGAGGGCAAGGGCTGCGTGATCAAATCGGAGTTGCCACGCGAGGAGCGCCATGCCAGCTATGCCCGATTACCTGCGAATCTCGAACGCGATAATGTCCGACGTCCGGAGCGGACGACTCAAAGCGGGCGAGAAGCTCCCGTCGATTGCCCAACTGTGCGAGCAGCACGAGGTTGGGGCGTCGACCATTCGTCAGGTCTACATCCGGCTTGAGGCTCTCGAAGTGATCCACCGCCACCAGGGCAAGGGCGTCTTCGTCACCGACCCGGACACCTGGATGCGCAAGCCCTAGGTGTAGTACGAGATCGGGTGAGCCGTCACCCCGCCGGTCCGGCGCGGAGCCGACGTGAAAATGCTCGCCGGCCGCCGTCAACCCCTTCTCCCCGGGACCCGTCAGTGGGTTGTAGGGGACAAGGAGGCAACGTGACAAGCGAACGAGACGAGCAGTTCGGGCAGTACGTGCTGGACCGGCGTGCGGAGTTGGTCAGGACGGCCAGGCTGATCACCGGCGGCGACCACCATCTGGCCGAGGATCTGGTCCAGACGACGCTGACGAAGCTCTACGTCAAGTGGCCGGCGTTTCGCCGGGCCGGCAATCCGGGCGGCTACGCGTACCGAATCATGGTCAACGCGCTGACCGACGAGCGGCGCCGCCCGTGGTGGCGGCGGGAACGCTCCACCGCCTCGCTGCCCGACATCCCGCAGGCCGAGCCTGGGTTGGACCGGGAGGGCGTCGACGAGCTGATGACCGCGCTCAGGGGGTTGCCGCCGAGGATGCGGGCCACCCTGGTGTTCCGGTACTTCCACGGCCTGGACGTGGCCGAGACCGCCGGCGCGCTGGGTTGCAGCGAGAGCTCGGTGAAGACGCAGACGGCGCGGGGGCTGCAACGGCTGCGCGAAGGCATGGAGGCGACCTCCGGCCCGATGGGCTACCTGCCCGGCAACGTCCATCCCTGACTTACCGCCCCGTCCAGCGTCGGCACACCCACACCCGAGGAGAAGGCCATGAACACCGACCTGCACGACCGTTTCACCGACCTCGCCGGCCCGTCCGCCGCGCCGTCCGCCGCGACGCTCAGCGCGGACCTGGAGCGCGGGCGTCGGGCCCTGCGCCGGCACCGCTTCGCCCAGGTCGGCGGGGCCGGGCTGCTGGCCGCCGCCCTGGCCGCCGTGCTCATCGTGCCCGGCGTACGCACCGACGGCGTCTCGCCGGACATCGCCGGACCGCCGGCCGCCACCGGGACGCAGGCCGGCGGGGCGAGCCAAATGTCCCCGGTCAGGCTGGTGGCCTACACCGGCGAGCAGCCGGTCGGATTCGTCGTCGACGAGGTGCCGGAGGGCTGGGAGGTCCAGGGCTCGGACGAGTCCGCCTTCATGCTCGCCCCGAAGGGCATCGCCGACCAGGACCCCGACTCGTTCGTCGGCAAGATCGGCATCGTCCTGCAGAGGAGGATGCCGGACGTGCCGACGAAGAAGGTGACCGTCAACGGCGAGCCGGCGCTGCTGGCCACGATGGCCGGCAACGACCGACCCGGCACCCTCTTCATCGCGCAGCCCTCCGGCGCGTACCTCGTGATCCAGGTGTGGAAGACCCTCAACTGGGGTGCGAGCGAGATCGTGCGGTTCGCCGAGGGCGTACACGTCGGGAAGGACGCCCGCCCGACGGTGAGCTGACCCTCGGCGTCGCCATGCCCTCGGGCGCGCCGGGGGGCATGGCGACACCGCGTGGCACGATGGCCCGGTGAGTGGTGCTGCCCCGGCGGGATACGCCCCGCCGACCGACCCCCCAGAGCCGACGCCCGCCCGCCGCCGGCCCCGCTGGCTGCTCGCGGCGACCGTGGCCTGGGCGCTCCTGCTCGGCGTACTGACCTGGGTGTCGGTCCGCGATGACGAGCCGACGGTCCGCGAGCAGCGCACCCTGGCCCAGGCCGGTCCGGTGGTCGACCGGGCGGTCGGCGAGCTGGTCGCGGCGGCCGGCGACCGGGTCGTCGCGCTGCAACCGGACCGGATCACGCGCGGCTGCCGGGTGACCCCGCTGCTCGACGGCGCGACCCTGGAGCGCGGCGTGGAGGTCCTGGACCCGGCCGCCGAGCCGGGCGCGCTGCTCACCGAGATCGCCGACCGGCTCCCGGCGGGCTGGCTGGCCGAGACCTGGTCCGACGACGACGGGCCCCGGTTGCGCGCCGACGCCGGGGAGTTCGTGCTGGTGCAGGGGCGACCGGCCGGCGACGGCCGGATCCGGTTGACCGCCCGCACCGGGTGCCGCCCGATCGGCGACGGCTACCGCCCACCCGCCGCGCAGCCCGGCCCGGAGGCGGACGCCCTGGCCGCCGCCCTGCGCACGCTCGGCCAGCCGACCACCCAGCCGGTGCAGCGGGTCGCCGCGCCGTGCCCCGGCACCGACCGCCAGGCGCGCACCGCCCGCCTCACCCTCGACACCGCCCCGGCGCAGCCACCCCGCGCGCTGGCCCCGGCCGGCACCGTCCGCCTGGAAACCCCCGAGGTGTACGCCTACCGTCAGGGGGCGGTCACCGTGGCCCTGTCCGGCTCCGACCTGATCGCCGCCACGGGCTGCCTCGCCTGAACCCGGTGGGCGTGTTCGCCTACGGCGTGTCCCCCCGGCCCAGCAGGAACGGGCCGAGCAGCTCGTTGACCCGTTCCTGCGTGGCCGTCAGGTCGGCCCCCGCCTCGATCATGCGGCTGGCGGTGTAGACCACCGAGCCGATCAGCCCCGCCGTGCTGGTCGGGTCCGGCAGGCCCAGCTCGGCCAGGGCGGCGACCAGTGGGCTGCTCATCTGGTCGTGCATCTGCCGGGCGCTGGCGTTGACCTCCTCGCCCGGCACCGATTCGATCAGGGCGGTGGCGAGCGCGTGCTCGCCCTCGGCGACGAGGCTGAGGTTCGCCGCGGCGTACGCCAGCACCCGCTCGCCCGGACCGCCGGCCGCGGCCATCGCCTCGGTCACCCGTCGGGACCAGTTCGGCAGCACCTCCCGCACCAGCTCCAGCAGCAGGGCGTCGCTGGAGCGGAAGTACTCGTACACCGAGGAGCGGGCGAGCTGCGCGCGGGCCGCCACCGCCGCCAGGGTCGGCGGGTGGCGGGGGTCCTCGGCCAGCAGTGCGCGGGCGGCGTCGAGGAGGGCCCGGCGCCGCTCGGCCCGGTGCTGGGCAACGGTCGGCGCGTTGATGCGTGGCATGGGCCCTCCCCCTCGCGGCGGTCAGGCGTGGGACAGCCGCCCGTCAATCATCTCAACCACCCGGTCGCAGTGTTCCAGCACGTCCTGGTCGTGGGTCACCATGATGGTGGCGACCTGCGACTGCTTCGTCTCCTGGGCCAGCAGTTGCACCACCTCGTGGCTGCGCGCCCGGTCCAACGCGGCCGTCGGCTCGTCCACCAGCAGCAGCGACGGGTGTCCCACGAGGGCGCGGGCGATGCCGACGCGCTGGCGCTCGCCGCCGGAGAGCTGGTGGGGACGCCGGTCGGCCCGGTGCGCCATCCCCACGTCGGCGAGGAGCTGGGCCGGGTCGCGGGAGTCGCTGCGCCGTCGGCTGAGGTCGGTGACCAGCCGGAGCTGGTCCAGGGCGGTGAGTGCCGGCAGCAGGTTGCCGCTCTGGAACACGAAGCCGATGTGGTCCCGGCGGTACGCCGCCCGGGCCCGCTCGTTCATCGCGGTGACGTCGTTCCCGTCGATCGTGACCGTGCCCTCGTCGGGGGTGGTCAGCGCCCCGGCGACCGCCAGGAGGCTGGACTTGCCCGCGCCGGAGGGGCCGACGACGGCGACCAGCTCACCCGGCCGGACCGTCAGGTCGACGCCGTCCAGGGCGGTGACCGTGGTGTCGCCGTCCCCGAGGCGCATGGTCACCCCGGACAGGACGACCCCGGTGCGTTCGGTGGTGCTCATCGCTGTCCTCCCAGGGCGGCGAGCGGGTCGATGGCGGCGACGCGGACGATGGCCGCGCAGGCGCCGAGGAGGCCGAGCAGGACCAGCAGCGCGCCGGCGAGGGCGACGGCGGGCGTTTCGAGGGCGAACGGCACGCCGCTGCCCCCCATCAGGCCGCCGAGGGCGACCCCGACGGCCACCCCCGCGGCGATCGAGGCCACGAGGACGACGAGCGCCTGTGCCAGGCCGTCGCGCAGCAGGTACGCCTTGGCGGCGCCCATGGCGCGCAGCACCGCCAGCTCGTGCTTGCGACTGATCGTCCAGACCGTGAAGAACGCGCCGACGACCAGCGCCGAGATGGCGTACAGGAAGACCTGGATGAGCAGCAGGGTCGAGGTCTCGGCGGTGTAGCCCGGCGACGCGCCGTACGACTCGCGCTTGGTGATGGTGGTCGTGCCGGCGGCGGCGTCCCCGGCGGTGAGGTCCACGGCGTCGTTCGCCCGGATGGCGACCGCGGTGGCCTGCTCGGCCGCCTTCGGGGGGAGCTCCTGGCCGGGACCGACCCCGGCATGCAGGCGCTGCCAGGCCGCCAACGGCAGGTATGCCACGTCGACGTGGCCGAAGGTGTGCTGGTCGGCGGTGGCGCCCACGACCTTGAGCGTGGTGCCGATCCGATCGATGGTGACCGTGTCGCCGACCCGCAGGCCGGCGTCGACGGCGGTCCGGGAGACGACGATGCCGTCGGGTGCGCCCAGGCCACTGCCCTCGTCGGGCTGCGGGGCCAGGAAGGAGCCGGGCTCGACGCCGAAGAGGGCGAGATCGACCGGCAGGCCCCGGTCGCTGCGGGCGTTGACGAGCATGTTGCCGAAGGGCGCGGCCTCCCGTACGCCGGGCTGCTCACGCCACCGGGCGACCTGCTGGCTGTCCACCACGCTGCGGGAGAAGGCCGAGTCGACCTTGGTGCCGCCGTCGAAGGCGAAGGCGGTCACGGGCAGCCGTTGCAGCCCGGACACGCCGTCGTTGACCAGGCCGGACGACAGCCCGGAGAGCAGCACCATGAGTACCGCGATGAGGGCGACCACGCTGCCCATCAGCGTGAATCGCCAGCGCGCGAAGCGAAGTTCGCGCAGCGCCAGGAACATGTTGTCCTCCTCGGGAAGCCCCGTTTACCGACATGCTGTCGGCAAGATTACCGACACGTTGTCGGCAAACGGGTGGAGGTGAGGAAGGTAACGCCGCCAAGCGGCCTCGCGCAGGTGCCGGTCGGGCGGTGGATCAGTAGACGAGCGCCTGCGCGCCCTCGGCCATCGCCTCTTCGACGAAGACCGCCGCGCCTGCGACCCGTACCCCCGGGAGGGTGTCGCCGGGGCCGATGCCCCGGCGGGCGGCGCACTGGGTGCAGAGGGTGACCCGGCCGGTGGTCAGGATCACGTGCAGCAGTTCGGCCAGCGGGGCGGAGTGCGGCAGCTCGAACTCCTGCGCCCGGCCGGGCAGCGCGAACCAGGCGGACTCGCCGGTCAGCCAGAGGGAGACGTCGACGCCGGCGGCGACCGCGGTGGCGGCGACGGTGAAGGCCTGCGCGCACCGCTCGGGCGCGTCCGCGCCGGCGGTGACCTTGACGACCAGAGTGCGGGCCATGACGCCAGCATAAGATGGCCCGGATGGTTACCGAGATCGGGTTCGTCAGCCTGCTCGTCGCCGGCCTGGGCGCGCTCGCCGGTGGCCTGGTCTACCTAGCTGTACGCATGTCGAGAGGACGCTGGTGAGCGCGAGGAGTGAGCCGGGTCTGCGAGCCCCGCAGTCGCGAACGAAGGTGGCCTGGTGAGCGCGAGGAGTGAGCCGGGTTTGCGAGCCCCGCAGTCGCGAACGAAGGCAGACCGGTGAGCGCCGAGAATCCGCTTCAGCCGCCGTGGTTGAACGCGCCCCCGGTCGACCCGTACCCGTACGAGGACAGCCACGACCTGCGCGTGGGTCCGAAGCTGCACCCGACCCTGGACGGCCTGCTGCCGTACGTCGGGGTGTGGCGGGGGCGGGGCCGGGGCGGCTTCCCGACCATCGAGGACTTCGACTTCGCGCAGGAGATCCGGATCAGCCACGACGGCCGGCCGTTCCTGTGCTACGAGTCACGGGCGTGGATCCTCGACGAGCAGAGCCGCCCGGTGCGCCCCGGCGGCCGGGAGACGGGCTGGTGGCGTCCGGTGCTGGACGACGACGGCCGGGCCACCGACGAGCTGGAGGCGCTGATGTCGGTGCCGACGGGCGTGATGGAGCTGCACGTCGGCAAGCGCAAGGGCACCCAGCTGCAGTTCGTCACCGACGCGGTGGTGCGTACGGCCACGGCCAAGGAGGTCACGGCCGGGAGTCGGCTCTTCGGCATCGTCGAGGGCGCCCTGCTCTACGCGCAGGACATGGCGGCGCTGGGCCATCCGCTGAGCCCGCACCTCTCCGCCCGCCTCATCCGGGTGGCCGGTTGACCCGCCTATGATCGGACGGTGTCCGAATCCTCCCTCGCGGAAGTGCTCCGCGCCCGTGGGTTGCGGCTCACGGCGCAACGGCAGCTGATCCTCCAGGCGGTGCTGGACCTCGGCCACGCCACCCCGGAACAGGTGCACAACGCGGTCCGTGAGGTGGCGGCCGGCGTCAACATCACCACCATCTACCGGACGCTGGAACTGTTGGAACGCCTCGGCCTGGTGACCCACACCCACCTGTCGCACGGCTCACCCACGTACCACGCGGCTGGGGAACACCAGCACGTCCACCTGGTCTGCCGGGACTGCGGGGCGATCGACGAGATCGACCCGGAGCTGTTCCGGCCGTTGGCCGACCGGCTGGCCGGCGAGCGAGGCTTCCGGGTGGACATCGGGCACGTGGCGCTCTTCGGCGTCTGCGGCCGTTGCGAGGACGGGGAACAAAAATGATCGACATTGCCGGTGCGGTCGCGGCCGAGGCCATCGACGAGCAGACGCGGGACCAGCCGGAGCCGGCGCACCGCGCGGCCGGGGTGCGGGGGGTCGCCGCCCACTACGGCGACCCGATGCGTGAGCAGCGCACCCTGGACACCTCGGTCGGCCTGGTCGACCGCTCGCACCGGGGGGTCGTGGCGGTGCCCGGCGAGGAACGGATCGGCTGGCTGCACACCCTGACCACGCAGCACCTGGCGACGCTGACCGCCGGCGAGGGCACCGAGCTGCTGGTGCTCTCCCCGCACGGGCACGTCGAGCAGCACGCCATGGTCGCGGAGGACGGCGAGACCACCTGGCTGGACACCGAGCCGGGCGCCACCGCCGCCCTGCTGGGCTACCTGGAGCGGATGCGCTTCTTCACCAAGGTCGAGCCGCGCGACGCCACCGCCGGGCACGCCCTGCTCTCCCTGGTGGGGCCGGAGGCGACCGGCGCGCTGGGCACGCTGGGCGTGACCGGGCTGGCCGAGCCCGACGCGGTCGCGGTGCCGGGCCCGAAGTTCCGCTCCGGCGAGCTGCCACCTCGGCCCACCGTCCGGTACGCCGTCGCGCCGCTGCCGGGCGGCGGCTGGGCCCGTCGGGGCCCGCTCGGCGTGGACCTGCTGGTGCCCCGGCCGGCCATGGATCAGGTGGTCGCCGACCTGCGCGCAGCCGGGGTGCCGCCGGTGGGGCTCTGGGCGTACGAGGCGATCCGGGTGGCCGCCCGGCGTCCCCGGGTGGGGGTGGACACCGACCACCGGACGATCCCGGCGGAGGTGGACCTGATCGCCCCGGCCGTGCACCTGGACAAGGGCTGCTACCGGGGCCAGGAGACGGTGGCGCGGGTGCACAACCTGGGCCGGCCGCCGCGTCGGCTCGTACTGCTGCATCTGGACGGGGTGACCACCGACCAGCCGCCGGTCGCCGGCACGCCGGTGATCCTGGACGGCCGGGCGGTGGGCTTCGTCGGCACCGCCGTGCACCATCACGAGCTGGGCCAGGTCGCCCTCGCCGTGGTCAAGCGCAACGTGCCCGACGACGCCCGCCTGCTGGTCGGGGAGTCCGCCGCCGCCATCGACGCGGCCTGAACCAGCGTTCAGGCCGCCGGTCGCCGCCGTCGGGGGCGGGGTCTAGGATCGCCGGCATGAGCACTGGAACGTTGATCACGGTTGCCCCCACCGGCGCGGAGTCGGCGAAGACGCAGGTCCCGGCCCTGCCGGTGACCCTCGACGAGCTGCTGCTGACCGCCCGGGAGTGCGAGGCGCTCGGTGCCGCCGTGATCCACGTCCACATCCGCGACGGCGAGGCGCGGCCGACCCTGGACCAGGGGCGGCTGCGGGAGACCGTGGCGGCGCTGCGGGAGGGCACGGACCTGATCGTGCAGCTCTCCTCCGGCGGGGCGGTGACCGACCCGGAGGCCGACCGGCTGGCCGTGCTGGACGCCGGGCCGGAGATGGCCTCCTGCACCATGGGCACGCTCAACTTCGGCGACGACGTCTTCCTCAACCGCTGGGAGTTCATCGTCGACCTGCACACCCGGATGCAGGAGCGCGGCATCGTCCCCGAGTACGAGATCTTCGACCTCGGCCACCTGACCGCGTTGCAGCGGCTGCTCGGCAAGTACGGCCTGCCGCACGGCGGGCACGTGCACGTCGACTTCGTGATGGGGGTGCCGGGGGGCATGCCGGGCACCCCGCACGCGCTGGTCGCCGCCCACCAGGCGCTGCGGGACCTGCCGGCGGGGACCACCTTCTCCGCCACCGGGATCGGCCGCAGCACCATCCCGGTGATGCTGGCGTCGCTGGCGGCCGGCGGGCACCTGCGGGTCGGCATGGAGGACACCGTCACGTACGCCAAGGGCCAGCCGGTCGAGTCGAACATGCAGCTCGTCGCGCGGGCGGTGGGCTTCGCCCAGCTCGCCCAGCGCCCCCCGCTGACCACGGCCGAGGCCCGCGAACTGCTGGGAGTCGACGCCCGGCAGTCGGTAACGTCCCCTTCGTGACGCAGACCTACGGGGGTGGGGTGCCGCTGGCCGAGGTGGTCCGCTCCGACTTCGTGGAGGGGCTGCACCACGGGTCGGTGGTGGTGCTCGACGGCACCGGCGCGCAGGTGGCCGCCGTCGGCGACGTCACCTCCCCGGTCTTTCCCCGCTCGGCCAGCAAGCCGATGCAGGCCGTCGCCATGCTCCGCGCCGGGCTGGCGCTGACCGACCCGGCCGACGTGGCCCTGGTGGCGGCCAGCCACGCGGGGGAGGACTTCCACCTGGCCCGGGTGCGGGCGCTGCTGGCCGACGCCGGGCTGGACGAGTCCGCCCTCGGCTGCCCGCCCGACCTGCCGATGGGGGAGCTGGCCCGGGAGGCCGTGGTGCGGGCCGGCGGGGCGGCCACCCGGACGGCGATGAACTGCTCCGGCAAGCACACCGGCATGGTGCTCACCTGCCTGGCCGCCGGGTGGCCCCGCGACGGGTACTGGGAACCGGAGCACCCGTTGCAGCAGGCGGTGCGCCGGGTCGTCGAGGAGTTCACCGGGGAGCCGGTGGCCGCCGTCGGGGTGGACGGCTGCGGCGCTCCCGTGCTCGCCGTGTCGCTGACCGGGCTGGCGCGGGCGTACCTGCGGCTGGTCCGCGCCGAGCCCGGCTCGGCGGCGCGGGCGGTCGCCGACGGCATGCGGGCGTACCCGGAGGTCGTGGGCGGCACCTGGGCCGAGGACAGTCGGCTGATGCGCGGCGTCCCCGGCGTCCTGGCCAAGATCGGCGCGGAGGGGGTGATCGCCGCCGCGCTGCCGGGGGTGGGCGCGGTCGCGGTGAAGATCGACGACGGGGCCGCGCGGGCCCGGATGCCGGTCCTGGTCTCCGCGCTGCGCCGGCTCGGCGTCCGCGCCCCCGTCCTCGACGAGTACGCCGCGCTGCCGCTGCTCGGCGGCGGCCTCCCGGTGGGGGCGATCCGCTCCCGCTGGTGAGCGGGGGCGTCCGCCCCGACCGATTTCAGCCCAGGAAGTGCAGCAGGGCGGCGTTGGCGGCGTCCGGGCGCTCCAGGGGCAGCAGGTGGCCGGCGTCCGGCAGGTCCGGCAGCCGCACCGCGCCGGGCACCTCGGCGGCGATCCGGTCGGCGAGCCGGCCGATGTCGGGCACGTCGGCCGCCCCGGCGGTGACCAGCACCGGCAGGCGCAGCTCGCCGAGCCGCTCGATCGCGGGCGGGTCGAGCTCGATCACGTCCACGGCGCTCAGGGCCCGCTCGGCGGCGAGCGCCCGCCGGTCCATCTCCTCGGCGAACCGGATCAGCGCCGGGTCGACGTCCTCCGGGCGGCGGCCGGGGCCGACCACCCAGAACCGCACCTCGCCGGCCGCGCTGGCCGCGAAGTCGTCGGGATCGGTGTCGCCGACCAGTTCCTCCCAGAGGTCGTTGGTCTCCTCGGACCACTCGTTGCCGCCGACCGCCGTGCCGAAGAGCGCCAGCGCGCCGACCCGCTGCGGGTACGCCAGCGCGGTGTCGATCGCCACCGCCCCGCCGAAGGAGCAGCCGACCAACGCGGCCTGCGGCAGCCCCAGTGCGTCCAGCAGCCCGACCACGTCGTCGTGGTGGGCGAACGGGGCGGCGGGGAGCTCGGAGTCGCCGTAGCCGCGCAGGTCCAGGGCGATCACCCGGTGCCGGGCGGCCAGGGCGGGGAGCTGCTCGCGCCACATCCGCCGGTCGGCGATGCCGGCGTGCAGCAGCACGACCGGCGTCCCGCTGCCCAGGTCGTCGTAGGCGAGGCTCGCGCCGTTGATCTCGATCTTCGTCACGACCGGAAAAGGTACGGATTGGACAGGCGACGCGCAACCGCCCCGCTGAGACCTTGCTAACTGTGGCTAGCGCTTTGCTTGCACGAGCTAGCAGGGGTGGCTAGCGTGGGGGCATGGCCAGCTCAGACCTCCCCGACGTCGGCGGGTTCATCCGCGACCTGCGCCGCAACGCGAAGATCTCGTTGCGGCAACTCGCCGAACAGGCGGGCGTCAGCAACCCGTACCTCAGCCAGATCGAGCGCGGCCTGCGCAAGCCCAGCGCGGAGGTGCTCCAGCAGCTCGCCAGCGCCCTGCGGGTCTCCACCCCGGCGATGTACCTGCGGGCCGGCCTGCTCGACGACAAGGAGGGGCACGGCGTGCTCGCGGCCATCGCGATCGACCCCGACCTGACGATGGCGCAGAAGCAGTCGCTCACCCAGATCTACGAGACCTTCCGCCGGGAGAACGCCCGCGTGGCCGAGGCCACCGCCACGGCCGCCTCGGCCGCCTCGGACACGCCGGCCGCCTCGGACACGCCGGCCGCCTCGGACACGCCGGCCGCCTCGGACACGCCGGCCGCCGCGCCGCAGGCCGCCGCCACGGTGACCCCGGCCGCGACCGGGCCGACCACGCCGGCGGGCACCCCGACCGAGGCGGTCCTGGAATCGGTCGCCGTCACGGAGGCCGGCCAGGCGCCCGCCCCGGCCAGCAGCACCCCCACGCCGAAGGCCGCCTCGACGGCGGCCCCGAAGACCGCCCCGGCGGTCGACGAGGAAGAGACCGCCGACGCGGTCGAAGAGGAGAAGTCATGACCCAGCCGAAGACCAACCGCATCCCGGCCCCGCTCTACGCCGCCGCCGGTGCCGGCGACCTGGCCCTGGAGCAGCTGCGCAAGCTGCCCACGGTGGTCGGCCACCTCGGCGGTCGGGTCGTCGCCGACCTCGGCGGCAAGGCCGTCGTGACCGGCTTCGAGCTGCGCCAGAAGGCCACCGACACGCTGCGCACGGCCAACCGCAGCGCCGCCGAGCTGCGCGCCAACGGCGTGCAGGCCGAGCTGAACCGCCTCCGCGAGGCGGCGGAGGTCAACCGCCTGCGCGAGGTGGCCGACGTCGACCGGCTGCGCGAGGCCACCGACCTCGCCCGGCTGCGGGACCTGATCGCCCAGAACGCGGCCGTCGTCGTCGCCGGGGCGCAGGCCGCCCAGGAGCGGGCCCTCGCCGCGTACACCGAGCTGATCGCCCGTGGTGAGCGGGTGGTGGGCGCCGGGGTGCTGGAGGCCGCCGACACGGTCAACGCCGACATCGAGGCGACCGAGGCCGAGCTGACCACCGCCCCGACCGCCACCGCCGCCCCGACGGCCACCGCCGTCCCGGCCGCCACCGCCACCGGGACGCCGGCCGTCACCGCAGCGGCGTCGGCCACCGCCCCGGCCGGGGCGAAGACCGGCGACGAGATCCCCACCCCGGCCGATGTGGCCGAGATCATCGAGGCCAAGCCGGCCGTCGCCAAGACCCCGCGCACCCGGGCCACCAAGGCGACCGCGGCGCAGGCCACCAAGGCGGCCACCGACCGCCCGTCGGCCCCGCTGCCGAAGGCCACGAAGGCGACCAGGACCACGAAGGCGGCCACCGACACCACGTCGGCCAAGCAGCCGAAGGCCGCCCGCCGCCCCCGGCCGGCCGCCGAGTAGCCCGCCGCGCCACGCGGTCGTTGATCGACGCCCGACGACCCCGGATGCGTCCTGCCGGACGGATCCGGGGTCGTCGGCATAAGCTTGCCGGCATGGCCTACGCCGCGCCGATCTTCGCCTTCGAGGTCCGCTTCTGGATCACCATGCTGCTGCTGGTGTTCGCCCTCGTGCTCGAGGGGGTGGCACTGGTGCACGCGATCACCCAGCGCGGCGAGGCATTCGCCGCGATCGGCACCCTGCCCAAGGGCGCCTGGGTCGCCATTCTCGCGGTCTGCCTGCTGCTCACCGTGCTGACCCAGTCCGTGCTCGGCCTCTTCGGCCTCATCGGGATCGCCGCCGCCCTGATCTACCTGCTCGACGTCCGGGTGGGGCTGCGTGAGCTGCGCGACGGTCGGGGGTCGTCCTGGTGAGAGGGTTCCGGTGGCCCCCGCCGCCGGACGGCGGCCCACGGACCTGGGGCCCGGGCCCGGGGGCGCCACGCACCGGCCGGCCGGCCCTGCCCGAGCCGGCGACCGACCTGGTCACCACCCCCCACGGGGTACGGCTCGAGCAGTTGGTCACCGGCGTCGGCGACCCGATCACGGTCTTCGCGCACGGGCTGGGCAACGGCATCGCCACCACCCGCCCGTTCGGCAGCGGCGTCACCGGCCGCAAGATCTTCTTCCAGTTCCGGGGGCACGGCCGCTCCGACGCGCCCCCCGGCCCGTGGAGCTACCTGGACCTGGCCCGGGACCTGCGGGCCGTCGCCGACCTGGGCGGGGCCTCCCGGGCGTTCGGCGCCAGCCTCGGCGCGGGCGCGCTCTGCCGCCTGCTGGCCGAGAGTCCCGAGCGCTTCGAACGGCTGGTCTTCTTCCTCCCGGCGGCACTCGACCGGCCCCGGAGCCAGGCCGCCCGGGACCGCCTCACCGACCTGCTCGACGCGGTGGCCAGCGGCGAGGCGTCGGCCGTCGCGGACGTGGTCTCGATCGAGCTCCCGCCCGCCGTGCGCAACACCCCGCCCGGCTGGGCGTACCTGCGACAACGGCTGGACCAGCTCCTGCGCGACGGCCTCGCCCCGGGCCTGGCCGACCTGCCGGGGCAGACCCCGCTGGGCGACCGGGCCGAGCTGACGGCGGTGACCGCCCCCGCCCTGGTGATCGCCTGCGCGGGCGACGAGCTGCACCCGGTCGAGGTCGCCGAGCAGCTCGCCGCCGCGCTGCCCCAGGCCACCCTGCACGTCTACGACCGCCCGGGAGTGCTCTGGTCGGAACGCGCCGACCTGCGGGAACGGATCTCGGGCTTCCTCAACTCGTGATCGACCCGGCCGGCCCGCTCACCTGAGGTACCAGGACTGGTTCGACTGTCCCAGGCAGGTCCACAGCACCAGCGGGGTGCCGTCCGCGGTCTGCCCGTCGTAGGCGTCGACGCACTTGTCGGCGTGCCGGTTGACCAGGTCGTCGGCGGTGTTGAGGCGGAACCGCTGACCCGGGGAGCCGTCACAGGCCGCCATCGTGACCTTCGTGAGGTTCGCCGTGGCGCCGCCGGCCAGGCTCATGCACAGGTTGCCGGCGCGGATCGTGCTGTCCGACCGGAACGTCCACCGCTGGTACAGCGACTTGTTGCAGGTCTGCAGGGTCAGTTGCACGCCGGCCCCGCCGCCGGTCAGGCACGTCCCCGAATCGCCGTTGACCAGCGCGCCGCTGTGGGCGGGTGGGGCGTCGGCCTTCGGCGACACCGACTTGGTCACGGCTGGCGAGGTCGTCGGATCCGCCTGCGGTGTGGGCCTGCTCTTCTTCGTCGGCGTCGGCGTCGGCGACGGCTTGGCGCTGCCGGACGGGCTCCCCGGCACGGCGGCCGGCACCGAGGGTGGGGTCCACCCCGCTTGGTCGCCGGCGTTGTCCAGTTGCTTCCCCCCGCCATCCTCCGCGCCGCCCGTCAGCAGCGGCAGGCCCGCGACGAGCAGCCCGATCAGCAGGCCGCCGGCGAGCGCGAGCACCGACAGCCGGACCAGCCGGGACCGGCGAGCCGGGGCGGGCGTGGCGGCGTCGACCGCCGGTGTGCCGGACGCGAGCGACCCCGACTGCTCGTCCGACGCCACCGGCACCCCGCCGGTGACCAGCGGGTCCGCCGTCGCCGGCAGCCCGCCGGGGCCGACGACCAGCGGATCTGATGCCTCCCACGGGTCCACTGCGGGCAGCGTCCCCGAGTGCGGCTCATTCGGCTTCGGCTGGTCCTTGTCGGACACGATCTCTACTCCTACGACTTGAGGGACGAGAGCACCGGCTGCCCGTCGCCGGTGCCCATCCTGCCTGGTATCGAGCTGCGAGTCCGTTCCGGTCCCGCATCCGTGAACCGATCGTTGTCTGAGCGGCGCTCAGCGGCCGGTGAGCTCCGGCGGCAGGTGGGCCGCCCGCACGTCGAGCAGCCACCGCTCGACCGTCGCGGAGTCGGGCCGCTCCGGCAGCGGGGTGCGCACCGTGTCGAAGTCCCGCTCCGCCGCCGCCAGCAGGGCCCGCGCCTCGTCCAGCGCGCCGCCGGCCACCCGCTCGCCGAACGCCCGGAACCACTCCGGGTCGGCCAGTCGGATCTCCAGGACGCCGGTGGCGTGGAGCAGCCGACCCTGGTGCACCAGCCGGGCCAGGTGCCGGGCGTGCTTCGCCGTCCGACGCCGGGTGTCGGCCGAGAACGTGCCGTCGCCGCGCGAGGCGAGCCGGCGGAACTGCTGCTCGGCGTACCCGAGGTAGGCGGCGCGGACCCGGGGGGCGCTCAGGAACGCCGAGCGGATGGCGACCAGCCGGTCGCCGAGCGCCGTACGAGTCTCGTAGCAGTCGTCGGGCAGCCACATCAGCTCGGTGGCGGTGGGGTTGCCGCTGAGCGCCAGGCGGGCGTACTTCCCGGCCTCGTGCAGGGTGACGTCCGGGTCGGTGGTGACCACCGACTCGCGGGGCGGGCGCAGGCCGTGGAAGGCGACCGTCTCGGCGGCGAAGACCCCGATCCGGTCGACGTCCGAGCCGGGCCCGGCCAGCCCGTACGCGACCGAGCCGACGATGCCGGAGAGCAGCAGGTGCATGCCGCCGAGCATGCCGCAGCGAACCGGTTCGGGAAACCGGACTTCGGTTGTCAGGTAAAGCTGCCAGGGTCGACCGCATGACGACGAAACAACCCCTGACCGGCAGGGTCGCGCTCGTGGCCGGGGCGACCCGGGGCGCCGGTCGGCAGATCGCGGTCCAGCTCGGCGCGGCCGGGGCCACCGTGTACGCGACCGGGCGCAGCAGCCGCGCCGGCCGCTCCGAGATCGACCGGGCGGAGACCATCGAGGAGACCGCCGAGATGGTCACCGCGGCCGGCGGCACCGGCATCGCGGCCCGGGTCGACCACCTGGTCGGAGAGCAGGTCCGCGACCTGGTGGCCCGCATCGACGCCGAGCAGGGCCGGCTCGACGTGCTGGTCAACGACATCTGGGGGGCCGACCACCTGATCACCTGGGAGAAGCCGGTCTGGGAGCAGCCCCTCGACGCCGGCTTCCGCACCCTGCGGCTGGCCGTCGACACCCACATCGTCACCAGCCACTTCGCCCTGCCGCTGCTGATCCGCCGCCCCGGCGGGCTGGTGGTCGAGATCGGCGACGGGACGCGGGAGTACAACGACGCCCACTACCGGCTCTCGGTCTTCTACGACCTGGCGAAGACCTGCGTGAACCGGCTCGCCTTCACCCAGGCGCACGAGCTGGAGCCGCACGGCGGCACGGCGGTCGCGCTCACCCCCGGCTGGATCCGCTCGGAGTACATGCTGGAGCACTTCGGCGTCACCGAGGCCAACTGGCGTGAGGGGGCCGCCAAGGACCCGCACTTCCTGATCTCGGAGACCCCGGCGTACGTGGGGCGCGCGGTCGCCGCGCTCGCCGCCGACCCGGCCCGGGCCCGCTGGAACGGCAAGTCCGTCTCCAGCGGCGAGCTGGCCCGGGTGTACGGCTTCACCGACCTCGACGGCAGCCAGCCGGACGGCTTCGGCTACATCACGGACGTGGTGCACGGCGGAAAGCAGGCCGACGCCGCCGAGTACCGCTGACCGTCCCCGGTCGGACCTCATCCGTAGAGCGCGGCGAGGCGGGTGGCGGTGTCGGCGATCCGGGCGCGCAGCTCGGGCGGGTCGAGCACCTCCACCTCCGCGCCGAGCCGCAACAGCAGCTCGTACGCCACGTCGACCGACTCGACGGGCACCCGGGTGACCACCCAGCCCTGCCCGTCGGGCGGGCCGGCGGTGCGGGTCGCCTCGGCGTACCCGAAGGGGGCCTCCGGTGCCCGGCGCAGCGCGCGCAGGCCGGCGGGGCTGATCCGGACGCCGACCTCGGTCCGCTGCATGCTGCGCAGGAACGCCTCGGCCTGCTCCCGCCAGTAGCCGGCCAGGTCGAAGCCCTCGTCCCGGGCGAACGTCTCGTCGCCGGCGGTCACCTCGACGACCCGGTCGACGCGGTAGGTGCGCGTGGTGTCGCCGACGCGGCCGATCAGGTACCAGACCCCGCTCTTGAGCACCAGCCCGTACGGCTGGGCCCGCCGGACGACCTCGCGCTCGCCGCGCCGGTAGCGCAGTTGCACCACCCGCTCCCGCCAGACCGCGCGGGCCAGCTCGGCCAGCCACGGCGGCGGGGTGTCGTCGCGGAACCAGCCCGGCACGTCCAGGTGGAAGCGTTGCCCGGTGCGGGCCGGCGCGTCACGCAGGGCGGGCGGCAGCGCGGCCAGCACCTTCAGCTCGGCCGAGGCGACCGCGTCGGCCAGCCCCATGTCCCCGGCCGGGCCGGGCAGCCCGGCCAGGAAGAGCGCCTCCGCCTCGTCGCGGGTCAGCCCGGTCAACCGGGTGCGGTACCCGCCGAGCAGCCGGTAACCGCCGGCCCGGCCCCGGTCGGCGTAGACCGGCACCCCGGCGGCGGAGAGCGCCAGCACGTCCCGGTACACGGTCCGTTCGGAGACCTCCAGCTCGCGGGCCAGCTCGCCGGCCGTCATCGTCTCCCGGGCCTGCAAGAGCAGCACCAACGAGATCAACCGGGCGGCCCGCACCCGCCCATTGTGTACGGCGGGGCCGGCGCGTGGGCGGTCGCCGTTAGGCTCAGCGGTCGTGAACGTAGCCAACAACATCACCGCGCCGGTGACCGGTGTCGTCGGTCGGTTCTTCTCCGGGGTCGGGCTGCTCCTGCGCGGCCTCGGCCTCTATGTCCGCAGCCCCGGCCTGATGCTGCTCGGCGTCGTGCCCGCACTGCTCACCGGGGCGCTCTTCGTGGCGGCGTTCGCCACTCTGGCGTACTTCGTGGACGACCTGGCGGCGCTGGTCACGCCGTTCGCCGACGACTGGTCGTCCACCACCCGCAGCCTGGCCCGGGTGATCGCCGGGCTGGCCTTCCTCGGGGTCGGCGGGCTGCTCGCGGTGCTCACCTTCACCGCCGTCACGCTGGTCGTGGGCGACCCGTTCTACGAGAAGATCTCCGAGCGGGTGGAGGAGCGGTACGGCGGCACGCCGGGCGCGGTGGAGGTGCCCTTCTGGTCGTCGCTGCGCCGCAGCGTCGTGGACTCGCTGCGGCTGGTGGCGATCACCGTGCTGGTCGGCATCCCGCTCTTCGCGGCCGGGTTCATCCCGGTGGTCGGCCAGACCGTCGTGCCGGTGATCGGGGCGGCGGTCGGCGGCTGGTTCCTCGCCCTGGAGCTGACCGGGGCGCCGTTCTACCGGCGCGGGATGCGGCTGCCGGACCGCCGGGCCCGGCTGAAGGTGGACCGGGTCACCACCCTGGGCTTCGGCACGGCCGTCTTCGTCTGCTTCCTGATCCCGCTCGGGGCGGTGCTGATCATGCCGGCGGCGGTGGCCGGCGCGGCCCTGCTCGCCCGCCGCTCCCTCGGCCAGCCCATCGACCAGCCCATCGACCAGCCGAGCCAGCCGGCCGAGCAGTCGCAGCGCCCGGCCGAGCAGCCGCACCGGCCCAGCGGGGAGCGCTGACGTGGAGATCGTGCTGGTCGAGGGGGACATCACTGCGCAGCGGGTCGACGTGATCGTGAACGCGGCCAACTCCTCGCTGCTCGGCGGCGGGGGCGTGGACGGGGCGGTCCACCGGCGGGGCGGCCCGGCGATCCTGGCCGAGTGCCGGGCGCTGCGGGCGTCGAAGTACGGCCGGGGCCTGAAGACCGGCCAGGCGGTCGCCACCACCGCCGGTAAGCTGCCGGCCCGCTGGGTGGTGCACACGGTCGGCCCGGTCTTCTCGCCGGACGAGGACCGGTCGGCCCTACTGCGGGACTGCTACACGAACAGTTTGGCGATCGCCGACGAGCTGGGCGCGGCCACGGTGGCCTTCCCGCTGATCTCGGCGGGCGTCTACGGGTGGCCGGTGGCCGACGCCGTGCGTCAGGCCCTGACGGTGCTCCGTGCCGCGTCCCCGGCGCATGTCACGGAGGCCCGTCTGGTCCTCTTCGGGCCCGAGACGTACGCGGTGGCCGGGCGGATCGCCGCCTCCTGAGCGTCGCTTCGGGAGAACGCCGGCACGGCGGGGCGCGAGCACCTAGGCTGAAAAACCGCAAAAGGTGCAAATTGGGAGTACGCGTGGAAGGTGCCCGGGTCCGGTTCGCGGTGTCGGTGACCACGGCCAGCATGATGGTCTTCGGCGCCGCAGGCCTGGCCGGCGGCGGGCCGCAGTCCGCCTCGTGGACGTCGGTCCGGGTGGGCGGCGAGCGGCCCGCGCCGCTGCCGTCCGGTCCCCGAATCACCATCGGGCTGGACCCGGGCGAGGCGCCCACCGGGGGGGCGCCCGCCCGCGAGCCGGCCTGCTCGCCCGAGCTGGGCGGCGGTCCCCACCCGGACGAGGACGTCTGGGTGTTCCGCCTGCCGGCTGAGGCGATCGTGGCCCGGTTCGTCGCGGTGACGCTGGCCTTCGCCACCCCGGACCAGGGCCGGGTGGCCCTCGTCGTGCCCGCCGAGGGCGGCGCGATCGTCGACGATGCCCGCACGGCGTGGCTCCGGCTGCCGGCCGGATGGACGCTGGTGGGCGGGACGGCGGCCATCGCCGGGGACGCCGACCGCTACCTGCTCGCCGAGATCTGCGCGGCCGGCGGGTAGGGGCTGTTCCGTCGACAGACGATGTCATCCCTGCTCTCCATCCCCGGTCGGCGCAGTGAGTCAGCGCGTGCGGCGACGCGCGAAGGTGCGACTCTCGGCCGGAGGCGGCGGCGCAGCGCGGCATGTCACTGCGGCCGTGTTCGCGTCACCCATGTTCCTCGTGGATCAGGAACGACACCGCTGGCCCTCGTCGTGTCCGCCTCGGCCGTTCCGGGAACCTCGCCGGCCTCAGCCCAGCTCGCGCAGGCAGGACCAGTGGCTGACCACCGGCCGGTACCCCAGCGCCGCGTTGATCGCCAGCATCGGGGCGTTCGCCGCATCGTTCGAGGTGTACGCGACGCGCACCCCTCGGCCGGCGGCCCGGTGCAGGGCGGCCACCTTCGCCAACCGGGCCAGCCCCTGCCCCCGGTGCTGCGGCACGGTGCCCGTGTAGTCCGACCACATCCGGTCGCCGTCCCGCTTGACCAGGCTGAACGCGAGCACCTTCCCGCCGGACTCGACGGCGGTGCTCGCCTCCCGGTCCAGGCCGAGGTTCTCCCACACGTCGTGTCGGAAGGTCTCGTAGGTCAGCACGTCCCTCGGCACGTCGCCCGGTTCGTCGACGGCGGCCGCCCGGTTGGCCAGGTAGACCTCGTACGGGTCGAGCCCGCTCAGCGGGGTCAGCCGCAGACCCGGCGCAGCGGCCGGCGGCGGGGGAGGCGAGTGCAGCTCCAGCGCCGAGTAGCGCATCTCGCGACCCGCCGTGAAGCCGTGCCGGCGGGCGAACGGCAGCCCCTCGGGCCGCGCCGAGCCAAGCAGCCGGCGGATGCCGAGCGGGGTCAGGTGCCCCAGCGCGGCGGCCAGCAGCGCGGAGCCGACGCCCCGCCCCCGGTGCCCGGGGTGCACGTGCAGCAGCGCCACCTCCCCGGCCCCCACCTCGGAGGTCTGCACGTCCCGGTACGCCGACACCCAGCCGACCACCGCCCCGTCGACCTCGACCACGAAGGCCGTCCACTCCTCGCCGGGCGGCGGCTCCGCGATCATCTTCCGGGTCGAGGCCACCCCCCGGACGAGGTACGGGAAGACGAGCGCCCGCAGGGCCACTACCTCGGCGGCGTCGTCGGGCCGGGCCACCCGGATCGTCATCGAGGCGCCGCCCGGACGGCGGATCGTCATCGGGTCGCCTCCCGCACGGCGGCGACGGCCTCCACCTCGACGAGCTGGTCGGGGTACCCGAGCACCGTCACCCCGAGCAGGGTGCTCGGCGGACCGGGGTCGCCGAACGCGTCCCGGACCACCTGCCACGCGGCCACCAGGTCGGCCCGGTGGGGCGACGCGACGTACACGGTGGTCTTGACGACGTCGGCGAGCCGCGCCCCGGCGGCGGCGAGTGCGACCTCCAGGTTGGCCATCACCTGCCGGGCCTGCGCCGCCGGGTCGCCCGGCGCGACCGTGCGGCCCTGCGCGTCCAGCGGGCACGCGCCCGCGGTGTGGACCAGCCGGGCGGGCGGATCGACGGTGGCGGCGTACGCGTACTCGGCGGGGCAGAGCGCGGGCACGCGCAGCAGTGTCATCCGGGCGACGCTAGCTGCGCGCCGACCCCGCCGCCACGGCATTACCGGGCGGCGGGGCGGGGGCGGGTGTCAGGCGGAGGCGCGCAGGATCAGCTCGGTGGGCAGGACGAGGGCCGGCTCCACGTCCTCCCCGGCGGCCAGCCGGAGCAGCTGCCGGGTCATCCGCCGGCCGATCTCCACGATCGGCTGCCGGACGGTGGTCAGCGGCGGCTCGGTGTAGGCGGCGGTCTCGATGTCGTCGAAGCCGATCACCGCCACGTCGTCGGGCACCCGCCGCCCGTGCTCCCGCAGCGTCCGCATGGCGGCGTGCGCCATCAGGTCGGAGGCGGCGAAGACCGCGTCCACGTCGGGGTGGGCGTCGAGCAGCGTACGCATCGCCCCGGCGCCGGACTCCCGGGTGAAGTCGCCGAACGCCACCATTTCGGGCAGCCCCGCCTCGGCCACCGTGTCCCGGTAGCCGGCGAGCCGCTCGATCCCGGCCACCATGTCCTGCGGGCCGGCGATGGTGGCGATGCGGCGGCGACCGCCGTCGATCAGGTGCCGGACCGCCCGGACCACCCCGCCGACGTGGTCGACGTCGACGTACGGGACGGCACCGGCGAGCGGCCGGCCGCTGCACACCACCGGGATGCCCAGCCGGGCCAGCCGCCCCGGCAGCGGGTCGGCACCGTGCAGGGAGGCGAAGAGCACCCCGTCGACGTGTCGCCCGCTGGTGAACCGCTCGACCCGCTGGTGCCCGGCCGGCGAGCCGGCCAGCATCAGCACCAGTTGCTTGTCGGCGGCCTCCAGCTCCTGGCTGACCCCCCGGATGATGCCGGGGAAGACCTGGTCGTCGGAGAAGACGCGGGTGGCCGCCTCCGGCATGACCAGGGCGATGGAGTCGGTGCGCTGGGTGACCAGGCTGCGGGCGGCCAGGTTCGGCACGTACCCCAGCTCGGTGACCGCCCGGTTGACCGCCTCGCGGATGGGGCCGGCGACGGTGGTGGAGCCGTTCACGACCCGGGACACGGTGGCCCGCGACACCCCGGCCCGCGCCGCCACCGCCTCCAGCGTCGGCCGTTGCGCCGTCGTCATCGAGCCACTCTCCCCACCGCTCGTCACAGCCCGTTCCGAGAGATCACCTCCTGGTACCACCGGGCGCTGGCCTTCGGGGTGCGCCGCTGGGTCGGGTAGTCGACGTGCACGATCCCGAACCGCTTGGCGTAACCCTCGGCCCACTCGAAGTTGTCCAACAGTGACCATACGAGATAGCCGCGCAGGTTCACGCCCCGGCCGATGGCCTCGTGCACCGCCCGCAGGTGCCCGTCGAGGTAGGCGATCCGGTCGTCGTCGGCGACCCGGCCGACCTCGTTTGGCCCCGCCGCGCCGACCCGGTCGGGGAACGCCCCGCCGTTCTCGGTGATCATCAGCGGCAGCCCCGGGTAGTCGGCGGCGAGGCGTTGCAGCAGCCGGGAGAGCCCGGCCGGCTCGATCGTCCAGCCCATCTCGGTGCGCGGCTCGGCGTTCGGCAGGAACTCCACCGCGCCCTCGGTGCCCGGGTGCGCGCTGTTGCCCCCGCCGTCCGGGCGCCCCGCCACGTACGTCGGGGAGTAGTAGTTGACCCCCAGCAGGTCGATCGGGGCGGCGATCAGCTTCTCGTCGCCGTCGCGGATGAAGGTCGGCTCCACCATCCGGGAGACGTGCTCCAGCACGTCGGCCGGGTACCCGGCCCCGGTCAGCGGGTCCAGGAAGATCCGGTTCTGCAGCCCCTCGACCAGCCGGACCGCCGCCGCGTCCGCCGCGCTGTTCGGGTCGGCCGGCTGCACGTCCGCCGGGTTCAGGGTGATCCCGACGGTCTGCGCGCCGGCCGCGCGCAGCGCGCTGGCCGCCAGGCCGTGCCCGAGCAACAGATGGTGTACGGCGGTGAAGGCCGCGCCCGCGTCGCGCCGGCCGGGGGCGTGCAGCCCGTTGCCGTACCCCAGGTAGGCCGAGCACCACGGCTCGTTGAGGGTGGTCCAGGTGCGCACCCGGTCGCCGAGTCGGCCGTGCACCGCCGTGGCGTACGCGGCGAAGTGCTCGGCGGTCTCCCGGTTGGTCCAGCCGCCCCGGTCCTCCAGGGCCTGCGGCAGGTCCCAGTGGTAGAGCGTGACGATCGGGTCGATGCCCCGCTCCAGCAGCGCGTCGGTGAGCCGGTCGTAGAAGTCCAGGCCGCGCGGCTCGACCGGGCCGGTGCCGTCGGGCTGGATCCGGGGCCAGGCGATCGAGTACCGGTACGCCCGCAGCCCCAGCTCCGCCATCAGGGCGACGTCGTCGGCGTACCGGTGGTAGTGGTCGCAGGCGACGTCGCCGGTGTGGCCGGCGTGGACCTTGCCCGGCGTGCGGCTGAAGGTGTCCCAGATGGACGGGCCGCGGCCGTCGTCGCGGGCCGCGCCCTCGATCTGGTACGCCGCCGTCGCCGCACCCCAGACGAAACCGTCGGGGAATCGAAGCTCGCTCACGCTTTCACCGCGCCTTCCATGATCCCGCCGATGATCTGGCGGCCGAACAGGACGAAGACCAGCAACAGGGGCAACGTCGCAATGGCGGTGCCGGTGAAGACCTGCGACATGTCCTGGTAGTAGCCGTCCGACAACGCCCGCAGGGAGAGTTGCACGGTCGGGTTCTCCGGATCGTTGAGCACAGCGTACGGCCAGAGGAAGTCGTTCCAGGTCGTCATGAACGTCAACAGGCCGAGCACGGCGGCGGCCGGGCGCAGCGCCGGCAGGACCACGTTCCAGTAGATCCGCGCGGTGCCGCAGCCGTCCATCCGGGCCGCCTCGATCAGCTCGGTGCTGATGGCCTGGCCGGCGTACTGGCGCATCATGAACACCCCGAACCCGGTGACCAGGGCGGGGACGATCACCGCCGGCAGCCGGTCGTTCCAGTTCAGCTTCGTCATCAGCAGGTACAGCGGGATGACGCCGAGCTGGGTGGGGACCATCATGGTGGCGACGATCGCCAGCAGCAGCCCGTTGCGCCCCCGGAACCGCAGCTTGGCGAAGGCGAACCCGGCCAGGGTGGAGAAGAAGACCACCGACACGGTGACCGTGACCGCCACGATCGCGGAGTTGATCAGACCGGTGAGGAAGTACGCGTCGGTGTTGGCGAAGAGCCGGGCGATGTTCGCGCCCAGGTTCCCGCCGGGGGTCACCGGCGGCGGGATCTGGCCCATCGCGTCGCTGGAGCGGCTGGCCACCACGAACATCCAGTAGATCGGGAAGATCGACAGGAGGGCGGAGGCGGCCAGCGCGGCGTAGGTGAGCCGGCTCGCCGACCAGAGTCGGTTCATCGGGAGCGCTCCTTCCGGGGCCGTCGGGTCCTCGCCGGCCGGTCGGTGCCGCCGAGCCGGCGCAGGATCACCACGTTGATCGCCGCGACGATCGCGATCAGGGCGAAGAGCAGCCAGGCGACCGCCGAGCCGTACCCGAAGTTGTAGTGCGGCGCGAAGGCGTTCTCGAACATGTACATGGTCATGGTCTGCGACTCGCGCAGCGGCCCGCCCCGGATCGGGTTGGTCCCGGAGTGGAACATCCGGGGCTCGGTGAAGAGCTGGAGGCCGCCGATGGTCGAGATGATCACCGCGAAGATGATCGTGGGCTTGAGCAGCGGCACGGTGATGGACCAGAACTGGCGGGTGCGCCCGGCGCCGTCGATCGCCGCCTGTTCGTAGAGGTCGCGGGGGATGGCCTGCATGGCGGCCAGGAAGATCAGCGCGTTGTAGCCGGTCCACCGCCAGTCGACCATGGTCGAGATCGCCACCCAGGAGGCGACCCGGTTGGACTTCCAGTCGATCGCGTCGAGGCCCACCACGTCGAGCAGCCAGTTGATCATGCCGAACTGCCGGCCGAAGAGCACGCCGAAGACGATCGCCACGGCGGCGGTCGAGGTGACGTTCGGGACCAGCACCGCCATCCGCCAGGTCGTGCGGGCCCGCAGCTGCCGGTTGAGCAGGCTGGCCAGCCAGAGCGCGGCGAGCAGCTGCGGCACCGTGGAGATGACGAAGATGCCGAGGGTGTTGACCACCGAGTGCCAGAAGTCGGGGTCGCCCAGCAGGGCGGTGTAGTTCTCCGCCCCGACGAAGGGGTGGTCGGCGGCGAGCAGGTCCCAGTCGTGCAGCGAGACCCAGAACGTGTAGGCCAGCGGGTACGCCCCGAAGACGCCGAACAGCAGGAAGAACGGGGCGATGTAGAGGTAGGGGGAGTACTTCTCGTCGAGCCGGCTGAGCCGGAACGCCCGCGACGGTCGGGCGGTGCGCCGTGCCGCCGGCTTGGCCGGCGGCCGGGCGTCGACCTGCACGCTCATTGCCCGGTCACTCCTTTCGCGGCGCGGGCGGGGCTCCGCAGGACGCCGGAGCCCCGCCCGCACGCCGGGTTGGGCCTACTTGGCGGCGGCCTTCTTGGCGTTGTTGACCGCGTCGGTCCAGCCCTGGGCGGGGTCGCGCTGACCGAGCTCGACCGTGCGGACCGCGTTCTCGACCTCGGTGCGGACGGCCTGGTTCTTCGGGCCCATGTAGACCGGTTTGAGGCTCTTCGCGCCGGCCGCGAAGATCTTGCCGACCGGGGCGTCGGAGAAGTACGCGTTCTTCGAGTCGGCCACGGCCGGGTCGTCCAGCGCCTGCGGGCTCGACGGCAGCGGGCCCTTGGCCTTGAACGCCCCGATCTGGCCCTTGGCGCTGGTCAGGAACTTCGCCAGCTCGATCGCCTCGGCCTGGTGCTTGCTCTGCTTCGGCACGGCCAGGAAGGAGCCGCCCCAGTTGCCGCCGTTGCCGGGCACCTGGGCGATGTCCCACTTGCCCTTGGCGGCCGGGCCGGCGTGGCCCTCGATGACGCCGGTCATCCAGGCCGGGCAGGCGACGGTGGCGAACTTGGCCTGCTTGAAGGCCGAGACCCACTCCTCCGACCAGGAGCCGTACTTGCCGCTCAGGCCCGAGTCGACGATGTCCATCGTGGTGTCCCAGGCCTGCTTCACGGCCGGGTTGGTGTCGACCACCAGGTTGTTGCTGGTGTCGTAGTAGTGGTAGCCCTGCGCGTTGCCGGCGGTCTGCAGCACGATGGTGTTGAAGATGTTCGTCGCCGCGTCGAGGAAGGACGCCCCGGTGTTGGCGGCCTTGAACTTCTCGCCGGTGGCGACGTAGTCCTGCCAGGTCGGCCAGAGCTTCGACACCGCCTCCCGGTCGGTCGGCAGCCCGGCCTTGGCGAAGAGGTCGGTGCGGTAGCACATCGCCATGCCGCCGACGTCGGTGCCGAGGCCGATGAGCTGCTTGCCGTCGGCGGTCAGCCCCTGGTTCCACTTCCAGTCCAGGAAGTTGCCCTTGAGCTCGGCCGCGCCGTGGTCGAGGAGGTTGACGAAGTTCTGCGGGTTGGCCTTGTACTCGACCAGCAGGCCCTCCTCGATGGCCACCACGTCGCCCGCGCCCTTGCCGGCGGCGAGCCACTGGGTGAGCTTCGGCGAGTATTCGTCGAGGTTGCCCCCGGTGCCCCGCTCGACGATCTTCACGTCGGGGTGGGCGGCCATGTACTCCTTGTAGAGCTCGGCGTAGCCCATCTGGCCGAAGACGTCGACGGTCAGCGTGACCGGCCCGCCCTCGGCGGGCTCGTCCGAGCCGCAGCCGACGGTGGTGAGCAGCGCGGTGGCCGCGACGAGGGCCACGGCGGCGAGGCGGCGGCGCGAAAAGACACCCATTGGTTCTCGGACCCCTCTCAGGTCGTGCGGGGTGGTTGACTGCGTATGAAGCTGGATTGCCGAGGATGAGTCGTGACCAGGGACGGGACGGACTCGACAAGAGCCGAGAGAGCGCTCTCACAAGAGGGTGGTCTCTCGCTCACCGATTGTCAAGAGAGCGCTCTCAGTCGATTTCCGACACACGCCAGAGGGGTCCCCCAGTCGCGGAGGACCCCTCTGGCGTGGTGCTTACGGCGCGGGCGTCAGCCGGCGCGCAGCCCGGTGAGCAGGCCCCGGTCCCCGACCACGCCGAGGGTGTCGAAACCGATCCGGCCCATCAGGGCCAGCAGCAGGTCGCTGGCCGTCCCGCTGACCTCGGCGCGGGCGTGGTGCTGGTCGTGGTCGAGGATCGTGGCGGTGTCCAGCAGCGCCACCCCCTCGCCGCGCAGCCGCAGATACCACTCCTGGCCGGCGTCGGTCGCGGTCAGGTGCACCACCCCGTGCCACGAGCCGGTCGCCTGCCGCCGGCCGGCGGGCAGCCAGGTGTCCAGCACCTCGCTCACCCCGTCGGCCGCGAGCTTGGCCTCGATCGGCTCACCGGCGGCGATGGCGAGCTGGGCGTCCCAGCGGTGCACCGCCGTCTCGTGCGCCATCCGACGCGGCCAGAAGCCCGCCTTCTTCGGCTGCGGCGCGAAGTTCCACGCCGGCGCCTCCGGGTCCAGCCCGTCGAACGTGGTCATCAGCCGGTCGTACCCCTGCTGCCAGAACTCCAGCGGGCTCAGCCCGGCGGGCGGCTCGTAGTCTTCCAGCCCCACCGGCCGGGTGGTGCTGCCGCAGGTCGCCAGGATCTGCGCCCGGCGGTACGCCTCGCCCAGGTGCATGGTCAGGTCGTTGATGGTCCAGCCGGGGCAGGAGAGCACGGGTGTCTCCGGAGGAGCTTCCGCGACGGCGGCGGCGAACGCGGGCCCCTCCGCCCGGAGCGCGCCGATCCAGAAGTCCTTCGTGCCGTGCAGTCTGCTCATCAGGGATCCTCCCGGGCGACCGCGCCACCAGTGGGTGTCGCGGCTCCCCCTCAGCCTAGGGTGAAAGGCGTGTCAGATGTTAGTGCCCACCCGGGCACCGGAACCCGCGCCACCGACCCGACTCGGTTGGCGAGATACACCACCCTGCGGCTCGGCGGCGCGGCGAGGCGGGTGGAGACCGCGGTCAGCGCCGAGGAGATCGTACAAAAGGTGCGCCAGGCGCGGCTGCGGGACGAACCGGCGCTGCTCCTCGCCGGGGGCAGCAACGTCGTGATCGGCGACGTCGGCTTCCCCGGCACCGTCGTGCTGGTGCGCTCCCGTGGGCTGCGGGTGGTCGCCGAGGACGCCGAGACCGTGACCGTACGCGTCGAGGCCGGCGAGCCGTGGGACGACCTGGTCGCCGCGACCGTCGCCAACGGCTGGTCCGGGCTGGAGTGCCTCTCCGGCGTCCCCGGCTCGGCCGGCGCCACCCCGATCCAGAACGTCGGCGCGTACGGCCAGGAGGTCGCCGAGACGATCACCGGCGTGCAGGTGTACGACCGCGACGTCGACGACGTGCGCCGCATCGCCGCCGCCGACTGCGGCTTCGCGTACCGGTCGAGCATCTTCAAGTACAGCGAGCGCTGGGTGGTGCTCTCCGTCGACTTCCGGCTGACCCGCTCACCGCTCAGCGCCCCGGTCCGCTACGCGGAGCTGGCCCGCACCCTCGGCGTCGCCGTCGGCGACCGGGTGCCGCTGGCCGACGCGCGGGCCACCGTGCTGCGGCTGCGCGCCGGCAAGGGCATGGTCCTCGACGACGCCGACCCGGACACCTGGTCGGTGGGCTCCTTCTTCACCAACCCGGTGCTCAGCGGCGCGGCCTACGAGCTGCTCCGCGAGCGCGCCGCCGAGCTGGGCGAGCCGCCGCACTGGCCGGGGGCCGGCGACACGGTCAAGGTCAGCGCGGCCTGGCTGATCGACAAGGCCGGCTTCGCCAAGGGCCACCCCGGCCCCGAGGGGGTGGCCATCTCCGGCAAGCACACCCTGGCCCTGACCAACCGCACGGGCACCGCCAGCACCGCCGCCCTGCTCTCCCTGGCCCGGGACATCCGCGACGGCGTGCACGCCCGCTTCGGCGTCCCCCTGCACCCGGAACCCGTCCTGGTCAACTGCGCCCTCTGACCCCCGCCCGCCGGGATCGGCCGGGCGGGTTCAGTCCACTCGGTCGGGGTCGGCCGGGTGGGGTCAGCCCGCCCGGTCGGGGCCGGCGGGACCGCCGGCCCCGGCGGGTTCAGCCGGGCCGCACCGCCGGCCAGGGGATCGTCAGCTCGCCGTGACGCCAGCGGCGCGGGCCGGGCAGGACCGGCCAGCCGGCCGCGCGGACCGCCTCGACCGTGTGCAGCCAGCGCTGCCGGGGGCCGAACGGGGCGTACGCGGCGGCGGCCCGCCAGGCGTCGTCCAGGGCGCGGATCAGGTCGTGGATCCGCTCGCCCGGCACGTTGCGGTGGATCAGCGCCTTCGGCAGCCGCTCGGCCAGCTCGGCCGGGCTGCCCAGCGAGCCGAGCCGCGCGGCCAGGGTGAGGGTGCGCGGGCCGTCGGCGTCGACCAGCAGCCAGCCGCCGAGCCGCCCCAGCTCGTCGCAGGTGCCCTCGACCAGCACCCCGCCCGGGGCCAGCCGGTCGGTGACCGTCCGCCAGGCGTCGGCGACCTCGCCCTCGTCGTACTGGCGTAGGACGTTGAACGCTCGGACCAGGGCCGGCCGCAGCCCGGCCAGCTCGAAGCCGCCCCGGGCGAAGGTCAGGCCCGGCGGGTCGGCGGACGGCTGGGCGGCGGCCACCCGGACCGGGTCGATCTCCAACCCGACCACCCGGACGTCCGCGCGCACCCCGGCGGCCAGCCGGGCGCGCAGCTCCACGGCCGTGACCGGGCTGGCGCCGTAGCCCAGGTCCACCACCAGCGGGTCGGCCGCCGCCCGCAGCCGGTCGCCGCAGGTCTCGACGAGCCAGTTGTCGACCCGGCGCAGCCGGTTCGGGTTCGTGGTGCCCCGGGTGACCACGCCCTGCGGCCTCATCCGCGCCGCCCCCGGCCGGGCGCGCGGGCGGCCCGGTTCACCGCCCGCGCCTCACGAGCCGACCCGGTGCACCTTGTGCTGGGCGGCCTGGGCCAGCGGGCGGACCACCAGCCGGTCGACGTTGACGTGCGGAGGGCGGGTCGCGCACCAGGCGATGCAGTCGGCCACGTCGTCGGCGACCAGCGGCTCGGCCACCCCCGCGTAGACCGACGCCGCCCGGTCGGCGTCGCCGTCGAAGCGGACCAGCGAGAACTCGTCGGTACGCACCATCCCCGGGTCGATCTCGACCACCCGGAGGGGGCGACCGCAGAGCTCGAGGCGCAGCGTGCCGGCGACGGCGGTCTGCGCGTGCTTCGCGGCGGCGTAACCGCCGCCGCCCTCGTAGACGACGTGGCCGGCGGTGGAGGAGACGATCACGATGGTGCCGGCCCCGGAGCGCTCCAGGGCGGGCAGCAGCGCCTGGGTGACCCGCAGGGTGCCGAGCACGTTGACGTCGTACATCCACTGCCAGTCGCCCACCGAGCCGGACTCGACCGGGTCGAGCCCCCGGGCGCCACCGGCGTTGTTGACCAGCAGGGTGACCGGCCCGGGGGCCGCGGCGGCGGCCTCGGCCAGGCCGGCGACCGACTCGTCGGAGGTGACGTCGCACGGTACGGCGGTGGCCGCGCCGCCGGCCGCCTCGATGCCGGCGACCAGCTCGGCCAGCCGGTCGGCCCGCCGGGCGGCGGCGAGCACGTGGAAGCCCTCGGCGGCCAGGCGGCGGGCGGTGGCCGCGCCGATCCCGCTGGACGCCCCGGTGACGATCGCGACAGAGGTCATCGGGCCATTCTCACCCCCGCCGGACGGCCCCACGTCGGCGGGCCGGTCGGCGGCGCCGATGAGGTCCGTCACGCCTGGCGGCCGACCTGGGGCATTTCCGTTGCCCGATGGGGAAGATGGCACCCGGCGCGTGGGTTGACCGAGGAGCGCCGGTCGTGCGGGACGGCATCAACCGTGACAGAGGGAGCGGACGTGGCGGAATTGCACACCGGTGTCGGTCGTCAGCGCGGTGCCCGGCCGTGGCCCCGGCCCCGGCGCATCGCCACCCTGTCGGTGCACACCTCACCCCTGCACCAGCCCGGCACGGGCGACGCGGGCGGGATGAACGTCTACATCCTGGAGGTCGCCCGCCGGCTGGCCGAGGCCGACGTCGAGGTGGAGATCTTCACCCGGGCCACCTCCGGCGACCTGCCGCCGGTGGTCGAGATGGCCCCCGGCGTGCACGTCCGGCACGTCACCGCCGGCCCGCTCGAAGGGCTGACCAAGGAGGAGCTGCCCGGTCAGCTCTGCGCGTTCACGGCCGGGGTGCTGCGGGCCGAGGCGGCCCGTCCGCCGGGCCACTACGACCTGATCCACTCCCACTACTGGCTCTCCGGTCAGGTCGGCTGGCTGGCCAAGGAGCGCTGGGGGGTGCCCCTGGTGCACACCGCGCACACCCTGGCCAAGGTGAAGAACGCCCGACTGGCGGCCGGTGACCGCCCGGAGCCCAAGGCCCGGGTGATCGGCGAGGAACAGGTCGTCGCCGAGGCCGACCGGCTGATCGCCAACACCGAGGTCGAGGCCCGTGACCTGCTGCACCGCTACGACGCCGACCCGGCCCGGGTCGCCGTGGTCGAGCCCGGCGTCGACCTGGCCCGGTTCCGGCCCCCCACCGGGGACCGGCGGGCCGCGACGCTGGCGGCCCGCCGCCGCCTGGGGCTGCCCACCGACGGGTACGTGGTGGCCTTCGTCGGCCGGATCCAGCCGCTGAAGGCCCCCGACGTGTTGATCCGCGCCGCCGCCGCGCTGCGGGAGCGTGACCCGCTGTTGGCCGACGAGCTGACCGTGGTGATCGTCGGCGGGCCCAGCGGCAGCGGGTTGGACCGGCCGACGGCCCTGATCGAGCTGGCCGCCTCGCTCGGCGTCGCCGACCGGGTGCGCTTCCTGCCGCCGCGCACCGGCGGCGACCTGCCGGCCGTGTACCGGGCCGCCGACCTGGTCGCGGTGCCGTCGCACAACGAGTCGTTCGGGCTGGTCGCCCTGGAGGCCCAGGCCTGCGGCACCCCGGTGCTGGCCGCCGCCGTGGGCGGCCTGGTCACCGCCGTGCGGGACCAGACCAGCGGGGTGCTCGTCGACGGCCACGACCCGACCGAGTGGGCGCGGGTGCTGGCCCGCCTGCTGCCCGACCCGGCCCGCCGGGCCGCCCTCGGCCTGGGCGCCGAGCAGCACGCCCGGCAGTTCTCCTGGGACCGCACCGTGGCGCACCTGCTCACCGTCTACGGGGAGGCGATGGTCGAGCACCGGGCCCGGCTGGCCGCCCGGCTCGCCGCCGACACCGCCCTCTCCTGTTCCTGGTGACGCCGCAGCGGTGGGGATGCGGCCGGCGGGCGCGGCCGTAGAGTGGGGCGGATGAGCGCGAAGAGCGAAGTCGCCGCCCTGATCGAGTCGGTCTGCGCGGAGCGGGAGTTGGCCGTCGAGCCCACCGGCGAGGCGTCCTACGCGGTCACCCTGCCCGGCACCCACAAGCTCAAGACGATCTGCAACCTCATCGTCGGCGAGCACGCGCTGCGGGTCGAGGCGTTCGTGATGCGCCAGCCCGACGAGCGGCGCGAGGAGCTCTGGGCGTGGCTGCTGCAACGCAACGCCCGGATGTACGGCGTCTCGTTCTCCATCGACGCCGCCGGTGACGTCTACCTGACCGGCCGGGTCAACCTGCGCGGGATGGACGCCGACGAGCTGGACCGGCTGCTCGGCGCCGTCCTGACGTACGCCGACGAGTCCTTCGACACCATGTTGGAGATCGGCTTCGGCGGCGCCATCCGCCGCGAGTGGGAGTGGCGGGTCAAGCGTGGCGAGTCCACGGCCAACCTGGCCGCGTTCGCGCACCTCTTCGAGCCCTCCCCGGCGGCGGGTGGTTCGGAGCCGTCCTGACGGGTATGCCGCACCGCGCGGTGCGGCAGACGGGATCGACCGCGCGCCGAGGACGGACTGTCGAGGAGCGTGAGCGTCCATGGCTCAGCGGAACAGCTCGGGTCGCGGCGGGACCGCGACCAGGACCAAGCGGCAGGCGGGCAACCAGACGCCGAACACCCCGGAGACCTCCGAGTCGCAGCTCTCCCGGATGAAGGTCGACGACATCCGTGGCCAACTGCGCCGCCGTGGTGTCTCGGGTCTCTCCGCGCTGCGCAAGCCGGAACTGGTGAAGACCCTGGCCCGCACGCTGCGCGCCGAGGGCCGCTCCGGCGGCGCGGCGCGGGGCAGCGCGGGCCCGGCGGGCCGGGCCCGCGCCACGAAGACCACGACCACCGGCTCGCGGGCCACCGGGGGCACGCGCAAGGCGGCCCCGGCACGGGCCAAGGCCGCCCCGGCGCGGGCGAAGAAGGCGGCCCCGGCACGGGCCAAGGCGACCCCCGCGCGGGCCAAGTCCGCGCCCACTCGGGCGAAGGCGGCCCCGGCGCGGGCCAAGTCCGCGCCCACTCGGGGGAAGGCGACCCCCGCGCGGGCGAAGGCGACCCCGGCGCGGGCGAAGGCGGCTCCGGCGCGGGCGAAGGCGGCTCCGGCGCGGGCGAAGGCCGCGCCCACTCGGGCGAAGGCGGCCCCGGCTCGGGCGAGGGCGACCTCTTCGCGGGCCAAGGCCGCTCCCGCGCGGGCGAGGGCGACCTCTTCGCGGGCGAAGGCGGCTCCGGCGCGGGCGAAGGCCGCCCCGGGTCGGCAGGCGTCGGCCGTGCGGACCGGGAGATCGTCGTCCCGGTCGGTGCGCTCGTCGCAGCCGATCACCTCGCTCCAGGACCGGCCGGAGCGCCCCGGGCGCAGCCTGGTCACCACGAACCACGAGGTGATCCGGCGCTGGGCGGGCGAGCGCGACGCGCGGCCGGCCACGATCGCCGGGACCGAGCGGGACGGCCGGCCGGGGGTGTTGACGTTCAACATGCCGGGTTATCGGGAGAGCAGCCGGATCCGCGAAATCACCTGGGACGAGTGGTTTGCGACGTTCGATGCCCGCCGGCTGAATCTGATCTACCAGGAGCGGTTGCGGGACGGCCGGCCGAGCAATTTCTTCCGCACCGAGTCACCCGATCGTGAGGACGGCTGAGGTTTGCGGGAATGCCGGCGGGGTAGACCCTGTTGGCTGCAGTCGAGACCGCGCTGCGGGCCAGATCGGAGAAGCGTAGGCCCGAGTTCCGGCGACGATCTGTGACCGGCGAGACATACCGCGGATCCGGGTTGAATCAGCATTCGGGCCGAACTAGCTTTATTGCACCGCGTCGCGCTCGCAACCGTTCGGGGGAGCGGTGGATCGATCAGATCCGTGCACGGGCGAGGCGTAGGAAACGGGTGGATCACGCCGTTGGGGGACGGCGCCATCCGTGGGAACCGGCGGCGCGAGCGGGCGACGCTTACGGGGGTGAGTGTCGCCCGCCGCCGCCGGGCACGGGCGAGCGCCCACCGGGATCACAGGTCCCGGTGGGCGCTTTGCGTTGCGCCAGGTTCTCCCCGGTCACCGCGTCGGGGCGTACCCGTCGGTGGTGGGTCCGACCGGCTCGGCGGGGGCGCTCGCCGCGGCCTCGGCCGCCTGCGGCACGGCGGTGACCGGCGCGACCGGCTCGGCCGGCGGACGCAGCGCGACGGCCCGCCGCTCCCGGGCGGGGCCGGAGGCCAGGTGGGCCACGGCCACCACCGCGCCGATGCCCGCGCAGCCCAGCCAGAGCGCGCCGTTGCCGGCCTGCTGCCGGACCAGGCCGCCGAGCAGCGGGGCGGCGACCCCGGCGATCTGCCAGGAGAGCGAGAAGGCGCCCTGGTAACGGCCGCGCAGCTCGGCGGGGGAGAGCTCGGCGATCAGGGTGGAGGTGGAAGGCGACTGGAGCATCTCGCCGAGGGTCCAGATCAGCACGGTCAGGCCGTAGAGCCAGACGGTGCCGGCGAACGCGGTCAGCCCGAAGCCGACCCCCATCACCACGGCGGCCAGGGCGAGCACGTGCGAGCGGCTGCGCCCCCGGATCAGCCGGGGAACGAAGAGCTGCCCGGCCACGATGAGCACCCCGTTGAGCGCGAGCACCGACCCGTACGTGGAGGGGCCCAGCCCGTCGTCGCTCATCGCGATCGGCAGCATCGAGACGTGCTGGAGGAAGACCACCGCGCTGAGCAGGTTGAGGGCGACGAAGCCCAGGTAGATCCGGTCGGCGGCGAGGGTGCGCAGCGCGCCCCGGGGCCGGGGGGAGCCGGCGGCGACCGGGGCGGCGCGGGTCGGCACGCGGCTCTCCGACACCTTCAGGAAGATGAGCACGGCGGTGGCCAGGATGGTGGCCGCGTCGACCAGGAAGAGCAGCAGGTAGCTGACCTCGGCGGCCAAGCCGGCGAGGAGCGCCGCGCCGGCGAAGCCGAGGTTGATGGCCCAGTAGTTCAGGGAGAACGCGCGCAGCCGGTCGCGTTCCGGCACCACGTCGACCATCATGGCGCTGAACGCCGGCCGGGCCGCCTCGGCGAAGAGGCCGAGCAGCAGCGCCCCGGCGGCGATCACCCAGAACTCCCGGGCGAAGCCGAGGGCCAGCATCATGCCGGCCGCCCCGAGGTGGGCGGTGAGCAGCGTCGGCCGCCGGCCCCACCGGTCGGCCAGCGTCCCGCCCAGCGTGGTGCCGACCGCCCCGCCGGCCGCGTAGAGGCTGATCACGAGGCCGGCCGCGAACTCGTCGAAGCCCCGCTCCTGGGTGAGGTAGATGGCCAGGAAGATGAGCACGAACGCGCCGAGCCGGTTGATCAGGGTGCCCGCCCAGAGGTACCAGAAGGTGCTCGGCAGCCCGCCCGTGGTCTCCCGGAACCATCCCCGTATCGCCCGCACGCCCCGCCCCCGCCCCCCGGTAATGCTCGCCATCCGTAACGCGCCTTACAACCTAGGGGCGGCCCGGTGCGCCGGTCATCCCGAATACCCCGTGGTGGTCGTCACCCCGGGTCGCCGCGTGTCCGCCGGGGGCGTGCGGCAGGATGATCGGCATGACTGCGAGCGAAGGGCCCACCGTGGGGACGCTGGTCCTGCTGCGGCACGGCGAGAGCGACTGGAACGCGAAGAACCTCTTCACCGGCTGGGTCGACGTCGACCTGACCGCCAAGGGCGAGGGCGAGGCGCGGCGCGGCGGCGAGCTGCTGCGCGAGCACGACCTGCTGCCGGACGTGGTGCACACCAGCGTCATGCGCCGGGCGATCCGCACCGCCGAGCTGGCGCTGAACGCCGCCGACCGGCACTGGATCGCGGTGCGCCGGTCGTGGCGGCTCAACGAGCGCCACTACGGCGCGCTGCAGGGCAAGAACAAGAAGCAGACCCTGGAGGAGTACGGCGAGGAGCAGTTCATGCTCTGGCGTCGGTCGTACGACACCCCGCCGCCGCCGATCGCCGACGACGACGAGTTCTCGCAGGCCGGCGACCCGCGCTACGCGCTGCTGCCGACCGAGCTGATGCCGCGCACCGAGTGTCTCAAGGACGTCGTCGAGCGGATGCTGCCGTACTGGTACGACTCGATCGTGCCGGACGTCCTGGCCGGCCGGACGGTGCTGGTGGCGGCGCACGGCAACTCGCTGCGCGCCCTGGTCAAGCACCTCGACCAGATCAGCGACGCCGAGATCGCCAAGCTGAACATCCCCACCGGCATCCCGCTGCGCTACGACCTGGACCCGCAGCTGCGCCCGCTGACCGTCGGCGGGACGTACCTCGACCCGACCGCCGCCAAGGCCGCCGCCGCCGCGGTCGCCAACCAGGGCCGCTGACCCCACCGATCGAGGCCCCGGCACCCCCGGATGGGGCCGGGGCCTCGGCCTTCTCCCAGGTCGCGGGAACCTCCGCCGGACAACGACCCTAGGATCGCCAGGTGGAGTGGGCGGTGCCGACGGCGGTGGTCGTGGCACTGATGGCCGGGGCGGCCATCGGTGCGCTGCTGCCCCGGCTCGCCCGCCCCCGGCACCGGGGCGACGGCACTGCGGCCCCGAGCGGGGGCGGGCCGGCGGGGGCGCAGGGGAGGCCGACCGCGCTTCCCGACCTCGGCCGCCGGACCGTGGACTCGCTGCGCGCCGGCGTGGTGGTGCTCGGCCCCGACGACACACCGGTCCTGGTCAACCCCGCCGCGCGGGCGATGGGGCTGCTCCGCGCCGGGGCAACCCCCGGTGCCGTCGCGGCCCACCCCCTGATCCGTACGCTGGCCGGGCAGGTGCGGCGCACGGGCGTGCGCCGCGAGATCGAGCTCGACCTGCCGCGCAGCCGCGAGATCGTCGGTCCCGGCCCGCTCGGCGTGCACCTGCGGGCGATGGCGGTCGGCGGTGGGCACGTGGCCGTCGAGGCCGCCGACGTCACCGAGTCGCACCGGCTGGCCCGGGTCCGCCGCGACTTCGTGGCCAACGTGAGCCACGAGCTGAAGACCCCCATCGGCGCGCTGCAACTGCTCGCCGAGGCGCTGCTGGACGCCACCGCGCCGGCCGGGGCGGCGGCCCCCGACCTGCCCGAGGACCTGCTGGCCGCGCGCCGCTTCGCCGAACGCATCCAGCACGAGTCGACCCGGCTGGGCCGGCTGGTGCAGGAGCTGCTGGAGCTGACCCGGCTCCAGGGCGCGGAGCCGCAGCCCGAGCCGGCGCCGGTGGCGGTGGACTGGGTGGTCGCCGAGGTCCTCGACCGCACGCGCATCAGCGCCGCCGCCCGCCGGGTCGCGGTGACCTTCGCGGGCGAGCGCGGGCTGACCGTGCATGGCAGCGACGCCCAGATCGCCACCGCCGTGGCCAACCTCGTCGAGAACGCGATCAACTACTCGGCCGAGGAGACCACGGTGCGGCTGAGCGCCCGCGCCGAGGGCGAACACGTCGCCATCTCCGTGGCCGACCAGGGCATCGGCATCGCGCCGACCGACGTCGAGCGGATCTTCGAACGGTTCTACCGCGCCGACCAGGCCCGCTCCCGCTCCACCGGCGGCACCGGCCTCGGCCTGGCCATCGTCAAACACATCGCCAGCAACCATGGCGGCCGGGTCGAGGTGTCGAGCACCCTTGGTGGTGGGTCGACGTTCACCCTCCGGCTACCCGCCAGCCCACCGCAGGACGCCGCGGCGACACCGGCCCCGGGTGGGATCGGGGCCGGCCCCGATGCCGCTGCGGCAGGCCCCGAAGCGATGAGAGGAACCCCGTGAGCCGTGTTCTGGTGGTCGAGGACGAGGAGTCGTTCTCCGACGCCCTGTCGTACATGCTCCGCCGGGAGGGCTTCGAGGTCTCGGTCGCGGCCACCGGCCCGGCGGCCCTCACCGAGTTCGA
This sequence comes from Micromonospora sp. DT233, assembly GCF_049841815.1. Lineage (NCBI taxonomy): Bacteria > Bacillati > Actinomycetota > Actinomycetes > Micromonosporales > Micromonosporaceae > Micromonospora > Micromonospora sp. DT233. Next base: position 531,442 of record NZ_JBNCLB010000001.1, on the reverse strand, counting down.
CCGGGCCGGCGCGGACATCGTGCTGCTCGACCTGATGCTGCCGGAGATGTCCGGCACCGAGGTGTGCCGGCAGCTGCGCCAACGCTCGTCCGTGCCGATCATCATGGTCACCGCCCGGGACAGCGAGATCGACAAGGTGGTCGGCCTGGAGATCGGCGCCGACGACTACGTGACCAAGCCGTACTCGCCCCGGGAACTGGTCGCCCGGATCCGGGCGGTGCTGCGCCGGCAGGTCCCGGAGGTGGCCGAGTCGGGCACGGCGACCCTGTCCGCCGGCCCGGTGCGGATGGACGTCGAGCGGCACGTCGTCACGGTCGCCGGGGCGGCCGTCCCGCTGCCGCTCAAGGAGTTCGAGCTGCTGGAGCTGCTGCTGCGCAACGCCGGCCGGGTGCTGACCCGGGGCCAGCTCATCGACCGGGTCTGGGGGGCCGACTACGTCGGCGACACCAAGACCCTGGACGTGCACGTCAAGCGGCTGCGCTCGAAGATCGAGCCGGAGCCCTCCGCGCCGCGCTTCCTCGTCACCGTCCGGGGGCTGGGCTACAAGTTCGAGCCGTGAGCCCCGGCGCTGGCCGGGTGCGGGGCCACCTGACCCTGGCGCAGCCGGGCCGCGCAGAGCTCGGCGAGCTTCGCGTACGCGGGGGCACCGATCAGCGCGGTCAGCTCCGGGCCGTACGAGAGGTACATCGGCTCGGCGCCGACGTGCGCGTCCGTCGACGAGGTGCACCACCAGTCGAGGTCGTGCCCGCCCGCGCCCCAGCCCCGCCGGTCGAACTCGGCGAGGGTGGAGATCAGCACCTTGGTGTCGTCGGGGCGCTTGTGCCACTCCTGGTCCCGGCGCACCGGCAGCTGCCAGCAGACGTCCGGCTTGTATTCCAGCGGGTGCACCCCGTCGCGCAGCGCCTGGGCGTGCAGCGCGCAGCCGCCGCCGGCCGGGAAGTCGGCGTCGTTGAGGAAGACGCACGGGGCGTCGACGTCACGGGTGGCGGTGCGCCGGGCCGGTTTCTCCCCGTCCAGGGTGTCCTCGGCGGTCCAGTTGCGAAACCCGCGCCGGAAGTGCTGCCAGGTCTGCGGGGTGAGCCGCTTCACCGCCGCGCGGACCCGCTTCTCGTCGTCGGCGTCGGTGAAGAACGCCCCGTGCGAGCAGCAGCCGTCGGCGGCCCGACCGGCGACGATGCCGTGGCAACCCCGGCCGAACACGCACGTCCAGCGGGAGAGCAACCAGGTCAGGTCGGCGCGGACCACGTGGGTGGCGTCGGCCGGGTCGACGAACTCGATCCACTCCCGGGGGAAGTCCAGCCCCACCTCGCGGCTGCGCGGGTCGTCGGGGTCGTCGACCAGGCCCTGGATCTCGATCTGGGTCGTCACCCGGACCAGCGTACGCGCGGTCGCCCCGTCCCACCGCCGAGCCGACGAACCGGTCAGGCCCTAGTGTCGTCAGCATGCGAATGGGAGTCCTCGACGTGGGGTCCAACACCGTGCACCTGCTGGTGGTCGACGCCCACCGGGGGGCGCACCCCTGGCCCGCGCACTCGGAGAAGGTGGTGCTGCGCCTCGTCGAGCAGATCGGCCCCGACGGCGCGCTCACCGAGGCCGGGGCGGACGGGCTGGTCGAGGCCGTCGGGAGGGCCCGCGCCGCCGCCACCGGGCTCGACGCCGCCGACCTGATCGCGTTCGCCACCAGCGCCGTCCGCGACGCCACCAACGCGGCCGAGGTGCTGGCCCGGGTCCGCGACGCCACCGGCGTACGGCTGGAGGTGCTCTCCGGCGACGACGAGGCGCGGCTGACGTTCCTCGCGGTGCGGCGGTGGTTCGGCTGGTCCGCCGGCCGGCTGCTGGCGCTGGACATCGGCGGCGGTTCGCTGGAGATCGCCGCCGGCATCGACGAGTACCCGGACGTCGCGATCTCCCTCCCGCTCGGCGCGGGCCGGCTGACCCGCGACCGGCTGCGCGTCGACCCGGACAGCGCCGCCCCGCCGTCCGCCGAGGCCGTGGAGGAGCTGCGGGAGTACGTCGACGGGCTGCTCGACCCGGTGGTGCGGCGGATGGCCGAGGTGGGCTGGGAGCGCCCGGTGGCCACCTCGAAGACGTTCCGCACCCTGGCCCGGCTGGCCGGGGCGGCCCCCTCCGGCGCGGGCCTGTGGGCCCGCCGCAGCCTGACCCGCGACGGCCTGCGGCAGGTCCTCGGCTTCGTCCGGCACATCCCGCCCCGGGAGCTCTCCGCGCTGGAGGGCGTCGGCGCCGGGCGGTCGCACCAGTTGCTGGCCGGGGCGGTGGTGGCCGAGGCGGTGCTGCGCCGCCTCGACGTGCCGGCGTTGGACATCTGCCCGTGGGCGCTGCGCGAGGGCGTCATCCTGCGCCGGCTGGATCAGCTCTCGCCGATGTGACTTCCCCGGCCGGTCACGAAGTCGGCGAGCGCGCGTCACGCTGCCGCAACGTCGACCGGGCTACGCTGGCTGATGTGACTTCCCGCGTCCCGGTGCTCCTGTCGACTTCCTCGGTCTTCCCCGAGCGGACCGCGGCGGCTTTCCAACTGGCGGCGGAGCTCGGCTACGACGGCATCGAGGTGATGGTCTGGACCGACGCCGTCAGCCAGGACGCCGGCGCGCTGCAGGGCCTGGCGAAGCACTACGGCGTGCCGGTGCTCTCCGTCCACGCGCCCTGCCTGCTGGTCACCCAGCGGGTCTGGTCGCCCGACCCGTGGGAGCGGCTGCGCCGCGCCGCCGAGCTGGCCGAGACCCTGGGGGCGCCGACCGTCGTGCTGCACCCGCCGTTCACCTGGCAGCGCGACTACGCCCGCAACTTCGCCGACGGGGTCGCCACCATCTCCGACCGCTTCACCGGCCTGCGCATCGCCGTGGAGAACATGTACCCGGTGCGGATGGCCGGCCGGCAGTTCGTCCCGTACCTGCCGGGTTGGGACCCGACCGAGACCGGCTACCCGTCCTACACGCTGGACCTGTCGCACTGCGCCGCGTCGCACACCGACTCGCTGGAGATGGCCGACCGGATGGGCGCGGGCCTGGCCCACGTGCACCTCGGCGACGGCACCGGCGAGGGGCGCGACGAGCACCTGGTGCCGGGGCGCGGCACCCAGCCCTGCGCGGAGCTGCTCCGCTCGCTGGCCGGGCGGGGCTTCACCGGCTCGGTCGCCGTGGAGGTCACCACACGGGGGGCGAAGAGCCGCGCCGTGCGCGAGGCCGACCTGCGCGAGGCCCTGGCGTTCGCCCGCGCCCACCTCACCGCCCCGTCCCCGGTCGACGCCTGAGGCGTCCCGTCCCCGGGCCCCGCCCGACGACTCCTCGGGCGGTCAGCTCACCGGGGTGAGCGCCCCGGCGGTGACCTGCTCGCCGAGCGCCGCGCGCTTGCGGGCCCGGTGCGCGGCCACGTGCGAGCGGGTCGCGCAGCGCTCCGAGCAGAACCGCCGGCAGCAGTTCGACGAGGTGTCCAGGTAGACGTTGCCGCAGCGCTCGTCGGCGCAGACGCCGAACCGGGCGCTGCCGTACTCGCAGAGCCAGACCGACAGCCCCCACACCGCGCCGGCCAGGAACTCCGCGCTCACCGACGCGCCCCGGCTGGTGACGTGCATGTGCCAGTCGCCGAAGTCGTGCCCGGAGATGCGCGGCTGGACCGGGTACGCCTCCAGCAGCGCGTTCAGCTCGGCCACCGCCTGGGCGTCGCGCCCCGAGGTGCCGTACTCGAAGATGTCGCGCAGGCGCTTGCGCGCCCGCCGGAAGATCGCCAGGTCCCGCTCCGCGACCTCGTCGCGCATCCAGGCGTTGTCGTCGGGGAAGAGGGCCCGCAGGTCGTCGAGGTCGTCCAGGCGGGCGTTGACGAGGTCAACCCCGGTCCGGGCGTACGCTTCGAAGTTCACGCCCCCAACCGTAGACGACTCAGGACAGGCGCGGCGTGTCGATGTAGTGCGGCAGGAACCTGGCGTAGTTGTCGGTGATCAGGCTGGCGCTCTCCCGGATGCCGGCGCCCGCCGGCTGCCCGTCGACGATCCAGCTGCCCAGCACCATGTGGTTGCCGTCGAAGCAGGGCAGGGCCCGGAACTCCTGGTAGCAGAAGCCCTCCTCCCCGTAGTCACTCGGGTTGGTGATCTCCCCGGCCGCGGTGACGATCCGCACCGAGCCGCCCTCGCGGCCCAGCAGCGGCTTAGCCACGTACTCGGTCATGCCGCGCGGCGAGTCCAGGTACGCCGGCAGCAGGTACTCGTGACCCGGGTAGAGCTCCCAGAGCACGGCCAGCAGCGCCTTGTTGGACAGCAGCAGCTTCCAGGCCGGCTCGATCCAGGTGGTCGGGGTGCCCGGCTCCAGCGCCAGCGGCCCGTACGGCTCGGCCAGCATCCACTCCCACGGGTAGAGCTTGAAGCAGGTGGTGACCGGCCGGTCGGCGGCGTCGACGAAGCGCCGGCCGTCCCAGCCGATGTCCTGGATCGGCATCAGCTCGGCGGCGAGCCCCGCCTGCCGGGCGGTCTCGGCCAGGTACCCGGCGGTGATCTGGTCCTCGCCCGACTCCTCCTCGGCCGACCAGGCTACGTGCACCTGCCGGTCGTGCAGCCCCGCACCGATCCTGGCCCAGGCGGCGACGAGGCGCTCGTGCAGGCTGTTCCACTGGTCCGCCTCGGGGCGGGTCTCCTCCAACCAGAACCACTGCACGATGCTCGCCTCGACCAGCGAGGTGGGGGTGTCGGCGTTGTACTCCAGCAGCTTCGGCGGCCAGGTGCCGTCGTAGCAGAGGTCGAAGCGGCCGTAGAGGCTCGGCGGGCCCTCCCGCAGCGACCGGGCCACCGCCTCGGCCGCCCACGCCGGGATGCCGAAGTCGGCGTACCGGCCGGTGGTCACGACGTGCTCGGCGGCGGCGACGCACATCGCGTGCAGCTCGGCGGTCGCCCCCTCCAGCCGGAGCACCTCCTCCAGCCCGAAGACGTACGCGGCGGTCTCGTCCCAGTACGACACCGTCCCGCCGTCGGGCAGCTCGGTGTCGACGTACACCAGGCCCTGCGAGCGGACGGTGGCGTCCCAGTCCGGTCGCGGGGTGGCCGCCTCGCGCCGCACGTCAGCCCCCGCAGGAGGCGAGGTGGGTGCCGAAGCCGCCGCGCGCCGGCACGATGCTGGCGGCCGGCCGGGGCTCGGTGCGCAGAGGGACGGCCGTCGCCGGCGTGCGCGCCGCCAGCGCCACGGTGGTCACCCCGTCGGCCGGGCCCATCGCGCAGTCGTCGTCATCGTCGTCGTCGGAGGAGGACGTGTTGCAGCCGGTGAGGGCGAGCGCGAGGGCGGTCAGCGCGCCGAGCTGCACGGTGGCCGACCGGAGCCGGCGGCGGGGGCGTTTTTCCACGAGCATCGTTGTAGCCGATCCGCGCCACGTCGACACCCCCGGGTAGGGGCGTCGACGTCGCCGACGACGGTGCTGCGGGGGTCCCACGCGGCACCGTCGCCCGTCGCGGTGGGCGGGGGTGCTCGCTGCCGGCGTCGCGTCGTGGGGCGTGGCGTTACGCTCGCCTCATGCTCCGTTCCGTCATCCTCGCCGCCTCCCGGTCACCCCGCATCGAGCGGCTCGTAGAGACGGCCCCGTACACCCGGGACGTCGTCCGCCGGTTCGTCGCCGGCTCCGGCACCGACGACGCGTTGCGCGCGACCCGCGCACTCGTCGCCGACGGCCTGGCGGTCACCCTCGACAACCTCGGCGAGGACACCGTCACCGCGGCGCAGGCCACCGCCACCCGCGACGAGTACGTGCGGCTGCTCGGCCTGCTACGCGACGCCGGGCTCACCCCCGCCGCCGAGGTCAGCGTGAAGCTCTCCGCCCTGGGTCAGCGCTTCGACGAGCAACTGGCGTACGACAGCGCGCGGGCGATCTGTGCGGCGGCCGAGGAGGCCGGCACCACGGTCACCCTGGACATGGAGGACCACGAGACCACCGACTCGACGCTGGACACCCTGGCCCGGCTGCGCAAGGACTTCCCGGCCACCGGGGCGGTGCTCCAGGCGTACCTGCGGCGCACCGAGTCGGACTGCCGCGAGCTGGCGTACGCCGGGTCGCGGGTGCGGCTGTGCAAGGGGGCCTACAAGGAGCCGGAGTCGGTGGCGTACCAGTCGGCCCTCGAGGTGGACAAGTCCTACGTGCGCTGCCTGAACATCCTGATGGCCGGCGCCGGTTACCCGATGCTGGCCACCCACGACCCGCGCCTGATCGCCATCGGCGCGGACCGGGCCCGCTGGTTCGACCGCGACCCGGACCGCTTCGAGTTCCAGATGCTCTACGGCATCCGCCCGGAGGAGCAGACCCGGCTGGTCGGCGAGGGCCACACCGTGCGGGTGTACCTGCCGTACGGCACCGACTGGTACGCCTACCTGATGCGCCGGCTCGCCGAGCGCCCCACCAACCTGGCGTTCTTCGGCCGGGCCCTGGTCACCAAGAAGTGACTCAGCCGTTCGACCAGGCCCGGGTGCTCAGCACCAGTCGGTAGCCGTCCGGGTCGGCGAACGTCATCCCCCAGCGGTCCCAGTACGGGCCGGCGGCGACCCTGGTCCCGCCGGCCCGTACCAGTCTCGTCACCGTCTCGTCGGGCAGCGGCCCGTCGAGGTAGAGCACGAGCAGGTCCTCCGCCGTCGGGGTGGGTGTCACGGTCAGCCCGGCCCCGCCGACCAGCTCCAGGTGCCAGCTCGCGTCCGGCCAGCCCAGCATCACCAGGTCGTGCTCGCCCGGCCCGCCGGCCGTCGCGCGGTACAGCACGCGCAGGCCGAGCCCGTCGGTCCAGAAGCGTTCCGCCGCGGCGAGGTCCAGGCTGGGACGGGCGATGCGGACGTGTGCTCGTTGCGCGAGTTCCATGCGGGAGATCCTGCGACCTCGACCGGGCTTCAGGTCAAGGCCGAAGTGCGGGCCACGGTCGTCGATCCGGGTCGTCACCCCGGGCGGCCGTGGCGACGCTCGCCGGAACGCCCCGCAGGTCGTAACCTTCGCCGGGTGACCGACGAGCAGGACGGCCTGGCCGGCTGGGGCGAGCCGTGGCGTCGCCGGCCCCGGCCACTGTGGGCCGCCCTCGGCGTGCTCCTGCTCGCCTGCGGCCTGCCGGTCGCGCTGCTGGCCGACGGCCGCCCGGCGGCGATCGACCGGCCTGGCACGCCCTCGGCCGACCCGGCGACCCTGGCGGCGCGGCAGCTCGGCGAGCGGATCGGCGCCCAGCTCGACCGCCAGGCCGCCGCCCTGCTCGGCGGCGACCGGGCCGGCTTCCTCGCCGTCGCCGAGCCGGCCGCCCACCCCGCACTGGCCCGCCGGTACGCGGCCCTGCGGGCGCTGCGGGTCACCGTCTGGCGGCCCGAGCAGGTCGGCCAGCCGACGGGGCTGCCCGGCCGGCCCGACGAGTCGCGGCTGGTGGTCCGCTTCCAGCACTGCTTCGTGGTGCCCGACTGCCGGCCGAGCCCCGTGCTGATCGGCACCCGGTGGCGGGACGTCGCCGGCACGCCCCGCCTGGTCGCCGTCGAGGAGTCCCAGTCCGCCGAGACCGGCACCCGGCCGTGGGAGGCCAGCGAGCTGGTGGCCGCCGTCGGCCCGCGTACCGTCGTGGCCACCACCCCGGCGCTGCGCGGGAAGCTGCCCGGCCTGCTGCGCAAGGCCGAGGCGGCGGCCCGGGTCGCCGACGCCTACGCCCTCGCCGGGGGCCCGCCCGACCGGTACCGGGTCTTCTACGCCGGCCGCGCCGAGTGGCTGAGCTGGTACGGCGGCGGCCGGCCCGCCTGGACCGGCGGGTACGCCGTCACCGTCGGCGGCGGCCACCACGAGGTGGTGCTCAACGCGGCGGGACTCGCCGCGACCGGCGTCGACGACCTGCTGCGCCACGAGCTGACCCACGCCGCGTCGCTGCCCGAGGCCGGCTACCCGGGCACGTCGACGTGGTGGCTGGTCGAGGGGATCGCCGAGTACGCGGGCACCGGCGCGGTCTCGCCCGGCCGCTACGAGGGGCTGGCCGAGGTGCGCAAGATGCTCGCCTCCGGCGGCTGGGACGGCCGGCTGGAGGCGCTGGCGCCGGCCGAGGACGCCTCCGCCGCGCGGGTCGGCGGGAGCTACGGCGTCGGCTACCTGGCGGTGCGGCACCTCGTGGACCGCTTCGGCGAGGAGCGGCTGCGCGCCTTCGTCAAGGCGGTGGTGCACGACCGGCGGCCCCCGGACGAGGCGTCCGGGCAGGTGTTCGGCGAGCCGTGGCCGGCGCTGCACGACGAGTGCGTCGCGTACGCCCGCTCGGCGGCCGGCTGACCGCGCCGCCGGCGTTCATGATCGACCGCTGTCGGGGCTGCCGGGCGGGCCTGCGACACTAGGCGCGCTCCCAGCGCGGAGCCCTGGTCGGCGTCCGGAAGCGGGCCAGGGCACCCGTCCGGTGGCTCCGGTGGCGCCGTCGGAGCCACCGGACGCCTTCCGCCCCGCGCCCAGGCCGCGCCCAGGCCGCGCCGCGCGCAGGCCCCGCGCAGGCCGCGCGGCCCGCGCGGGTGGGCCGTGGCACCCGCCGTCCGCGCTCTCGCCGCCCGGCTGGCCGCAGCCGCGCGCCGGGCCGGGAAAACGCCCCTCCGGTCATGATCAGTTGCAGGAAGGGATCGCGCCGGTCACAGCCGTCCCGCTACCGTACTGGTAACACGCGCGTAGCCCGCCGGGGCGGGACCATCCGCCTCCGGCGGCACGCGCCGGGGCATGGGATGGGCGGTGAGCCATGGCCGGGTCACAGTCCGACGGACGGCTGTCGGAGGTCAGGTTCCTCACCGTCGCCGAGGTGGCGGCGGTGATGCGGGTGTCCAAGATGACGGTCTACCGGCTCGTGCACAGCGGCGAGTTGACCGCCGTGCGGGTCGGCCGGTCGTTCCGGGTGCCCGAGCACGCGGTGCACGAATACCTCCGGGGCGCCTTCCAGGAGACCGCCTGACCGCCGGGCGACCGCGCCCGGCCCCCGGCCGGATGCGACGTAACGGGCACCGGCGGGGGCGCGTTGGCCCTGCTGAGCCTCTGCGGCTACCCTGGACCGGTCCGTGACCGCACATCGGTGCGCCCGCCGCCCGCCAGCTGGTCCGGTTCGTTGTCCGCAAGCGGTCCACGACGCCACCGTGTGGCGTCACCCGGTCCGCCCCGCACGTTGCATCGAAAGGCTGTCGTCGTATGGGCTCGGTGGTCAAGAAGCGCCGCAAGCGCATGGCTAAGAAGAAGCACCGCAAGCTGCTGCGCAAGACCCGCGTCCAGCGTCGCCGTCTCGGCAAGTGACCGGTGCCGGGCCCAGCCCGGCGCTCCTCGCTTGCCAACAGTCGACTCTCGGAGGCTCAAGGTGATCAGGCCGCGGTCGACCCGGCTCGATCTCCCCTGCCGCACCAGGCGCGCGACATGACCCCCGGAGGCACCCCAGGTGCCCCGGGGGTGGTCGTCGTAACCGGGGTCAACCGCTACCTCGGCGCCCACGTCGCGGCCCGCCTCGCCGCCGACACCCGCATCGAACGGGTGATCGGCGTCGACCCCGCCGCCCCCAGCGCCGAGCTGGACGGCCTGCTCGACCGGGTCGAGCGGGTCCGGCTGGACCTCGACTCCCTCGGCGGCCTCCTCGCCGACCTCGACGTCGACGCCGTGGTGCACCTGGCCCTCGCCAGCGCCCCCGACCCGCAGCAGGGTGGGCGCTCGGGGATGAAGGAACAGAACGTCATCGGCACCATGCAGCTCCTCGCCGCCTGCCAGCGTGCCCCCCGGCTGCGCAAGCTCGTGGTGCGCTCGTCGACCGCCGCCTACGGGGCGTCGTTCCGCGACCCGGCCGTCTTCACCGAGGAGACCGAGCCGCGCGAGGTGCCGCGCGGCGGTTTCGGCCGCGACATCCTCGACATCGAGGGGTACGTCCGAGGTTTCCGGCGCCGCCGCCCCGACGTCACCGCCACCGTGCTGCGCTTCGCGCCGTTCATCGGCTCCACCGCCGACACCACCCTCACCCGCTACTTCTCCCAGCCCTTCGTGCCCACCGTCTTCGGGCGCGACCCCCGGTTGCAGTTCGTGCACTTCGACGACGCGCTGGAGGTGCTGCACCGGTCGGTGGCCGAGGAGCACCCGGGGACGTACAACGTGGCGGGGCCGGGGGTGCTCTCGCTCTCCCAGGCGATCCGCCGGGCCGGCCGGGTGGGCGTGCCGGTGCTCGAGCCGGGCCTCTCCGGGGCCGCCGCGCTGGCCCGCAACCTCGGCTTCGGCCGGTACGGCCTGGACCAGGTCGACCTCTTCGTGCACGGCCGGGTCGTCGACACCGCCGCCCTGGAACGGGAGTACGGCTTCACGCCCCGCTCCACCGTCGCCGCGTTCGACGACTTCATCCGCGCCCACCAGGGCGGCGTGGTGCTCTCCCGGGAGCAGCTCGCCGTGGCGGAGCAGGCCGTCCTCGACGGCATCCGGCAGGTGCGCGCGGCCGTGCGGGAGCGATCGTGACCGGGCCGGAGGCGGAGCGCGAGCGCGCCGACGGCCGGCGCGACGTGCCGCCCGAGGTGGCCGGGTCGGCGGTGCCGGACGGGCCCGCCGACGTGTGGGACCGCCGGGTCGCCTCCGGGCTGGCGTTCCTGCGCCGGCGGCTCTCCGGCGACTACCGGGTCGACGAGTTCGGCTTCGACCCGGAGCTGACCGAGTCGGTCTTCCATCCGCTGCTGCGGCTGCTCTACCGCGACTGGTTCCGCACCGAGGTCACCGGCCTGGAGCACGTGCCGGCGGACGGGCCGGGGCTGGTCGTCGGCAACCACTCCGGCACGGTGGCCCTCGACGCGCTGATCCTCGCCGCGGCCCTGCACGACGAGCACCCGGCCCACCGCTACCTGCGGCTGCTCGGCGCGGACCTGGTGTTCCGGATGCCGGTGGTCTCCGAGCTGGCCCGCAAGACCGGCGGCACCGTCGCCTGCAACCCGGACGCCGAGCGGCTGCTCGGCAACGGCGAGCTGGTCGGCGTCTTCCCCGAGGGCTTCAAGGGCGTCGGAAAGCTCTACTCCGACCGCTACAAGCTGCAACGTTTCGGCCGGGGCGGCTTCGTCTCGGCGGCGCTGCGCACCGGCACCCCGATCGTGCCGGTGGCGATCGTGGGCGGCGAGGAGATCTATCCGATGCTCGCCGACATCAAGCCCCTGGCGCGGCTGCTCAAGCTGCCATACTTCCCGGTCACCCCGACGTTCCCCTGGCTGGGCCCGCTGGGGATGGTGCCGCTGCCGAGCAAGTGGCTGATCGAGTTCTGCCCGCCGATCCCGACCGCCCACCTCACCGACTCGGCCGACGACCCGTTGGTGGTGTTCAACCTGGCCGACCAGGTGCGGGAGACGATCCAGCACACCCTGCACAGCCTGTTGGAACGCCGACCCGACCCGTTCGGCCCCTGACCGTCGTCGCCGCTGGCGCGTGGCCGGGCCCGGCTGCGGGACCGCCGGGTGGCCGTCAGGCGGAGCGGCGACGCCGGTGCAGTGCCAGCCCGGCGCCGGCCGCGCCGGCCAGCAGCCCCGCCGCCGCCGTCGACGGCACGGCGATCCTGGCCGCCCGGCGGCCGGTGCGGAAGTCCCGCACCTCCCAGCCCTGCTGCCGCGCCTGCCGCAGCAGGAGGGCGTCCGGGTTGATCGCCACCGCCCGCCCGACCGTGGAGAGCATCGGCAGGTCGTTCGCGGAGTCGCTGTAGGCGGAGCAGCGGGACAGCTCGAGCCCCTCGACGGCGGCGAGCTGGGCCACCGCGTCGGCCTTCGCGGCCCCGTGCATCAGGTCGCCGACCAACCGCCCCGTGTACGCCCCGTCGAGCACCTCGGCCACCGTGCCGATCGCCCCGGTCAGGCCCAGCCGGGCCGCGATGACCCGGCCGATCTCCACGGGCGCGGCGCTGACCAGCCAGACCCGTTCGCCCGCGTCGAGGTGGCGCTGCGCGAGGTGGCGGGTGCCGCCCCAGATCCGGGGGGCCATCAGCTCGTCGAAGATCTCCTCGGCCAGCCGTTCCACGTCCTCGACCCGCCAGCCCTCGACGAACGCCAGCGCGGCCTCCTTGGCCTGCGACATGTCGCCGGCGTGCTCGGTGGCGAGCACCCGGAAGCGCAACTGCTGCCAGCCGAACCGGATCAGGTCCCCGGTGGTGAGGTAGTTGCGGGCGGCGAGGCCGCGGGCGAACCAGTAGATCGATGCGCCCTGCATCATCGTGTTGTCCACGTCGAAGAAGGCCGCGGCGGCCGGGTCGGGGAGGACCGGGGTGCCGGCGGCGGCGCCGCTCTCCGCCCAGCCGGCGGTGTGCCCGTGGCGGTCGGTGCTGACCGTCGTCCTGCGGGTGCGGGCCATGGGACCTCCCTAGCTCGACGACCCCGACGCGTGCCTTACGTCAGTGAGCGTAGCCAGGCGGGAGGGCCACCCGGCCGGGGTAGGGAAAAGTGTGGTGCGCTGCTCGTCTCCCCGGCCAGGGCGCGCCCGCTGTGCGGCGGGCACGGTGCTGAATCGCTGGGTGGCCGGCGGGGCGCGGGAACGCCGATGGATCAGCGGTTGCCGGGACAGGCCCTGGGGATCGGGCCGAGCGTGTCGGTGCCGGTGGAGGCGGGTGGGCCGCAGGCACCGGCCGCGCGCAGGGCGTCGGAGCGCTTGCGGATCGCGTCGAGCAGGGCGGTCGACCGGCGGACCCGGTCCCGCTCCGCCCGGGTGGCCCCGTCGAGCAGGGCGTCGACCGCCCGGCGCTGCTCGACGACGAAGGTGTTCACGGCGTCCAGGCCGGCCGGGTCGGCGTGCTGGGTGGCGGCGGTGGTGAGCAGGCGCACCCCGCGGCGGGTGTCGGAGTCCATGTCGTCGAGGACGGCGGCGAAGCCGAGCCGGTCCCCACGCAGGGTGGCGGCCTCGTCGACCCGGATGCGGGCGAAGTTGAGGAAGAGCTGACCCCGGCTGATGTCCGAGTTGGTCAGGGCGAGCTGGGCGCGTTCCGTGTGGCGCTTCATGCCGTACAGGGCGTCGCCCGGCACCGCGTTCTCGCTGGCGGTGGAGATGCCGGAGACGGCGATGGCGCCGGCGGCGATCCCGACCAGGATGGCACCCCGGGCGCGGGCCCGGCGGGCGGTCGCCGCCGGCAGGAACGGGCCGCGCGGGCCGGTGGCGACGGGGCCTCGGTGGCCGAGCGGCGCGGAGTCGGTCGATGCGCTGGAGGTGTCGCCGATGCCCTCCCGCTCGGCCGTGGCGACGAGGACCGCCCGCAGGTCGGTGCGGAAGCCGGTGTCGATGTGAACGGGCGGGGGATCGGCACCGAGCTGCCGGCTGACCGCGACGAGCGCGGCGAGCTGGTCGTCGGCCCGGGACCGGACGTGGTGACGGGGGCCGCCGTTGGCCTCGTCGAGGAGCTGCGCGAAGCGCTTGGCGCGCCGGCGGGAGAAGGGGTCGCCGTTCACCGCAGGCACCTCCTATCGCTGGTCGCGGCCGGCCGGCCGCTGTCGTCACCCGCGACCGATGGCAGCACGAGCCGACGTGACGGGTTGGTCGTCGCCGGCCGCGCTGTCCGGGCCGTGGGGCCCGAGGACGCCGGGGCAACCACCGGTCGCACTCGGTGAAACGCTCCGCGCCGGGCACGGGTTACGGGGCCGGCGGGAGCGAAACCGCAAAGGATGACACCTGTCACTGTGGTGAGCGTCGATCACCGCCGCCGGTGGGAGGGATTCGTCCCCACCGGGGCGTCGTGCGGGGCCCTGCCCCGCCGGTGTCGTGTCGGGCCGTACCCGCTCGGGGCGGTGGGCTCAGGGTTGGAAGCCTTCGGGCAGCAGCCGGGCCAGGGCCCGGACCGCCCGGTACTGCAACGCCTTGATCGCGCCCTCGTTCTTGCCCATCGCGCGGGCCGTCTCGGCGACCGAGAACCCCTGGAGGAACCGCAGCACGATGCACTCCTGCTGCTCGGGGTTGAGCTGCTTGACGGCGGTGAGCAGGGCGACGTTGGTGATGTGCTCGACGACGGCGGCCTCCGGGCTGCCCTCCGGCCCACGGTCCTCCCGGTCGGCGTCCAGCACGTCGCCGGTGGTGACCTCCAGCCGGTAGCGGCCGGACTTGAAGTGGTCGGCGACCAGGTTCCGGGCGATCGTGACCAGCCACGCCCCGAGGTCACGGCCCTGCCAGGTGAAGCTGCCGATCCGCTTGAGGGCGCGCAGGAACGTGTCGGAGGTGAGGTCCTCGGCGAGTTGCCGGTTGCCGACCCGGAAGTAGACGAAGCGGAAGACGGTGTCCACGTACCGGTCGTAGATCAGGCCGAAGGCCTCCGCCTCGCCGGCCTGGGCGCGCTCGATCAGCGCCCAGACCTCGGTGGCTGGGTCGGAGGGGTCGGGCCGGCTCGGGTAGCCGGTCGGCGGGCCCCCGGTCGGCCCGTCCGGCGCTGCCCCGGAGACCGCCGGCAGCACCGCCGTCTCGGACGTCGACGGATCACCCGTCGGCGGCGTGTCGCCGCTGCGCCGGCCCTGGGCCGGCATGGTCGGCCGGGCCGGCGAGGCCAGCCGGCCGCCGTTGCCGCCGGGCGGGGCCGGGCGGGGCGGCGCCTCGTTGTGGTGCGAGCGGTTGCGCAGGCGTCTGGACGCCGAGTCGACGCGTTGGGGAAGACCCCACAGGCCGGCCGCCGAGCCCCGGGCAGCACCCAGCCGTTCGTTGAGGGCGGCCTGGGCCGCCGCCAGCCCAACCGGTTGCTCTGCGTAGCCGAATGTGGTCACCGTGCCTCCCCGGTCCGGTCCCACGCCGACCGCCGGGACGCCGCCGGACGGACGGGGTCCCACGGCGGGGGCAGGGCTCTTCCGGGACATGCCGACGGGCGGCAGATCCCCTTGAGGTGCTGGTCCAATGCGCTAACAGGCACGGGGGCCTCCTCGGGCCGAGGGGTGTCAAACTCACGGCAAATGGGGTGAGTCGACCCGAGTGATAATAGGGCCAACGTCACCCGCGCGTGGCAAGTCAGTTACACAGAGCGGAAGTATTGTCCGCTCCCCACACCCCCGCCGGACCGGTTGTCCGTCGCGGCCGGTTGACTTTCGACCGGCGGGCTGTTCCGGATGGAAGAGCAGGTCACCGCCCCTTCTGCCGGGCGTTCGAGGGGGCCGCCCGGCGGGGGCCGGCACCCCGCGCCCCGGCCGCCTCGGCCGGCCCCGAGCGGTCGCCGGGGCGACGGCTCGGGCGTGGCCCGGCGGCGGGCGGCCGGGCCGGGCACTGCCATCATGCGGGACGCCTGCGACAGTTCCCCGGCGGACCACGCCGACCGGCTCCGCCGGGGTGGCGGCCGAGCGCGGCGAGGGCCCCGCGCGGCGTCGGCGGGGACGACCCGGACCCGGTCCGGACTGACGCGGCGGCACCGTGCCGAGCCCCGCGCGCACCCTCGGCTGTCACCCTGCGTGACCGAGGGGAGTCCGGGGCGGGGCCGGTCGCTGCGGCCGGTCCCACCTCCGCCCGCACCGGGCGGCGGGGCCCGCCGCGCATCCGCGGGTGGCGGAGTCGGCGGTACCGGGCGTGTCGCACCCCCGCTCCGGGGGAGACTGGGCGGGCGTGCGGCCGGGGCGCGCGGTGACCGAGGGCGGGGCTGCTCGCCCGCTGCGCCCGTAACCTGGCCCGGTCCGAGTGCGCCACCGCCGTCGAGTTCGTCGCCGCGCTGCTGTACTTACCTGGCGATCGGCAAGGTACGCAAGACCCAGCTCAGGTCGGTGCCGTCCCGGCGGCGTCGACCGACACCCGCACGGAGGTCCCCGATGTCCAGTGACGCCCGGCTCGCCCTGATCGTCCGCCCCGGCTGCCACCTCTGCGAGGACGCCAAGGCGGCGCTCGACCGGGTGGTGGCGGTCACCGGGGACCGTTGGATCGAGCGGGACGTGACCGGCGACGTCGAGCTGGAACGCGAGTACGGCGACCGGCTGCCGGTGGTGCTGCTCGACGGCAAGGAGCACGGCTACTGGCGGGTGGAGGAGGAGCGGCTGGTGCGGGACCTGACCACCCCGCAGCTCTGAGGCGCGCCGGCGGGAGGGCGGGAGTCCGTGCTTCGCGCGGGCCGGCGCTGCGCCCTATCGTGCGGGGATGACCCCTACGCGAGCCCATCTGGTGTGGGACTGGAACGGCACCCTGCTCAACGACCTCGACCTGGTGATCACGGCCACCAACGCCGTCTTCACCAGCCTGGGCGGGCCGACGGTCAGCGTGGACGAGCACCGGGTGCGGTTCCGCCGCCCGATCGCCGACTACTACGCCGAGGTGCTCGGCCGGGTCGTCGACGACGAGGCGTTCGGCGAGCTGGACCGGATCTTCCACGACGCGTACCGCAGCGGCCTCACCACCTGCGCGCTGGCCGACGACGCGGCGGCGGCGATGGCGGCCTGGCCGGGCAGCCAGTCGCTGCTGTCGATGTGGTTCCACGACGAGCTGGTGCCCGCCGTGCACACCTACGGGCTGGCCGACCGGTTCGCCCGGGTGGACGGGCTGCGCGCCACGGTCGGCGGGGGCCGCAAGGCCGAGTCGCTCGCCGCCCACCTGGCCGAGCTGGGGGTGCCGGGCCACGAGGTGGTGCTGATCGGGGACTCGATCGACGACGCGGAGGCCGCCGAGTCGGTCGGCGGCCGGGCCGTGCTCTACAGCGGCGGCTTCACCGACGAGGCCCGGTTGCGGGCGTCCGGTCACCCGGTGGCGGACTCGCTCACCGAGGCGGTCACCCTCGCGGCCACCCTGTGACGCCCCGGCCGTCCGGTGCCGCCGGTTCCGTCGGTCGGTCGGGTGCGGGGCGGTTCGGGTCCGGGGCGGCTCGGGTGCCGGGGGTGGTCGGCCGCGCCGCACCGTCGGGTTCACCGGGCGGTCCGTAGGTGCGAGCGGGCGCGTCGGTGGCGGCCGTCACGGTGACGGTGGCCACTGTCCGGCGGCGGCGTCGAGGGCGGTCCGGCCCCGCGACGCGGCGCTCGGCCGTGGGGCGCGGCGCCGACCAGCCCGGAGCGGGCGTACGGGGACGGCGAGCCCAGCGCGCGATTGGTGAGGGAAGTCGGGATTGCGCAATAATCGATGGGGCGGCGCGGCGTCGCCCCAACGATCATGGGGGAGGGGAGGGACAGGTGGCGGCGGATCGCGTATCGTCAAGATCGCGATTTGTGCGTGTCTTCACAAGCGCCTACTCTGTAGTTCCGACGCGTCCTGCTAGCGCAGCCGGCATTCTCGGTCGTCGGCGGGAGTCCCGATGCGGCCGGCCCCTGGTGCTGGCCCCGGATCGCACGGCACGGAGTCTCATGAGTCAGCAGCACCGTCACCCTGGCACGCCCGGCCGTGCCGGTGCCGTACCGGCGCTTCCCGACCTGCCCGAGGCAACCGTCGCGCGGCTCCCGGAATACCTGCGCGCCCTGCACACCCTCGCCGAGGCCGGCCACGAGACCGTCTCCAGCGAGGCGCTCTCCGCCGCCGCCGGGGTCAACTCCGCCAAGCTCCGCAAGGACCTGTCCCACCTCGGCTCGTACGGCACCCGGGGGGTCGGCTACGACGTCGCCCTGCTGGTCGAGCAGATCGAGATCGTGCTCGGGCTCACCCATCGGCGGGCCGTCGCCCTGGTCGGGGTGGGTAACCTCGGTCACGCCCTGGCCGGCTACGCCGGCTTCGCCAGCCGCGGCTTCTGGATCGCCGCGCTGCTCGACGCGGACCCGTCGCGGGTCGGCGAGGAGATCCACGGTCTGGTCGTGCGGCACATCGACGAGTTGCCCCGGATCGTCGCCGAGCAGCCCATCGCGATCGGCGTCATCGCCACCCCGGCCAGCGCCGCCCAGGCGGTCGTCGACCAACTGGTCTCCGTCGGCGTGACGAGCATCCTCAACTTCGCACCGTGCGTACTCTCGGTGCCGGAGGGGGTCGACGTGCGCAAGGTCGACCTCGCCATCGAGCTTCAGATCCTGTCCTTCCACGAGCACCGCAAGGCGTCCCTGACCGCGCTGCCCGCCACCGGCGGCTCCGCGCTCACCGCGCTGCCCGGCGGGCTCGCGTCCCCCGAGCCCCAGGAGGCGATCGGCACGTGAAACTGCTTGTCGTCGGCGCGTCCTACCGCACCGCCCCCGTCGCCATCCTGGAGCAGCTGGCAGTTGCCCCAGCCGACCTCACCCGCATGCTGGACCGCCTGGTCGCCCAGCCGTACGTGGACGAGGCGGTGCTGGTCTCCACCTGCAACCGGGTGGAGGTCTACGCCGCCGTGTCCGGCTTCCACGGCGGGCTCGGCGACATCTGCGCCGTCCTCGCCGAGCAGGCCGGCGCCTCCCCCGGGAGCCTGGCCAACCACCTCTACGTCCACTACGACGCCGCCGCCGTCGACCACGTCTTCAAGGTCGCCGCCGGGCTGGACTCGATGGTGGTCGGCGAGGCGCAGATTCTCGGCCAGCTCCGTGACGCGTACCACTGGGCCAGCGGGGCCGACTCCGCCGGCCGGCTGCTGCACGAGCTGATGCAGCAGGCGCTGCGGGTGGGCAAGCGGGCGCACGCCGAGACCGGGATCGACCGGGCCGGGCAGAGCGTGGTCACCGCCGCCCTCGGCCTGGCCGCCGCGCAGTTCGACGGCGACCTCGCCGGCCGCCCGGCCCTGGTGGTCGGCGCCGGCGCGATGGGCGCGCTGAGCGTGGCGACGCTGTCCCGGCTCGGCGCCGGGCCGCTGACCGTGACCAACCGGGGGGCCGACCGGGCCGTCCGGCTGGCCGAGTCGTACGGGGCCGGCGCGGCGCCGATGGCCGAGCTGACCGACGTGCTCTCCACAGTGGACATCGTAGTGGCCGCCACGGCGGCGACCGAACCGGTCCTCACCCGCGAGGTGGTCACCCGGGCGCTGGCCGGCCGCGTCCCCGAGCGGGGGCCGCTCGTGCTGCTCGATCTCGCCGTCCCCCGGGACGTCGAGGCCGGCGTGGCGGGGCTGCCCGGCGTCGAGGTGATCGACATCGACCGGATGGCGAGCATCCTCTCCGACGGCCCCGCCGCCGCCGACGCGGCCGCCGTCCGGCGGATCGTGGCCGACGAGGTCGAGTCCTTCCTCACCTGGCTGCGCGGCGCCGACGTGGCACCGACCGTGGCCGCGCTGCGTGGCCGGGCCGAGGACGTGGTCACCGCCGAGCTGCGCCGGCTGGCCCAGCGCCGCCCCGACCTCAGCGACGACCAGCGCGCCGAGGTGGCCCGGACGGTGCACCGCGTGGTGCAGCGGCTGCTGCACCAGCCCACCGTGCGGGTGCGTCAGCTCGCCGCCGAGCCCGGCGGCGACCAGTACGCCGCACTGCTGCGCGAGCTGTTCGACCTCCAGGTCCCGCAGACCTCCCCGGTCGGCACCGTCCCCGACGTGGTCGACACCGACACACCCCCGTACACCGGAGGCCAGAGATGACCGCCCCACTGCGCCTCGGCACCCGGGGCAGCGCGCTGGCGATGGCACAGTCCGGCCAGGTCGCGGCGGCGCTCACCGCCGCGACCGGCCGCCAGGTCGAACTCGTCGAGGTGGTCACCGCCGGCGACCGCTCGACCGCGCCCGTGCACCGGCTCGGCGTCGGCGTCTTCGTCTCCGCGCTGCGCGACGCCCTCGCCGCCGACGCGATCGACTTCGCGGTGCACTCCTACAAGGACCTGCCCACCGAGGCGGCCCCCGGGCTGCACATCGCGGCGGTGCCCGCCCGGCAGGACCCGCGCGACGCGCTGGTCGCCACGGGCGGGCGCACCCTCGCCGAGCTGCCACCCGGCGCCAGGATCGGCACCGGGGCGCTGCGGCGCATCGCCCAGCTGCATGCGCTCGGCCTGCAACTGGAGGTCACCCCGATCCGCGGCAACATCGACACTCGCCTGGCGCGGGTGCTCGGCCCGGCCGCCGACCTCGACGCGGTCGTGCTGGCGCGGGCCGGGCTGGCCCGGATCGGCCGCGCCGACGTGATCACCGAGACGCTCGACCCGATGCTCATGCTGCCCGCGCCCGCCCAGGGCGCGCTGGCCGTGGAGTGCCGGGTCGACGACCAGGACCTGGTCGAGCTGCTCGCGCTGCTCGACCACGCACCGACCCGGGCCGCGGTCACCGCGGAACGGGCGTTGCTGGCCACGCTGGAGGCCGGGTGCAGCGCACCCGTGGCCGCCTACGCAGTCATCGCCGAAGGCGAACCGACCGATTCGGACGCCGCCGGCGTGAATGGCGACGAGATCTACCTGCGCGGGGCGGTGATCAGCCCGGACGGCGCGCGAGACCTCCGGCTGTCCCGCACCGGAACGCCCGCCGACGCGGCGGAGATCGGCAAGGCACTCGCCGCCGAACTCCTCGAACTCGGCGCCGACTCGATCCTCGGCCGAGAAGGACACACCGGCCCGGGGACCCAGGAACTTGGGAGCACCGAATGACCCGCACCCGTAAGCCCGTAGGCCGCATCGCGTTCGTCGGGGCCGGCCCCGGCGACCCGGGCCTGCTGACCCGCCGGGCGCACGACGCCCTGGTCGACGCCGACCAGGTGGTGTACGACCGGGGAGTCCCCGAGTCGCTCCTCGACGCCGTCCGCGCCCAGGCCAGGCCCGACGCCCAGTTCACCCCGGCCGAGGGCGTGCCGGGGGACGTGGCGAAGGTGCTGATCTCCGCCGCCAGGGCCGGCCAGAACGCGGTGCACCTGGTCGCCGGCGACCCCTTCGGCCACGACTCCGTGATCAAGGAGGTGCAGGCGGTCGCCCGGACCGCGGCGCACTTCGAGGTGGTCCCGGGCGTCGGCCAGGCCGAGGGCGTGGCCACCTACGCCGGGGTGCCGCTGCCCGGCGTGCGTACCGCCGCCGACGTCGAGGACGTCAGCGTGCTGGACTTCGAGGCGCTGGCCGCCGCCGTCGGCCGGGGCTCGCTCGCGCTCGCCGTGGACGCCGGGGACCTGGCCGCGATCCGCGACGGCCTGCTGGCCGCCGGGGTGGACGGCGCCACCGGCGTCGGGGTGACCGGCGACGGCACCGGGGAGACCCAGTACACGACCACGTCGACCGTGGACTCGTTCGTCGCGGCGGCGCTCGGCTTCACCGGCCGGGTGGTGCTCACCGTCGGCGAGGGCGTGGGCCAGCGGGACAAGCTGAGCTGGTGGGAGAACCGGCCGCTGTACGGCTGGAAGGTGCTCGTCCCCCGGACCAAGGAGCAGGCCGGCGTGATGAGCGCCCGGCTGCGCGCGTACGGGGCGATCCCGTGCGAGGTGCCGACCATCGCGGTCGAGCCGCCGCGTACCCCCGCCCAGATGGAGCGGGCGGTCAAGGGCCTGGTCGACGGCCGGTACGCCTGGGTGATCTTCACCTCGGTCAACGCCGTCCGCGCGGTCTGGGAGAAGTTCGGCGAGCACGGCCTGGACGCCCGGCACTTCGGCGGCGTCAAGATCGCCTGTATCGGCGAGGCCACCGCGGAGGCGGTCCGGGCGTTCGGCATCCAGCCGGAGCTGGTCCCGGCGGGGGAGCAGTCCTCCGAGGGGCTGCTGGCCGAGTTCTCCCCGCACGACGAGATCCTCGACCCGGTGGGCCGGGTGCTGCTGCCGCGCGCCGACATCGCCACCGAGACCCTCGCCGCCGGGCTCACCGAGCGCGGCTGGGAGGTCGACGACGTGACCGCGTACCGGACGGTCCGGGCCGCCCCGCCGCCCGCCGAGATCCGGGACGCCATCAAGTCGGGCGGGTTCGACGCGGTGCTCTTCACCTCGTCGTCCACGGTGCGCAACCTGGTGGGCATCGCCGGGAAGCCGCACGCGCGTACCGTCGTCGCCGTCATCGGGCCCAAGACGGCGGAGACCGCGACGGAGTTCGGCCTGCGGGTCGACGTGCAGCCCGCGCACGCCTCGGTGCCCGACCTGGTGGAGGCGCTGGCCGCCTACGCCGTCGAGCTGCGCGAGAAGCTCGCCGCCATGCCGGCGAAGCAGCGCCGCGGCTCGAAGGTGCAGGGGCCGACCGCCCTGAGGTTCCGCTGAGTCGTTAGGGAGACCCTGATGCCGTACCCCGAGATCCGGCCCCGCCGGCTGCGTCGCACCGCAGCCGTGCGGCGGCTGGTCTCCGAGACCCGCGTCGACCCGGCCGAGCTGGTCCTGCCGATGTTCGTCAAGGAGGGGCTGACCGAGCCGAGGGCGATCGCCTCGCTGCCGGGGGTGCTCCAGCACTCCCGGGACTCGCTGCGCAAGGCGGCGGCCGAGGCGGTCGCCGCCGGGGTCGGCGGGATCATGCTCTTCGGGATCCCGACGACGCGCGACGAGCGCGGCTCCGGCGGGATCGACCCGGCCGGCATCCTCAACGTCGCCATCGCCGACGTGGTCGCCGAGGTCGGCGACGCCACCGTGGTGATGAGCGACCTCTGCCTGGACGAGTTCACCTCGCACGGGCACTGCGGGCTGCTGGCGCCGAACGGCGACGTGGACAACGACGCCACGCTGGCGGCGTACGCCGAGATGGCGGTGGCCCAGGCCGCCGCCGGGGTCGACATGGTCGGGCCGTCCGGGATGATGGACGGCCAGGTCGGCGTGGTCCGCAAGGCCCTGGACGCCGCCGGTCACACCGACGTCGCGGTGCTGGCGTACGCGGCGAAGTACGCCTCCGCCTTCTTCGGCCCGTTCCGCGACGCCGTGGAGTCGTGCCTCGACGGCGACCGGCGCGCCTACCAGCAGGACCCGGCGAACCTGCGGGAGTCCCTGCGCGAGGTGGCGCTGGACGTCGCCGAGGGCGCGGATCTGGTGATGGTCAAGCCGGCCCTGCCCTACCTCGACGTGGTGTCGGCGGTCCGGGCGGCCGTGGACGTCCCGGTCGCCGCCTACCAGGTCTCCGGCGAGTACGCGATGGTCGAGGCCGCCGCCGCGAACGGCTGGATCGACCGCGAGCGGGTGATGCTGGAGACGCTCACCTCGATCCGCCGGGCCGGCGCCCAGGTCATCCTGACCTACTGGGCGGTCGAGGCGGCGCAACTCCTCCGCACGCGGTACTGACCCTGAGGTGAGACGGCCCGCCGTCCGGGTGGGCACCCGGGCGGCGGGCCGTCGTCGGCCGGAGCCGGTCAGTCGTCGTTCGAGATGGTCCCCACGGCGAGCGGGTCGGCCAGGCGCAGCCCCGGCACCCCGGCCACTATCAGGTTCACCTTCTCGTCGGCCTCCCGCCGGCGGTCACCGCGCACGGTCACCGCGAACGTCAGCGAGGTCCGCCCGGCCGCGAGGACCCGGCAGCCGACGTACGGGTCGTAGTCCGACCCGGCCTGCGCGGTGCTGCCGTAACTGGCGGCGCAGATCAGCACGGGCTGGGAGAGCGGCCGGGACACGGTGGCGGTGAACGTCAGCGGGCGGGTGCCGCTGTCGCCCTCGGCCACCGTCGCGTCGGCCACGCTCAGCGACGCCTGGGAGCGGAACCGGGCCACCTGCGGGTCGTGGTCGCTGGAGCCGCGCGACCCGTCCCCGGTGAACTCCGCCGGCCAGTCGGCGTTGATGTGCGCCGCCCGCACCTGCAACAGGTCGTCGCGGAGCGCGTCGTTGACGAAGAGGTGGTCCAGGGTCTGCGCCTGCCCCTCGAAGCTGTACGAGTACGCCGACGACGGCACCTCGGCGACCAGGTCGTCCCAGAGGTTGTGCAGGCCCGCCTCGTAGAGCTTGGCGAGCTGGTCCGACGGCGTCGGGTCCGCGCCGGTGGCGATCGGGTCGTCGGGGCGGGGGAAGACGTTCAGGTCCCCGCCGTAGACCACCCGGGCGTCGCGGTCGGAGTTCTGGATCGCGGTGACCAGCGCCGCACCGTACCCGGCCTGCTCGGCGCGCTGCCCGATCCGGCTGTCCGGCCCGGACGAGAAGTGGTTGCTCAACGCCCAGAGCACGTACGACTCGGCTGCCCCCGGCGCGACCCTGACCCGGAACTTGGCGAGCTGCGGGGCCCGGGTGTAGACGTTGTTGCCGTCCTTGCCGGTCGAGGTGTCGGTGTCGGCCGGCAGCACCGCGTTGAGCGCCTTCGGGTTCTGCACGTCCGCGTTGGACGCCAGCCCCGCCGACCGGTACGGCACCTGCGGCGCGGAGCCGAGCAGCGGGTCGGCGGCGGTCGCCTCGGCCAGCGACAGCCGGTCGGTGCGGTACAGGAACCCGGCGGTGATGCCCCGGGCGTCCGCGCCGGTCCGGTCGTACGCGGCGGCGTAAGCCGGGCCCCCGGCGGCGGCGACGGCCAGCGCCAGGTCCTGCAGGGTGTCCGGGGCGCCGTCGGCGTCGTCGGTGTCCCCGCAGACCAGCGCGCCCCCGGAGACGGAGCAGATGTCCTGGTCCTCGGCCTCCTGGACCAGGATCAGGTCCGGCGCGTGCAGGTCGGTGCGGATCTGGTCGGCCAGCGCCGTCAGGTGCTCCCGGTAGGCGGCCTCACCGGCCGGCACATAGTCGAACGGCGGGCTCACCCCGGGGCAGCCGGCGTTGCCGGTGAAGTCGCAGCTGTCGAACGGGTCGTCGCGGTGGTCGTAGAGGTTCTCCACGTTGTACGTCGCGATCGCGACCTCCCGCGTCCGGTCGGCCGGCTTCGGCGGGGAGTTGCGCGACGGGTCGGCCCCGGCCGCGAAGGCGGCCCGCTCGACCTGGACGCCGTACTTCTCGAACGAGTAGTAGAGCGCGCCGAACGCGTCGGCGGTGAGGGTGTCGAAGGTCCGCGTCGGCGGCAGCAGCGCGGCGCTGTCCCCGGCGGTGGCCTTGACGCCCATCGCGCCCAGCAGGATCCGCTGGCCGTTGCCGTCGTCGAAGCGCCGGCTCGGATCGTTGTCCAGCGGATGCGAGTCCCGGAAGACCCGGCGGGCGTACGGGTCGGTGCGCCGCAGCAGCGGGTCGTCGCGGTCCACCACCCAGGTCTCCGAGTCGGCGGTGGAGGCGAAGACGGCCCGCCCGCTCACCGCGCCGCTGCCGGCGCGCACCCGCAGCCGGGCACCCTCGTGCCGTTCCCAGAACCGCTGCGCGGCGGTCAGGTCGGACGGGGGCATCGCGTAGTCGACCGCGACCACGGCGTTCACGTCCAGCCCGGAGGCGACCTTGCGGACCAGGGAGGCCCCGGAGAGCTGGGTGAAGTTGTAGTACTCCGACACCCGCGCCCGGAGCACCACCTCGTCGCCGACGGTCGGCACGTAGCCGCCGATCAGCGAGGTGAACGCGCCCATGAAGACGAAGACGCCGTCGGAGGAGGTCGGGTCGGCGTCGGTGGCGTCGGCGCGGCTCTGCAGGAAGAAGCCGTGCTGCTCGGCCCCGGCCGAGGTGCGGGCCAGGGTGCGCTGGGTGATCACGCCCCGGACGTCGTACAGGATGCTGCTGGTGCCGTTGCCGGAGGCCGGCGCGAGCGGCGACCGGTCGGCCGGGCCGGACTCGGCGTCGGTCGTCGGGCCCTGCACCTCCCCGACGGTCAGCTCCCGGGTCACCGTCACGGCCAGCGCGCAGGTCGCGGTGCCACCGTCGGCGTCGGTCGCGGTCACGGTCACCGTGTACGCCCCGGCGGCCAGGTCGGCGCTGGTGGCGACGGTGGCGCGGGCGGTGCCGCCAACGGCGTCGGCGGGGGTGAGGGCCGTGCGGGTGATCGACCCGGTGGTCGGGGCCGGGCTGACGGCGGTGACGGCCAGGTCGACGATCGTGTCGTCGGGGTCGGTGGCGGTGACCTCGCGGCTGGCGGCGGTGCCCCCCGCCGTGGTCAGCGCCCCGCCGCAGGTGACGGTGGCGGGCTGGTCGACCGGGCCGCCACCGTCGACGGTGTGCGCGCCGAGCCCGTCGAAGGTGTCGGTGGCCAGGCCGGCCCACTGGGCGGCCGGGTCGAACGCGTCCGCCGGGTCGGTGTCGCCGGAGGTGACCGTGGGCAGCCGGCGCAGCGTGTTGTCGGCGGTGCTGGTCGACCCGGCGCCCCACTCGCTGCCCGGGTCGACGCCGACCTGGCCGATCGCGTCGAGCACGGTGTCGCCCCGGCGCAGCACGATCGCGTCGTCGCCGTTGAAGAGGCTGGCGCTGGTCGTCTGGTCGGCCTGGGCGAGGATCGCCGGGGCCGCCGAGGCGGCGGCGAGGACGAACGCGTCGCCCGCGGCCACGGTGCCGGTCAGTGCCAGCGTGGTCGCCGTGGTGCTGCCGTTGAAGTGCAACTGGAGCCGGTACCCGCCGGCGGCGAGGTCGACGGGGGCGCCGGTGCCGTTGAACAGCTCGATCGCCTTGTTGTTCGACGAGCCCTCGACGTACTCGGAGATGAACAGGTCGGTGGGCGCGGCGCTGGCCGCAGGGGGTGCGAGGCCGATGACCGGGATGGTGACGGCAACGGCGGTCGCGAGCGCGGCGAAACTGCGGCGCGGGCGCATAGGGCCTCCACGATGGGCGGGCGGGAACCAACGAACGTTAAGGTGCGGCGCGGTGCGCCGTCCATCCCCCGCAGGGTCAGCGGGGCGCGGCCGGCCGGTGCGGGGTCAGCGGGGCGCGTCCAGCCGGTGCACCAGCTCGGCCACGTCCACGCTGTATTCGGACCACTCCCGGTCGGGGCGGTAGCCCAGCTCGGCGTTGACCTTGAGCATCGCCTCGTTGGCCTGCGCGTTCCAGGTCTGCACCTCGGTCAGCGCCGGCTCGGCCGAGCGCAGCTCCAGCAGCATCCGCGCCTTGATCGCCCGGTCGATGCCGTAGCCCTGGTGGGCCTGGGCCACGATCGTGTCGTACTGGTCGGCGCGGGTCGGGTGCTGGGTCGGCACCACCACCTCGGTCAGCCCGGCCACCTCCCCGGTGCCGTCGTGGGTGGCCAGCACGATGTAGGGCCTCAGCCCCCGCCGGTGCAGGGTGTCCAGGCTGTCGCGCAGCCGCTGCGGGTCGTACGAGCTGGGGCGCAACTCGCCGTCGTCGCTGTCGCGCGCCTCGGCCTTGGCCCGCGTGTACGCCTCGATCAGCCCGTCGGGTGGGCCGCCGGGGCAGAACCGCACCCGGTATCCCGCGTCGACGCCGGCGGCCATCCCGGTCAGCGCCGACCAGTCCACCGTGGCGAGGTCGAGCACGCTGCGGGTCTCGACGTACTCCCGGGTGAAGCCGAGCGCCTCGTAGAAGCCCACGCCGGCGGTGTCGCCGACCACCTCGACCCCGATCGACCGGAACCCCTCCTGGTAGACCCGCCGGGCGGCGGTGCGGACCAGCTCCCGGCCCAGGCCGGTGCGGCGGGCGGTGGGGTGCACCAGCACCTCCAGCACGCCGATGTCGCCGAGGAGCAACACCTGGACGTGGCCGAGGATCTGCCCGGGCGCGCCCTCGCTGGTCGAATCGGCCTCGGCGACCCAGGAGATCCGCCGTTCGCCGGGCATCACCTCCGAGAAGTACTCCCGCAGGTGACTGTCCCGCCAGGGCGGGTCCTGGGGGAGGTCGGCCGCCAGCGCCGCGTTGAGCGTGCCCAGCAGCGACGCGATCTCGGCGGACGACGCGGTCCGGGCATCCCACTCGCGCAGCTTCACCCGTCTAGCTTGCCGTCAACGGCAGCATGACGGAAGTGTCCATTTCGTCAAAATATCGGCACCCGATCACGGTTTACGACTGGCCAATCCGTACTCGTTGGCCCGGTCGAAGACGTCCTGGGCGTACCGACGCACGTCGTTGTACGACAGGATCGCGCCCCACCAGTCGCCGGAGACGGTCAGGTTCCGGCCGCCCTTGCAGAGGTAGTTGCCGGCGGCCAGGGCGGCGTCGTCGATGTCGTGCGGGTCCCGGCGGCCGTCGCCGTCCGCGTCCGCGCCGATCTCCTGCCAGGTGGTGGGGATGAACTGCATGGGCCCGATCGCCCGGTCGTAGACCGTGTCCCGGTCGTAGAGCCCCCGGTCGGTGTCCATGATCCGCTGCCGACCGCCGTTGCCGTCCAGCGGATCGCCGATGATCTCCTTCAGCGTCCGCCCGTCCGCGCCGAGGCTGGTGTCGTTGGCCTGGCCGTGCCGCGACTCGACGTACCCGATGGCGGCGAGCGTGGTCCAGCTCAGCCGGCAGCCCGGCGTGGTCTGGGCGAGCACCAGCTCGGCGTAGCCGTACGCCTGCATGGCAACCGGGGCGATCTGGGCCTTGGCCCCGATCTGCTGCGCCCAGGTGGCGAGCGCGTCGGCGGGCCGGCCGGCCGGCACCTGGCCGCCCGGTCCCGGGGTCGCGGCGGGCAGCCCCGTCGTGCCGGGGAACGGCGTGGTGCCGGGCGGCAGCGGGGCGGCGGAGCCGCCGGGCAGCACGCCGCCCGACGGCGCGGCGCTGACCTCCGGCGGGGCGGAGGTGGCGTCGACAGCGGCCGGGCGGGGTTGCGGCGCGGTCGCCGGCACCACCAGCGCGCCGGCGGCGGCGGTCGCCCCGACCAGGGCGAGCAGGAACAGGCCGGGCAGGGCCAGCCGGCCGCTCGGGCGGCGCGACCAGGCCCGGGTGGCCCGAGCGGCGGCGACGGCCGCCTGCCGCGGCGGAGGCATGCGTACGGCGTGCGCGAAGGGCACCCGCCGCCGCCGGGCGGCCCCGGCACGCCCGGCCCCGTCCTTCGCGCTCTCGCCGTCCTTCGCGCCCTCGCCGTCCTGCCCGGCGTCGGTCTTCGTGGCGTCGGTCTTCGTGGCCTCGGTCTTCGTGGCGTCGGTCTGCCCGGCGGCGGTCTTCGTGGCGTCGTCGGCAGGGCTCGGCGTGTCGGTGTCGGCCGCGGCGGCGGATCCCGGGCCGGTGGCCGGGTCGGTGCCGGCCCGGTCACCCGTCGTCGGCTCGGCAGTCGTCGGCTCGGCAGAGGCGGGCTCGGCGGGCTCGGTCGGCTCGGCGGAGGCGGGCTCGGTCGGCTCGGGGGTGCGGGGAGCGGGCTCGTCGGGGGCCGTCGACCGCAGCCACGGTCGGCGGGGGCGAGGCAGCCTGATAGGAGCCGGAGGGCCGCCGGGTTCCTCGGGCGGCGCGGCCGGTCGTAGGGGCCGAACCCTCGATGCGTCCTCGCCGTCCACCACCTGTCGAGTATCACCCATGTTCGACGTCCCGTCAGGACCGGTCGTACCCTTGGGTCATGCCCAGGTACGAGTTTCGCTGCCGCGCCTGCGGCGACACCTTCGAGGTCAACCGTCCGATGGCGCGGGCGGGCGAGGCCGCATCCTGCCCGCAGGGCCACGCCGACACCGTCAAACTGCTCTCCACGGTGGCGGTGACCGGCCGGGGCGGTGCCGGCGCCGCCGGTCCGGCACCGGCCGGCGGTGGCGGTGGCGGCTGCTGCGGTGGTGGCTGCGGCTGCTGAGCCACCGGCCCGCCGCTGGGACGATCCGCCGTCGCCGGAAAGCCGAGCGGCCGGGAGGCCAGGCACTTGCGGTTCGGCATATCTGGAGCTGAGTCGCCTACGTCATCGCCGCCGCCCCATCACCCACAGCCCCACCGCCCCACCGGCTGCGATCGCCTGCGCTCGCCGATTCCCCAACGGGGTGGGGGTTAGGCGGCCGCGCGGGCCTCGGCGTCGGCCTTGATCCGGGCGGCGCGGTCGAGGTCGGTCTGCTTGACCGCGGCCACCGTGCCGAAGGCGCTGACCGCCTCGTAGTAGGTCCAGGCGAGGCTGTTGCAGGCCGGCCGGACGATCGCGTTGTACGTGGCGCAGACCCGCTTCAGGTCGGCGTAGAGGGCGTTGTCCAGGCGGGCCTTGTTGGCCGGGAAGCGCCCCACCGCCTTGTAGTTGCGGTAGCCGAAGTCGTGCCGGTGGCAGGAGAGCTTGAAGTTGAAGCCGAGCGGGTTGTCCGGGCTCGACGAGCAGTAGTCGGTCGACCAGGTGAAGGCGTACTCGCTCCAGGCGGCCTGGTTGAGCCGGGCCGAGTTCCACGAGTTGTAGCTGGCGGCGCTGGTCTGCGTCCAGCTCGACAGCACGGCGAGCTTCTGGTCGGGAGTGACGGCGGCGGCGGGAGAGGCCGCCCCCAGCGCGGTGAGCAATGCGAGGGCGCCGGTGGCGAGCAGGGTGGTGAGGCGTCTGGGCACGTGGACCTCCGTGGGTGGTGCGGTGGGTTACCGCTGAGTCACCAGGTGTCGACAAGTGTCGATCAGCGTGGAGGCGTCCCGGGACGTCGGGTACGAACATCTAGGGAGATGAGTAGAAAAGACGAATGCCCCGGAACGCTGGGGCGTCCCGGGGCATTCGGTCCTGTCGTCAGCGCACGAAACGCGGTGGGCTGACGAGGCTCTCGTTGGCGAGCCGGTCCAACGCGGTCACGTGGTACGTGTACCGCTTGCCGGCCTCCGCCGTGGTGTCGGTGAAGGTGCGCACCGCGCCCGGCGTGGCCCGGACGGTGCCGACCAGGTGGGCCGCGTCGGCGAAGTCGCACCGCTCGGCGAGGCGGTTGCCGTCGAGGCGGTAGATCGCGTACGAGGTGGCCTTGCCGAGCGGGCCCACCCCGTCGGCGAGCTGCCGCCAGCTCAGCCGCACGCCGTCGTCCTGCCGCTGCGCGCCGGTGACCACCGGGGGCAGCAGCGGCTTCTTCGGCAGGTGCGGCATCGCGGGCACCAGGGCCGGCCGGGAGTAGTGCTCGCCGGCGTAGATGTCGGTCGCCCCGAGCCGGTTCGTCCGCACCTGCACCGCGGAGAAGTGCACGTTGCCGAGCACCTCCGGGTACGACCGGTTGAGCGTCAGGTGGTCCGACAGCTCGCGCGGGTTCATCCAGAACGACCCGTACGCGGGGTCACCGCTCTTGTAGTCGGCCTGGCCGATGTAGAGCTGCACGCGGGTGCCGCGCACCGTCTCGGCCCACCACGGCACCAGCCGGGCGTAGTCGGCCGCCGGGTACTGGCCGATGTGCCAGTAGAGCTGCGGCACGATGTAGTCGATCCACTCCTGCTTGACCCACTTGCGGGTGTCGGCGGAGATGATGTCGTACGACTGGCTGCCGGTGGTGTCCGAGCCGGCCGGGTCGGCGGAGGCGTTGCGCCAGATGCCGAACGGGCTGACCCCGAACTTCACCCACGGCTTCGCCGCCTTGATCTTGCCGTTCATCTCCTGGATCAGCAGGTTGATGTTGTCCCGCCGCCAGTCGGCCCGGTCGGTGAAGCCCCGGTTGTACGCGGCGAACGCCGCGTCGTCCGGCACCTGGTGGGTGCCGCTGGGGTACGGGTAGAAGTAGTCGTCGAAGTGCACCCCGTCGACGTCGTACCGCTTGACGGCGTCCATCATCGCGGTCTGGACGAACTCGCGGACCTCGGGGATGCCGGGGTTGTAGTAGAGCCGGCTGCCGGCGACCCCGGCCGGCGGGTACGCGAAGGTCCACTCCGGGTGCTGGCGGGCCGGGTGGTTCGGGGCCAGCGCGGTGAGGTCCGCGCCCGCGCCCTGCGGCAGCGGCATGGAGATCCGGTACGGGTTGAACCAGGCGTGGAACTCCAGGTTGCGCAGGTGCGCCTGCTCGACGAGGAACGCCAGCGGGTCCCAGCCCGGGTCCTGCCCGCGCACCCCGGTCAGGTACTCCGACCACGGCTCGTACGGCGAGGGCCAGAACGCGTCGGCGGTGGGGCGGACCTGCACCACGACCGCGTTGTGGTTGAGCCTGTCGGCCAGGTCGAGCCAGCCCAGGTACTCCGCCTTCTGGGCGGCGATCCGGTCCGGGTCGGTCTGCGACGCCTTGGTCGGCCAGTCGATGTTGACCACCGACGAGATCCACATGGCCCGGAACTGACGCTTCGGGGTGGCCGGGTCGATGGCGCAGGAGGTGGTGGCGGTGCGCGCCGCGTCGGGCTCGGCCGCGCTCGCGGCGGTGGGGGAGACGGCGACGAGGGCGCCGAGCAGGGCTACGGCCAGCCCGGCGGCTCTGAGCCGAGTTGCCTTCATCCGGTGCGTCCCTTCATTGGGGCTCGGCGTGGCAGGGGGCGGTTCGTGACGGATACCGCCCCGGGTGGAAACGCGCGACACCCGCCCGACGGCAAGATTCGCCGAAGGCAATCTGTCGCTGGTAGGAAATTTTCACATCTGCGGGGGTGGCGCAAGCCCTCCGGCCGGATCCGTGTCGCCGGGCCTGGATCAGTCGCCCGTTCTCCGGCGCGCCTGCCCGCACGTGACATTATCGGCACCCTGGGTGATGGTTCGCCGGGTGGCGGTCTGGGTAGCTGGCCGGTTACCGGTCGCCATGGGCGCGGGCCGGTTGCCGGCCGCCGCCGTGGTGGTCGCACCGTGGGAGGGGTGAGTCCGGTGTCCATGCTGCGTACGAAACCGATCAAGGACGTGATCGCCCAGGGCGACGCGGACGGCAGCGACGGCGGACCCGGCCTGAGACGCCGCCTCGGCGCCGTCGACCTCACCGGCTTCGGCATCGGCATCGTCATCGGCACCGGAATCTTCACGCTCACCGGCATCGAGGCCCGCGACAGCGCCGGGCCGGGCGTGGTGATCTCGTTCGGCATCGCAGGCCTGGTCGCCCTGCTGGCCGCGCTCTGCTACGCCGAGCTGGCCTCCAGCGTGCCGACCGCCGGCAGCGCCTACACCTACGCGTACGCCACCATGGGCGAGATCGTCGCCTGGATCATCGGCTGGGACCTGCTGCTGGAGTTCGCGCTCGGCGCGGCGGTGGTGGCCCGGGGCTGGTCCGGTTACCTCGCCGAACTGATCGGCCTGCCCACCGCCTGGTTCGGCGAGGAGGGCAGCGTGGTCAACGTCGGGGCGATCGGCGTCGTGCTGCTGCTCGGCATCGTGGCGATCGTCGGCATCCGCGAGTCCGCCCGGGTGACCAACCTGCTGGTGCTGGTCAAGGTGGCCATCTGCGTCTTCATCGTGGTCGCCGGCCTGTTCTTCGTGAAGGCCGCGAACCTCACCCCGTTCATTCCGCCGGCCGAGCCCGCCGGGGGCGGCGACGACGGCATCAAGCAGCCCGTCACCCAGGCGCTGTTCGGGCTGGAACCCTCCGTCTTCGGCTTCGCCGGGGTGCTCAGCGCCGCCGCCGTGGTCTTCTTCGCGTACACCGGCTTCGAGGCGGTGGCCAACCTCGGCGAGGAGACCAGGCGCCCCAAGCGGGACCTCCCCCTCGGCCTGCTCGGCACCCTGCTGATCTCCACCGTGCTCTACATCGGCGTCTCGCTGGTCGTGGTCGGCATGGTGCCGTACACCGAGATCGACCGGGGTGCGCCGATCGCCTCGGCCTTCAACGCGGTCGGCGCGCAGTGGGCCGGGGTGCTCGTCTCCATCGCCGCCGTCGCCGGCCTGACCAGCGTGATCCTGGTGGACCTGGTGGCCATGGGCCGGATCGGCTTCGCCATCGCCCGGGACGGGCTGATCCCGCCGGGGATCGCCAAGGTCCACCCGCGGTGGGGCACCCCGTACCGGATCTCGGCGATCATGACCGTGGCCGTGGCGTTGCTGGCCGGCTTCCTGCCGCTGTCGGCGCTGGCCGACCTGGTCAGCATCGGCGCGCTCTGCGCGTTCGTGCTGGTCTCGATCGCGGTGCCGATCCTGCGCCACAGGCGCCCCGACCTGGAGCGGCCGTTCCGGGTGCCGTTCTCCCCGGTGCTGCCGATCGTCTCCGCGCTGGCCTGCCTCTACCTGATGCTCAACCTGTCGGTGGAGACCTGGATCCGGTTCCTGATCTGGATGGCGCTGGGCGCGATCATCTACTTCGGCTACGGCCACCGCCGCAACCGCCTGGCCCAGGCCGACAAGGATGCGGACGCCAAGGCCACCTGACCGTCTCGCGGCCGGGGCGTCGGCGGCGCGGGCGGGCCACACCGGCCCGTCCGCGCCGCCGTGCCCGTGCCACCGGCCGCCGTCGCGCCGGCGGTGCTCAGGTCCCGACGTACGCCGCCAGGTGCTGGCCGGTCAGGGTGTGCCGGGCGGCGACGAGGTCGGCGGGGGTGCCCTCGAAGACGATCCGGCCGCCGTCGTGGCCGGCGCCGGGGCCCAGGTCGATGATCCAGTCGGCGTGCGCCATCACCGCCTGGTGGTGCTCGACGACGATCACCGACTTGCCGGCGTCGACGAGCCGGTCGAGCAGGCCGAGCAGCTGGGCGACGTCGGCCAGGTGCAGGCCGGTGGTCGGCTCGTCGAGAACGTAGACGCCGCTGGCGTCGCCCAGGTGGGTGGCGAGCTTCAGCCGCTGCCGCTCGCCGCCGGAGAGCGTGCTCAGCGGCTGGCCGAGGCTGAGGTAGCCGAGCCCGACGTCGGCGAGGCGGCCCAGGACGGCGTGCGCGGCCGGGGTGTGCGCCTCGCCCGTCCCGAAGAACTCCGCGGCCTCGGTCACCGACATCGCCAGCACCTCGCTGATGTCCCGGCCGCCGAGGCGGTGCTCCAGCACCGCCGCCTGGAAGCGCTTGCCCTCGCACTCCTCGCAGGTGGTGGGCACCCCGGCCAGCATCCCCAGGTCGACGTAGACGACGCCCGCGCCGCCGCAGTGCGGGCAGGCGCCCTCGGAGTTCGCGCTGAACAGGGCCGGCTTCACCCCGTTGGCCTTCGCGAACGCCTTGCGGATCGGGTCGAGCAGCCCGGTGTACGTCGCCGGGTTGCTCCGCCGCGAGCCCCGGATCGGGGTCTGGTCGACCGAGACCACCCCCGCGTCGGTGGGCATCGACCCGTGCACCAGTGAGCTCTTGCCGGAGCCGGCGACGCCGGTGACCACGACCAGCACCCCGAGCGGGATGTCGACGTCGACGTCGCGCAGGTTGTGCGCCGACGCGCCGCGGATCCGCAGGGCGCCGGTGGGCCGGCGTACCGTCGTCTTCAGGGCGGCCCGGTCGTCGAGGTGCCGGCCGGTGACGGTGCCGCTGGCCCGCAGCCCCGCCACGGTGCCCTCGAAGCAGACGGTGCCGCCCGCCGTGCCGGCCCCCGGGCCGAGGTCGACGACGTGGTCGGCGATGGCGATGGTCTCCGGCTTGTGCTCCACGACCAGCACCGTGTTGCCCTTGTCGCGCAGCCGCAGCAGCAGGTCGTTCATCCGTGCGATGTCGTGCGGGTGCAGCCCGATCGTCGGCTCGTCGAAGACGTAGCTGACGTCGGTGAGCGCCGAACCGAGGTGGCGGATCATCTTGACCCGCTGCGCCTCGCCGCCGGAGAGGGTGCCCGCCGGCCGGTCGAGCGAGAGGTAGCCCAGCCCGATCTCCACGAACGAGTCGAGGATCCCGCCCAGCGTCGTCAACAGCGGCGTCATCGACGGCTCGTCGAGGCCACGGACCCACCCGGCGAGGTCGCTGATCTGCATCGCGCACGCGTCGGCGATGCTGACTCCCTTGATCTTCGACGACCGGGCCGCCGCACTGAGCCGGGTGCCGGCGCAGTCGGGGCAGGTGGTGAAGGTGACCGCCCGGTCCACGAAGGCCCGGATGTGCGGCTGCATCGCCTCCCGGTCCTTGGCCAGGAACGACCTCTGGACCTTCGGGATCAGCCCCTCGTAGGTGAGGCTGGCCCCCTCGACCTTCACCTTCGTCGGCTCCCGGTAGAGGAAGTCCTGCATCTCCTTGGCGGTGAAGTCGCGGATCGGCTTGTGCGGGTCGAGGAAGCCGGACTCGGCGTAGGTCCGCACCGTCCACCAGCTGTCCGACTTCCAGCCGGGGATGGTGAACGCGCCCTCGGCGATCGACTTCGAGTCGTCGTAGAGCTGGCCGAGGTCGATGTCGGTCACCGCGCCCCGGCCCTCGCACCGGGAGCACATGCCGCCGGTGATGCTGAAGTCGCGCCGCTCCTTCACGGTCCGCCCGGCGCGTTCCGTGGTCACCGCGCCCGCCCCGCTGATCGAGGCGACGTTGAAGGAGAACGCCTGGGGCGAGCCGATGTGCGGTCGCCCGAGCCGGCTGAACAGGATCCGCAGCAGCGCGTTCGCGTCGGTGGCCGTGCCGACGGTGGAGCGCGGGTCGGCGCCCATCCGCTGCTGACCGACGACGATCGCGGTGGTCAGCCCGTCCAGCACGTCGACCTCCGGTCGCGCCAGCGTCGGCATGAAGCCCTGCACGAAGGCGCTGTACGTCTCGTTGATCAGCCGCTGCGACTCCGCGGCGATCGTGCCGAAGACCAGCGAGCTCTTGCCGGAGCCGGAGACCCCGGTGAAGACCGTCAGCCGGCGCTTCGGGATCTCGACGCTGACGTCGCGCAGGTTGTTCCCCCGAGCCCCGTGCACCCGGATCAGGTCGTGCCGGTCGGCGGCGTGCGGCGCGTCGGCGGCCCGGTCGGTGGCCTTCGGCTCGGCGGCGGCCGGCTCGGCGGTGGCGTGCTCGGCGGTGGCCTTCGGCTCGGCGGGCTGCGGCGCGGCCGGGATCGGCTCCGGGGCGGCGGGCGGGCGGAGGCCCGGGTCGATGCTGAGATCCATGGCAGCCACGCTAGGCCCGGCCCACCCCCCGCGCTGCCCGTTCACCCGGCCCGCCGCGCTTCGCCCGGCCCGCCGCGCTTCGCCCGGCCCGCCGCCGCGCCGCCGTCACCGGGTGGTCATCGGCCTCAGCCCTTCAGGCCGCTGCGGGAGACGCCCTGGATGATGTGCCGCTGGGCGGCGACGAAGAGGATCAGCACCGGCACGCTGGCCAGCACCGCGCCCGCCATGATCACCGGATAGTCGGTGGCGTACGCGCCCTGGAGCAGGCCCAGCCCGGACGGCAGGGTGAGCCGCTCGGGGCTGAACAGCACGTAGATCGGCCAGAGGAAGTCGTTCCAGTTGGTCAGGAACGACAGCACCGCGAGGGTCGCCAGCGCCGGCTTCGACAGCGGCAGCAGCACCCGGGTGAAGACCTGCCAGTGGTTCGCCCCGTCGAGGACGGCGGCCTCCTCCAGCTCCGCCGGGACGGAGAGGAAGAACTGGCGCAGGAAGAAGACCCCGAACGCGCTGGCCGCGCCCGGCACCACCACCACGGCGAGGGTGTCCAGCCAGCCCAGCCGGTCGGCGATCACGAAGTTCGGAATGATCATCGAGGTGGGCGGGACGAAGAGGGTGCCCACGATCAGCGCGAAGCCCACCCCCCGGCCCCGGAACCGCATCCGGGCCAGCGCGTACGCGGCCATCGACGCGGTCGCCAGCACCAGCACGGCGTGCAGGCTGGCGGCCAGCATGCTGTTGAGGAACCAGCGCGGCACCGGGTTGGCGGCGCTGCCGAGGATCTGCTCGTAGCCGTACGTGGAGAACGGCTCCGGCAGCAGGCCCGGCGGGACGCGCTGGGCGTCCCCGTTGGTCTTCAGGGAGGTCAGCAGCATCCAGACCAGCGGGGTGAGAAACACCAGGGCCAGGAGCACCAGGACCGCGTAGCGGCCGGCGCGGCGCAGTTTCGTCATGGTCGGCCCCTCACTGGTCCCGGTACCGCAGGAACCGGAAGTTGACGACGCTGACCACGGCCAGCGCCAGCGCGAAGACGATGCTCATCGCGGCGGCCCGGCCCGCGTCGTTGTCCCGCAGCCCCTCGTCCACGATCCGCCAGACCACCGTGCGGGTCTGCTGGCCCGGCGCGCCCTGGGTGATGAGGAACGACTGGCCGAAGACGTTCGCGGAGGCGAGGATCGTGGTGGTCAGCACGAAGAGCAGGACCGGGCGCAGCCCGGGGATCGTGACGTGCCGGAACCGGGCCCAGCCGCCCGCACCGTCCAGCTGCGCCGCCTCGTAGAGCTCGGGTGGAATGTCCTGCAACCCGGCCAGGTAGATCACCGCGTTGAAGCCGGAGGTCCACCACACCGTCACGCCCACCAGGGAGACCCAGGCCCACGGCACGTCGGTGACCCAGGGGGTGTCCGCCGGCAGGCCGACGGCCGCGAGCATCCGGTTGACCAGGCCCAGGTTGGCGTCCAGCAGGAAGCGCCAGAGCAGGCCGATCACCGCCACCCCGAGCACGTA
The DNA here is from genome assembly GCF_049841815.1 of Micromonospora sp. DT233. Lineage (NCBI taxonomy): Bacteria > Bacillati > Actinomycetota > Actinomycetes > Micromonosporales > Micromonosporaceae > Micromonospora > Micromonospora sp. DT233. The sequence goes on along the minus strand of NZ_JBNCLB010000001.1, from coordinate 493,797 downwards.
CGGGGCGAAGTAGACCGCCCGGAAGAAGGTCCGCCCCGGAAACGAGCGGTTGAGCAGCAGCGCCAGCCCCAGCGGGACGACCACCAGCAGCGGCACCGAGAAGACGGTGAAGATCCCGGTGGCCCGGACGCTGGCCCACCAGTCCCCGTAGATCGCCGAGTCGCTGGAGAAGAGGTCCCGGTAGTTGGCCAGCCCGACGAAGGGGCGACTGGGCAGTTGCAGGTCCCACTGGTGCACGCTCAACCAGGCCCCGAAGAGGATCGGGGCCAACCCGAAGGCCAGGAACAGCACCAGGTACGGGGCGAGGAAGAGGTACGGGGTGCTGGCCCGGCCCCGCCGTACCGGCCCCCGACGGGTGGCCCCGGCCGCCCGGGGCGGCGCGTCGCCGCGCGCCGCCCCGACCAACGTCTCGTCCGCCACGGGCGCTCAGTTCCCGTACTTCTTGCGGTTGTCCGCGAGCTGCTTGTCGGCCTTGGCCACCCCGTCGTCGAGCGCCTGCCTCGGGGGCTTCTTGCCCAGCGCCGCCTCGTTGAACGCGCTGTAGAAGGTGAGGATCACCTCGCCGAGGCCCGGCACGGCCGGCGGGAACGCCGCGTACTCCAGCTCGGGGGCCAGCGCGGCGACCTCGGTGAGCGCCTTGAACTCGGCGCTGTCGCGGACGGCCTTGCGGGCCGGCACCTGACCGCCGGCGGCCCAGTCCTGCGAGTGCTGGCTGAGCCAGTTGATGAAGACCTTCGCGCCGGAGACCTTGTTGGCGTCGGCGCCGCGCTGCTTGACGATGGTGAAGTTGTGCGAGTTCGCCCAGGCGGCCCGCTGGCTGCCGATCTGCGGCAGCGGCGCCACCCCCCACTGCACGTCGGCGCTCTTCTTCAGGTCGTTGACCTGCCAGATGCCGTTCCAGTGGAACGCGTTGCGGCCGCTCTTGAGGGCCAGGTAGTCGGCGTCCTGGCCGACGTTGGCGGGGGAGTGCCCCTGCTTGACCATGTCGACCAGCCAGGTGCACGCCTCGACCGCCTGGTCGGAGTTGAAGGTGGCCTTGGCGACCTCGGCGTCGAAGAGGGTCCCGCCCCACTGGTGCAGCAACGAGTAGAAGGTCATCCCGCCGGTGAACTGGAACGGGCTGACCCAGAAGCCCTGCACGCCGGACTTCTTCAGCTCGGTCAGCGCCGCGGTGTAGTCGTCGCGGGTGGTCGGCGGCTTGTTCGGGTCCAGCCCGGCCTTCTGCATAACCGACTTGTTGTAGTAGAAGCCCAGCGGGTGCATGTCCAGCGGGATGCCGTACCGCTTGTCGCGGTAGAGGCCGCCCTTCCAGACGGTCGGGGCGAAGTCGGCCTCGCTGAGCTCCAACGCCGTGGCCACGTCGTCCAGCTCGGTGATCACGCCACGGGCGGCGTAGGTGGCCAGCTGGTCCATGTGCATGACCGCGATGTCCGGGCCGTTGCCGCTGGAGACCGCGCCGGGCAGCTTGCTGTAGTAGTCCTCCCACCGGTAGGTGGCGACCCCCACGGCGATGTTCTGGTGCTCGCTGTTGAAGCGTTCGACCAGCTTCTTGAAGATCTCGCCGTCGCCGCCGGTGAAGCCGTTCCAGAGCTTCAGGTCGACCTTGGGGCCGGTGTAGTCCTTGCCGCCGTTGCCGGCGGCCCCGCCCGGCTTGGTGCTGCTGCCGCCGCCGCAGCCGGCCAGGGTCAACGTCGCCGCGGTGCCGAGCCCGACGCCGAGGCCGAGCAGGCGGCGCCGGCTCATTTCGCTGTGCATCATTCGGGGGTCTCTCCTTTGGGGACGGACGGGATGAGTGTGCCTGTTCGGGGGCCGGTCCGCTGGAGTCGAGGCGCCCGCCGCTACCCGCCGCTCGGGCCGAAGCGCAGCAGGTTCCAGGAGATCGCCGGCAGCAGCACCGCGCACCGGCCGGCGTCGACGGCGGGGACGGGCCGCCGCTGCGGCGTCACCCGGTCGGGCTCGGCCTCGGTGTTCGTGGCCGTCGGGTCGTCGCCGGCGGCGAGGGCGCGGTGCTCGACCCCGGTCAGCCCCGGCAGGCCGCGCAGGTCCAGCTCGAGGGGGAGGTCGTCGGTGCCCCGGTTGACCGCCAGGAGGGTCAGCTCGCCGGTCTCCTCGTCGCGCAGCGCCACCGTGTCCAGCACCGGGACGTCGCCGTAGCGCGCGGTCGCGTACGTCGGGCCGACCGGCTCGGTGCGCAGCACGGTGCCCCGGGCGTGGCGGGCGGTGAGGGCGAACGGGTGGAAGATGCTCTGCCGCCAGGCCGGCCCCCCGGTGCGGGTGCGGATCGGGGCGATCACGTTGGCGAGCTGCGCCTGGCAGGCCACGCCGACCCGGTCGGCGTGCCGGAGCAGGGTGATCAGCAGGTCGCCGACCACCACCGCGTCGACGGCGGTGAAGTCGTCCTCGATCAGGGCCGGGGCCTCCACCCAGCCGCGCCGGTCCAGGTCGGCCTGGAGGCGGGACTGGTACCAGACGTTCCACTCGTCGAAGGAGATCTTGAGCTTGCGCCGCTGCCGCTGCCTGGCCGCCACGTGGTCGGCGGTGGCCACCACCTCGGTGATGAAGTTGTCCATGTCCACCGCCGAGGCGAGGATGCTGGCCCGGTCGCCGTCGGAGGGGTCGTAGTAGGTGTGCGCGGAGATGTAGTCGACGTGCTCGTAGCTGTGCTCCAGCACGGTCGCCTCCCAGGAGGCGAAGGTGGGCATCCCCCGACCGGAGCTGCCGCAGGCGACCAGGCTGATCGAGGGGTCGATCAGTTTCATCGCGCGGGCGGTCTCGGCGGCGAGCCGGCCGTACTCGTCGGCGGTCTTGTGGCCCACCTGCCACGGGCCGTCCAGCTCGTTGCCGAGGCACCACAGCCGCACCCCGTACGGCTCCTGGGCGCCGTGGGAGCGGCGCAGGTCCGACAGCCGGGTGCCGCCGGGGTGGTTGGCGTACTCCAGCAGGTCGCAGGCCTCCTGCGCGCCCCGGGTGCCGAGGTTGACCGCCATCATCGGCTCCACGCCGGCCGCGCCGGCCCAGGTCATGAACTCGTCGAGGCCGAACGCGTTGGTCTCGATGGTCTTCCAGGCCAGGTCGAGGCGGCGGGGCCGGTCGCCGGCCGGGCCGACGCCGTCCTCCCAGCGGTAGCCGGAGACGAAGTTGCCGCCGGGGTAGCGGACCACGGAGACGCCCAGCTCACGGGTCAGCTCCAGCACGTCCTGACGCAGGCCGAGGGGGTCGGCGGCGGGGTGGCCGGGCTCGTAGACGCCGCCGTAGACGCAGCGCCCCATGTGCTCGACGAAGGAGCCGAAGAGCCGGCGGTCGGCCGGTCCGATCACGAAGGCCGGGTCGATGGTGAGTTGCGCGCTCCGCAAGGTGTCGCCTTTCGTCGTCGCGTTGGCGCGGCGGCGTCGACCGCCGTCGAGGTTCGCCCGTGCGACGACGACGCCACCCGGTGATCTGGGTCACCCGTGCCCCTGGTTTCTACAACGTTGTAAGCAACGTTGTAAAGGGTCTGTAATGCGCTTGTGACACGGTAGGGTGCCGGGTTGTCAACGGGGAGGCATGAGTGCGGCACAGACTGAAGGACGTGGCGGAGCGCGCCGGGGTGTCGGTGAAGACCGTCTCCAACGTCGTCAACGGTTACCAGCACGTCCGGCCGGGCACCCGGGCCCGCGTGGAGCAGGCCCTCGCCGAGCTCAACTACCGCCCCAACCTCTCCGCCCGCAGCCTGCGCAAGGGGCGTACCGGGGTGATCGCCCTGGCCGTGCCCGAGCTGGACATCCCGTACTTCGCCGAACTGGCCCGCCACGTGGTCACCGTCGCCGCCGAGCTGGGCTGGACGGTGCTGATCGACCAGACCGGCGGCGGCCCGGAGCAGGAGCGGGTCGCCGCCGCCGGCATCGCCGACCACCTGATCGACGGGCTGATCTTCAGCCCGCTGGCCCTCACCGCGGAGGACCTGACCGGCCTGGACGGCACCCCGATGGTGCTGCTCGGCGAGCGCGTCGACCACGGCCCGGCCGACCACGTGGCCATCGACAACGTGGCCGCCGCCCGGGAGGTCACCGCCCACCTGATCGGCCTCGGCCGCCGGCGGATCGCCGCCGTCGGGGCGCAGGGCACCGCCGAGGGGGCCAGCGCGCGGCTCCGGCTGGCCGGCTACGCCGCCGCCCTCGCCGACGCCGGCATCGCCTACGACGAGGCCCTCGTCGCGCCCGCGCCGGCCTGGCACCGCGCGGACGGCGCGGCCGCCATGCGCCACCTGCTCGCCACCGGGGTACGCCCCGACGCCGTCTTCTGCTTCAACGACACCCTCGCCCTGGGCGCCCTGCGGGCGCTGCACGAGGCGGGCCTGCGGGTCCCCGACGACGTGGCGGTGGCCGGCTTCGACGACATCGAGGACGGTCGCTTCTCGATCCCCACCCTCACCACCATCTCCCCCGACAAGGAACGCATCGCAAGGCTGGCGGTCGAACTCCTGGCCAACCGCATCGACGGCGACCCGAACTCCCCACCCCAGGAACTAACGGCCCCCCACCACCTGACCCCCCGAGAAAGCACCACCCCCCGCTGACCCCCGTGACCCCGCCAACGGGGTGGGGTGGGGTTAGGTGAAGAAGCGGGATAGGTGGGGGGTGGGTGGAGCGGGGGTGGTGGGGGGAGTTGGGGTCAGGTCGGCGAAGATGCTGGCGCCGTCGCAGCCGGCGTGCAGGGGGTGCCAGCGGGGGGTCCCCGGAGGGCGTTGCAGGCAGATGCCCTTGATCGTTTGGACGTCCAGCAGGCGGACGTGGGTCGGGTCGGCGACCGCATTCACGTGCCCCCACCAGGGGCTCATCACGTGCAGCACCCCGCCCGGCCGGAGCACCCGGTGGCACTCGTCGACCAGCGGCAGGAAGTCGATCAGGTGCTCCAGGATGTGCACCGCGAAGATCACGTCCACCGAGTCGTCGGCCAGCGGCAGCGAGCCGGAGAGGTCGGCCACCACGTCCACGCCGAGGGCGGGGAAGATGTCCAGCCCCAGGTTGTCCGGGTACTGCTTGGTCGCGCCGCAGCCCACGTCCACCACGATCGGGTCCCGCCCGGCGACCCGGACCCGCCCCCAGATCGCGAAGACCCCGGCGAGCCGGCCGACCAGGTCCCGGACCAGGCGCAACTGCCCCGCCTCGGCCACCTCGCCGGTCAGGTGGGCCACCCCCTGGTCGAAGCGCACCCGCACCGCCAGGTCGCGCAGCCGCGCGTCGTGGGACGCCTGATCCGCCCACGCCTCGGTGAGGAACTCGTCGACCGACCGCAGCCGCTCGGCCGAGGGCGGTGTCATCGGGGCCAGCGCAACCATGGGCACCTCCGGTGCGCCCGATACCCGAACGAGCAGCGGATATGCCCACCCCGGCGGGCGCGTCACCCCTCGGTGATCCGCCCCGCGTCCACCCGGATCCGGCGGTTCACCGCGACCGCGTCGAGCATCCGCCGGTCGTGGGTGACCAGCAGCAGCGTCCCCGGGTACCCGGCCAGCGCCGACTCGAGCTGCTCGATGGCCGCCAGGTCGAGGTGGTTGGTCGGCTCGTCGAGCACCAACAGGTTCACCCCGCGCCCCTGCAACAGCGCCAGCGCCGCCCGGGTCCGCTCGCCCGGCGACAGCGACGCCGCCGGCCGCAGCACGTGCTCGGCCCGCAGGCCGAACTTGGCCAGCAGCGTCCGCGCGTCCGCCGGCGCCAGCTCCGGTACGGCCAGCCGGAACGCGTCCAGCAGGGGCTGGTCGCCGAGGAAGAGCCCCCGGGCCTGGTCGACCTCGCCGACGACCACGCCGGGGCCCAGCGCGGCGTGCCCGCCGTCCAGCGGCAGCCGGCCCAGCAGCGCCGCCAGCAGGGTGGTCTTGCCGGAGCCGTTCGCCCCGGTGATCGCCACCCGGTCGGCCCAGTCGACCTGGAGGGTCACCGGGCCGAGGGTGAAGCCGCCCCGGCGTACCACGGCGTCGCGCAGCGAGGCCACGACGGCGCCGGCGCGGGGCGCGGCGGCGATCTCCATGCGCAGCTCCCACTCCTTGCGCGGCTCCTCGACCACCTCCAGCCGCTCGATCAGCCGGTCCGTCTGCTTGGCCTTCGCCGCCTGCTTCTCCGACGTCTGGCCGCGGAAGTTCTTGACGTGCTTGTCGCCGTCGGTGGCCTTGCGCCGGGCGTTGCGCACGCCCTTCTCCATCCAGGCCCGCTGGGTGCGCCCCCGCGCCTCCAACCCGGCCCGGGTGTCGGCGTACTCCTCGTAGTCGGCGCGGGCGTGCCGGCGGGCCACCTCCCGCTCCTCCAGGTAACCGGCGTAACCGCCGCCGTAGTGCCGGACCTGCTGCTGGGCCAGGTCCAGCTCCAGTACCCGGGTCACCGTGCGGGCCAGGAACTCCCGGTCGTGGCTGACCAGCACCGTGCCGGCGCGCAGCCCGGTGACGAAGCGCTCCAGCCGCTCCAGCCCGGCCAGGTCGAGATCGTTGGTGGGCTCGTCGAGCAGGAAGATGTCGTACCGGCTGAGCAGCAGCGACGCCAGCCCCGCCCGCGCCGCCTGGCCGCCGGAGAGCCCGGTCGTCGGGTGGTCCAGGTCGACGGCGAGCCCCAGCTCGGCGGCGACCTGCGCGGCCCGCTCGTCGAGGTCCGCGCCGCCGAGGGCGAGCCAGCGCTCCAACGCCTCCGCGTACGCGTCGTCGGCCCCGGCCGCCCCGGCCGTCAGCGCCTCGGTGGCCGCGTCGAGGGCGGCCTGCGCGGCCGTCACCCCGGTGCGCCGGGCCAGGAAGTCCCGCACCGTCTCGCCGGGCCGCCGCTCCGGCTCCTGCGGCAGGTGCCCGACGCTCGCGGTGGGCGGGCTCAACGTGACGCCGCCGGCCTCCACGGGCAACAACCCCGCGAGGGTACGCAGCAGCGTCGACTTGCCCGCCCCGTTCGCCCCGACCAGGCCGATCACGTCGCCCGGGGCGACCACCAGGTCCAGCCCCGAGAAGAGCAACCGCTCACCGTGCCCGGCGGAAAGCTCCTTGACCACCATCGTCGCGCTCATCAGTCCCCGACCCTATCGCCCCACCCCACCCCACCCACCCCACCCTGCCCACCCCCCCACCCCCCCGCCCCCCGCCCGCCCGCCCCCCCGCCTCGTTGATCAAGAGGTTTGCGTCAAGTTTGATCTCTGGTCTGACCGAAACCTCTTGATCAACGAGGCGGTGGGGGCGTGGGGGTGGGTTTGGTGGGGGTTCCCCGTGGAGGGGTGGCGCGGGGGAGACTCAGCGGCGTGGTGACGACTTTGGCGATCGACTGCGGGGGCGGCGGGATCAAGGCGTCGGTGCTCGACGGGGCGGGGACGATGCGGGCCCGGCCGCTGCGGGTGCCCACCCCGTACCCGCTGCCGCCGGCGCTGCTCGTGAAGACCCTGCTGGATCTCGGTGCCCGGCTGCCCACGGCGGACCGGGTGACCGTCGGGATGCCCGGCATGCTGCGGCACGGCGTGGTGGTGGCCACCCCGCACTACGTGACCCGCGCCGGGCCGCGCAGCCGGGTCGACCCCGACCTGCTGGCCGAGTGGTCCGGTTTCGACGCGCGGACCGCGATCGCCGAGGCCTTCGGCGTGCCCGCGCTGGTGCTCAACGACGCGGAGGTGCACGGTGCGGGGGTGATCGCCGGCACCGGCCTGGAGCTGGTGCTGACGCTCGGCACCGGGCTGGGCAGCGCGGTCTTCGACGGCGGGGTGCTCGCCCCGCACCTGGAGCTGTCGCACGCCCCGGTGCGTTGGGGCACCACCTACGACACGTACGTGGGGGAGCCGGAGCGCCGCCGCCTCGGCGACGCGTTCTGGTCCCGCCGGGTCCGGCAGACCGTCGACGGGCTGCGCCCGGTGTTCCGCTGGGACCGGCTCTATCTCGGCGGCGGCAACTCCCGGCTGATCCGCCCCGAACAGCTCGCCCGGATGGGCGACGACGTGGTGGTGGTCCCCAACACGGCCGGCATCGTGGGCGGCGTGCGCGCCTGGGAGCTACGGGGCCAGCGGGCCCGGTCCTGACCGCCGCCGCGACTTCCGCCGAGGAACACTCGCGCTCCGCCCGGCGTTGTGCCAGCGTCGGAGCAGTGGCGGCGCGAGACGAGGGGGTGGGGTCGATGGATCTGCTGGCGGAGTACCGGCGGGCGACCATGTTCTTCGAGATGGGCGACGCGTCCGAGGCGGCCCGGCTGCTGGAGCCGATCATCGCGGCCGAGCCCGGCAACTCCTCGGTGCGGCAGCTGCTGGCCCGGGCGTACTTCCAGACCGCCCAGCTCGGCCGCGCCGAGGAGCAGCTGCGTGAGCTGGTGGAACGGGACCCCAGCGACCACTACGCCCATCACGTGCTCGGTCGGACGCTGGAGCGGATGAACCGCCCGGTGGAGGCGCTGCGGCACCTGCGCATCGCCGCCGCGATGTACGCGACGAACACCGACTACACGACCGCGCTGCGCCGGGTGGAGAGCCGCATCGGCGGCCGCCGCTGACGCAACGGCGGGTTGTCCGGCAGACCTTGGACACTTCGCGTTCACCGCGACGTGAAGTGTCCAAGGTCGCGGGCGCTACGCCGGGCGGGGAACGCCTGAGTGCCCTCGCGGTGGCTGCGGGCCTACCATGGGCAGCCAATGGACGCTGCGCAGGTGGTGGAGGCGCGATGAAGCTCAAGCTGGACCTGCACGACATCTTCAACAAGGGGCAGGACATCGACCGCGCGCTGCGCGGGATCATGGACGAGGCGGTGGCGAAGAAGGCCACCCTCGTCGAGATCATCCCCGGCAAGGGCTCCGGCCAGCTCAAGAAGCGGGTCCTGCGCTTCCTCGACCAGAAGGACGTCAAGCAGCTCTACCACCGGGTCGAGAAGGACTCGAAGAACTTCGGCCGCCTCTTCATCCACTTCCGCTGGAAGTAGCGACATCGTCGTCAGTGTCCCGTATACCGGGCTGACGGTTCAGAGGGCCAGGACGCCGACCGTCTGGCCGCCGCTCTGCTCGCCCGTCGGCCGGAAGCCCAACTTCAGGTAGAAGCCCTCCGGCCCACCCGCCCGAGGCTCCCACGTGACGTGTGCCCGGGTGCCACCTCGGGCCCGGATCTCCGCGCAGACGGCCGCCACGGCGAACCGGCCGTAACCGTTGCCCTGGGCGTCGGCGGCGATGTTCAGGCGCCAGAGGCCGGAGCGCAGGTCGTCGGGATCGTCGCCCCACGGGATGTCGAGGAAGGCCATGACGAAGCCGACCGGCCGGTCGTCGGCGCAGATCAGCCTCGGCCAGGCCCGGTCGCCGAAGACGTACGCCTCGGCCAGTGACGTGACCACCGGCTCCACCAGATCCGCCTGATCGGGGCGCACCGACAGGGCCAGCGCCGCCTCGTAGTTCTCCGGAGTGATCTTCGCCAGCCGCATGTCGCGGACCCTAGCGGGCGGCGGCGGGGCCGACGACCGAGTTCTTCGTGGGCCGCCATCGTCGGCACGAAGGCCGGCAACTGCGGATACGGGTTGCCTGCTCCGCACGTCTGGGCCACCCTTCCCGCGTGATCGAGACCCGAGTGCTGACCGAGGACGACTGGAAGCTGTGGCGCCGGCTGCGGCTGGCCGCGCTGACGGAGGCGGCGTACGCCTTCGGCTCCCAGCTCGCCGACTGGCAGGGCGACGGCGACCGCGAGGAGCGCTGGCGCGCCCGGCTGGCCGTCCCCGGCTCGTACAACATCGTGGCGACGCGCGACGGCGAGCCGGTCGGCATGGCCGGCGGGATGCCGACCGATCGGGCCGGCGTCGCGGAGTTGATCTCCATGTACGTGGCCCCGGCGGGTCGGGGCCGGGGCGTGGGCGACCACCTGGTGCGGGCGGTCGAGCAGTGGGCGCGGCGGGCCGGCGCGGGGACGCTGCGGCTGGCCGTGACGGAGGGCAACGACACCGCCTCGGCGCTCTACCGGCGCAACGGCTTCCGCGACACCGGCGAGCTGGGCGACCTCATGCCCGACGGCGTCCGCCGGGAGCACGTCATGGCCAAGGACCTGACCGCCTGACGACCGGCGGGTGACCGGCGGAGGCGGAGACGCGTTACGGAGACCTGCGGCCGAGGCGGCCGGAAGGCAGGGCCGGGGGAGGCGCGGCCAAGGGAGCACGGCCGGGGCGGGCGTCCCGCCCGCCCCGGCCGCGCGACGGCTCACAGCGGGTACGTGCGGGCCACCGCGAGCAGCTCCGAGCTGTGCGAGCCGACCACCCCGACGTCCGCCGGGCGGGGGCGGAAGCCGGGCACGGCGGTCAGGCCGTCGCTGCCGTCCATGGCCCGCAGCGTCGTCGGCCGGTCGCCGGCCGCCAGCACCAGCGTGATCTCGACGCCCTCCGGCGGCGGCGCGTGGAAGACGATCCCGTAACCCCAGGGCGCGCCGTCGGTGGCCCGGCCGCCGCCGAGCCGTCGCCCGTTGACGGTGGCCGACTCGACCACGGTGCCGGCGTCGACGTGCAGGGTGACGAAGCGGACCGTCCGCTGCGGGACGAGCCGTACCCGCACGGTGCGCTGCCCGGCGGCGCGGGTGTCGGCCAGCACGTCCACCTTCGGCGCGGGCAGGCTCGCCGCCTGGGCCGGGCCGCCCCGCAGGTCGGGGTCGCCGAGGCCGGGGAGGTCGCCGACGTCGGCCGGCCCGTCGACGAACTGCGCCGTCCAGGGCTGCGGTTCGGCCTCCCGGCTGAGCCAGCGGGCCTGCCCGGTGCCGGCGTCGAGGGCGTACATCAGGTGGGTGGGGGTGGGGTGGGTGGCGTCGAAGCGGTCGGCGGCGAGCCCGACCCCGGCGAAGACCGCCGCCGCGAGGCCGGCGGCGACGGCCGGCAGCGCGCCGGCCCGGCGGGCGCGGGCGGCGACCAGCCCGCGCTGCCCGCCCGCCTCGGGGTGCAGCAGGTCCGCCACCGGCAGCGCGGCCAGGCCGAGCAGCGCCACGACCAGGGCCGCGACGCCGCCCATCGCCATGCCGAGCGCGGGGAAGAGCAGCACCACGGGCGGCAGCAGGATCAGCACGGCGACCGCGCCGGCCAGGGTCACCGCGACCACCGGCCACGGCCCGTCGATCCGGGCGGTCAGCGCGACCAGGCCGGCCAGCGCGCCGGCCAGGGCCGGCAGGCTCGTCAGGTACGCCCCACCGGGCACCAGCACCGCGAGCAGCACCCCGAGCACGGCGAGCCAGCCCAGCCCGCCGATCGCCAGGGCGGCCGGGCCGACCCGGCGGCGGGTCAGCGCGTACCAGACGAGCAGGATCGTGGCGGCGAGCGCCACCACCGCCAGCCGGTACCAGGTCGGCCGGTACGGGTCGAGCAGCTCGGCGTGGTTGGGGCGGATGGCGGTGATCCCCGCCCAGAGCAGTTGGGCGGCCAGCGGCGCGGCGACGATCGGCACCAGCGTCAGCCCGAACCCGGCGGCGATCCGGCCGTACGTGCTCCGGCCCCGGCGGCGGGCCAACCAGCCGAGGGCGGCCACGGCGACCAGGGCGGCCAGCGCCAGCGGCAGCACCAGCCAGCCGGGGTAGCGGGCCAGCCCGCCGGGGACCGGGAAGTAGGTGGCGTCGTGCCCGGCGCGCAGGTCGGTCAGGTCGGCGCGGCCGAACTCCCGGGCCAGGCCGAGCGCGTTGTCGCCGTGCTGTTGCAGGCTGCCCCGGTCGACCTTGGCGGGGGTGTCCAGCGGGGTGTGGTAGATCGCCGCGCCGTCGATGTACGCCGAGTTCAGCCCGACGAACCCGGCGCGGTCGAGGAACGGGGTGAAGTCGGTGTCGTTGGGCAGCGCCCGGTAGATCTCCACCGCGAACGAGGTGCCGACGGGGTGCGGGGCGGCCCGGCCGAAGACGTCCACCAGCTTCGCGTTGTCGCGGGACGTCTCGAACATGACCACCGGCCCGGTCGAGCCGCGCGCCTCCAGGTTGAGCACCACCCCGCCGTCGGCGGCGAGCGGGTGGTCGGCGGCGAACGCCGAGGCCCCGCAGAGGCACGCCTCCTCGGCGTCGGTGAGCACGAAGACGACGTCGTTGCGGGGGCGGGGGCCGGCGGTGAGCGCCCGCGCCGCCTCCAGCACGGCGGAGGTGCCGGCGGCGTCGTCGTTGCCGCCCGGCCCGGTCTGCACCGAGTCGTAGTGGGCGACCAGGAAGACCTTCCCGGTCGGGTCGGTGCCGGGGAGCCGGGCGACCACGTTGCGGACCCGGGCCAGGGTCGCCCCGGCGGCGGCCCCGCTGAGCTGGCCGGCCTCCTCGGCGGTGGTGTCCTGCACCTCGGTCTGCAGGCCCAGGCCGCGCAGCGTGCTCTCCACGTGCGCGCGGACCTGGTCGTTGGCCGCGCTGCCGGCCGGGTGCGGTTGGCCGGAGATGGCCTGCACGTGCTGGTACGCCCGGCCGGCGCTGAACGAGTCGGCCGGGGCGTCGGCCGGGGCCGGGGCGGGGGTTTCCAGGTCGTACGCGACGGTGCCGCCGACCGCGAGCAGGGCGGCGAGCGCGGCCAGGGCGGCGAGCGCCCGGCGACGGGGCCGGGCCAACGCGTGGTCGGCGGGGCGGGTGGGGGGCGGTGCGCCCACGGGGACTCCTCGGGGGTGGGGCCACAGGTGGGCACCATCCTGCCCCGTCGGCGCGGGTGGCGGGGCCTTCGCCGGCCGCGGATCAGCCTGGTTGATCATGGGTGGGGCGGGCGGCCGGTGCAGGGCCCGCCGTGTTGTGTGCGACCGTTGTCTAATACAGGATCAGCAGGGCACTCGGAAGGAGCCCGACATCACCAGCGATCTTCCGCGCCTCGGTGCCGTGACCAGGCCGTACCGGGGGACCGGGTCTGCCGGTTCCTCCGTCGTGCCGTACCCGCACGGCGGCCTCGGGCGGCACCCCAACCTGCCGCCCGGTGAGCGGCTGCGGGTGCTGCTGGTCGAGGACGACGAGGGCGACGCCTTTCTGGTCGGCGAGCTGCTCGCCGAGACCAACTCGATGATCGACCTGCTGGTCGCCACGAGCCTCAGCGAGGCCCGGCAGCGGGTGATGGGGGTCGACTGCGTCCTGCTCGACCTGGGGCTGCCCGACGCGCAGGGGCTGGACGGGCTGCGCCAGGTGCTGGAGATGTCCAGCGGCGCCGCGGTGTGCGTGCTGACCGGGCGCTCCGACGAGCACCTGGGCATCGTCGCGGTCGCCGAGGGCGCGCAGGACTACCTGGTCAAGGGGCAGGTCGACGGGGTGCTGCTGACCCGGGCGCTGCGCTACGCGGTGGAGCGCAAGCGGGCCGACGTCAACGCCCGGCGGCTGCGCGAGGTGGAGCTGCGCCAGGCCGAGTCGGCCCGGCTGGAGCGGGGCCTGCTGCCGCAGCCGCTGATGTCGACCGACGAGGTCGAGGTGCACACCTTCTACCGGCCCGGCCGGCACGCGGCGCTGATCGGCGGCGACTTCTACGACGTGGTGCAGACCCGGCCCGACCGGGTGGACCTGATCGTCGGCGACGTGTGCGGGCACGGGGTCGACGAGGCGGCGCTCGGGGTGGAGCTGCGGGTCGCCTGGCGGGCGCTGGTGCTCGCCCGGGTCCCCGACGACGAGGTGCTGCCCGCGCTGGAGCAGGTGCTGATGAGTGAGCGCCGGCTCCAGGAGATCTTCGCCACCGTGGCCACCGCCCGGCTCGACCTGAGCCGCAACGCCGCCACGGTGCGACTGGCGGGGCATCCGCCGCCGCTGCTGCTCTCCGGGGGTAAGGTCGCGCCGGTGCCGGCCCCGGGTGGTTTGCTGCTCGGCGTGCGGCCGCGCCGGCCCGTGGCCTTCGACCTGGAGTTCGACACCGATGACTGGTCCCTGCTGATGTACACCGACGGCCTGATCGAGGGACGGGTGGGCGACGGCGACGAACGGCTCGACGTCGACGGTCTGACCACCCTGCTGGGCGAGCCGGAGAACGCCGCCGTGCCGCTGGACGAGCTGCCGGCCTGGCTGGTGGGGCGGGCCGAGCAGATCAACGGCGGCCCCCTCGCCGACGACGTCGCCATGCTCCTGCTGAGCAGGGGCGGTGGCCGGTGAGCGCGGGCCCGCCGTGGACCCTGCGCCGCCGGGTCGTCGCGCTGCTCGCCGTGGTCAGCGTGCTGCTCGGCGCCTCGGTGGTGGCGGAGATCGCCGTCGCGGCGAAGAACCGGCAGCACATCCAGACGCTGCTGGAGCGCACCGGCCCGCTGCGCGCCCACTCCCAGGAACTGCTCAGCGTGCTGGTCGACCAGGAGACCGCGGTGCGTGGCTACGCGGTCACCGGCGACCGCGAGGACCTCGAACCGTACGTCCAGGGCGGTGAGCGGGAGCAGCAGCTCTACCGCGCGATGGAGCCGCTGATCAAGATCTACCCGAGGCTGGACCGGCTGCTTGCCACCATCAAGGCGGAGGCCGCCGAGTGGCGGCGGACGGTCGCCCAGCCGGTGGTCGACACCACCGCGCGGGACGGCACCGCGGCCGGGCAGGCGTTGATCACCGATCAGCCCCGGCAGCGCTTCGACGGGATCCGGGACTCCGTGGCCCAGCTTCAGCAGGGCATCCTCGACGAGCGGGAGAAGGGCGCCGACAACATCTACCGCACCAGCACCCTGCTGGTGGTGCTGCTGATCGTGGCGGCGCTGGTGGTGGTCGCGGCCGGTGTGGTGCTGCTGATCTCGCTGGAGCGGATGGTGGTCCGGCCGCTGACCGGTCTCGCCGAGCAGGTCCGCGAGGTGGCCGAGGGCGACTACCAGCACCACATCGCCGGGACGGGTCCGCCCGAGTTCCAGCGGCTCGCCGTGGACGTGGACGCGATGCGCCAGAAGATCGCCAAGGACCTCAGCGAGGTGCGCGAGGCGCGGGCGAGCATCGAGTGGGTCAACAGCCAGCTGCAGAAGCAGGCCGAGGAGCTGGTGCGCTCCAACCGCGACCTGGAGCAGTTCGCGTACGTCGCCTCGCACGACCTGCAGGAGCCGCTGCGCAAGGTGGCCAGCTTCTGCCAGCTCCTGCAACGCCGGTACGCGGGGCAGCTCGACGAGCGGGCCGACCAGTACATCGCCTTCGCCGTCGACGGCGCGCAGCGGATGCAGCGCCTGATCAACGACCTGTTGGCGTTCTCCCGGATCGGGCGGCTCACCACCGGCTTCACCGAGGTCGACCTGAACCGGGTGATGGGGGACGTGGCCGGGCAGACGGAGTCCGCCCTGCAGTACGCCGACGCCGAGCTGACCTGGGACGAGCTGCCCGCGATCCGCGGCGAGGAGCCGCTGCTGACCAACCTGCTGGCGAACCTGGTCAGCAACTCGATCAAGTTCCGCCGCCCGGACGTACGGGCGAAGGTGCACGTCTCGGCGCGGCTGGTCGACGACGAGTGGGAGATCAGCTGCCAGGACAACGGCATCGGCATCGAGCCGGAATTCGCCGACAAGATCTTCGTGATCTTCCAGCGGCTGCACTCGAAGGACGCGTACCCGGGCACCGGCATCGGCCTGGCGATCGTCAAGAAGATCGTCGAGTACCACGGGGGCCGGGTCTGGGTGGACACCGACGTTCCCGAGGGGACCGCGATCCGGTTCAGCCTCCCGGCGCTGCCGGAGCACGTGGAGGCGGCACGGGCCGCCGCGCAGCGGGCCGACGAGGGCGTGGCCGACGAGGGCGTGGCCGACGAGGCGGACGAGGCCAGGGAGGCCGGGGCGCCGGCCGACGGCGCGACGCCCACCGAGGCCGGCGCGGCGGGGGCGGGACTGCCCCGCCCACCCGCACCCCGCACGGCCGGGGATGGCACGGCCGGGGACGACGCGGCCGGGGACGACGCGGCCCAGGAGAGCGAGAGCACGGGCGGCGCGAAGGAGACGGTGACATGACGGCACCAGCGGACGGCAGGAGCCCCATCGAGGTCCTGCTGGTCGAGGACGATCCGGGCGACGTGCTGATGACCCAGGAGGCGTTCGAGGAGCACAAGCTGCGCAACCGGCTGACCGTCGTCTCCGACGGGGCCGAGGCGCTGGCCTACCTGCGCCGGGAGGGCCGGTACGCCGACGCCGTCGCCCCGGACCTGATCCTGCTCGACCTCAACCTGCCCCGCCGCGACGGCCGGGAGGTGCTGGAGGAGATCAAGAAGGACGAGCGCCTCTGCCGCATCCCGGTGGTGGTGCTGACCACCTCTGAGGCTGACGAGGACATCCTGCGCAGCTACCAGTTGCACGCGAACGCGTACGTCACCAAGCCGGTGGACTTCGAGCGGTTCATCTCGGTGGTCCGGCAGATCGACGAGTTCTTCGTCAGCGTGGTCAAGTTGCCGCCCCGTGGCTGACACCCTGCTCGACGACGTAGCGGAGCTGCTGCACCGGGCCGCCGCCCAGGTGGTGCTGCCCCTGTTCCAGAAGCTCGACGACGCCGACATCGCCGAGAAGGCCCCCGGCGAGCTGGTGACCGTCGCCGACCAGCGGGCCGAGGAGCTGATCAGCGCCGAGCTGCGCCGGTTGCGCCCCGGCTCCGTGGTGGTCGGCGAGGAGGCCGTCGCGGCGGACCCGACCTTGCTCGACCAGTTGCGCGGCGGCGGGGACGTGTGGCTCGTCGACCCGGTCGACGGCACCTCCAACTTCGCGGCCGGGAAGCGGCCGTTCGCGCTGATGGTGGCGCTGCTGACCGATCGTGCCCCGGCCGCCGCGTGGGTGCTCGACCCGCTCGGGGAGACGCTGGCGGTGACCCGCGCGGGCGAGGGGACCCGGGTCAACGGCGTACCGGTCCGGGCCGGCGACGACGCGCCGCCGGTCGGTGAGCTGCGCGGCACGGCGATGACCCGGTTCCTGCCGCCGGAGGACCGGCGGCGGGCCGAGGCCGGCGGGAAGCGGATCGGTCAGCTGCTGCCCGGCCAGCACTGCGCCGGCCGGGAATACCTGGACCTGCTCGTCGGCGAGCAGCAGTTCGTGCTCTTCTGGCGCACCCTGCCCTGGGACCACGCCCCGGGGACGCTGCTGGTGCGCGAGGCCGGCGGGGTGGCCCGGCGGTTCGACGGCAGCGACTACCACCCCGGCGACGACGGCCACGGCCTGCTGGTCGCCACGAACGAGCGGGTCTGGGCCGAGGCCCACGACGCCCTGAACCTGACCTGACCGGTCCGGCGCCGCCGCCGCACCCGACCGGACCGGCCCCGTCGACGCCGCCGGAACCGGTCCGGTCGATCCGGTGCGCGATCGACCGGGGACGCTGCGTCCACATCGACGCGGCGCGAGGTCACGGGCCTGGGTGGCGGCGGCGGATCCGGTATTCTGACCGGCGGTTCCCGCCCAGCAGGCCGCCGCCCGGCGCCGGTGGGGGACGCCGCCGCGCCGCGACGATGGGCTCGGCGGTCGACGGAAGGGACGCTGCCCGTGCCTGGTACCAGCCTCATCCGGCGGCGCGGCGCGGGGCCGTCGCCCGCCTCGACGGATCGCCGTTCCGAGGGGTCACCGCCCACCCCGGCCGGTCGCCGTTCCGAGGGGTCACCGCCCACCCCGGCCGGCGGTCGGCGCGGCCGGGCGGTGTGGACGGTGCTGCTGGCCGCCGTGGCGCTGCTGCTCGGCGTCGGGGCGGTGCCGGCCTCGGCCGAGCCCGACGAGGGCGGGACGAAGAAGCTGCACGAGGCCCTGAACGCCGCCGCGAAGGGACACATCGAGGCGAAGGCGAAGCTGGACAACTCCAAGCGTCGCCAGCGGCTGCTCAACGATCAGCTCAAGGCCGTGGAGTCCCGGCTGGGCGGGCTGACCGAGCAGGTGGTCGAGGTGGCCGCGCAGTCGTACCGGATGGGGCGGGTCTCGGCCCCGGCGCTGCTGTTGCAGAGCGCGTCGCCGGAGTCGTTCCTGCGCCGCGCCGCCGAGCTGGACGTGATGGCCCAGCGGGACAGCCGCCGGCTGCGCGAGCTGGCCCAGGCCCGCGAGGAGGCCAACCGCGCCAAGATCGGTATCGACACCGAGGTGCGCGAGCAGCGCAGGCAGCTCGCCGCGCTGGCGAAGAAGAAGCGGGAGGCGGAGACGGCGCTGGCGGCGGTCAGCTCCGGCGGCGGCGCCGGGTTCTCCGGCGGCTCCTCCTCGGCGCGCCCGGCCCCGCGCAACTCCGACGGCTCGTGGCCCTCGGAGTCCTGCTCCGTCAACGACCCGACCACCTCCGGCTGCATCACCCCGCGCACCCTGCACGCCATGCAGCAGGCCAAGGCCGCCGGCTACACGCGGCACGTCTCCTGCCACCGCAGCGGCGGCAGCGGCGAGCACCCCAAGGGGCGGGCCTGCGACTTCTCCGCCGCGCCGAACGGCTTCAAGGACGAGACGGCCACCGGCGGGGACAAGGCGTACGGCGACCGGCTGGCCAACTTCTACAAGAACAACGCCAGCCGGCTCGGGGTGCTCTACGTGATCTGGTACCGGCAGATCTGGATGCCGAACACCGGCTGGCGCGCGTACGGCGGCAGCGGCAGCCCGGCCGCCGACCACACGAACCACGTTCATCTCTCGATGTACTGACCCGGGTCGTCGGCCGCGAGACGTACCATCACGCGGGTGAGCAGCTCATCCCCCGACGTCGCGCATGCGTCGGCCGGGCCCGTGCCGGCCGCCGACCGCGCCCTGCCCAACGGGCTCGCCGCGTTCCTGGTCTTCGCCTCCAGCGGCGCGGTGCTGGTGCTGGAGACCGTCTCGCTGCGCCTGGTCGGCCCGTACGTCGGGGTCACCCTCCAGGTCACCAGCTCGGTCATCGGCATCGCCCTGGCCGCCATCGCCTACGGGGCGTGGACCGGCGGGTGGCTGGCCGACCGGCGCGACCCGCGCGGCCTGATCGCCCCGGCGCTGGTGCTCGCCGGCATCGCCACCGCGGTCACCCTCCCGGTCGTCCGGTACGCCGGCGAGCTGCTGCGCGGCGGGGCGGCCAGCGCCGTGCTGCTGCTCACCGCGCTGGCCGTCTTCGTGCCGGCGGCGCTGCTCTCGGCGGTCACCCCGCTGGTGGTCAAGCTCCAGCTCGCCGACCTGCGGCGCACCGGGCAGGTGGTCGGCCGGCTCTCCGGCATCGGCACGCTGGGCGGCATCACCGCCACCCTGCTGACCGGCTTCGTGCTGGTGGCCGCGCTGCCCAGCACCGTCATCGTGCTCGCCCTGGCGGTGCTGCTCGGCGTCACCGGGCTGGGCCTGTGGGCGTACCTGAGCCGGCAGGGAGGCGCGGGGCTGCCCGGTCCGGGCCGGGTCAGGGCCGCGCTGGCCGTGCTCGGGCTGGTCGGGGCGGGGCTGACCACCATCGCCCCGAACCCGTGCGACGTGGAGACGGCGTACCACTGCGCATCGGTGCAGACCGATCCCGATCGGCCGTCGGGGCGGACGCTGCTCCTCAACTCCGCCCAACACTCCTACGTCGACCTGGCCGACCCGACCCACCTGGAGTACGCGTACACGCAGTGGATCGGCGCGGCGGCCGACGTGGCCGCGCCGGCCGGGCGGCGGCTGGACGCCCTGCACCTGGGCGGCGGCGGCTTCACCGTGCCGCGCTACCTGACCGCCACCCGGCCGGGCACCGACAACCTGGTCTTCGAGATCGACGGCGGCCTGGTGGAGCTGGACCGGGCGAAGCTGGGCGTGCGCCCCGGCCCCGACCTGCGTACCGAGGTCGGCGACGCCCGGGTGCTGGTCGGCCGGGAGGCCGCCGACAGCCGTGACCTGGTCGTCGGCGACGCGTTCGGGCACCTGGTGGTGCCCTGGCACCTGGCGACCCGGGAGATGGCCGTCGAGGTCAACCGGGTGCTGCGCCCCGGCGGGATCTACGTGCAGAACGTCATCGACTACCCGCCCGGCCGCTTCGTGCGCAGCGAGATCGCCACCGTCGCCGCCGCGTTCCGGCACGTCGCCCTGGTCGCCCCGCCGGACGCGGTCGCCGGCCGGGTGGGGGCCAACTTCCTGATCGTCGCCTCCGACGCGCCGCTGCCGCTGACCCCGCTGGGGCAGCGGGTGGCCGCCCTGCCGGAGGCCGCGAGCCTGCTCACCGGCGCGACCCTGGACGCGTTCGTCGGCGATTCGCTGGTGCTCACCGACGACTACGCCCCCGTCGACCAGCTCCTCGCGACTGCCTGAACGCTTAGCGACCGCCTGAACGCCTAGCGACCGCCTGAACGGGTGAACCGCTGACCGATTCCGACCGCCGAGGGTTAGGAGCGGGCTGGTCGGGCAAGAACTGCGACCATGGGTGCAGAGGTGGGTAACGGCGCGCAGCTGCTCGGTGGCCGGTACCGGCTCATCGAGCAGCTCGGCGCGGGCGGCATGTCCGTCGTCTGGCGCGGGTACGACGAGGTGCTCGGCCGCCAGGTCGCGGTGAAGGTGCTCGCCTCCCGGCTGGCCAGCGACCGGGCGTTCCGGCACCGCATCCGCGCCGAGGCCCAGGCCGCCGCCCGGCTCTGCCACCCCCACATCACCAACGTGTACGACTACGGCGAGTCCGAGCAGGTCGGGCTGACCATGCCGTACGTCGTGATGGAGCTGGTCGACGGCGGGCCGCTGAGCGCCCGACTCGGCCGGGACGGGTCGCTGCCCTGGCGGGAGGCGGTGACCATCGGGGCGGAGGTCACCTCGGCGCTGGCCACCGCGCACGCCCGGGGGGTGGTGCACCGGGACGTGACCCCGGGCAACGTCATGCTCACCTCGACCGGGGTGAAGGTGGTCGACTTCGGCATCTCGGCGCTGGCCGGGGAGCGCGAGAAGGGCCCCGACGGCACCCTGCTCGGCACCCCCGCGTACCTGGCCCCGGAGCGGCTGGACAACGGCCAGGTCTCCCCGGCGACCGACGTGTACGCCGTCGGCCTGCTGCTGTACCGGATGCTCACCGGCCGGCTGCCCTGGCAGGCCAGCACCACCACGCAGATGCTGCGCGCCCACATGTACGCCGACCCGGAGCCGATGCCCGGCCTGCCCGGCCTGCCCGGCGAGGTGGCCGAGCTGGTGCACCGCTGCCTGGCCAAGCGCCCCGAGGACCGGCCGGCCACCGTGGAGGTGGCCCGCACCCTCGCCGGGGCGGCCGGGATGCTGGCCGTGGTGCCGGTGTCGCCGGCCCCGGGCGGGGCCACCCCGCTCGACGCGGCCATGCTGGCCAACGCCGGCACCACGATCCTGCCCTGGTCCTGCGACACCGACGCGTTGCCGTTCTCCAGGCGGACCCGCAGCCGCAAGACCCTGGCCCGGCGGCGTCGGATCGAGGCGGGGGTGGCGGCGGCCAGCCTGGTCGCGGTGACCGCGACGGTCTGGGGGGTGACGTCGCGCAGCCCCGCCAGCGGGGGCGCCGAGCGGCCCACCACGGCCCGGATGGCGCTGACCGGCCCGGCCCCGTGCGCCGTCGACTACGCGCTGCGCAGGGACTCCGGCCGGGACTTCTCGGCCGAGCTGACCGTGACCAACACCGGCGACCGGGAGCTGCGGGACTGGGCGGTCAGCTTCGCCTTCCCCGGCCAGCAGACGGTCACGACGACCGACCCGGCCGTACGCCAGCAGGGCCGCACCGTCGAGGTGCGGCCGGCCGGGGCGCAGGCCGCGCTGGCCCCCGGCGCGGCCCGCAAGGTCGCCCTGTCCGGCCGCTACACGGGGACGAACCCGCTGCCGGTGGAGTTCCGCCTCGGCGACGCGGCCTGCCGGGCGCGGGTCTCCGGGGTGGCCGGGTCGACGCCGACCACCAAGGCCCCGGCGAAGCCCGGCACCAGGAAGGCGACGGTGGCGAAGGCGGGCGGCGGCTCCGGCGGCGGGTCCAAGGCGGGCGCCGGCAAGCCCGCGAAGGCCGGCAAGCCCGCGAAGGCCGGCAAGCCCGCGCCGCCGGTCAAGCCCGCGAAGCCCGGCAAGGCCGAGGGGCCCGGCCGGGGAAAAGGCCGCTGACCGAGGGGAAGGGGGCAGGCAGGGGCCGGGACCAGGGCCGGCACCGGGACGAGGGCCGGGGTCGGCACGAGGCCCGGGGCAGGTGACCGCTCAGCCCAGCATGGCTCAGCCCAGCATGGCGAAGCGCTGCACCTGGGCGATGTTGCCCTCCACCACCACCACGCTGCCGGTGGTGAGCACGGTCGCCGGGTCGGCGTACCGGAACCGCTCACCGGGCAGCTTCGCGCCGACGATCATCACCCCGTAGCGCTCCGCCGGGGCCAGCTCGCGCAGCGGCCGCCCGACCAGCGCGTCCGGCACCCGGACCTTGGCGATGGCGAAGTCGTCGCCGAACTCGATGAAGTCCAGCATCTTGCTGACGATCAGGTGCGCCACCCGCTCGCCCGTCTCCGCCTCCGGAAAGATCACGTGGTGGGCGCCGACCGAGCCGAGGATCAACGCGTGCTTGTCCGAGGTCGCCCGCGCCCAGATCTGCGGCACGTCCAGCTCGGCCAGCGCCAGGACGGTCAGCACGCTGGCCTCCAGCGACGCGCCGATGGCCACCACCACCCGGCGGAAGTCGACCACCCCGAGCTGGCGCAGCGCGCCCTCCTCGGTGGCGTCGGCCTGCACCACCCGGTCCAGGTGCCGGGACCACTTCTGCACCCGGTCGGCGTCGCGGTCGATGGCGAGCACGTCGTGGCCGAGCTGGGTCAGCGAGGTGGCCAGGTGGCAGCCGAAGCGCCCGAGCCCGATCACCGCGATGCCGCTGTCGTCCGCGTTCCTAGCCGACAATGGGATGCTCCTCCGGGTAGCGGTACAGGCGTCGTCGGGTGTTCAACGCGATGGCCGACCCGAGGGTGAGCGGGCCGACCCGGCCGACGTACATCAGCAGGGTCAGCAGGAGCTGCCCCGGGTCGGCGACGGCCGAGGCGACCCCGGTGGAGAGGCCGGTCGTGCTGAACGCCGAGGTCACCTCCAGCAGCGCCCGGTGGTACGGCAACCCCTCGGTCAACAGCAGCAGCACGACCGTGCCGCCGACCACCAGGGCGACGCTGAGCAGCGCCACGGTCAGCGCCTGCCGCTGGCTCGCCGTGGCGACCCGGCGGTGGCCCACCGTGACGTCCGGCTCGCCGCGCAGCTCGGCCCAGATGGTGAAGCCGAGCAGGAAGAACGTGGAGACCTTGATCCCGCCGGCGGTGCTGGCGCTGCCGCCGCCGATGAACATCAGCGCGATCAGCAGCGGAATGCTCTCCTCGTCGACCCCCGCCATGTCGAGGGTGGCGAAGCCGCCGGTGCGGACCACCGCGTTCTGGGTGAACACGGCCAGCACCTTGCCCGCGACGTCGTACCCGCCAATGGTGCGCGGGTCGGACCACTCGGCGGCCAGCAGGCCGGCGAAGCCGACCACCAGCAGCGCCGCGCTGCCCCAGACGGTGAGCTGGGTGGCGATCGCCCAGTGGCCGGGGCGACGCCACTGCCGGGTCGCCTCGAACAGGGCGGGGAAGCCCAGCCCGCCGACGATCGTGCCGAACGCGAGGGGCAGGCAGATCCACGGGTCCCGGGCGAAGCCGACGAGGCTGTCGGGGAAGAGCGCGAACCCGCCGTTGTTGAACCCCTGCACCGCGTGGAAGAGGCCGTACCAGAGCGCCCGGCCGGGCGGGTAGTCGTAGCCGAGCCAGAACCGGCCGGCGAGGACGGCGGTCATCGCCACCTCGCAGACGCCGGCGGTGGCGGCGATGCCGAGCAACAGCCGGCGTACGTCGCCGATGCCGAACTCCGCCGTCTCGGCCTGCACCAGCAGCCGGTTACGCAGCCCGAGCTGCCGGGCCACCACCATGATCACCAGGGTCGCGCCGGTCAGGATGCCGAGCCCGCCGACCTGGGTGAACACGGTGATCAGCACCAGCCCGAACGCGCTCCAGTAGCCCGGGGTGTCCACCACCGACATGCCGGTGACGGAGACCGCCGAGGTGGCGGTGAAGAGCGCGGTGACGAACGGGGTGCCCCGGTGTGCGCTGGTCGCGGCCGGCAGCATCAGCAGGACGGTGCCGAGACCGATCGCCGCCAGGAACCCGAGCGGCACCAGCCGGACGGGATGACGGAAGAACCGGCGCACCAGGCCAATCTTCCTGTGCCGGCCGGCCGCCGGTGCCGAAACGCCCAGCTGCCCGGCGGTGGGAGGCAAGCCCGCCCTCCCACCGCCGCATAGTGGGCGAACCCTACGACCCCTACCCGTCAGTGGCGGCGGTCACTCTCTCCGAAGCGCGCCCAGCTCGCCCCTTGCACGGATTGCTACCGTTCAGGACCAGACGCCGGGCGGGGTGGGCGTGCTCGGTGGCAGGGTGGCATCGGGCACGGCGGCGCGACCTCGGAGACCGCCGGGCGGCGGTGAAGAGCGCGGTGACGAACGGGGTGCCCGGTGCTCGCTGGTGGCGGCCGGCAGCATCAGCAGTACGGTGCCGAGACCGATCGCCGCGCCTGCCGGGCTACGAGGCCAGTCGCTCGCCCGCGTCGTCGTGCCCAGAGCCGATCAATTCGGGCCGGCTGCTCTCTTTGATCTGATTGCTCCCCTTGCCTCCCTCGCTCTCCTGGATCTCCTTGATCTCCGCCCAGACCGCGTCCAGGGAGAGGCCGAGGACGTCGGCGATCGCGGCGATGGTGGGGAACGACGGGGTCGCCACCCGGCCCGATTCGATCTTGCGGAGGGTCTCCGGCGAGACCCGGGCGTCGAGCGCGATCCCGAGCATCGAGCGCTCTCCCCGGGCGCGACGCAACAGTGCGCCGAGGCGCTGCCCGCGCTCGACCTCTGCGGGGGTGAGCGGCAACCTGACCATGGCTGCGATTCTAGTACCGGGATAACATGGCCGGGATAGTTATTGCTCGCTAGGAAGGCGTCGCATGATCGAGATCCTGAACCCCACCGAACTGCCCCGCGCGAGGGAGGCGGGCGCCCTGGTCGCGGACATTCTGCAGACGCTGAAGAGCCGTACCGTGGTGGGTACCAACCTCATGGAAATCGACGCGTGGGCCAAGGCCATGATCATCGAGGCCGGGGGAGTGTCCTGCTACGTCGACTACGCGCCGTCCTTCGGGCGCGGGCCGTTCGGCCACTACATCTGTACGTCCGTCAACGACGCCGTGCTGCACGGCCGGCCGTACGACTACTCCCTCGTCGACGGCGACCTGCTCTCGCTCGACCTCGCCGTCAACAAGAGCGGAGTGGTCGCGGACTCCGCCATCAGCTTCATCGTGGGCGACTCGCGGCCCGCGGAGAGCGTCGCGATGATCGAGGCGACCGAGCGGGCGCTGGCTGCGGGGATCGCGGCGGCCCGGCCCGGCGCTCGCGTCGGCGACCTCTCCCACGCCATCGGCTCGGTCCTGCGCGAAGCGGGGTACCAGGTCAACACCGAGTTCGGCGGTCACGGCGTCGGGTCGACGATGCACCAGGACCCGCACGTGTCGAACACCGGGCAGCCCGGCCGGGGATACAAGCTGCGCCCCGGGCTGCTGCTGGCGCTGGAGCCCTGGATCATGGCGGACACCGCCGAGCTCGTCACCGCCGCCGACGGCTGGACGCTGAAGAGCGTGACGGGCTGCCGTACCGCGCACAGCGAGCACACGATCGCCATCACCGGCGACGGCGCCGAAATCCTCACCCTGCCGAAGCGGGCGCGCGGCTGACCCCGCACCCCCACCCCGCTGACCCCGGGGCGTGACGGACGCCTGCCGCAGGCCCCTCGACCGGGCTGCCCGACGCTGCCGCTGCGAGCGACCACGACGGAAGGGGCGCGGGCCCCCCGTGCGGCCGCGCCCCTCCCGTCACTCGCCCGCCGATCAGCCGTTCAGCATCTCGTACGCGATCTTCGGCGCGTCCTGAGCGGCGGCGCCGGTGGGGGCGGTGACCTTCGGCGCGCTGCCGTGGTCGCGGTACTCGACGACATACGGGTACGCCTTGCGCTTGCCGGCGGCCGGAACCTGAAGGGTCAGCCGGGTGAGGTTGCCGTCCGGGCCGACCTGCGCGGTGAAGGGCACCGCCTTCGCCGACGCGCCAAGCGCCCTCGTCTCCTCGGCCTCCAGCACCTCGGCGGCGTTGCCGGCGGTGAGGTCGATCGTGCCCGCGTACTTCCCGGCGCCCTGCTCCTCGACCGTCGTCGCGGCCTCGATCAGGGGGCCGGTGTTGCCCACGTCCGGACCCTCCCAGACCGGCGCGCTCGCGGCGTCGGTGAGCCGGGCGCGGTCCAGCTTCAACCAGCGCTCCGGCAGCTTCGGCAGGCCGGTCAGGCCCTTCGTGCCGGTGAACCGCACCTTCATCCAGACCTGCTCCGACACGATCCGGAAGGTCATCCGGGTGGTGAAGCCCAGCTCGGCGTCCTTGACCGAGTGGGTCAGCTCCATCCCCTTCGCGGCCGGGTCGACCAGGCCGGAAAGGGTGGCCTCGGAGTCCCGACCGGCGAAGCGGAAGGCGCCGTCCTCCTCGTCGGGAACGGCGGCGAGCAGGGTCTCCTTCGGCGTCGGCGCGGCGCTCTTCTCGGGGGCTGCGGCCGGGTCGGAATCCGCCCCCCCGCATCCCACCACCAGGGCGCTCGCGACCAGGGCGACGGCGGTGGTGGTCACGACCCGGCGGAGGAGCCCGGCGGTACGGCTGTGCTGTGTCATCGCGGATCTCTTTCTCACAGTCTGGCGGTTGCCGCAGACGATGCTGCGGGGCGTCGCTGCGGAATCGCTGCGGATATGCTGCCGTCCGACTGCCGTACGGCTGCCGCCGGCACGAGCGGGGGTGTCAGGAGCAGGAATTCGCATGTCAACGCTGCGCTTCGAGATTCTCGGTCCCCAACGGGTCCGGCACGCCGAGCAGGAAATCGATACCGGCCCCGGCAAGCAGCGCGCCGTGTTGGCGGTCCTGCTGCTCTCCGTGGGCCGGCCCGTGCCGACCGGGCAGATCATCGAGGCGGTGTGGCCGGAGGAGTCTCCGGCGAATGGTCCCAACGTGGTGCAGAAGTACGTCGCCGGGCTGCGGCGCGTGCTGGAGCCGGAGCGTTCTCCGCGTACGCCGTCTCAGGTGCTCACCCTGAGCGAGGCGGGATACCTGCTGCGGGTGCCGCCGGATGCGGTGGACGCCATTCAGTTCGAACGGTCGGTACGCCGCGCGCAGCAACTACGGGCAGAGGGCCGGGAGGCCGAGGCGGTCATCGAGCTGCGGGCGGCCACCGAGCTCTGGCGTGGCGAGCCACTGGCCGGGCTTCCCGGCCCGTTCTTCGACTCGGCGCGGTACCGGCTGGTCGAGCTGCGTGCCACCGCGCTGGAGACCCGGGTGGAGCTGGAACTACAGCTCGGCCGGTACCGGGAACTCGCCGGGGAACTGGCGGAGATGGTGGCCGAGTTTCCGCTGCGGGAGCGGCTGCGCCACCAGCTCATGCTCGCCCTCTACCGCAGCGGCCGGCAGGCCGAGGCGCTCGCCGCGTACCGGGAGATCGGCGAGCTGCTGCGTGACGAGTACGGCATCGAGCCGGGGAACGCGCTCCAGGAACTGCACCGACGAATCCTGCGTTCCGACCCGTCGCTCGGGGCGTCGGGACCCCCGGCCGTCGTTCCGCCGCCCGCTGCCGGAGCCCCGCCGTCCGTGTCCCCGGTCGCCGTGCCTCCGGTCAGCGCGCCGGGGCCCGTAACGTCGGCGCCGCCCGCGCCGGGGCCCGTAACGTCGGCGCCGCCCGCCGCGCCGGGGCCCGGGGGCGCGGCCTGGCCGCCCGCGTCGCCCCCGCCCGCCGTCGCCTCTGCCGTGCCGGCTCTGCCGTATGTGTCTCCCGTGCCCGGTGTCCCGGCGAGCGGGGCGCTCTGGCGTGCGCCCCGCTGGCTGAGCGTCACCTCGACCGTCGTGGGCGTCGCCGTCACCCTGCTGTCGCTCGGCGCCCTCACCTGGGTGATCACTCTCGCGTACGCGGCGTGGCGGCGTAGCTGGCGGCTGGCCGTGGCGAGCCTGGGCTACCTGGGGCTGGTCGTCAGCTTCTTCTACATCGCCATCAGCACCGAGGGCGAACCCGGAGACGGGGGAGTCCTCTACTTCCTCGCCGTGTTGGCGGTCTGCTGGTGCGGTGGGCTGCTGCACGTCGTGCTGCTGAACCGGGAGCTGCAGACCCTGCTGGGGCGCAGTTTCGGGCGCCGCAGCCGGGCCAACGAGGACGACCGACGGGCACGGCGGGAGCAGGCCCGTCACCTGCTGCACCACCATCCGGCGGCCCGGCACGAACTGGGTGTCGGCCGCCCCGACCTGCCCCGCGTCTTCGACGACGGCGGGCTCGTCGACATCAACGCGGTCACTGACCAGGTGCTCGCCGCACTGCCTGGGCTGACCCCCGACCAGTGCCGGCACATCATCGCCGAGCGGGCCCTGCGCGGCCCGTACTCGTCGGTGGAGGAACTGGCCGGTCGGTGCCTGCTGCCGCCGACCGTCACCGACCACCTCCGCGACATCCTGCTCTTCCTGCCGCCGGGCCTGCCGCATCGTGATCGGTCGGCAGCGCCGAACGCCTGGTAGAAATGCCGGATGAGTCAGGATCGGGCGGCGGTACGGGAACGGGCCGAGGCGGTGCTGCGCCGGCTGGCCGGGGAGCACGCCCGGCTGCGGGAAGATCAGTGGCGGGCCATCGAGGCGTTGGTCATCGACCGGCGGCGGGTGCTCTGCGTGCAGCGCACCGGGTGGGGCAAGTCGGCGGTGTACTTCGTGGCGACCGCGCTGCTGCGCGAGCGCGGCGAGCACGGGCCCACCGTGATCGTCTCCCCGCTGTTGGCGCTCATGCGCAACCAGGTCGAGTCGGCCGCCCGCGCCGGCATCCGGGCCCGCACGATCAACTCCGCGAACCTCGACGAGTGGGACGGGATCACCGCCGAGATCCACGACGGCGCGGTGGACGTGCTGCTGATCAGCCCGGAGCGGCTGAACAACCCGGACTTCCGGGACAGCGTGCTGCCGAGGCTGGCGGCGACCACCGGGCTGCTGGTGGTCGACGAGGCGCACTGCGTCTCCGACTGGGGGCACGACTTCCGCCCCGACTACCGGCGGCTTCGCACGTTCCTGGGCAACCTGCCGGAGCGCACGCCGGTGCTGGCCACCACGGCCACCGCCAACGCCCGGGTCACCGCCGACGTCGCCGAGCAACTCGGCACCGCCCCGACCGGCGGCGAGCAGCCCGGCGGGCAGCCCGGCACCGAGCAGGCCGGCGGGGAGCGGCCCGACGTGCTGGTGCTGCGCGGCACCCTGGACCGGGAGTCGCTGCGGCTGGGCGTGCTCGACCTGCCCAGCCCGGCGCACCGGCTCGGCTGGCTCGCCGACCACCTCGACCGCCTCCCCGGCTCGGGGATCATCTACACGCTGACCGTGGCGGCGGCCGGGGAGACGGCGGAGTTCCTGCGCTCGCGCGGGTACCCGGTGGCCTCGTACACGGGGCAGTCCGAGGACGCCGACCGGCGGGCCGCCGAGCAGGACCTGCTCGACAACAAGATCAAGGCGCTGGTGGCGACGAGCGCGCTGGGGATGGGCTTCGACAAGCCCGACCTCGGCTTCGTGGTGCACCTGGGCGCCCCACCGTCGCCCATCGCGTACTACCAGCAGGTCGGCCGCGCCGGGCGCGCCGTCGAGCACGCCGAGGTGCTGCTGCTGCCCGGCGCGGAGGACGCGGCCATCTGGCGGTACTTCGCCTCGCTCGCCTTCCCGCCCGAGGAGCAGGTCCGGGCCGTGCTGGCCGCCCTGCGTACCGACCGGCCGCTCTCCACGCAGGCCCTGGAGCCGATCGTCGACCTGCGCCGGGCCCGGCTGGAGCTGATGCTCAAGGTGCTCGACGTGGACGGCGCGGTCCGCCGGGTGCGCGGCGGCTGGCTGGCCACCGGCGAGCCCTGGACCTACGACGAGGCCCGGTTGCGCCGCGTCGCCCAGGCGCGCACCGCCGAGCAGCAGGCCATGCGGGAGTACGCGACCACGCCCGGCTGCCGGATGCGGTACCTGCGGGAGTGCCTGGACGACGTCGGGGCCGACGACTGCGGTCGGTGCGACCGGTGCGCCGAGCCGATCTTCGCCGCCGACACGTCGTCCCCGGCGTTGACGGGCGCGCAGGCGTACCTGGGTCGACCCGGGGTGGAGATCGCGCCGAAGAAGCTCTGGCCGACCGGGTTGGACGCGGTCGGCGTACCCCTGAAGGGGCGCATTCCCCCGGCGCAGCAGGCGCTGCCGGGGCGGGCCGTGGGGCGGCTCTCCGACCTGGGCTGGGGCGGCCGGCTGCGCGAGCTGGTCGGCCCGGACGCGGTGGACCGACCCGTCCCCGACGACGTGGCCGGCGCGGTGGTCGAGGTGCTGAAGGCGTGGGCACACGGCGACGACCCGTGGCCGCGCCGCCCGGTCGGGGTGGTCGCGGTCGGCTCCCGGCGGCGGCCCGAGCTGGTCGGTTCGCTGGCCGAGCGGATCGCCGCGGTGGGCCGGCTGCCGCTGCTCGGCCAGGTGACCCCCACCGGGTCCGCCGGCCCCGACGGCCCGCGCGGCAACAGCGCCCAGCGGGTACGCGCCCTGCACGACGCCTTCGCCGTGCCGGACGGCCTCGCCGACGCCCTCGCCGGGCTGGACGGCCCGGTGCTCCTCGTCGACGACCTCGTCGACACGGGCTGGACGATGACCATGGTGACCCGGCTGTTGCGCCGGGCCGGCGTGCCCGACGTGCTCCCCCTCGCCCTGGCCGTCGCCGGCTGACCGCACCCGCGCGACCCCGCACCCGCGCGTCCGCCGGGGTGCGGTCGGGTGCGGTCGGGGCGGGAAGTTCCCTGGCGGGGGCGGATTGCGACCGGTGCCACGCTGCGCGACCGTCGGCCGACCGTCCGGTGACCCGGCGGTACTGTGGCCACATGACCGATCAGCGACCCGGCGCGGCGCCGTCGGCGCCCGAGGGGTCGGCCACCGCCCCCTCGGTGGCGGACGGGTCGCAGAGCGGCCCGGCGACTGCGCCCCCCGCGCCCGAGGCGGCCGGGGTGCTGGTGGACCGGGGCACGCTGCGGCTCGGGCTGGTGGTGGGCGGGCTGGTCTTCGCCGTGCTGCTCGGGTTCGGCCTCGGGCGGGTCAACCCGTCGCCGACCGGGCCGACCGCGCAGACCGCCGTCGCCGGCACGGATCACGGTCACCCCGCCGGCACCGGGGCGCACGAGCACGGCGTCGACGCCGACACCGGCGCGTCGACCGAGGTCGGTGGCCTCGCGGTCGGCTCCGGGGGCTGGACGCTGGCCCCGCTCTCCGCCGGGCTCGCCGCCGGCCGGGCGGGGGAGTTCCGCTTCCAGATCAGGGACTTCGTGGGACGCCCCGTGACCCGCTTCGCGGTGGTGCACGACAAGCCGATGCACCTCGTCGTGGTCCGCCGCGACCTCACCGGCTACCAGCACCTGCACCCGACGATGGCCGCCGACGGCACCTGGTCGGTGCCGCTGACCGTGCCGCAGGCCGGGGTCTGGCGGGCGTACGCGGACTTCACCGTCGTCACCGACGACGGCGCGCAGAGCGCCCGTACCCTCGGTGTGGATCTTGCCGTTCCCGGCGGGTACGCGCCCCGGCCGCTGCCGCCGCCGGCCCGGAGCGCCGCCGTGGACGGGTTCACGGTGAGCTGGTCGGGTGAGCCCAAGGTCGGGGCAACCGGCCCGCTGCGGTTCGTGGTCCGCGCCGGTGGGGACACCCCGAAGCTGGAGCGCTACCTGGGCGCGTACGGGCACCTGGTGGCGTTGCGCGAGGGGGACCTGGGCTATCTGCACGTGCACCCGGAGGCGGGGCCGGTCGAGGACGGGGTGACCTTCCAGCTGACCGTGCCGGGGCCGGGGCGCTACCGACTGTTCTTCGACTTCCAGGTGGCGGGCGTGGTGCGGACCGCCGAGTTCACCCTCACGGCACCCTGACCGTCGAGCCAGGGCGGCCGCGCTGCACCGTCGAGCCAGGGCGGCCGCGCTGCGGCCGGCGATGGCCGCGCCGATGGGGGCCGGCGGTGCCGGTTGCGCAGGGCCCGGGGTCGGAGGGCCCGGGGTCGGCGGCCCACGGTCCCGGCGGGCGTCGGTCAGCCGGCCCGGCGGACGGGGCGGCGGGCCAGGTAGCGGAGCAGGTCGCGGATGTGGTGCTTCTCCTCGGCCGGCACGGCCGGGTCGGCCAGCCGTTGCAGGATGACCCGCACGTCGGACTCGACCGGCCCCTCGTCGCCGCGTCGACGTGGGGCGGGCCCCGCGTCGGGCAGACCGAGGGCGCGGAAGGCCGCGGTCACGGGCAGGTCGAGGGCTGCGCAGAACCCCCGCACCTTTGCCAGCTCGGGGTAGTCCTGCCAGTCGCCGGCCAGCCAGCGGAAGACGGTGGAGCGCCCCACCCCGGTGTGCGCGGCGAGGTCGCTGACCGTCCAGCCCCGATCCTCCCGAGCGTCGTCGATAGCCCGTCGCACGAACCGTGCGAAGGCCATCTGCGGCGAGACCTCTGGAGAACCCATGCCTGCGGACTTTCTTCCTTCCCGGGCCGAAGCAACCGGACAGTGCCCTTCGAGCGTAGTACCACCGAGGGCACCCGCAACCGAGCGCCCGCCCTCGTCGATCGTCGTCCGGGCACCGGTCCCGGCTGACCTGCGAGTATTCCTCATATTTCGGCGGGCGTGCCTTTCCGGAGCGCTCCGGCCCGGTGAACGTCGATGGTTGCGCCCGCCAACTAGGCTCGATCCTCGTCCCGTACCGTCCCGAACCGGCCGCTCGGTCGGCGTGCCGAAGAGGAGCAGCATGGCCGAGTCGCGTCGTCCCCTGCCGTACCGTCCGGGCGCGGTCAGCCTCTTCTTCGTGGCCAAGGCCGGCGTCTTCGCCGCCGGCTTCTGGGGCTGGCTGCTGGTCCTCGTGCTCTTCGCCGACGAGCCCGGCCCGACGCAGGTGCTGGCCGCCGCAGGCGGGATCACCACGACGCTCGTCGGCGTGGTCCTCGGTGCCCGGATGGCCCTGCAACGCAACGCGGCGGTGCGGCACGCCGAGCTCAAGCGGCTGCTGGTCGACATCTCCTGGAACGCCTTCACCGCCGCCGGCAACTCCGAGACCCAGGGCAACGCCGAGGCCCAGGGCAAGGTGGCGCCCTTCCCCACGACGTCGTCGGAGACCGAGCGCTCCGGCCGGGGCACCGGAGCCCGGGTGTCGATCCTCGACCGGAGCCTCACCAACGAGCGCAAGGCCGGGCGGGACCGGGGCGGCAACGGCGAGCGGCACCGCTGAGCCACCCCGGACCGACCCGGGGCCGGGGCTCAGCCTGGCGCGTCGGCGCGGGATGAGCTTCGCGCGTCCGCGCGGGATGAGCTTCGCGCGTCGGCGCGGGATCAGCCTGGCGCGTCGGCCAGCAGCGTCTCCAGGCGCGGGGTGACCTGCCACTGGTCCAGCAACGCCCGGTACTGCGCCCGCTGCTCGTCATCGGTGGCGGAACCGGTGGCGGAACCGGGGGTGGCCTCGACCCGACGGGCCCGGATCAGCAGGTTCCGGGGCGTGTGCCGGGAGTCGACGAACTCCACCACCTCGGTGCGGTACCCGTGCAGCCGCAGCAGCGCGGCCCGCAGCGAGTCGGTGAGCACGTCCGCGAAGCGCTCCCGCAGGATGCCGTGGCGGGTCAGCAGCTCGTACGGGGCCGGGGCCGGCCGGGCCCGTAGCTGGGCGGCGAGGTCGTGGTGGCAGCACGGCGCGGCCAGCACCCAGCGGGCGCCCCACCGCACCGCGCGGGCCAGCGCCTCATCGGTGGCGGTGTCGCAGGCGTGCAGGGCGAGCACCAGATCGGGGGCGGGCTCGACGACCGCGTCGGCGATCGTGCCGGCCACGAAGCTCACCCGGTCGGCCCAGCCCAGCCGCTCGGCCAGCTCGGTGTTGCGCCGCCGCTGGTCCTCGCGTACGTCCACGCCGACCAGCCGCACGTCCAGCCCGCGCTGCGACAGGTAACGGTAGGCGGCGAAGGTCAGGTAAGCGTTGCCGCAGCCCAGGTCGACCACCCGTAGCCGGCCGGTGAGGTCGTCGGGCAGGGTGGCCGCGAGCGCCCGCAGGAAGGCGTCGACCTGGCGGCGCTTCGCCGCCGAGCCACCGATCTCGGTGAAGATCTCGTCGCCCGGGTCGAGCAGCCACTCCTTGGCCCGGTCGTGGCCGCCGGGTTCGACCGGGGGGCGGGTGGCGGCGGACCGGTGCACCTGCGCCTCGCCGGACTTGGTCACCCGGAGCTGGAGCGTCACGTCGGTGGTCTCCACGTGCCAGTTGCCGAACGGCTCGGCCAGCAGGGCGTCCACGGCCGCGTCGGCCTCCGCGCCGGCAGCGACGTTGCGGGTGTACGGGCGCGCGCCGTCAGAGGTGGCGATCTGCAGCCGGGGGCCGCCCTTGAGGGCCACCGGGCGCAGTTCGGCGCGTTCCACCGAGGGCCGGTGTCCCCGGCGGCGCCCGGCGGCGACCGCCCGGGTCAGCGAGGGGTCGAGCAGCAGCGCCCGGACCTCGGTCAGGGCGGCGTCCAGCGGTTGGGGCATGGTCTCCATCTTCCTCGTCGAGTCGCCGACGGCGTCGGGCGGTGGCGTCGGGCGATGTCGGCCCGGGGAGGTCGTCTCGGCGGAAACGGCGACATCCCCCGCGCCGAGGACCGGAACGGGGGATGTCGAGGGTCGAGCGTGATCAGTCGGCGGTCGCCTCGGCGGGCGTACCGGTGCCGGAGCCACCCCGGCGACGCCGGCGGCGGCGCGGCTTGGTCGGGTCGCCCTCGGCGCCGGCCTCGGTCGTGGCCGGCTCGGTGCCGGACGCCTCGGCGGAGATCACCGCGGTCGGCTCGCCGGCGACCGGCTCACCGGCCCGACGACGACGCCTCCGGCGCGGGGTGCGGGCGCCCTCGTCGGCGGAGAGATCGCCGGGCTGGTCTGCCACCGGGGCCTGCTCGGCGTCCGGCTCGGCGGCCGGGCCGGAGCGGCTCCGCCGGCGGTCGCCGCCGACCCGCGACTCGCTGCGGGGGCGGCTCTCGCCGCGTCGGGCGGTACGGCCGCCACCGGCGCTGTCGCCGCGTCGGGGCCGGCCACCGAGGTCCTCCTCGATCTCGGCCGACAGCCCGGCCCGGGTCCGCTCCGCGGTGGGCAGCGTGCCGCTCATCTCGGTGGAGATGTCCAGGTCGGTGTAGAGGTGCGGGGAGGTGTGGTACGTCTCCGCCGGCTCCGGCATGTCCAGCCCGAGCGTCTTGTCGATGATCCGCCAGCGGGGCATGTCGTCCCAGTCGACGAAGGTCACCGCGACGCCGGTGGCGCCGGCCCGCCCGGTACGACCGATCCGGTGGGTGTAGGTGTCCTGGTCCTCGGGGCAGTCGTAGTTGATGACGTGGGTGACGCCGCTGACGTCGATGCCCCGGGCCGCCACGTCGGTGGCGACCAGCGTGTCGATCTTCCCGGCCCGGAACGCGCGCAGCGCCCGCTCGCGGGCACCCTGGCCCAGGTCACCGTGCACGGCCGCCACGGCGAAGCCCCGGAAGTCGAGGTCCTCGGCGACCCGGTCGGCGGCCCGCTTGGTGCGGGTGAAGATCATGGTGAGGCCGCGCCCCTCCGCCTGGAGGATCCGGGCCACAATCTCGATCTTGTTCATCGAGTGGGTGCGGTAGACCAGCTGCTGGGTCTGCGGCGACGGGCCGGTCTCGGCGGTGTGCCCGGCGTGGATCGTCATCGGCCGGCGCAGGAAGCGCCGGGACAGCGTGACGATCGGGTCGGGCATGGTGGCCGAGAAGAGCATGGTCTGCCGGTCCTCCGGCAACATCGCCAGGATCTTCTCGACGTCGTCGAGGAAGCCCAGGTCGAGCATCCGGTCGGCCTCGTCCAGGACGAGTGCGCGCACCCGGTCGAGCCGCAGGTGCTTCTGCTTCTGCAGGTCCATCAGGCGGCCCGGGGTGCCGACCAGGATCTCCACGCCCTTGCGCAGCGCGTCGATCTGCGGCTCGTACGCCACTCCGCCGTAGATCGGCAGCACCCGCACGCCCCGGGTGCGGCCGGCGGCGGCGAGGTCCTTGGCGACCTGGATGCCCAGCTCACGGGTGGGGACGACGACCAGTGCCTGCGGCACGCCGTCGCTGCCCTCGGCGGGGGCGAAGACCCGCTCCAGCAGCGGGACGCCGAAGCCGAGGGTCTTGCCGGTGCCGGTCGGCGCCTGGCCGATCATGTCGGTGCCGCGCATCGCGATCGGGATCGCGTACTCCTGGATGGCGAACGCGCGGGTGATGCCGGAGGCGGCCAGGGCCTCGACGGTCTCCGGCCGGGCGCCGAGCTCGGCGAAGGTCGGGGCCTCCGGGCGGACCGGGGCGGTCGGGACCAGCTCGTGGTCCGCTGTGGGATCGAAAATCTGCTCGCTCATATGGATTTGGGGGTGCCCTCTCGTGGTGCGCCCCTCATGTCCTCAGGGCGCGGTCGGTATTTGCGCGGGCCACACGGTCAGGGGCGGAATCGCCGAGCCGGACCGGGCCGCACGCGCGTCGCGGGCAGGACGTCAAGATGATCGACGTCCGCGGCAACTGCTCAATACTACCTGAGCCTGCGCGTTGTCGTCCCTGTTCAGGGCGGCGGCCCGACATCCGGGGGGCCGAACTGTGACCCGAGTCACACCCGCTGCCCCGCTCTCGTCCCGCCCACCCCACCCCGCGCCCTCGCGGGCACCGGCAGGCAGCATTTTCGGGGAAAATGCTGCCTGGGCTCGGAGGGGAGGCGACATCTTCCCCGAAGATGTGCGGATCTTGGCGCTCGGGAGCAGCGGCGTCGGCCGGGCCGCGCGCATCGACGACCGCCGCTCGCGGCGGGCGGGGCAGCTCGCGGCGGGCGGGATAGTTCATGGCGGGCGCGATCAGGATGTTCGGCGGACCTTGGACGCTTCACGTGCAGAGACGCTTCACGTGCAGAGATGACGTGAAGCGCCCAAGATTCCGCGCCCGCTCCGACTGCCAGGTCCTACGACTGCCGGGACCTACTAGACAGGCCGGGCGTCCGTGGCGGGCGGCGGGCTGCGTGTGCCGCGCCCGGCCACGGACGCCGGACGGATCAGCGGACGGTGAAACCGACTGCCCGGGGGGACGCCTCGGCGATCTCGACGTAGGCGACCTTGCCGATCGGCACGATGACCCGCCGACCCTTCTCGTCGGTCAGGGAAAGCGTGCCGTCGCCCTTGGCGATGGCGTCGGTCACGATCTGCTCGATCTCGGCCGGCGACTGCGCGCTCTCCAGAACCAGCTCGCGCGGCGCGTACTGCACGCCGATCTTGACCTCCACGATGCCTCCTCAACTGGGGCGAAAAAGCCGCCGCAGGAAGGCTATCCGATCTCGCGAGCTGATGTTCAGGCTGACTCACCCTGCAGGGGGAAGCTGGCGATGCCCCGCCAGGACAACGCGGCCACGAGCGCCTCGGCCTCGGCCTTGGGCAGCTGCCGGCCGTCGGCGAGCCAGAACTGCGCAGCCGTCTCCGCCGCGCCGACCAGCCCGGAGGCCAGCAGCTCGGCATGCGCCCGACTGACCCCGGTGTCGGAGATGATCGTGTCGGTTATCGCCGCGATGCAGCCCTGCTCCACGCGTTCCACCCGCTGCCGCACGGCCGGGTCGTTGCGCAGGTCGGACTCGAAGACGAGGCGGAACGCCTCGCTCTCGTGGTCGACGAAGTCGAAGTAGGCGCGCACCGAGGCGCTGACCCGCTCCTTGTTGTCGTTGGTGCCGCGCATGGCCTCGCGCACCTTGGCGACGATCGCGTCGCAGTGCGTGTCCAGCAGCGCCAGGTAGAGATCCATCTTGCCGGGAAAGTGTTGGTAGAGCACCGGCTTGGAGACGCCCGCCCGCTCGGCGATGTCGTCCATGGCGGCGGCGTGATAACCCTGCGCCACGAACACCTCCTGTGCCGCCGCCAGCAGTTGCTGGCGCCGCGCCGAGCGGGGCAGCCGGGTGGGCCGGCCTGCAGTCTGGGCACCGTTCCCCACAGCCGTCATGGGAACCTCCGAAGCTGTTCGTTGGAGCCGGCACTTATCGCCCGAACCGGACGGGGTTCGACCCCCTCGCGGAATTGGCCCGCCGCTGTAACTTATCGCCACTGTCACCACACGGTAGCCTCAGCGGGGGCGACCAAGGAGCGCGCGGTGAGTGAAACAGGGCAACCCGGTGCCGCCACCCCGGGAGAGCACGGCGACGGGACGGGTCGGCAGGATGACCTGGCCCGTTCCGCCAGCGGGTGGGCGCCCTCGGCGGCCGACTGGTCCACCGGGGCAGACGGGGGGCGGGAGTCCGCGTCCCCCTGGCGTCGGCCCGAGCTCACCGCCGGCTGGGGGGCCTCGTCGTCACGTTACGGAGACCTACCGCCGCCCTTGCCGGGGCTGTCCCCGGAGTCAGGGCCCCCGCTCCGGGCCAACGGTCATTCGCACGTCAACGGCGTGAGTGCCGCCGAGGGGCAGCCGCCAGCGCCCCGCCGGACGCCGGTCAGCGCGCCGCCCCTGGGCGGGGAGCCCGGCCCGGACGGCGACGGCGATCGGCCGATCGTCCCCGCGCCTCGGCTGGCGTCGGCCGTCGAACGGTCGACCGCGCCGCAGTACGGCGTCGAGGCCGACCCGGCGTCGGCCCGGCACGCCTCGGAGCAATCGCCGACCGCCCGTGCCGGCGGCTGGCCACCGGCGAGCGTCCCGTCGTCCGCGCCCCCGGCCGGCGCGACGGCCCCCGACTTCGAGGCCCCCGCCGGGCCGCACCCGGTGGCTCCCGCCCGCTCCGGCCCCGAGCCGACCCCGTCCGGCGGTACGCCTGCCGACTGGGCCGACCGTGCCTCGGAGTGGGCGGCCCGCCTCCCGGGCCGTCCGGTCGAGCGGGCCGACCGCTCGTCCGAGTGGGGCGATCGGCTCCCGCCCGACGTCGACCCGCGCGGATATCCGCCGGCCGAATCGCTCGGCGCCGAGCGACCCGCCCACCCGTTCCCCGCAGACCAGGCCGGTCACCCCGGTGCCGAACCGGGGCCGGCGGCTCGACCCGCATACCTGCCCGACGAGAGCCCTCCGGCCGACCCCGGGCCCGCGGGATACCCGCCTCCGGTCGATCCCGAGCGTCCGCCGCGTCCGGCCGACGCCGAGCGGGTCGGGCAGCGGACCGGGGTCGACGCCGAGCGGGCGGGCCGTCCCGGTGCCGCCGGTGATCGTCGGGCCGGCGACGAGCGCGCCGCGTCGGCCGAGCCGGGGTGGCCCGAACCGGCCTGGAACAGGCCGAGTTGGGGCGGTGCCTGGGCCCCGCCCTGGTCCCGAGAGCAGGGCGGCGGCGACGTCGCCGCTCCGCCCCGCGAGGAGGCCGCCCCGGCCGCCCGCCGCGCTCGTGAGGAGGAGGGCCCGACCGCCGGTCGGTCCCGTGACGAGGAGGTCCCGATCGGTCGCCGATCCCGTGCCGAGGAAAGCGATGTGACCGGCCGCCGGCCCCGCGAGGAGCAGGCCGTCGACTGGGCACCGGAGCCGAGCCCCGGGGGGTACCGGCCCGATGCGGGCCGCCCCTACGTCCCCGAGGCCGCCGGCCCGCAGGCCGGCGAGTCGACCGCTGCCCCGGTCGGGGGGTGGCCCCGGGCCCAGGCGGGGGAGCCGGTCTACCCGCCCCAGGCGGAGCCGACCCCCGGCCGGGCGGAAGAGCCGCTGCGCCCGCATCCGGGCGAGGCCGATCGTCCGCAGCCGACGGAACCACATCGGCCGTACCAGGGTGCGCGGGCCGAGCCCGCCCAGCCGCTGCGAGCCGGGGCCGGTGGGCCGTACGACTTCTCGCGGCCGCAGGCGCGGGCGGGCCTGGACCCGGCTGCCCAGGCGGCCCCGGCGACGACCGAGCGGCCCGCCTGGGCCGGTGGGGCGGCCCCGCCCGCGCCGGCCCCGGCCGGTCTCGGTGAGCCGGATCCGGAGACCGGTGCCGTCGACCCGGCCGAGCTGCGGGCCGCCCGGTCGTCGCGGCCACGCCCCGGCAGCGACGATGCCCCGTCCACCGAGGTTCCCGGCCGACCGCAGGCGCCCACCGGCGCCGGGCCGGCCGCCGTGCCCGCCACGAGCGGAATCGGGCGGCTCATCCGCACCCCAGCGCCCGCGCCGACGAGCGCACCCCCGTACGCGGCCCGTCGATCCGCGCCCGACCCGGTATCCCCGGCCGCCCCGGTCGACGGGGACCGGCGTCCGGATCGCGCCTCGGCGGTGCTGCCGCAGCGCGTCCCCGCCGAACCGGACGTGCCCGTAGTGCCGGAGCTGCCAGCCGTGGAGCCACCCGCCGAAACCCCGGAACTCGCCCGCATCGCCACCCACCTACGCCGGGACGACGAGCCCGCGCCACCACAGGAACGGCCGGAGGGGTTCGACGTCGACGCCATCCTCGACGCCGTCCGGGGCGTGGCCGGGGTGCGGGGGGCGTCGCTGCGCCGTACCCCCGCCGGCGCGCACAGCCTCCGCCTCGACCTCGCCGACGGCGCGGACCCGGCCGAGGTGAGCCGGCACGTGGCCCGACTGCTTCAGGACCGGATGGGGCTGGCCGCCGCGCCGCAGAACCTGCCCGGCATGCCCGCCGCCCCGCCGCCCGCGCCGGTGCGCCGCCGCTCGGCGGAGCCGATGCCGCAGTCCCGGCTGCCCGAGGGTCGGTTCGCCGACGGCCGCACCACGTCGGCCGAGGCGTCGCCGTACCCGGAGGAGCGGCGCACCGAGCCGACGGGTGAGCTGCTGCGTCGCCGCCGTCAGGGCAGCGCGCACCGTGGCCGGGCCGCCGTGGAGGAGCCGGGTCAGGTGGCGACCGCACCGACCGGCGTGGCCGGGTCGGCGACCGGCAGCCCGGTGACGGTCGGCGCCTCGTACTCGGGCGGTCAGGTGACCACGACGGAGACCGCGCCGTCGAGACCGCTGGACACCGGCGGCGTGCCGGGCCCCCGGGTGGTGATCGACCACGTGCAGGTCAGCACGTTCGGCCTGGACGCCACCGTGGAGGTCCGGCTCCTCGCCGGCCCGGCGAGCGCGCAGGGGCTCTCCACCGGGCCGGCCGTGGACGGCTACGTGCTCAGGCTCTGCGCGATCGCCGCCGCTTCGGCGGTCGACCGGTTGCTGCGCGGCGAGGAGGAGGAGGAGACCGACCGGGGCCGGTGCTTCGTCGAGCACGCCGCGGTGGTGCCGTTCGGCAACTGCGAGGTGGCCACGGTCGTGGTGCTGCTGGTCTGTGACGGTTGGGTCGAGCAGCTCGCCGGGTCGGCGCTGGTCGCGGGCGATCCGCGGCAGGCCGTCGTCCGGGCCACCCTGGCAGCGGTCAACCGGCGGCTCGAGGCGCTGCTGGCCTGACCGGCCTTCCCCGCTGCGCGGGTGACGGCCAAGCGTTGGACGGGGCGACCCGGGCGGGCAGACTTGAGGCCATGAAGCGCGCCATCCTCGGGCCGGACCACCTCCTTCCCGCCCACGCGGTCCCGCCGCCGTGGCCCGGCCGGGAGATCCACCTCGACGGCTCGGTCCTGCACGTCCGGGACACCCCGGCCACCGCGCCCGGCGCGGAGCCGGCGCTCTACGTGCACGGCCTCGGCGGCTCCGCGCAGAACTGGACCGACCTGGCCGGGCTGCTCGCCGACCGCCTCGACGGCCAGGCCGTCGACCTGCCCGGCTTCGGGCGTAGCGAGCCGGGGCCGCGCTACACGGTCCCCGCCTTCGCCGACCGGCTGGTCCGCTGGATCGAGTACTCCGGCCGGGGGCCGGTGCACCTGTTCGGCAACTCGCTGGGCGGGGCCGTCTCGGTGCGGATCGCGGCGCTGCGACCCGACCTGGTGCGTACCCTGACGCTGGTCTCCCCGGCGTTGCCGTTCCTCGACTTCCGCCGGTCGCTACAGGGCCGCATGCTGCCGGTGCTGGCCGTGCCCCGGGCGGAACGCCTGGTCGGCTGGCAGCTCGCCCGGCTGGCCCCCGAGGCGATGGCGCGGCAGGTGATGGAGTCGTGCGTGGCGGACCTGACCCGGATCAGCGAGCAGCGCCGCCAGGAGACGTTGGAGGAGATCCGGGAACGCAACTCCGCCGCGCACTACGCCGCCGCGTACGTGCGCAGTTTCCGCGGGCTGGTCTCCAGCTTCCTGCGCTCCTACCTGCCGGGGTCGGAGTCGCTGTGGCGGATGGCCGCCTCGGTGACCGCGCCGACGCTGGTGATCGGCGGGTCGCACGATCGGCTGGTCGACGTGCGGGTGGCGCCGCAGGCCGCCCGGACGATCCCGGACAGTCGGCTGCTGATGCTCAAGGGCGTCGGGCACGTGGCGCAGATGGAGGTACCCCGCACCGTGGCCCGGGCCGTGCTCGGGCTGCTGGCCGAGACCGGGCACGATACGGTCGAGCGGGACATGGCAAGCTGACCGGGATGTCCGGATCATTCTTCCGTCGCGTCCTGCGCGCGAGCGTCCCGGCGGCCGCCGCGCCCCGCCCCGCCCGCCGTCGGCGGGCCGTCGTCTCGCTGGTCACGCTCGCCGGCTGCGTGCTGGCCGGCGTGACACCGACGGCCGGCCGGCAGTCGGTCGGCGAGCCGCCGCACGCGTCGCACCCCTCGCACCCGCCGGCCGAAGCGGCGGGGCTGGCCCTGGGCCAGGCCCTGTCGTCACCGGCCCCGGTGACCCTCGTCGCCCCGGCGCTCGGCTTGGCCGACCCGGTGAAGCTCGCCGGCCCGAGCGGCCCGAGCGGCCCGAGCGGCCCGAGCGGCCCGAGCGGCCCGAGCGGCCCGAGCGGCCCGAGCGGCCCGAGCGGTCCGAGCGGTCCGAGCGGCCCTAGGGACGCGCCCGGCGCGTCGGCCTCGTCGGGTGTCCCGTCGGCCGCGCCGAGCACCGGCGACTCCGGGCCGCCGGTGCTGCGGCTGCCCGGCCCGGTGCCGTCGACCGGCCGGGGCGTCTTCCGGTACGACGACACCTCCGCCGGTGCGGTGCTCGGCACGGCCGGCCGGCTGCGCCGCTTCCGGGTGGCGGTGGAGCGGGAGACGGGCGAGGACGCGGGCGGGTTCGGCGCGGCGGTGCAGCAGGCGCTGGCCGGGCCGGGGAGCTGGGTCGACGGCGGCCGGCTGCGGTTGCAGCGGGTTCCGGGCGACGGCCGGCACGACTTCACGGTCTACCTGGCCACGGCGCGCACGGCGGGTCGGATGTGCGCGGCCGGCGGGGTCGACATCCGGGTGGGCGGCCGGCCGTACACCTCCTGTCGGGCCCCGGGAAAGGTGATCATCAACCTGGATCGCTGGCGGACCTCGGTGCCGCACTTCGTCTCGGCCGGCGTGCCGCTGTCGGTGTACCGGACGTACGTCGTCAACCACGAGGTCGGCCACCAACTCGGGCACCGCCACGAGCGCTGCCCGAAGGCGGGCCGGCCGGCGCCGGTGATGATGCAGCAGACCCTGTTCCTGAAGGGGTGCAAGGCGAATCCGTGGCCCTACCTGAAGGGTCGCCGCCACGTCGGCCCGCCGCTGTAGACCGCCCACACCCGAGGCGGCCCGGGCAACGCGAGGCGTTTTCACGGTAGTCGCGGCAAAGTCGGCGAAATGCCCGGTTGGTCTGGCACGCTGAGGGGGTGACTTCGGCGTCCCCATCCGAGCCGTCCCGCCCCGCCCGTCCGGCCGCGCGCCGATCCGGGCGAGCCGGGCGGCGACTGCGTGCGCGTACCCTGCTCGGCGGTCTTGCCGCGCTGGTGGCGCTCGGCGCGGCGGTGGCCCTGGTGCTCGGCCTCGGATCGGCGGGCGGCCCGGCCGGCATCGGCGGCGGGCGGTGGATCGTGCCCGGCGGCGGCGCGGGCGACCGGGTCGCGCCGAGCGGGGCGGCCGACCGGGCCGCGCCGACCGGCTGGCCGACCAGCGGCTCCGGCCGGTTCACCACGGCGGCGGGGCAGTCGCCGGAGCGGGGCGCGGACGGGCCGCTGCACCGCTACCGGGTGCTCGTCGAGCAGGACAGCGGCCAGGACGTGGACGCCTTCGCGGCAGGCGTCGACGAGGTGCTCGGCGACCCACGCAGCTGGATCGCCTCCGGGCACCTGCGGGTGCAGCGGGTGGCCGACGCCGACGCCGACTTCACGATCTACCTGGCCACCCCGGAGACGTCCGAGCGGATGTGCGCGTTCGGCGGGCTGAGCACCGAGCGGTACACCTCCTG
Source organism: Micromonospora sp. DT233 (assembly GCF_049841815.1). NCBI lineage: Bacteria > Bacillati > Actinomycetota > Actinomycetes > Micromonosporales > Micromonosporaceae > Micromonospora > Micromonospora sp. DT233. The sequence goes on along the minus strand of NZ_JBNCLB010000001.1, from coordinate 449,887 downwards.
CCGGCTCCCCGGCCAGGTCATCATCAACCTGGCCCGCTGGATGGAGGCGGTACCGGACTACGGGGCGCCGCTGGCCGTGTACCGGACGTACGTGGTCAACCACGAGGTCGGGCACGAGTTCGGCGAGCTGCACGAGGCGTGCCCCGGCCCCGGCGAGCCCGCGCCGGTGATGCAACAGCAGACGTACGGCCTGGACGGCTGCGTCGCCAATGCCTGGCCCTACCTCGACGGCCGCCGGTACGCGGGCGAGCTGGTCCCCGGCGTCTGATCCCGCCGGCCGGGGATATTCCCACTCCCGCATGTCGGGCAAGGTGTCTCCGCTCATGGCCGAGGAGCGGCGCGGCGAGCGACAATGGCCCGGTTCCCACCGCCGATCCCGGGGAGTCCACCGTGCCGTTGCCCCCGCTCGTCGAACCCGCCGCCGAGCTGACCGTTGACGAGATCCGCCGCTACTCCCGCCACCTGATCATCCCCGACGTCGGGGTGCAGGGGCAGAAGCGGCTGAAGAACGCCCGGGTGCTCTGTGTCGGCGCCGGTGGCCTCGGCTCGCCGGCCCTGCTGTACCTGGCCGCCGCCGGCGTCGGCACGCTCGGCATCATCGACTTCGACACCGTCGACGAGTCCAACCTCCAGCGGCAGGTCATCCACGGCGTCTCCGACGTCGGCCGCTCCAAGGCATCCTCGGCGGCCGCCTCGATCGCCGAGATCAACCCGCTGGTCCAGGTGGAGATCCACGACACCGCGCTGGACCGGGAGAACGTGCGGGAGATCTTCTCCGCGTACGACCTGATCGTCGACGGCACCGACAACTTCGCCACCCGGTACCTGGTCAACGACGCGGCGGTGCTGCTCGGCAAGCCGTACGTCTGGGGGTCGATCTACCGCTTCGACGGCCAGGCGTCGGTGTTCTGGGCCGAGCACGGCCCCTGCTACCGCTGCCTCTACCCGGAGCCCCCGCCGCCGGGCATGGTCCCCTCCTGCGCCGAGGGTGGCGTGCTCGGCGTGCTCTGCGCGTCGATCGGCTCGATCCAGGTCAACGAGGCGATCAAGCTGCTCACCGGCATCGGGGAGCCGCTGGTCGGCCGGCTGATGGTCTACGACGCCCTGGAGATGGAGTACCGCAAGATCAAGGTCCGGAAGGACCCGAACTGCGTGCTCTGCGGGGAGAACCCGACGGTCACCGACCTGCTGGAGGACTACGACGACTTCTGCGGCGCGGTCTCCACCGAGGCGCAGGAGGCGGTCGTCGACGCCACCATCACCGCCGGTGAGCTCAAGGAGTGGCAGGACGCCGGCAAGGACATCTTCCTGGTCGACGTCCGCGAGCCCGCCGAGTACGAGATCGTCCGCATCCCCGGCTCCACCCTGATCCCCAAGGGCGAGATCATCTCGGGGGAGGCGCTGGCGAAGCTGCCGCAGGACAGGCAGGTCGTGCTGCACTGCAAGTCCGGCGTCCGCTCCGCCGAGGCGCTCGCCGCGCTCAAGGCGGCCGGCTTCCGCGACGCGGTGCACCTCCAGGGCGGGGTGCTCTCCTGGATCAAGCAGATCGACCCGGCGCTGCCCACGTACTAGACGGCTGTGGTGGGGGCCCTGCGCAGGGCCCCCACCCGGTCAGCCCCGCAGGTGGCCGTCGCCGGTCACCACGTACTTCGTCGACGTCAGCTCCGGCAGCCCCATCGGCCCCCGGGCGTGCAGCTTCTGCGTCGAAATGCCGATCTCCGCGCCGAAGCCGAACTCGCCGCCGTCGGTGAACCGGGTCGACGCGTTCACCATCACCGCCGCCGCGTCGACGCGGGCCACGAACTCGCGGGCCGCCGCCTGCGAGTCGGTGACGATCGCCTCGGTGTGCCCGGTGCCGTACCGGCGGATGTGGGCGACCGCCGCGTCGAGCGAGTCGACGACGGCGACCGAGATGTCCGCCGACAGGTATTCGGTGGCGAAGTCCTCGTCGGTGGCCGGCACGACGGCGGTCGAGTGCGCGGCGACCTCGGGGGAGCCGTGCACGGTCACCCCGGCCTCCGCGAACGCGGCCAGCGCCGCCGGCAGGAACGCGTCCGCGACGCCCGCGTGCACCAGCAGCGACTCGGCGGTGTTGCAGGTCGACAGCCGCTGGGTCTTGGAGTTCAGGGCGATAGCGACGGCCTTGCCGAGGTCGGCGGCCGCGTCGACGTACACGTGGCAGTTGCCCACCCCCGTCTCGATCACCGGCACGGTCGACTCCTCGACCACGGTGCGGATCAGCGACGCCCCGCCGCGCGGGATCAGCACGTCGACCAGCCCCCGGGCCCGCATCAGCTCCTTGACCGACTCCCGGCTGGAGGCGTCGAGCAGCTGCACCGCGTCGGCCGGCAGGCCCGCCCCGGCGACCGCGTCGCGGAGCACCGCGACCAGGGCCGCGTTGGAGTGCGCCGCCGACGACGACCCGCGCAGCAGCGCCGCGTTGCCGGACTTCAGGCAGATCCCGGCGGCGTCGACGGTCACGTTGGGCCGGGCCTCGTAGATGATCCCGACCACCCCGAACGGCACCCGCACCTGGCGCAGCTCCAGGCCGTTGGGCAGGGTCGAGCCGCGCACCACCTCGCCCACCGGGTCCGGCAGGGCGGCCATCTCGCGCAGCGCGTCGGCGATGGCCGCCACCCGCGCGGCGTCGAGGGCGAGCCGGTCCAGCACGGCCGCGCTCAGCCCGGCCTCCCGCCCGGCCGCCAGGTCCGCCTCGTTCGCGGTCAACACCTCCGGGGTACGCGCCACCAACGCGTCGGCCATCGCCACCAGCGCGGCGTCCTTGACGGTACGGGTGGCGACGGCCAACGCCTCCGCCGCGTCCCGGGCCCGCCGGGCCTGCTCGACGACGCTCATCCTGCACTCCTCACACGTTCGACGACGACCTACAGCAGCACCAGGTCGTCGCGGTGGACGACCTCACGTTCGTACGCCGGGCCGAGCGCGGCGGCCAGCTCGCCGGTGGAGCGGCCGAGCAGGCCGGGCAGCTCGACGGCGTCGTAGTTGACCAGCCCCCGGGCGACCGGCGCACCCCCGGTGTCGACCAGGTCGACGGGGTCGCCGGCGGTGAACGTGCCGTCCACGGCGGTGATCCCGGCCGGCAGCAGCGACTTGCGCCGCCCCACCACGGCCGCGACCGCCCCGTCGTCGAGGTGCAGCCGACCGCGCGGGGTGGTGGCGTGGGCCAGCCAGAAGAGCCGGGCGGCCGGTCGACGCCCCTCGGCGTGGAAGAGGGTGCCGACCTCCTCGCCGGCCAGCGCCCCGGCGGCCAGCGGCGCGGCGGTGAGCACCACCGGGATGCCGAAGCCGGTGGCGATCCGGGCCGCCTCGACCTTGGTGACCATCCCCCCGGTGCCGACCCCGGCCCGCCCGGCCCCGCCGATACGCACCCCGGCCAGGTCCGCCTCGCCACGGACCTCGGCGATGCGGGTGGAGCCCGGCTGCGCCGGGTCGCCCGTCCAGAGCGCGTCGACGTCGGAGAGGAGCACCAGCAGCTCGGCGTGGACCAGCGCGGCGACCAGGGCGGCCAGCCGGTCGTTGTCGCCGAACCGGATCTCCTCGGTGGCGACCGTGTCGTTCTCGTTGACGATCGGCACGGCCCGCAGGTCGAGCAGCTTGCGCAGCGTCCGGTACGCGTTGCGGTAGTGCGCCCGCCGGGTCACGTCGTCGACGGTGAGCAGCACCTGCCCGACGGTGAGCCGGTGCCGGGCGAAGCCGGCCGCGTACCGGCCGATCAGCAGGCCCTGCCCGACGCTGGCGGCGGCCTGCTGGGTGGCCAGGTCGCGCGGGCGGCGGGTGAGGCCGAGCGGGGCGAGCCCGGCGGCGATCGCGCCGGAGGAGACCAGCACCACCTCGCGGCCGGCGGCGGCCAACCCGGCGAGGGTGTCGACCAGGGCGTCGACGCGGGCGTCGTCGAGGCCGCCGGACGCCGTGGTCAGCGAGGACGAACCGATCTTGACGACGACCCGCCGGGCCGAGGTGACTGCTTCGCGCACCCGCCCATTCTGCGCGGTCGCTCCCGCGCCCCTCGGCCGCGTTCCCATATCGTGGCAGCTCGTGACACCTGAGGAGTACGTCGAGGCGGTGCTCGACCTGGTCGAGCGGATCCCGCCGGGCCGGGTGATGTCGTACGGGGCGGTGGCCGACGCCCTCGCCGAACGCTCGGGCCGGGCGTCGGCCCGGCTGGTCGGGTCGATCATGGCCCGGCACGGGGGCGGCGTGCCCTGGCACCGGGTGGTCAACTCGGTCGGTCGGCTGCCGCCCGGTCACGAGGTCGAGGCGCGGGCCCGGCTGCGCGCCGAGGGTGCCCCGCTGCGCCCCGGCGGGGTGGACCTGGCGGCGGCGAGCTGGTCGCCGGAAGAGGGGATGTGAGCCGGGGCGTGACGTGAGTAACATTCGGCGTCATGACGCTGCCGCCGGCGGGACCCGCCACCCCGCCCGGTGCCGCGCTCCCGCGCCGGGTGCATGTCGGCTACGCGCTCGGGTCGCTGGCCACCGGCGCGTTCGGCACCGTGCCCGGCCTGCTGCTGCTGCCGTACCTGACCGACACCCTGGGCGTCGCCGCCGGGGTGGCCGCCCTGCTGGTGCTCCTGCCGAAGGCGTGGGACGTGCTGGTCAACCCGGTCGTCGGGCGGATCTCCGACCGCACCAGGTCGCGCTGGGGCCCCCGCCGGCCGTACCTGCTGCTCGGCGGGCTCGCCCTCGCCGGGTGCTTCGCCGCGCTCTTCGCCGCCCCGTTCGGCTCCGGCCCGGCCGCCGCCGGGTACGTCGCCGTCGCGTTCCTCGCCGCCGCCACCGCGTTCGCCTTCTTCCAGGTCCCGTACGTGGCGATGCCGGCCGAGCTGACCGACGACCAGGCGGAACGTACCCGGCTGATGAGCTGGCGGATCGCGGTGCTGGCGGTGGCCATCCTGGTCTCCGGGGCCGTGGCCCCCGCCGTGGTGACCGCCGGCGGCGACGGCCTCGCCGGGCACCGCTGGATGGGGCTCTTCGTGGCCGCGCTGATCGTGCTCGGGGCGGTCGGGGCGTTCCTCGGCACCCGGGGCGCGCCCACCGGCACGGTCGGCGAGAGCGAGCCGACCCTGCGCGCCCAACTGGCCGTCGCCGGGCGGAACCGGCCGTTCCGGGCGCTGCTGATCTGCTTCGTGATCCAGTCCGCCGGGGTGGCGACCATCCTGGCCGGGGTCAGCTACTTCGCCGGCCAGGTGCTGCGCGACCCGACCACCGGCCCGACCGTCCTCTTCGCCTGCTTCGTCGGGCCGGCGCTGCTGGTGATGCCGCTCTGGACCCGGGTCGGTGCGCGGGTGGGCAAGCGGGCCGCCCTGGTCGCCGCGTCGCTGCTGCTGGCCGGGGGCGCGACCGCGCTGGTCGCGGCGCCGGTGCTGCCGGCCGTCGCGGTCTACCTCGTGGTCGCGGTGGTCGGCGTCGGGTACGCCGGCCAGCAGGTCTTCGCGCTGGCCATGCTGCCGGACTGCATCGCGTACGACACCGCGCGCACCGGCCGCCGCCAGGCCGGCGTCTTCACCGGCCTCTGGACGGCGGGGGAGACCTTCGGCCTGGCCCTGGGCCCCGGCATCTACGGCCTGGTCCTGCACCTGACCGGCTACGTCTCCTCGAACACGGGCACCGCCGCCCCCCAGCCGGACACGGCCACCCTCGGCGTCCTCCTGGGCTTCACCCTCCTCCCGGCCCTCCTGACGGCCCCCCCACTACTCCTCCTCCGCCACTACACCCACCCCACCCACCCCCCCGTCCCCACCCACCCCCCCGTCCCCACCCACCCCACCCACCCCCGCCCCCGCTCCGTCGATCATGGAGTTGTGGTGGGGGAGGAAAGCCGCTGACCGCCACAAGAAGGGCACCACGAGTCCATGATCGACGACGAGGATGCCGGCCGAGCGCTGCCGGAGCACGGGGTGCCGGCCGGGCGGGTGATCGAGGGGGTGCGGGGGTTGCGCGGGCTCGATCGGCCCACGCACGGGGGGCGGCTCTTTGCGTACGTCTATGACTCCGGGGTTTCCGGGTTGGACGCGTTGGCGGGGGCCGCCCATGCGGAGAGCGCGCACGTCAACGGGCTCGACCCGACGGCGTTTCCGTCGCTGCTGGCGATGGAGAACGCGCTGGTCGGCGCGGCTGCGCGGCTGCTCGGCGGCGGCCCCGGCACGACCGCGCCGGACGTCGTCGGCAGCGTCACCAGCGGCGGCACCGAGTCGCTGATCCTCGCCGTCAAGGCCGCCCGCGACGCCCGCCCCGACGTCGCCGCGCCCCGGATCGTGGTGCCGGTGACCGCGCACGCGGCGTTCGCCAAGGCCGCCCACTACCTGCGGGTGGCCCTCGACCCGGTGCCCGTCGACCCGGCCACCCTGCGCCCCCGCGCCGCCGACGTGGCCGCCGCGATCCGCCCCGACACCGTCCTGGTGGTCTGCTCCGCCCCCTCGTACGCGCACGGCGTCGTCGACCCGGTCGCCGAGATCGCCGAGGCGGCCGCCGCGGCGGGGGTGCGCTGCCACGTCGACGCCTGCTTCGGCGGCTGGACCCTGCCCTGGCTGCGCCGCCTCGGGGCGCCGGTGCCGCCGTTCGACTTCGCCGTCGACGGGGTCACCTCGATCTCGGTGGACCTGCACAAGTACGCGTACGCCCCCAAGGGCGTCTCGGTGCTGCTGCACCGCGACCCGGCGCTGCGCGCCCCGCAGTACTTCGCCTACGCCGACTGGCCCGGCTACACGATGATCAACCCGGGGGTCGCCTCCACCCGCTCCGGCGGGCCGATCGCCGCCGCGTACGCCACCCTGCGCCACCTCGGCGAGGACGGCTACCTGCGGCTGGCCGGCGCGACCCGGGACGCGGTGGCGGGGCTCGCCGACGCGGTGCGCGCCGTCGACGGGCTGAAACTGATGGCCGAGCCGGAGACGACGGTGGTCTGCTTCACCTCCGTCGATGCCGGGCTGGACCTCTTCGTGCTGGTCGACGAGCTGACCGCGCGCGGCTGGCACACCCAACCCCAGCTCGCGTACGGCGAACTGCCGGCCAGCGTGCACCTCACGGTGACCGCCTCGGTGGCTCCCCGGGTGGCGGAGTTCGGCCCGGACCTGGCCGACGCGGTGGCGGCGACCCGCGCCGCCGGGCCGGTCGAGCTGCCCGCCGAGCTGACCGCCCTCGCCGCGACGCTGACCCCGGACGCGCTGACCCCGGAGCTGATCGCCAGCCTGGCGGCGGGCCTGGGCCTGGCCGGTCCGCTAACCGGCGGTCCGGCTGCCGGCGGTGCGGCTGGCGGCGCGGGGCCGGGCGGGGCGGTGCCGGACCGGATGGCCACCGTGAACACGCTGCTGAACGCCGCCCCGCCGGCCCTTCGGGAAGGCCTGCTGGTCGAGTTCGTCGGCCTGCTCCAACGCCCCACCTACTGACTCCGCTCATCGGGTGCGTTTCTTGCTGCCATAGCGACAAGAAACGCACCCGATGGCGTGCCGACCTTGGGTGCACCGCGAGCGGTGGGGGCGGGTGGCGGCTGTGGTTGACTGGGGCGGGGCAAGAGAGGGGGCGGTCGTGCAGCTGCCGGCAGTGCTGGGAGAGCCGATCAAGTTCGTGCTGAACTGGGGCCGCCGCTACTCGCTCTGGGTGTTCAACTTCGGCCTGGCCTGCTGCGCGATCGAGTTCATCGCCACCAGCATGGGCCGGCACGACTTCATGCGACTCGGGGTGATCCCGTTCGCGCACGGCCCCCGCCAGGCCGACCTGATGGTGGTCTCCGGCACGGTCACCGACAAGATGGCCCCGGCGATCAAGCGGCTCTACGACCAGATGCCCGAGCCGAAGTACGTCATCTCGTTCGGCGCCTGCTCCAACTGCGGCGGCCCGTACTGGGACTCGTACTCGGTGACCAAGGGCGTCGACCAGATCATCCCGGTCGACGTCTACGTGCCCGGCTGCCCGCCCCGCCCGGAGGCGCTGCTGCACGGCATCCTGCGCCTCCAGGAGAAGATCGCCGCCGAGCAGTCCGGCCTCGGCGGCGTCCCCCGCCCCGACGCCCTCGCCTCCCCGACGGACGCGGGAACCGCCCCGGCCGACGGCCCGCCGGCCCCGGCCGACGCGTCAGCGGCCCCGCCCGACGCAGCAGCCGCCCCGCCCGACGCGTCAGCCGCCCCGCCCGACGCCAGGCCCTGGCGCCCGCTGGACTCTCTCACGGCCCCCCCGATCCGCCCGCCCGCCGCCAACTGAGCGTCGGCCGAGATCTTCGTACACGACGGCCCCTCCAGGGGCCAGTCCGTACCAAGATCCGCGGGAATGTCCAGTCGGTCAGGAGCCCGAGTCCGGCCCGCCGCCCCACCCCGTTGATCATGAAGTTATTGCGGTGACACGCCGGGCGGTCCGGCAATAACTTCATGATCGACCCAGGGGGTGGCGGGTGAGGGTTAGCCTGCCGGGATGAGCCAGGCTGCGGGGCGGCGGTCCGCCTTCATCGTCGACGTGTTGACCGAGGAGTTCGGCGCGTCGATGGCGCTCGACCCGGCGGCGTTCCGCCGCAAGTTCCGCAAGATGGCCGCCTCGCCGTTCGCCTTCTACCGGGGCAGCGCCGCGCTCTTCTACGCCGACCAGTGCGGCGACTTCGCCGACGACACCTTCCTCGACGAGCAGACCAGCCGGGTGTGGATCCACGGGGACCTGCACGCGGAGAACTTCGGCACGTACATGAACGCCTCCGGGCAACTGGTGTTCAACGTCAACGACTTCGACGAGGCGTACGTCGGGCCGTTCTCCTGGGACCTGAAGCGGCTCGCCGCCAGCGTCGCGCTCCTCGGGTACGCCAAGGCGCTCTCCGACACCGCGATCAGCGACCTGGTCACCGGCTTCGCCGAGTCGTACCTGACCGAGCTGCGGGCCATCGCCGCAGGCGGGGACGACGCGATCGGCTCGATCACCCTCGACAACGCCGACGGGGTGCTGCGCCGGGTGCTCCAGCAGGCCCGGCTCAACACCCGGGTCGACCTGCTGGCGACGCAGACCACCATCGACAACTACGAGCGGCGGTTCTCCCTCGGCGACGGGGTCTTCGAGGTCGACGACGACACCCGGGCCACGGTCTGCGCCGCCTTCACCGACTACCTCGGCACCCTGCCCGGGTCCTCGGCGCGGCTGCGCCCGGTCGCCACGCACATCAAGGACGTGGTGCTGCGCAAGGGCGTGGGCATCGGCTCGGCGGGGCTGCCGTCGTACAACCTGCTGCTGGAGGGGCACACCCAGGCGCTGGAGAACGACGTCGTCATCTACATGAAGCAGGCCCAGGTGCCGGCGGTGGCGCGGCACGTCGACGACGAGCGGGTGCGCGGCTACTTCCGGCACCAGGGCCACCGGACGGCCGAGTCGCAGCGGGCGTTGCAGGCGCACGCCGACCCGTGGCTGGGCTTCACCGAGCTGAACGGGACCGGCCAGCTCGTCGCCGAGGTCTCCCCGTACGCGGCCGACCTGGACTGGTCGGACGTCAACGAGCCGGAGGAGCTGGCCGGGGTGCTGGCCGACCTGGGCCGGGCGGTGGCCCGGATGCACTCGGTGGCCGACGACGAGTCCAGCCACGACCTCGTCGACTACTCCACCGAGGAGGCGATCGTCGCCGCCGTGGACGCCGACACGGAGGGGTTCGTCGCCGGGCTGGCCGGCTTCGCCCACGGGTACGGGCTGCGCGCCCGCGAGGACCATCAGCTCTTCGTCGACCTGTTCCGCAACGGCCGCCTCCCCGGCATCTGAGCCGGCCGGCCGCCTGCCGGGGAGTCGGGGCGGCCCGGCCGCCTGCCGGGGAGTCGCCGCTCAGGCGGTGAAGTCCAGCACCACCTTGATGTCGTCACCGGTGGCGGTGTACGCCTGCGAGTATGTCGCCACCGGCACCCGACGGGTGATCAGCGCGGCCAGCCAGGACCGGTCGGCGCGGGCGAGCGCCTCGGCGGCCAGCTCCCAGTGCCGGCGGTTGGCGTTCACCGAGCCGAAGACCACGTTGTTCTCCAGCACCAGCTCCCGGTTGAGCGCCCCGGCGTCGACGGTGATGGTCCGGCCCCGGCTGGACACCCCGGTCAGGCAGACGATCCCGTCCGGCCCGGCCTTGCGCATCGCGTCCAGCACGACCGTCGGCGCGCCCGTGCACTCCACCACCACGTCGGGGGCGAGGTCGACCTGACCGATCGACCCCGAGTGGTACGTCGCGCCGAGCGCCCGGACCAGCTCCGGTTTCGGCCCGCTGGTGGCCAGGTCGAGCACGTGTACGACGTGCCCACGCTGGGCGGCCAGCAGCGCCGCCAGCAGGCCGATCGGCCCCGCCCCGGTGACCAGCACCGTGCGCGGCTGCCATTCGGCTCGGGCGCCGATCCGGTCGATCTGCTCCCACGCCTTCGCCACCACGCTGGTCGGTTCCAGCAGCATGCCGACCGGGGCCAGGGCCGGGTCCAGGCGGACCGCGAACTCCGGCCGCACCCGCCACCGGTCCCGGGCGAAGCCGGGCAGCGCCTTGATCCCGCGCTCGGTGTACCGCCCGTTGCGGCACATGTCCCACTCGCCGACCGCGCAGTTGGGGCAGGGCACCGGGTCCGGGTGCCGGACGATGCCGGCGACCAGGTCACCGGGGCGCAGCGTGCCGCCCGGGTCCTCCAGCACCCGGCCCAGCGACTCGTGCCCGAGCACCAGCGTCGACTCCCCGGGCGGGGCCTCGCCGTAGGACCCGCCGACGATCTCCTGGTCGGTGCCGCAGATGCCCACGGCCAGCGCCTCCACCAGGATCGGGCCCTCCTCGACCGGCGGCTCGGGGTGGTCGTCGACGAGGCGGAGCGAGTTCGGGGTTCCGGGGGTGACGGTCACGGCGCGCACGCCCCTCATCCTTCCCCGGCCGGCCCTCCGCCGCCCGGCAAAGCGGCCATCCGCCATAGGATCAGCGGCATGACTCCGGAAGAGGTCGGTCAGCGGGTGGTGGCGCTGCTCGCCCCCGTCGAGGCCACCGCGTCGGTCTCCGGCGGGCAGGCGTACGCGCGGGCCACCGTCGACGTACCCCCGGCGAGCTGGCGGGACGCGCTCACCGCCGCCCGCGACGACCCGGGCCTGGCCTGCGACTTCTTCGACTGGCTCTCCGCAGTCGACCAGCTGGCCGACGGCTGCGAGGTGGTCGCCCACCTCTGGTCGACCCGGCACCGCCACGGCGTGCTGCTGCGGACCCGCGTCCCGTGGGACGCCCCGGCCGTACCCTCGGTGGTCGATCTCTATCCGGGCGCGGCCTGGCACGAGCGGGAGACGTTCGAGATGTTCGGCGTCGACTTCCCCGGGCACGGGGAGCTGGAGCCGCTGCTGCTGCCGCCCGAGTTCGAGGGGCACCCGCTGCGCAAGGAGTTCATCCTGGCCTCCCGGGTGGCCAAGCCCTGGCCGGGGGCCAAGGAGCCCGGCGAGTCCGAGGCCGGCGGCGGGCGGCGCGCGATCCGCCCGCCGGGCGTACCGGCCCCGGGCGAGTGGGGGACGACGCCGACGCCCGCCGGCGCGGCCGGCGTGGGCGAGGGCCCGCGCGGCGGCACGCCCGCCCGCCCGGCCCGGGAACGCCCGGCCCGCCCGGCCCCCGGCACCCGCCCCGCCGCGTCGGAGCGTCCGGCCAGGCCCGCCCCCGTGCCGCCGTCGGAGCGCCCGGCCAGGCCCGCTTCCGTGCCGCCGTCGGAGCGCCCGGCCAGGCCCGCCCCCGTGCCGCCGTCGGAGCGCCCGGCCAGGCCCGTGTCCGGCGAGCGTCCCGCGCCGCCGGGGCGCCCGGCCGCCGACGACAGCGCCGCCGACGAGGGGGGTACGGCCTGATGCCCGACTGGTTGGAGGTCGTCCTGCGGGTGGCCGCGGTGCTGGTCGCCTTCCTCGTCCTGCCGCTGGTGGTCGGGCAGGCCGAGCACAAGGTGATGGCGCACATGCAGGGCCGGCTCGGCCCGATGTACGCGGGTGGCTTCCACGGCTGGGCCCAGCTCGTCGCCGACGGGGTGAAGTTCGTGCAGAAGGAGGACATCACCCCGCGCGACGCGGACCGGGCGGTGTTCCGGCTGGCCCCCGTGGTGGCCCTGGTGCCGTACCTGCTGGTCCTGCTGGTGATCCCGCTCGGCCCCGGCGACCTGGTCGGGCAGCCGCTGGACATCGGCCTGTTCTTCGTGCTGGCCGTGGTCGGGGTGGGCGTGCTGGCGGTGCTGATGTCGGCGTGGTCGTCGGCCAACAAGTACAGCCTGCTGGGCGGGCTGCGCGGGGCGGCCCAGCTCCTCGGCTACGAGCTGCCGCTGGTGCTGGCCGCCGCGTCCGTGGCGATGGCGGCCGGCACGCTGAGCCTCTCCGGCATCGTGGAGGCGTGGCAACCCTGGTGGCTGCTCTGGCAGGCACCGGCGATGATCATTTTCTTCGTCGCGGGGCTGGCCGAGATCCGGCGGCCCCCGTTCGACATGCCGGTGGCCGACTCGGAGCTGGTCTTCGGCTACATGACGGAGTACACCGGGCTGCGTTTCGCGTTCTTCCTGCTGGCCGAGTACGTCGGCATCGTGGTGATCGCCGCCCTGACCACCGTGCTCTTCCTCGGCGGCTGGCAGGGCCCCTTCGCCGACGCCCAGCTCGGCTGGCTCTGGACCCTGATCAAGGTCTTCGCCGTCGCCTTCGTGATCATCTGGCTGCGGGTGTCGTACCCCCGGCTGCGCGAGGACCAGCTCCAGCGCCTCTGCTGGCTGGTCCTGGTCCCCGCCGCCCTGGCCCAACTGATCCTTACAGCCACCATCCGCCTAACCCTCTGATCCCCGCCCCCACCCCTCCCACCCCCACCCCCACCCCCACCCCCACCCCCACCCCCACCCCCACCCCCACCCCCACCCCCCACCCCTCCCACCCCCGCCCCGTTGATCAAGAGGTTTGCGTCAACTTTGATCACTGAGTTGACGCAAACCTCTTGATCAACGCGCCGGGGAGGGGGTGGGGGTGGGGTGGGGTGGGGGGTCAGGACAGGGGGGTGTGGGACGGGGTTACGCGCTCGGTCGCGGGCGGGGGTGGGGGCGGGGTGCCGTCGCCGAAGGGGCGACCGCCGAGCGCCTCCCGGCCGTGCGGGGTGAGCCAGTTCGACAGGTCCGGGCCCAGCGGCACCACGCCCGTCGGGTTGATGTCCCGGTGCACCTCGTAGTAGTGCCGCTTGATGTGGTCGAAGTCGATCGTGTCGCCGAAGCCGGGGGTCTGGAAGAGGTCCCGGGCGTACGCCCAGAGCACCGGCATCTCGGCCAGCTTCTGCCGGTTGCACTTGAAGTGGCCGTGGTAGACCGGGTCGAAGCGGACCAACGTGGTGAACAGGCGCACGTCCGCCTCGGTGATCGTGTCGCCGACCAGGAACCGCTGCCCCGACAGCCGTTCGGTCAGCCAGTCCAGCCGGTCGAAGAGCCGGTGGTACGACTTCTCGTACGCCTCCTGGTTGCCGGCGAAGCCGCACCGGTAGACGCCGTTGTTGACGTCGGCGAAGACCACCGCGTCGACCTCGTCGATCTCGTCGCGCAGCGGCTCCGGGTAGAGGTCCGGGGCGCCGGGGCGGTGGTGGGCCGTCCACTCGGTCGACAGGTCCAGGCTCATCCGGGCGTAGTCGTTGGTGACCACCTGCCCGGTCGGCACGTCCACGATCGCCGGCACGGTGATGCCGCGCTCGTAGCCGGGGAAGCGGGCGAAGAACGCCTCGGCCAGCCGCTCGATGCCGAGCACCGGGTCCCGCCCGCCCGGGTCCAGGTCGAACGTCCAGCTCCGGGCGTCGTGGGTCGGCCCGGCGACGGCCATCGAGATGGCGTCCTCCAGGCCGAGCAGCCGACGCACGATGATCAGCCGGTTGGCCCAGGGGCAGGCGCGGCTGACTGCCAGCCGGTACCGGCCGGGCTCGACCGGCCAGCCGTCGCGGCTGTCGGCGGTGATCCGGGTGGCGATGTACCGCTGGTCGCGGGTGAACTCCCCGCCGGGCTCGACGTACTTGCCGCCGGTCGTCGTGCCTGCCTTGTCGTCCACGTCGCCTCCTCGGTTCCGCCTGCGTTCCTTCGTCCCCATCCTGGCCGAACCTACGCCCGCCGCCGCCCGCCCGCCGCCCGCCGCCGTCCCGCCCGCCGCCCGCCGCCATTCCGCGTGTCCGGCCCGCCGCCGCCGTCCCGCCCGACGGCGACCCGCCCCGGCGGGTGGGGTGGCTAGGCTCGGCGGGTGGAGGACGTGGAGACGACGGCGCGGCGCTTCGTCGCCGAGGTGTGGAACGGCCGGCGCGAGGAGTCCGCGTACGAGCTGGTCGCGGCCGGGTGCCCGGGGCTGGGCGGGACGGGGCCGGAGGCGGTGCTGGCCTGGCACCGCGAGCGGTGGGCGGCGTTCCCGGACCTGCGTTACAAGCTCGTGGACGTGGTGGCGTCGGATGGGCGGGTGGCCCTGCACTGGCGGGCCGCCGGCACCCAGGCCGGGGCGTTCGGGCCGGTGCCGGCGACGGGGCAGGTGGTCAGCTTCTCGGGGGCGGCGTTCCTGCGCTTCGACCCGCAGGGGCGCATCGCCGACCTGTGGCACTGCACCGAGCTGTTCCAGCTGCTCCAGCAGCTCGGCGTGGAGATGCTCCCGCCGACGGTCTGACCCGAGCGGGGGCCGACGGGAGCAAGCACGTCCGCACCGTCAGAGGAGCGACCGCGTCAGAGGAGCGACCGCGTCAGCCGACTGATCGACAGGTTCACCGGGAAGGGCTCGCGCCCGTCGTCCTCGATCTCCACCCGCCAGTGAAAGGGGATGCCGGCCTGGGCGTAGAGCGCGGGCTTGAGCACCCAATCGATGGAACGGGTGCTGGGGGAGACGATCTCGACGGTGAGCACCACCTCGTGCGGCTCGTACCGCAGCTTCGACGCCCGCAACGGCACCGGCCGACGAGCAGCACTCCGTCGAGCAGTTCGCGGCGGCGACCGTCCTCGGGCATTCTGTCGAGGTCGTCGGTCGTTCACCCGCCCTTTGGCGGGCGGAAGCCCTGCAACGCGGCGAGGTCCTTTCCGGTGCGTCGTTCTCCCCGTCGACACCGTAACGCCGAATACGCCGGGTGGTGGTCGCGCGCGCCGGGGTCACAGGGCAGGATGGTCGGCATGAGCGAGCGCAGCGGGGTGCCCGGCGAGGGGCTGGCGAAGGGCCTGGCGGTCACCCTGAAGACGATGACCCGTCGCTCGACCACCCAGCAGTACCCGGACGTGGCCCCCGAGCTGCCACCCCGTTCCCGTGGCGTGATCGCGTTGCTGGAGGAGAACTGCACGGTCTGCATGCTCTGCGCCCGCGAGTGCCCGGACTGGTGCATCTACATCGACTCCCACAAGGAGGAGGTGGCGGTGCCCGGCGCCGCCCGCCCCCGCCAGCGCAACGTGCTCGACAAGTTCGACATCGACTTCTCCCTCTGCATGTACTGCGGCATCTGCATCGAGGTCTGCCCCTTCGACGCCCTCTACTGGTCGCCGGAGTTCGAGTACGCCGAGTACGACATCAAGGACCTGCTGCACGACAAGGATCACCTGGGCGAGTGGATGGGCACCGTGCCGCCGCCGCCCGCGCACGACCGGCACGGCGAGCCGGCGAAGGAGGAGGCCACCGCCGCGCGCAAGGCCGCTGCCCCCGCCGGCCCGGCCGCCCGCCCCACCCCCGCCCGGGTACGCCCCGAGCCCGCCCCCGCCCCTGCCCCGCCTCCCGCGCCACCGGCCCCCGATCCGGGTGCGACTCCCACCGACCCGGGGGCCCCCCGGTGACCGGTGCGGACGCGCTGCTGCTGGCCCTCGGCGCGGTAGCGGTCGGCGCGGGCGCGCTGGTGGTGACGACCCGGCACCTGGTCCGGGCCGGCCTCTACCTGGTGGTCTGCCTGGGCGCCCTGGCGGGCGTCTACCTGGTGCTCACCGCCGAGCTGGTGGCCTGGGTGCAGGTGCTGATCTACGTCGGCGCCGTGGTGGTGCTGCTGCTCTTCGCGGTGATGCTGACCCGCGCCCCGATCGGTGCCTCCGACGACCTGGACCGGCCCGGCTGGCCGGCCGCCCTGATCGGCGGCGGCAGCGGCCTCGGGCTGGCCGCGCTGCTGGTCGACGCGTTCCGCTGGCGGCGGGTGGAGCTGCCCGAGCCGGGCACCGCCGAGCGCCTCGGCGAGCAGGTCTTCGGCGCGTGGGTGCTGCCGTTCGAGCTGCTCTCGGTGCTGCTGCTGGCCGCCCTGGTCGGCGCGATCGTCCTCTCCCGCCCCGACATCGGCCGCCCGCCGGCCGACCGGCCGGGGGCGGGCCGGCCGGCTTCGGGGGGACGCCGGTGAGGCCGGTCATCCCGTACGTCACCGCCGCCCTGCTCTTCGGCCTCGGCGCGTACGGCGTGCTGCGCCGCCGCAACGCCGTGCTGGTGCTGATGGCGGTGGAGCTGATGCTCAACGCGGTCAACCTCATCCTGGTCACCGCCGACACCACGGTCCGGGCGCAGTTGCCGCACGCCGGGCAGGTCTTCGCCCTCTTCGTGATCGTCCTCGCCGCCGCCGAGATCGGCGTGGGGCTGGCGATCGTGCTCCAGCTCTACCGGCTGCGGGCCGACGTCGCCGTCGACGAGGTGCCGCTGACCGAGCGCCCGGCCGGCGAGGACGCGCCGCCGACCGAGCGCCCGACCGAGCCCTCCGCCGGCGCGGGGCGGGCCGCCACGACCGGCGAGGTGACCGCGTGACCGGCCTGCTCGGCGCGCTGCTGCCCGCCGTACCCCTGGTGGCGGGTCTGGTCGGGTTGCTGCTGCCGCCGGCCACGCGCGGCCCGGCCGCGCAGAGCGGGGCGCGGCGGGCGGCGATCGGCCTCGGCGTGGCCGGGGCGGCCGGTGCGCTGCTGATCGCGGTCGTGCTGCTGCTGCGGGTCGGGCCGCCCGTGGAGACCTCGACCGGCTGGATCGACCTGGGCGGGCTGCGGGTGACCCTCGGGGTCCGGCTCGACGGGGCCGCCGCCCTGGTCGCGGTGGCCGTCGCGGCGGTGGCCCTGGCGGTGCAGGTCTACTCCGTCGGGTACCTGGGGCGGGGCCCGCACGACGACGAGCCCGACCACCGCTACCCCCCGTACGCGGCGCAGATCAGCCTCTTCACCGCCGCGATGCTGCTGGTGGTGGTCGCCGGGGACCTGATCATGCTGCTGGTCGGCTGGGAGGTGATGGGCCTCTGCTCCTACCTGCTCATCGCCCACGACCGCCGGCTGCCCGAGGCGCCGGCCGCCGCGATGAAGGCGTTCCTGGTCACCCGGGTCGGCGACGTCGGCTTCCTGCTCGGTATCGCCCTGCTCGGCGTCTCGGCGGGCAGCTTCCGCATCGCCGACGTGCTCGCCCACGACCACGCCACCGGCACGCTGACCGCCGCCTGCCTGCTGCTGCTCGCCGGGGTGGCCGGCAAGAGCGCCCAGTTCCCGCTGCACACCTGGCTGCCCGACGCGATGGCCGGCCCGACGCCGATCTCCGCGCTGATCCACGCCGCGACGATGGTGGCCGCCGGCGTGTACGCGGTGACCCGCCTCTACCCGCTCTTCGCGCGGGCCCCGGCGGCGCTGGCCGTGCTCGGGGTGATGGCCGCGGTGACCCTGCTGCTCGGCGCGTTCGCCGCCACCGCCCAGGACGACCTCAAGCGGGTGCTGGCCTGGTCGACGGTCTCCCAACTGGGCTACATGACCGGCGCGCTCGCCGTCGGCTCGCCCACCGCCGCGCTGTTCCACCTGCTCAGCCACGCCGCGTTCAAGGCGCTGCTCTTCCTCGCCGCCGGTGCGGTGATCCACGCCGTCGGCACCGCCCTGATGTCGAGGATGGGCGGGCTGCGCGCCACCATGCCGGTGACCTTCTGGTGCACCGCGCTGGGCCTCGGCGCGCTGGCCGGCGTCCCCCCGCTCTCCGGCTTCTGGAGCAAGGAGGGCGTGCTCGCCGCCGCCGAGGCCGCCGCGCTGGACTCCGCCGGCCCCGCCCCGACCTGGGTGGGCTGGCTGGTCTGGCTGGCCGGCCTGCTCGGCGTCGCGGTGACCGCCTGGTACGCCACCCGGCTGCTGCTGCGCGCGTTCCTCGGCGCACCCCGCACGGCGCTGACCCAGCCGCACGACGCACACCCGGCGCCGGCCCGCCCGCACGACCCGCCGCCGCTGATGCGCTGGCCGGTGCTGCTGCTGGCGGTGCCGGCGGCGCTGCTCGGGCTGGCCGCGTTCCTGCCGCCGTTCACCGACCGGCTCTTCGCCCCGGCGAGCGAGGCGGAGCTGACCGGCTTCGGTGACGACCTGGCCCACCTCGGCCCGGCCCTGCTGCTGCCGCTGGCCCTGCTGGCGGCCGGCGCGGGGCTGGCCTGGGCCGGCTGGCGGCGCGACCGGGCGGCCGACCCGGCGCGATCGTTGGGCCCACTGCGGCCGGTCTTCGCCGCCGGCTTCCGGCTCGACGCCGTCCAGCACGCCCTCGTCGTACGGCCGGTGGTCGCCCTGGCTCGCCTCGCCCGCGCCGGCGACGAGGTGGTCGTCGACGGGGCGGTGGAGGGCACCGGGCGGGGGGCCCGCCGGCTCGGCGGGGCGCTGGCCGGGCTGCACCGGGCGGCGCTGCCCCGCGCCGTCGTCGGGGTGCTGGCCGGCGCGCTGCTGCTCGGGCTGGCCGCCGTGCTGATCGGAGGCACGGTATGACGGTCGGAGGGACCGCATGATGCTCGGAGAGGTGCTGCTCGTCGCGGCGCTGGTCGTGCCGGCGCTCGGGGCGGCCGGTGTCGCCGTCGTCCCCCGCGATCGGGCGGCCCGCCTGCTCGGCACGGCGGCGGCGGGGCTGACGCTGGTGGTCACGGTGGCGCTGGTCATCGGCGACCGGCTCTGGACCGGCTACGGGCCGCCGCCGGCCGTGCGCCCCTGGCACCAGCTCGACGTGGCCTGGGTGCCGGGCCTCGACCTGCGTTTCCACCTGGGCGTCGACGGCATCTCGTACCCCCTGGTGGTGCTGACCGCGCTGCTGACGCTGCTCTGCTGCGCGTACACGGTGTGGCGGGTGCCCGCCGGGGGCGGCAGCGGCCGGGCCCTGGTGGCGCTGCTGCTGGTGGTCGAGGTCGGCATCCTCGGCACCTTCCTCGCCCTCGACCTGGTCCTGTTCTTCTGCTTCTTCGAGGTCGTCCTCCTGCCGATGTACGCGATCATCGCCGGCTGGGGCGGCGCGGACCGGCGGCGGGCGGCCCGCAAGTTCGCCCTCTACACCCTGCTCGGCTCGGTGCTGCTGCTCGTCGGCGTGTACGTCGTGGTGGCCGCCGCCGGCACCGCCGACCTGGTCGCGCTGACCGGCGGGGCGGGGCTGTCCCGGGGCACCCAGCTCGCCGCGTTCACCCTGCTCGGGCTGGCGTTCGCGGTGAAGAGCCCGCTCTGGCCGCTGCACTCCTGGCTGCCCGACGCGCACACCCAGGCCCCCACCGTCGGCAGCGTGGTGCTCGCCGGGGTGCTGCTGAAGATGGGCACGTACGGGCTGATCCGGGTCGCCGTCGGGGTGGCCCCCGAGGGGGCCCGCTGGGCCGCCCCGGCGCTCGGGGTGCTCGCCGTCGCGGCAATCCTGATCGGCTCGCTGGTCTGCCTGGCGCAGACGGAGCTGAAGCGGCTGATCGCGTACTCCAGCGTCGGGCACATGGGGTTCGTGCTGCTCGGGGTGGCCACGCTCACCGCCACCGGCATCCAGGCCGCGCTGATCGGCAACATCGCCCACGGGGTGATCACCGGCCTGCTCTTCTTCCTGGCCGGGGCGATCAAGGACCGGGCGGGCACCGGCGCGCTGGCCGAGCTGGGCGGGCTGCGGGAGACCGCGCCCCGGCTGGCCGGGCTGCTCGGCTTCGCCGCCGTCGCCTCGCTGGGCCTGCCCGGCCTGGCCGGGTTCTGGGGCGAGGCGTTCGCCGTGGTCGCCGCGATCGAGCGGGGCGGGGCGTTCTGGGCCACCCTCGCGGTGCTGGGCGCGATCGGCGGGGCGCTGACCGCCGCGTACCTGCTGCGGTTGCTGCGCCGGGTCAGCCACGGCCGGCCCGGCCCGGCGCTCAGCCCGGCAACCGGCGCGTCGACCCCGGGGCTGGCCGCCGCCGAGCTGACCGCCTGGGCGCCGCTGGTGCTCCTCGCCCTCGCCGTCGGCCTCGCCCCCACCCTCGTCCTCGGCGCCGCAGCCGACCCGGTGACCGCCCTGCTGGAGGCCGTCCGATGAGCGCCGTGCAGCTTGTCGACCACGTGGCGCTGCTCCCGGCGTACCTGGCGGCCGGCACCGCGATCCTGGTGCTGCTGGTCGACCTGCTGGTGGCGCGGCCCGCCGCGACGCTGACCGTGGCCGCCGCCGGGGCGGTCGCCACCGCGCTCGCCGCCGCCGTCGTCGGCGCGGGCGACGCCCGCCGCACCTTCTGCGTCGGCGCGGACTGCTCGTACGTCTTCGGCGGCCGGGCCGCCCTGGTCGGCGCGCTGGCCGCCCTGCTCACCCTCGGGGTGCTGGCGCTGTCGGGGCCGCTGCTGCGCGGCGGGCCGACCCCGGTGGGGGAGTACTGCTTCCTGCTGGCCTGCTCGATGACCGGCGGGGTGGTGCTCGGCGCGGCCGGCGACCTGATCACCCTGATCGTGGCGCTGGAGACGCTGACCCTGCCGCTGTACGTGCTCGTCGGGCTGCGCCGGGGCAGCCTGGCCAGCGCGGAGGCGGCGCTCACCTTCTTCGTGGTCAGCGTGGTCGCCACCACCGTCACCCTGCTCGGCGCGGCCCTGCTCTACGCGGTCACCGGCGCGGTGCACCTCGACCGGGTCGGCGCGCTGCTCGCCGAGCGCCCCGACCTGCTCGACGTGCCGCTGACCTCGGCGGCCGTGGCGCTGCTGCTGCTCGGGCTGGCGTTCAAGGTCGCCGCCGTGCCGTTCCACGCCTGGGCCCCGGCCACCTACGACGGCGCTCCGCTGCCGGTGGCCGCGTACCTGTCGACGGCCTCGAAGCTGGGCGGGGTGGTGGCCCTGCTGGCGGTGGTCCAGCGGGCCCTGCCGGCGTCGCTGACCGGCCCGGTGCTCGCCGGGCTCGCCGTGCTCACCATGACCGTGGGGAACCTGGTGGCGCTGCGCCAACGCCGCACGGTCCGGCTGCTCGCCTGGTCCTCGGTGGCCCAGGCCGGCTACATCCTCGCCCCGCTGGGCGCGCTGGCGCTCACCGCCGGGCGCACCGACGACGCCCGCGCCGCCGCGTACGCCGCCGCCGTGGCGTACGCCGTCTTCTTCGTGGTGTTGGAGCTGGCCGCGTTCGCGGCGGTGGTGGCGCTGCGGCCGGCCGACGCCGACGGCGGCACCCTGGACGACCTGCGCGGCGCGGCCCGGCGGCGGCCCTGGGTGGCGGCGGCGTTCGCGCTGGCCCTGATCGGGCTGGCCGGCCTGCCGCCGGGGCTGGCCGGCCTCTTCGCGAAGGTGACCGTGGTCCGGTCCCTGCTCGACGGGGGCGCGGGCTGGCTGGCCCTGGTCGTGGCGGTCAACGCGGTGCTCGGCCTGGCCTACTACCTGCGGGTCGCGGCCCTGCTCTACGCCCCGCCCGCGCAGAGCACCCCCGCCCTCGACGCGGCCCCGGCCCCCGGGTCCGCCGCGACCCAGGCCGCGCGGCCGGCCGCGACCCAGGCCGCGCGCCCGGCCGGGGTGGTCGTCGCCGTCCTCGCCGTCGCCACGGTCGTCGCGGTGGTCGTCGGCTTCGCCCCGCAACTCGTGCTGGACCTCGCCGCCCGCTGACTCTGCGTGTGTAGGGCAGGTTTCCCCTGACCTGGCGTTCAGCGGTTACCCAGCCGCGTCCAGGTAACTCACAGTCATTAGTTGGATGGTTGGCGGGTACCGGGTTGTTGAACCGGTCAGCGGAACCCGTGTGATCCGCGCACCGAAGGAGCGATCGTGCATCACAACCGTCTCAAGACCGCAGCGCTGCTGGGCCTGCTGACCTCGCTGATCCTCGCGGTCGGCTACTGGTTCGGCGGGAGCGGCGGTCTGGTCATCGCCGTCGTCGTCTCGCTGCTGATGAACGGCGTGAGCTACTTCTACTCCGACAAGCTCGCCCTGCGCTCGATGCGGGCGCAACCGGTCAGCGAGGCACAGTTCCCCGAGCTGTACCGGATGGTGCGTGAGCTGGCCACCGAGGCGCGGCAGCCGATGCCCCGCCTCTACCTCAGCCCCACCTCGCAGCCCAACGCGTTCGCGACGGGTCGTAACCCGGCCAACGCGGCGGTCTGCGTCACCCAGGGCATCACCGAGATCCTCGACTACCGCGAGCTGCGCGGGGTGATCGGGCACGAGCTGTCGCACGTCTACAACCGGGACATCCTCATCTCCAGCGTGGCGGCCGGCCTGGCCGGCATCATCACCATGCTGGCCAACATCGCCTGGTTCATCCCGATGGGCTCCGACGACGAGGACCGCCCGAACCCGGCCGTGCTGCTGCTCACCCTGATCCTCGGCCCGATCGCGGCCAGCATCATCCAGCTCGCGATCAGCCGCAGCCGGGAGTTCCAGGCCGACGCCTCCGGCGCCAAGCTCACCGGGGACCCGCTGGCCCTGGCCAGCGCCCTGAAGAAGATCCACATGGGCACCCAGACGCGACCGCTGCCCGCCCAGGGGCAGCTCACCAGCACCGCCCACCTGATGATCGACAACCCGTTCAAGCGGGGCGGCGGCATCGCCGCGCTCTTCTCCACCCACCCGAAGATGGAGGAGCGGGTCGCCCGGCTGGAGCAGCTGGCCGCCAACTCCGGCCCGGTGCAGTTCCAGCGCTGACCCGATCTCCACGGTTCCGACACCACACGACACCGCCCGCGCCCGGTCCACCGGGGCGCGGGCGGTGTGCCATGTGCCCCGTACGCAGGGGAGACGCCCGCCATATCCGCTGCACTCCCGGCGGGGCCGGCGTTAGGGTCGCAGGGTTGTCCACTCATTACATCCCTGGAGGTCCCCCGTGACCGCACTGCGCCAGTACCTGGGCGTCTGGCGGATCCCCGGAGCCCCGATGCTGCTCGTCTTCGGCATCCTCGGCCGACTCGGGTTCGGCATGACGCCACTGGCGTTGCTGCTCGTCGTGGAAGAGCTGACCGGCCGGTACGCCCTCGCCGCCGTCGCCGGCGGCATCTACGCCCTCGCCGGCGCGGCGCTCAGCCCGATCGCCGGCCGGGTCGCCGACCGGGTCGGCCCCACCCCGGTGCTGCTGACCACCGCCGTCGCGCACCCGCTGGCGCTGGCCGGCCTGCTGCTGGCCAGCCGCGCCGACACCGCCGACCTGACCGTGATCTACATCGCCGCCGGCATCGCCGGTGCCACGTACCCGCCGCTGACCGCCTCGATCCGGGGCGCCTGGAACGAACTCACCAGCCCCGCCTCCGGCCGGTACCACCTGCGTAACACCGCCCTGGCCGCGGAGACCACGCTCTTCGAACTCGTCTTCGTGCTCGGCCCCCTGCTGGTCGCCGCGTTCGTCCTGCTGGCCGACGCGACCGCCGCCCTGGCCGGCGCGGCCGTGGTCACCCTCGTCGGCACCGCCACCGTGGCGCTCGGCCGGGTCATGCGCGGCTGGCGACCCCACGCGCAGGAGCACCACGCCAAGGGGCTCGGCCCGCTGCGCCTCGGCGGCTTCCCGGCCCTGCTGGTCTGCGTCTTCAGCCTCGGCATCGCCTTCGGCGCCGCCGGGGTCATCGTGCCGGCCTTCGCCGACAACCAGTCCACCGGCGACCCGGACAGCCTGGCCGGCGTGCTGCTCGCGGTCTGGGGGATCGGCAGCGCGGCCGGCGGGATCTGGTTCGGCGTACGCAAGCCGGCCGCGAACATGACCCGCCAGTTCGCCGGTCTGCTGGCCGCCCTCGCGGGGACCTTCGCCGTCTTCGCGGTGATGCCCGGCCCGGTGGCGCTGGGCGTCGCCCTGATCGTCGGCGGGGCCACCATCGCGCCCGCGCTGACCCTGGAGAACACCCTGGTCGGCCGGATCACCCCCGTCGGCATGATGAACGAGGCGTACACCTGGGTCTCGACCATGTCGGTGGCCGCCACCGCCGTGGGCGGGTCGGTCGCCGGGCTGATCGTCGACGGGGCCGGCGGCGTACCCCTGGCGTTCCTCTTCGCCGGCGGCGCGGTCGCCGTCGGGGCCGCGGTCGCCGCGCTCCCCGCCGGGCCCATCGCCCGCGCGGAAACCGCGGCGGTACGAGTGGAGCAGACCCTCGCCGCCTGAGGTGGTTCGCCCGCGCCGCGCGGCCTGGGCGGATTGACGGGCCCGACGGCGGGTACGTGAGCCGTCATGTTCGTCTTCTTCTCGAACCGGGTGGGCTGCCTCGGATCCCTGGCCATCAGCGCGATCGTGACCGTGGTGCTGGTGTTGATCTTCTCGCGGTAGGTTCCGCTTCAACGTCTGACGGCTCCCGAGTCGGTGGGAACGTCAGGATCGGGCAGCCGCTCTTTCGCACGGCTCGCTGAGGGCGCGTCGTCGGTCGCGGGCGGTTTGCGAGACAGGAGAGTCAGCCCGGCGGCGACCACGCCGAGGGTGATGGTCGCTGCGGCGCACAGCAGGAGTGTCGGGCGGGCACCGATGCCGGTCGTCAGAGGGCCGCCCAGCATGGTGCCCAGTGGCACCGCCAGCACGGTGACAGCGCTGTTGGCGGCTAGGGCTTGGGGGAGGTTCGCGGTGGTGGTGCGTTGGAACAGTGCCATTGATGTGGACGTGTACGGAGCCCAGATGAGGCCGGCGAGGGCGAACGCCGGCAGCGACAGGCCGATGGGCGTGTCCAGGCCGAGGGGCAGCATGACGACGCCGAATCCGACGACGATGCCGATGGTGATGGGCCAGAGCGGCCTGCGGTGTAGGTAGCCGGTGGCGAGGCCGCCGAGGAGGGAGCCGGCACCGAACGCCGTGTAGTACAGCCCGAGGGTTGTTGCGGAGGCATGTAGGTCTTCGGTGACGATGATGGGCATGGCCACGTAGAACGGGCCGAAGAGTAAGAAGAAGCCAAAGGTCAGCGCAAGTAGGCCGAGCAGAGATCGGTTGTGGCGAATGATCCGGAAGCCGCTCGTGCGTGATGCAGCAATCTCGGTCGGGTCTGTTTTCTTCACGGCGGGGACGGCGAGACGGTAGGTGAGCGCCAGGGCGGCGAAGGTCGCTGCGTCGATCGCGATAACCCACACAGGGCCGGCCCAACTGGTGAGGATGCCCGCCAGCGGGGGACCGATGATGGTGGCAGCTCCGCCGATGATGCCGAGCACCGCGTTGGCCGGCAGGTGGTGTCGTTGGGGCAGAAGCTCTGCGATCAAGGTAAAGCGCCCGGCAGACCCCCAGGAGCGCAGCAGCGAGGAGGCGGCGAGTAGGGCCACGTAGAGGCCGATGCTGAGGGCCCCGATGAGGTGGGCGGCGGGGATCGCCGCGAGTGCGGTGGCCCGCAGGGTGGCGTCCCAGGTGGCGAGCTGGGCGCCGCTTCGACCAGCTAGATGCCGGCCGAAGATCATGGTTCCTGCGGCGCTGGGCAGGGTGTATGCCGCTACCGCGATCGCGGTCCAGGTGCCGCGCTGGCCCGGGGGTGCGAGTTGTAGTGCCAGCCAGGTCACGGCGACCAGCGACATGCCATCGCCAAGAGCGGACACCGCCAGTCCGGGCAAGACCCGTCGCAGCAGGGGGTGGCTGACCACTGGCCAGTACGGCGAGGAACGCGGGAAACGGGATGTCATCGTGTCGGGCGGCATGGTGCCACCCGACACGATTCAGCTCGGTTGTAACAACGAAATCGGCCGACGGCAGAAGGTGAAGGCTCACCCCGGCCGGCGGGGCACGCCTTGTGCCTCTTCTCTGGGGCAGGTTCTCTGGGGCAGGCGATGGGCCAGGCCGTCGCCAGGCCGTCGGACGTCAGACAAGCATGACGAACGACGACCAGCGGCGACCAGGTCTGCGCACTTCACCGATCGTGGCTAGCTCCCCGACCAGCGCCACGTCCCCCGGTTCACCGGTAGTTGGTGAACTGGAGGGCGACCCCGAAGTCCTCGCCCTTGAGCAGGGCGATGATGGCCTGGAGGTCGTCCTTCTTCTTGCCGGTGACGCGGAGCTGGTCACCCTGGATCTGGGCCTGCACGCCCTTCGGGCCCTCGTCGCGGATCTTCTTGCTGATCTGCTTGGCCTTCTCCGACTCGATGCCCTGGATCACCTTGGCGTCGATCTTGAAGATCTTGCCGGACGGGCGAGGGTCGCCGGCGTCCAGCGACTTCAGCGAGATGTTCCGCTTGATCAGCTTCTCCTTGAAGACGTCCAGGGCGGCCCGGACCCGCTCCTCCGTCTCCGCCTGGAGGCTGATCGCCTCCTCGCCCGACCAGGAGATCTCCGCCCCGGTGCCCCGGAAGTCGAACCGCGTGTCGAGCTCCTTCGTCGTCTGGCGGAGGGCGTTGTCGACCTCCTGCCGGTCGACCTTGCTCACGATGTCGAACGACGGGTTCGCTGCCATGCTCATGCTCCTGCTGTCCGGCGGTCAGTGCACGTACGTCGTCCGCTGACCAGCGGCACGACTCTCTGACCGTACCCGGTTGCGCCCTACTGGGGAGCAACCGCTATCCTTGGCTCCGCTGCCGCGCACGCGCGGTGGCGATGCCCTGGCGGGTTGCCCGAGCGGCCAATGGGAGCGGACTGTAAATCCGTCGCGAAAGCTTCAGAGGTTCGAATCCTCTACCCGCCACCAGGCGCAGAAGCGGCCCCTGACCAGCAGAGATGCTGATCGGGGGCCGTTTTCGTTGATCTAGCGGAGTCCGGCTGAGCCCAGCCGTCGACGACTGGTTGTGGGCAGCTGGTGGGCAGATCGATCTTGCCTCTGAAGGTTCCCGAGGACGTGACCGTTGACGCCCCGACCTTGAGCAGGCCGACCGGATCCTGGCTCCGCCTAGCTCAGTCTAACGCTCCGTAGTTACAAACCTGGGTTCCAATTGTAAGTTTAAGGCCAGATGCTTTAGATCCACCTTCGGCGTTGGCGCTAGACTTTAAATTACAAGGCTGAAATTAAAGTTTTCAGAGAATGGCTTGCAATCCGTGGATCTTCAAGCGTTCGCTTCGTCCCCTGTTGGGGTCCTTGTGCCCATCAGCGGCCATGACGCTCGGTATGACGAGCCCTACGAGCACAAGGCGTTCCTGCCGAACCCCTTGCCAGGCCGGGTCGACCTTGCGCAGGAGACGTTCCGGAATCTGACTGCGGCCACGGCTGCGGTCGCGCGGCTTGACCAGGCGGCGATCCGGCTTCCCAACCCCATGCTCTTGGCAAGACCGGCGATCCGGCGGGAGGCTGTCAGCACCTCAGCTCTTGAGGGTACGTACGCTGCCTTGGATGACGTGCTGGAGGCTGACTTCCTAGAGGCGGGTGAGGTCTCTGCGTCAGTCGCCGAGGTCGTCAACTACGTGCGTGCTGCTGAGATGGCGTATGAGTGGATCAGAGAACGACCGATCACCATTGGCATGCTCCGGCAGCTCCACAAGGTTCTCGTGAAGGGGACCCGTGCTGACACGGCTGACGCGGGAGATGTGAGGAGTATCCAGGTCTTCATCGGGCTCAGCGCAGGCCGAGTCACGGAAGCTCGCTTCGTGCCTCCACCACCAGGGGACCAGTTGAGGGCGGGTTTTGAGGCGTGGGAGAACTGGATCAACGCCAAGGATGACCTTCCGCTGATCGCAAAGATGGCGTTGGGTCACTACCAGTTTGAGACGCTGCACCCGTTCAACGACGGGAACGGGCGTCTTGGGCGCTTGGTCTGCGTGCTTCAGCTGGCGGTGGAAGGTGAGTTGCGGGTGCCTGTTCTGGATCTCTCGCCCTGGCTTGAGGTGCGAAGGCGGGAGTACCAGGATCACCTCCTTCAGATCAGCATGACGGGCAGGTTCGATCAATGGATAAAGTTCTTCTCGGAGGCTGTACGAGCGCAGGCTGTCCTGGCAGTGGAGCGCATCGACGCGCTACTTGACTGGAAGGAGCATGCGCTTGACCGACTTCGAGAGGCGAAGGTGCGGGGGGTGGCTGTCCGGATCGTGGACGATCTCATCGGTTACCCGATGATCACGCCCACGACTGCCTCCCAGATGTACGGCGTCTCTTATCCGGCGGTAAACACTGCCATCCGTCGGCTGGAGGGCCTAGGCATCCTCCAAGAGCGGACAGGGCGGCGCTACGCTCGCGTCTTCGCTGCAAAAGACGTGCTTCGGATCATTGATGCGCGATAGCCCGGCGGCTTTCAGTGGGCCTGGACAGATGGTGGGCGGCTGGAGCTGATCGGATCCAACCCGGTCGACCAGGTCCAGTGGACCGCTCCCGAGGTGGCGCAGTCCATCGACCGACGGGTGGTGTGGACGGCGTCGTTTACCTCTCGCCCAATTAAGCACCTGGATCCGTTTGCGGACGCTGTCGCGAC
Source organism: Micromonospora sp. DT233 (assembly GCF_049841815.1). Classification (NCBI taxonomy): domain Bacteria; kingdom Bacillati; phylum Actinomycetota; class Actinomycetes; order Micromonosporales; family Micromonosporaceae; genus Micromonospora; species Micromonospora sp. DT233. The sequence continues at coordinate 421,526 of NZ_JBNCLB010000001.1, read as the reverse complement.
GGGTCAGGCCATCGCCTGGGCGGTGGCCTGACCTGTCATCGTGAGCGGTCTGAGTGGTGGTCAGGGTCGGCGCAGTGGTGCGAGCGCGTCGGCCCAGGCGGTCACCTCGGTGAAGAGTTGGCGGAGCGTGGTGTTGTGGCGGTCGCCGGGGGTGAACGTGGTGAACGCCGCGAAGTCGGTGGCGAGTGACAGGCTGACCTGGGTGCGTACGCCGGCCAGTTGGAGACCTGCCGTGATGAGGCGCAGGTGTTCCACCGCGCGGGCGCCGCCGACGTTGCTGCCGTAGGAGACGAAGCCTGCCGCCTTGTTGTTCCACTCGGCGTAGAGGTAGTCGATGGCGTTCTTCAACGCCGCAGGGATCGATCGGTTGTACTCCGGGGTGACGAAGACGTATCCGTCGAACTCGGCGATCTTGTTGCTCCACTTCCTGGTGTGGGCATGGGCGTAGGAGCCGAGTAGTGGTGACTGCGGCTCGTCGAAGACCGGCAGACCATAGTCCTGGATGTCCACCACCTCGACGTCGATGCCGTCGTGCTGGCCGCCCTGCTCGGCTACCCACTCGGCCACCTGGTGACCGACCCGGCCGGGGCGGGTACTGCCGAGGATGATCCCGATGTTCGTCATGCCTGGTCCGTTCCTGCTGATCCGATGGTTAGTGATGGTCGGAAATGTGGTGCTGCGCGAATCGATCTCTCGATCCGACACGCACTTTCACTTCGACTGCTGACGCCGACGTCCGGATTGCAGCGCCGCTTCGAGGCCGTTCAGCCGCAGCACGCTCGCGCCCCGCAGGTGCGCCAGGTCCACGCTGCCGTCGCCCTCGTACCTGCGAAAAGTCACCTGCTCGGTCCATTCCAGTCGGGTTCCGTCCGTTTCGGCGTCCAGCCGGACGGTGACCAGCGAGGTCCATCGCAGATCGCCGTCGACGACGGCCTCGTAGCCGTAGACGATCAGGTGGGCGCCCGTGATGTCGATGTATCGCGACCGGTACTCCAGCCGTTCGGGCGCGGTGTCCAGCCCGGTGTAAGTGCTGCGCGCCGTCTCGCCTCCGCCCACCCGGAAGTCGTGCTCGTAGGAAACTTCGCTGCCGGGAAGCCGGAACCACCGCCGCCTGATCGCGGTGTCGGCGAACGCGGTGAAGACCTCGCCGGGCAGCACGTCGAGGTGCCGCGAGATCGTGAAGGTGTCGTGCCGGACCATGCCGTCCTCCCACTGTCACGGCCACGAAGGGGTGGCCGCACGTCAGTTACGATCAGTAAGAAACGTGCGCCCGCCGGTTTTAGTCCGGCTCTTCGATACGCACTTTGAAGTCAGCTACTGACGCCTGAGGAACAAAGCCATGACGAGCTTCCGTGGTACCGAGCTCGCGCAGCGCGGGGTCGCGCCGGACTGCGTCCAGACGATCGAACTCGTCCGCGACATCCTGGCGCGGGTGGGCGACAAATGGACGCTGCTGACCATCACGGTCCTGGCGTCCGGCCCGCTGCGCTTTACCGCGCTGCACGAGCAGGTCGACGGCATCTCTCAGCGGATGCTCAGCCAGACGATGCGTGCCCTCACCCGGGACGGGTTGGTAACCAGGACCGCGTACGCGGAAGTACCTCCGAGGGTTGAATATGCCCTGACTCCGCTCGGCCGCTCACTGAGCGAGGCCGTGGACGGACTCGTGCACTGGGTCCGTGACCACCAGGGCGACATCGTCCGCAACCGCGACGAGTTCGACCAGCCAGCGGCCGCGAAGACAGCCACCCCGCACCAGGTGTAGCCGCGCCTCATCACACTCGCGACTGCCGCGTGGCAATCCTCAGAAGACGCTGCTACCGCCCGACGATCCTGATTTCGTGGGCCCCGTAGGTCTCCACGTCGCCAGTGGCTCTGGTAATCACTGCCGTGCCTACGCCGGTAAATGCGACCGTGTCGCCTGGTCCGATGGTGACGTCCTCGACCTGGTCGACGGCCCGAACGTAGGTGGCGCGGGGATGTCCAGGTCGCTGCTCGACAACCACCACACCGTCGCTCTTCAAGGCAGCGATTACGGTCCGGACGGTGGTTCGGCTGACGCCGTACCCCTGGGACAAGTCCGTCTCGCTGGGGAGCCTCGCCCCGGGCGCGTACACACCTGCCGCGATTTTGCGGCGGATGTCGTCGGCGACCTGTCGCCAGATCGCCCGCTCCGGGTCGAAGTCGATCACCTTTTGACGTTCGCCGCTGCTCAGCGGGCTTTGACGAAGGTGCCCTTTCCGGGCACCACGTAGACCAAGCCTTCCTCGACCAGCACCCGAACGGTGTGCAGGATGGTGCCCCGCGCCAGGCCGTACTCCTGCTGGAGCCGGGCCACGCTCGGGATCGGTCGGTTGGGCAGCAGCTCCCCGCGCCCGATCTGCTCGCGCAGGATCGCCGCCAACTGCTGATAAACCGGCACGGGCCCTTCGGGGTCGATCACATCTCGACGGTAGGCGGCTACAAACCGCACTGGTCAGTCTTGGTAGACCATGGACCACCATGTACCGGTTGGGGTACGGTACGGACTAGCTCGCCGTGCTGGTCGTGGAGGACCCGAGTTCGCCCCGGCACGGCGGTACCCCTCTCCCGCCGGCTCCCTTCGAACCGGCGGGGCAGGGCCACCGTAGGGAGGAAGATCGTGTCTCCTGACACACGGGCTACGGCTCACCTTCGGGCCCCGACGCCGGGCGGAACGCTGCTGATCAGCCGACCAGCTTTGGTGCAGTTCGCGAGGCAACCGGCTTTCATGCTCCCGGTCTGCCCGAAGCCCAACTACCCGGGCTCGCACTCGGCGCTGACGATGTTGGCTCAGGTCGACCTGGGCAGCGATGGGAGGTGGCCGTTGTGAGGCGAACGAGCAGGCCGGCAGAGGTCGCGAGCCACCCGGACTGGTGTGCCCCGGATCGCTGCGGCTACCTGGTGCCGCCGGTGCTGGCCCACATGGCTCGCCGTCATCGTGGCCCGTTGCTTCGCGTCGGGGACAAGCGAGCAAACGGACTCGTCCTCACGTACCTCATCAGTGCTGATCGTCTGGGTCCGATGATCGGGATTCACGCCGCGTGTCGGGGCGGGAATGCCTGGGCGGAGTTGTCGTTGCCGCAGGTCGCCGAGCTGGTCGAGCAGCTTCGCGGCTTGTTGGCGCAGGCGGCCGGCGCGCAGGGGACCGATGATGAGTGAGGACGCGCCCGCCATGGGGAGCCGAGCGGCGGCCGTCTGCCCGGTGTGGTGCCGGGGCTGCGGGCCGAGCGACCCGATGCACCGTGGGCTCCTGGCCACCATCGGGCGGGAGCGGACCGGCTGGATCAGCGTGCAACTGCTCGTCGACCGGTTCGCCCGCCGGGACCTGGCCGTCAAGCTCGACGCGACCCGCTACGGCGCAACCCAAGCCGTGCTGCTCTCGGCGGCCCAGGTGGACCGGCTCATCGAGGAGCTGACGTACGCGCGACAGGCGATGCGGGCACCCGTCAGGCCGCCTGGGCGGGCGGGGGAGACGTGCTGAAACGCTGCCAACCCCCACACCGAATCCTCATCAGCGGAGGCAACTGGCCGGGCGAGGAGGACCGGTGACCGCCCACGGCCCCGTCGCACCCCTCTGGCTCTGCGCCGCCTGCTCCGCCCCCTGGTCCTGCCCCACCCGCCGCCAACAACTCCTCCACGAGTACGCCACCACCCCGGCAGCCCTGGCCCTCTACCTCAGCTCGTACTACGTCGCCGCCAGCCAGGACATCAGCTGGGCCCCCGCCGGCACCCTCCACCGCCGCTTTCTCGGCTGGCTCCCATGATCAACCTTCAGGCCGGCATGGTCCTCCACGTCACCAAGGCCGCCAGCCCACAATTCGTCAAGCCGATCTTCTTCCGCCTCATCCGCGTCCGCAAAGACCTGATCACCTACCAACGCTGGGCCTGGCTGGAGGGCTACCAGCTCGACGAATACGGCGACGCGGTCACCCAACGCGCCATCTACGTACAACCAGCGGGGTTGATCGTCCAGACGCAGCCCTTCCCGGCGCCCCACCCACAACCGCGCAGACCCCGGCGCGCGAATGCAGGGTGACCAGGCTCGGTAGCGCCGGTCAGGAAGCAGCCTCTCCGACCGGTCGGGGGTCGCTTTCGGCCAGCCGTCGGGCTTCCGCAATCACCTCGGCGTCCAAGACCGTCACCTCGGCGTCGGTGAACTGGGCGAGCTCGTAGGAGCCATCGAGGCGCACCAACTCGTGAGCGATCGGGCTCCCCTTGGCGGTGACGTACCGGTATGCCCAACTCGTCAGGTCCGGCGGGGTGATCGTTCCGGCCAGGAGCCGTCGCGCCATGACGCGGACCGCGGCCTCTTCGCCCTCCCCGCTTCCCTCCTGGTAGTAGGCCAGCGAAAGCTCCACCAGCGCGTCGCGGAGCCAGCGTCGCAGATCGTCGCTCTCGCCACCGGAGGCAGGCGAAATGCCGGCCAGGATGCGGAGACTCGGGCTGTCCACGCCTGCGACGAGGCAGTCACACGCGGCGCTGATTACGTCAGTCGCGGGGACGGAACCGACGCTCCAGAGGGCGGCGGCCTCCTGGAGGGCGGCAAGAGCCTCTTCACCGGTCATCATCCTGAGAGTCACTGCTGCTCAGACCCGAACGTCGGCAGGAACTCGTGCACGACCTCGATCAGCCCGACGAGGTGGGCGTTGAACTCGTCCAGCTCCGTCGGCCCGGTCGGGCGCCACAGCACCGTCGTTCCGTCCCCGCTGCCCATGTCGACCTCGCCGCTCGGGTTGCTGATGCGCCCGGACAGTACCGACGGGGAAGCGACCGGCACCACCGCATTCATCGACGCCCCCGTGGACGAGGGCCATGCCCGTGCAGAATGAGGCGATGACGAGCGACGCAGATACCCCACTGCTGGTGACGGATCGGCTCGTGCTGCGGGTGGTCCGCCCGTCCGACCTGCCCGTCATCGAGCGGATGTGGCGTGACCCGGTGCTGCGGCGGTACCTCGGCGGCCCGGTCTCCGACGACGAGGTGGCCCAGCGGCGGGAGGCCGACCAGTCGGGCGGGCTGATAGTCACGACGCGCTCCGGAGAGGTCGTCGGCAGGTGCCACCTGGGCCGGTACCGCACGGGCGACCTTGAGCTGTCGTACGTCTTCCTGGCTGAGCAGTGGGGGAGGGGGTACGCCCGGGAGGCGTGCGCGGCGGTCATCGGGTTGGCCTTCGACCGTTTCCCGGACGCGACCCGGCTGGTCGCCGTCACCCAGGAGGCGAACACCCGGTCGGTCCGCCTCCTGGAAGCCCTCGGCATGGCGCGGGTCGACGCGTTCGAGGAGTTCGGCGCGCGTCAGGTGATGCATGCGATCGACCGCCCCTGAGCGCTCCCCTGGGGCTGCGCCTGTGGGCGTTGCGTGCCCACGAGCCGGAACCCGGGATGGTCGACGATTCACCGGGCGGCACCCGACAGAAGCGGCGCGGAAAATGTCGGGCGGTCGAGCCCTGCGCCGCCGCACGATGGGGGGCATGGATGACACGACCCTGGTCTCCCGCTTTCTTCGCGACGGCTTCGTGAAGCTGGAGGGCGCCGTCGCGCCGCGCGTGGCGGCGGACTGCGCCCGGCTGCTGTGGCGGGAGACGGGCTGCGACCCGGACGATCCAGCGACGTGGACGCGGCCCGTGCACCGGGTGCCCGGCCTGGCGCAGGGGCCGTTCGCCGCCGCTCCCAACTCCCCGTTCCTCCATCACGCGTACGACCTGCTCGTCGGCGCGGGCCGCTGGGAGCCGCGCTACTCGCTGGGCACGTTCCCGCTGCGCTTCCCGCACGAGGAGGAGCCGGACGACGCGGGCTGGCACATCGAGGGCAGCTATCTGCCGGAGGGCGAGAGCTGGTACTTCACCAATGTGCGCTCCCGGGACCGGGCGCTGCTGATGCTGTTCCTGTTCAGCGAGGTCGGCGAGGAGGACGCCCCGACCCGGATCCGGGTCGGCTCACACCTCGACGTGCCGAAGGTGCTGGAGAAGTACGGGGAGGACGGAGCGAGCGGGCTGACCCTCGCGCCGGACCTGATGGCGGCGTCCGAGCACCGGCCGCTCGCCCTCGCCACCGGCAGTCCGGGCGACGTCTTCCTGTGCCACCCATTTCTGGTGCACGCGGCGCAGCCGCACCACGGAACGCGGCCTCGCTTCATGGCCCAACCGCCGCTGATGCCGGCCGTGCCGTACGAACTGGAGCGGGCCGACGGCGCGTACTCACCCGTGGAGATCGCGATTCGTCGGGGTCTCGGAGAGAATGCCCTCGGCCCGGACGGAGACGGCACCGACCGCCGCGCCGGGGCGACCAGCCCCGTCCGTTCCTGAGCGCCCGACCGAAGGCGTTGTCGGAAAGCGCGGGGGAGCCGGCGGCCGGTGAAGTGTGGCCGGCAGGGGATGGGCGGGTTACGTGCGACGGAGGCGGGGTTGGCAGTGGTGCTGCGAGTGAGTGGCCGCAACGCGCGGTTCCAGCAGTGGAAGGCTCTTCTCGACAATCGGAGCAAGCGGCAGCGCCGCGGGGAGTTCCTCGTGCAGGGCGTACGCCCGATCACCATGGCCGTCGAACACGGCTGGCAGATCCGAGAGCTGCTCTACGACACCGGCGCTGCGCTCTCCGGCTGGGCCCGCGAGGCCCTGGACACCGTCCGGGCCGAGAAGTTCGCCGTCTCGGGTGAACTGATGCACGAACTGGGAGGCAAGGCGGACACGGTGCCGGAGCTGCTGGCCGTGGTCGCGCTGCCGGAGGACGACCTGGGCCGCATCCCGGTCGGCCCGACCATGCTCACCGTCGTGTTCGATCGGCCCACCAGCCCCGGCAACATCGGGACCCTCGTCCGGTCGGCGGACGCCTTCGGCGCCAGCGGCGTCATCGTCACCGGCCACGCCGCCGACGTGTACGACCCGAAGGCGGTCCGGGCGAGCACCGGCTCGCTCTTCGCCCTGCCCGTGGTCCGGGTGCCCTCCCACCAGGCCGTGCTGTCGTGGGTCGCTGACGTCCGCGCCGAGGGCATCGGCATGGCCATCGTGGGAACGGACGAGCGCGGCACCCTGGACGCGGCCGAGTACGACTTCACCCGCCCCACCCTGACGTTGATCGGCAACGAGACCACCGGCCTCAGCTCCGGGTGGCGCGAGGCCTGCGACCAACTCGTCCGGATCCCCATGTCCGGGTCCGCCAGCTCCCTGAACGCGGCGACCGCCGCGACTGTCGTGCTGTACGAATCGGCCCGCCAGCGGGCCGCCGCCCGGTCGGTGGCGCACGGGTCGTAGCCGTGGCCGCCAGTTGTAGCCGCCGCGTGACGACGCCACCGTCCCCCGACGACGCGCGGTCGCGTCCTCGAACGGTGTACGGTCGGCCGACCCCTACCGCCCGGACGTTCCCTTTCGATTTCCGCTCCACTGTGCTGGACTGTCCCGAAGCGAAGCGCCCTGCGGCATTAGGGGCACTCAATGAGTTTTTGTCATTGGTGCACTACGTCCAAGTGTGCGCCAAATGAAGGCATGGCGTAGAACACGCCTCCTTCGGGGTATCAGCCCGCCAGGCAGGGCATCCTGCCGATCGGTCGGACTTGCCACCGTCCAGGCGGAGCCATGCCCCGAGGGCTTTGTTGCCCCCAGTCCGTGTGGCACCATCATGGAATCTTCACCCCCCGTGTTATCCATTTCCTGACAGGAGCCCCACACATGCCCACTCAAAAGCTGGGTCGGCTGCTCGGTATGACCCTGATGCTCTTCGTGCTCGCCGCCGGTCTTGCCTCCGTTGCCGGCCTCTCCGGTGCAGGCGACATGGCGAGCCTCGAGTTCGAGTGGAACTAGGTTCTTCGCGGTTCGTGTGACACCCGCCGCTGCCCAGCCCCCTGGGCGGCGGCGGCAACGACCGGGACCGGCGCGGATTTCACTCTCGGTGACCAAAAGGGAGCAGGATGACGAGCCGTTCCACTGCCGTGCGGCGAGGCGGGACTGACCTGGCCTGGCTGATCACCGGGCCGCTGGCCTTCCTGGCCGTCATCTGCTGCCTGCTGATCGCGCTGGCCGCCCGGGAGCCGTACGGCGAGTGGGGCCTGGGCCTGCTGCTGCTCACCGCCCTGGTCGCCGCCCACCTGCCGGTGCTGAGCTTCGTCGTCCGGCGGCAGACGCTCTCCGCCACGATCACCGAGGTCCCGCTGGTCCTGGCGCTGTACTTCCTGCCGCCGCTGACCGTGGTGCTGGTCGCGACGCTGGCCGCCCTGATCACCCAGTTGCGGCGGCGGCTCGGCCCGGCCAAGTTCATCTTCAACGTCGCCCGGTCCGCCGCGGCGACCTCGCTGGCCGGCCTGGTGCTGCTGGCGCTGCCTCCGATCCAGGGCGTGGGGCCCGGCACGTGGGGCATCCTCTTCGCGGGCGTCAGCACCATCACCCTGGTCACCCTCGCCGCCGTGGTCGGGGTGATCACGCTGATCCAGGGCTGGCAGGCCGGCCTGGAGGTGTTCCGCACGTCCACCGTCCCGCTGCTGGCGGCGGGGGTCAACGTCACCGTCGGGCTGATCATCCTGGTGGCGCTGAAGACCACCTACTGGTCGCTGCTGCTGCTCGGGGCGCTGGCGCTGACGGTGGCCGTGGTCTACCGGTCGTACGCGCACATACTGCGCCAGCACCGCACCCTCGCCGACATCTACGAGCTGACCCAGGCGATGACCCGCAGCGGCCAGGACGGCACCCTGCCGGACGCGCTGCTGGGCCGGGTCCGCGCCCTCATGCAGGCCGAGTACGCGACCCTGTGGCTGCCCGCCCAGGGCCGCCACCCGGAGGTGCTGCTGACCGCCCGGGTCGACGGCCAGGGCCTGCTCGACTTCTCCAAGATTCCGGCGGCGGTCCGGGAGCGGGCGATGCAGCAGCGGCAGACCGTAGGGCTGGGCGCCCGGCTCGGCGGCGAGCGCGACCAGTTGGCGATGCTGCGGGCCGCCCGGGCCAAGGACGCGCTCATCGTGCCGCTGCGGTCGGGGGAGGCCGTGATCGGCACCCTGGAGGTGGTCAACCGTCTCAGCGACGTCGGCCACTTCACCTCGGCGGACGTGCCGGTGATCGAGACGGTGGCCGCGCACGCGGCGGTGGCCCTGGAGAACTCCCGGCTGGTCGACCGGCTGCGGCACGACGCGTACCACGACGCGCTCAGCACCCTGCCGAACCGGCGGCGGATCACCGCCGCGCTCGACGAGGCCGTGAAGATCCGCGCCCCCGGCGAGGTGGTCGCGGTGCTGCTCTTCGACGTCGACGGGCTGCGCCAGGTCAACGAGTCGCTGGGCCACGCCGCAGGCGACCAGGTCCTCGTCGAGGTGGCGGACCGGCTGCGCGCCTGCTCGCCGTCCTCGGCGCTGGTCGGCCGGGCCGGCGGCGACGAGTTCCTGGTGACGCTGCGGCTGGAGAACGCCGAGGCGGCGCTGGAGCTGGCCGCGCGGCTGCGCGAGGAGATCCGCGCCGAGATGGTCTTCGACGCGTTCACCATCGACGTGGACACCGCAGTCGGGGTGGCCGTGCACCCCGACCACGGCAGCGACGCGGCGACGCTGCTGCAACGCGTCGACCTGGCCGCGACGGCGGCGAAGTCCATGCCCGGCAGCATCCAGTTGTTCAACCCGGCCCTGGAGTCGCGGTCGCTGCGCCGCCTCGGCCTCGCCGGTGACCTGCGCAAGGCCCTCGACGACGGCGCGCTGGAGGTCTACTTCCAGCCCAAGGTCACGCTCAAGGAGCGCCGGCTGGTCGGGGTGGAGTGCCTGGCCCGCTGGGAGCACCCCGCGCACGGCGAGGTCACCCCGGAGGACTTCGTCGCGGTCGCGGAGCACACCGGCCAGCTCGGCCGGCTCACCGAGCTGGTGTTGCGGGAGGGGCTGCGGCGCAGCCGGGACTGGACGCACGCCGAGCAGCCGCTCGCCGTCGCGGTCAACCTCTCCGCCCGTACGCTCACCGACCGGCACTTCCCCGACCAGGTCCGCGAGCTGCTGGCCGAGTACGACGTGCCCCCGCAGCAGCTCACCTTCGAGATTCGCGAGGGTGGGGTGCTCGACGGCACCGACCGCCCCATCCCGACGCTGCGGCGGCTGCGCGACCTGGGGGTGCGGCTCTCGGTGGACGACTTCGGCACCGGCTCCACGTCGCTGGCGTACCTGCGCCGGCTGCCGGTGCACGAGGTCAAGGTCGACCGGTCGTTCGTCCAGGGGATGGCGACCGACCCGGGGGACCTGGCCATCGTCAACGCGGTGGTGACCCTCTCCCAGCAGTTCGGCCTCGCGGTGGTGGCCGAGGGGGTGGAGAGCGAGCTGACCCTGGAGCTGCTCCAGGACATCGGCTGCGAGATCGGCCAGGGCTTCCTGTTCAGCCGGCCGCTGCCGTACGAGCGGCTGGAGGCGTGGTTCGGGGCGCAGGTGGAGCCCGAGGCGCTGGCGGGCCAGGACGTCCGCCGGCTGCGCATCGTCCCCGACGTGGCCGGCCAGCCGCGCTGACCGCCCCGATCCGTCACGGGCCAGCCGCGCTGAACTGCCCGGACGCGGCGGGGCGCAGGGGGCGGGGGATCCGATTTCACCTCGGGGGCGGGGTTGTGTATTCTTACCTCTGCGCGGCCACCTGGTGATCGCGCAGGCCCCCTTAGCTCAGTCGGCAGAGCGTCTCCATGGTAAGGAGAAGGTCTACGGTTCGATTCCGTAAGGGGGCTCAAAGGGTCCGACTGGACCCGCCTCAGCGGTGTAGCTCAGCTGGTAGAGCAAACGGCTCATAATCGTTGTGTCGCCGGTTCAAGTCCGGCCACCGCTACTCTCGTCCTCTGGGTCTACCTCGGTGGTCGATGGGTTGGGCGCCGTGGGCGCCCACTTTGCATGTCCGCGTTCTGGCACGTACGCTGGGACGCTGTTGTTGGTGACCGTTAGCGAGGAAGGCACTCCGCCGTGGCGAAGGCTACCGATGTCCGGCCGAAGATCACTTTGGCGTGTGTGGAGTGCAAGGAGCGCAACTACATCACGCGCAAGAACCGCCGTAACGACCCGGACCGCATCGAGCTGAAGAAGTTCTGCCCCCGGGACGGTCGGCACACCGCTCACCGCGAGACCCGCTGATCCACGCCGGCGCGAGCCGGCAGGCACCACCCGATCGCCGATCCGGAAACGGACGCGTGGCTCATCGCCGCCCGTCCGCCCCGGGTCGGCCTTCGTGCTTTCCGTGTAGGTTCTCGGGCATGTCCCTGGACCAGTCCTTCGTCGGCCGGAGCTATCCGCCGACCGCCCCCTACCAGGTGGGCCGAGAGAAGATCCGCGAGTTCGCCACGGCGATCGGCGCCACCGACCCGGCCCACCACGACCCGGAGGCCGCGCGGGCGCTCGGCCATCCCGACGTGGTCGCCCCGCCGACCTTCCCGGTGGCGCTGACGATGGCCTCCAGCCGGCAGATCATCGACGACCCGGCGATCGGCATCGACTACAGCCGGGTGGTCCACGGCGACCAGCGGTTCGCGTACACCCGCCCGGTGGTCGCCGGCGACGAGCTGGTCTGCACCAACACCATCGAGGACATCAGCAGCCGGGGTGGGCACGACTTCCTGACCACCCGCACCGACGTCACCACCGCCGCCGGCGAGCCGGTGGTCGCCGTCTGGTCCAAGCTCGTCGTACGCGGGGAGGCCTGACATGGAACTGCCCACCAAGACCTTCCGGATCACCCGGGCCGACCTGGTCCGCTACGCGGGCGCCTCGGGCGACTTCAACCCGATCCACTGGAGCGACCGGGTCGCCACGGGCGTCGGCCTGCCCGGGGTGATCGCGCACGGGATGTTCACGATGGCCCTGGTCGGCCGCGCGGTGACCGAGTGGGCCGGCGCGCCCGACGCGGTGGTCGACTACGGGGTCCGGTTCACCCGCCCGGTGCTGGTCCCCGACGACGACGCCGGCACCGAGATCGAGGTGTCGGCCAAGGTGAAGGACACCCCGGGGGAGGGCCTGACCAGGCTCGACATCACCGCGACGTGCCGGGGCGAGAAGGTCCTCTCGCAGGCCAGGGCGGTGATCCGCACGCCCCGCTGAGGGAATCCGCCACGCGCGGGGGCAGACCGGTTGGGAAAGTGGCCCCGGTACCCGTACACTGGTCCGCCGTGGGGCAAGTGACCTCGCCCGGTGCGTCATGGCCGGGTCGGGGGAGCGTGCCGCACAGGGGTGTAGCTCAATTGGCAGAGCAGCGGTCTCCAAAACCGCAGGCTGCAGGTTCAAGTCCTGTCACCCCTGCGCCTCAGGCCTGACCGTTCCCGTGGGCCGCGCCGCCAACCGGCGGCGTCCGGCCCGTGGTGGTGGCATCGGCGGGGTGGTCCCGAGGCATCGGGCCCGTCCGCTGATCCGCCGGCCGCGGCCCGTCGCGGGATGGTTGGTCCGGCCGGCGTGAACAGCGCCGCGCACGCCGCACCGGCGTGCGACCCGATTCCGCGACGGAGGGCGAAGTGGCCGAAGACAAGCGGCGCAGCGAGGACGCCGGCGACGACCGTCTCAACGACGATCTCGCCGACGACGTAGCCGCGGATGACGCCACCGACGCGGACGAGCCGGTCTCCCGCGGTGGCACGGCCACCCGGGAGCGCGCCCGGGCAGAGTCGGCAGACGAGCGCAAGACCCGCAAGGACAGCGACCGGGTGGGGTTCTTCGCCCGCATCGCGCGGTTCTTCCGCGAGGTCGTGGCCGAGCTGCGTAAGGTCATCTGGCCGACCCGCAAGGAGCTGCTGACCTACACCGCCGTGGTGGTCACCTTCGTCGCGGTGATGCTGACGATCGTGGGTGGCCTGGACTTCGCCTTCGCCAAGGGCGTGCTGTGGGTCTTCGGCAACCCCAGCTGACCGGCTGAACAAAGCGGATAAGTGACGGAAGTGAGCAAGCGTGCCTGAGTACGACGAGACCGCCGGGACCACGGACGAGCAGTCCGCGGTGGCGACGGCGGCCAACGACGAGTCGGTCGAGGCCGCCAGCGAGCCGGACTTTCCGACCAGCGAGCCCGCCCCGGAAGAGGACTACGACCCGGTCGCGGAGCTGCGCCAGAAGCTGCGCTACGCGCCGGGCGACTGGTACGTGGTGCACTCGTACGCCGGCTACGAGAACAAGGTCAAGACCAACCTCGAGACCCGGATCACGTCCCTCGACATGGAGGACTACATCTACCAGGTCGAGGTGCCGACCCGGGAAGAGGTCGAGGTCAAGAACGGCAAGCGCTCGCAGATCCAGGCCAAGGTCTTCCCGGGCTACATCCTGGTCCGGATGGAGCTGACCGCCGAGTCGTACTCCTGCGTGCGGAACACCCCCGGGGTCACCGGCTTCGTGGGGGCGACCGACCGGGCCGACCGCCCGGCGCCGCTGAGCCTCGACGAGGTGCTCAAGTGGCTGGCCCCGGCGGTCGAGACCGAGCAGAAGAAGTCCAAGCCCGAGGTCCGGGTCCTGGACTTCGAGGTCGGCGACTCCGTCACCGTCACCGACGGCGCGTTCGCCTCGCTGCCGGCGACGATCAGTGAGATCAACGCCGACCAGCAGAAGCTCAAGGTGCTGGTGTCGATCTTCGGCCGGGAGACCCCGGTCGAGCTGAACTTCAACCAGGTCACCAAGATCTGACGCTCCGCCGATGCCGGCGGCGGGCGACCGCCCACCGCCGGCATCGACGTCTCCGCCCCCTCGTCGGACCTCGGCGCAGGGGGCGGCGCGCGTTGCGCTACCCTAGAACGTCGGCTTTCGGATCGCGCTGACCGTGCGCGCCCTCGGCCGGCACCTTTCCCAGTTCCAAGCCCCAGGAAGTGACATGCCTCCGAAGAAGAAGCTCGTCAAGACTTTCACGCTTCAGCTGAAGGCGGGCCAGGCGACCCCGGCCCCGCCGGTCGGCCCCGCGCTCGGCCAGCACGGCGTGAACATCATGGAGTTCTGCAAGACCTACAACGCGCAGACCGAGTCCCAGCGGGGCGACATCGTCCCCGCCGAGATCAGCGTGTTCGAGGACCGCTCCTTCAGCTTCGTGCTGAAGACCCCGCCCGCCGCCCGGCTGCTGATCAAGGCCGCCGGCGTCGAGAAGGGTTCCGGCGTGCCGCAGAGCCAGAAGGTCGGCTCCGTGACCCGCGCCCAGCTGCGCGAGATCGCCGAGAAGAAGATGGTCGACCTCAACGCCAACGACCTCGACCAGGCTGAGAAGATCATCGCCGGTACCGCCCGGTCGATGGGCATCACCGTCGCCGAGTGACCTCGCCGCACCGCTTCCCGATCAGCTAGTGGGAGGGCGCGCGATCGTCGCCGCCCGCCATCGACCACAGGAGTAACCAGAAATGCAGCGCAGCAAGATCTACCGCAAGGCCGCCGAGGTCATCGACCGGTCGAAGTTCTACACCCCGGCCGAGGCTGTCAAGATCGCCAAGGACACCACCAGCACCAAGTTCGACGCCACGGTCGAGGTCGCCATGCGCCTCGGCGTCGACCCCCGCAAGGCGGACCAGATGGTCCGCGGCGTGGTCAACCTGCCGCACGGCACCGGTAAGACCGCCCGCGTGATCGTCTTCGCCTCCGGCGCGAAGGCCGAGGAGGCCGTCGCCGCGGGTGCGGACGAGGTGGGCACCGACGAGCTCGTGGCCCGCATCCAGGGTGGCTGGCTCGACTTCGACGCGGCGATCGCCACCCCGGACCAGATGGCCAAGATCGGCCGGATCGCGCGGATCCTGGGCCCGCGCGGTCTCATGCCGAACCCGAAGACCGGCACGGTGACCATGGACGTCACCAAGGCCGTCTCGGACATCAAGGGTGGCAAGATCACCTTCCGGGTGGACAAGCACTCCAACCTCCACCTGATCATCGGCAAGGCCTCGTTCTCCGAGAGCCAGCTGATCGACAACTACGCCGCGGTCCTCGACGAGGTGCTGCGGGCGAAGCCGTCGGCGGCGAAGGGCAAGTACCTCAAGAAGGTCACCCTCACCACCACGATGGGCCCGGGTGTGCCGGTCGACCCGAACATCGTGAAGAACCTGCAGGAGGCCTCGGCCGAGGGCTGAGCGCAACTGCCTCGACGGGGCCCCGCCACGATTTCCGTGGCGGGGCCCCGTCCGTCTCTCCCGGGGGCGGTGAGAGGGCGATGACGGCCGTGGCCGCGCCCCATCGCGTGCCGGTCGCGCCCCGGTCGGGTGTCGGTGGGTCCCGTCCGCTGCCGGGCAGTGACCGGGCGCACCCTGGGGCGATTTGGTGGTCCCGGGGCGGGTCGCGTAACCTTTGCCGCGAAGTACCACCCAGAGACCGCTGGTCACCGTGCTCCGGCACGGTCGAAGGTCCCGCTTCGACGGGCGACCCGCGCAGGGCGGCAAGCGAAAATTCGGCTGTGGTTCCCGTGGTCCGCCGACTGCGGTGCGTCCGGCCAGCCCTCGCCCCGCGCGCCCTGCGCCGGGGCTTTTCTCGTTGTCGCGGTTCCCTCCGGTGCCGGAAAGCCCGCTGGCTTCCCGGTGCGCCAGCCTGGAGCAACGAGAGAGGAGGGACATGGCGGACAAGCCGATCCGGGCCGACAAGGCCACGGCCGTCGTTGAGTTGACCGACAGCTTCCGCACTGCGGGCGCTACGGTGCTGACCGAATACCGTGGTCTGACGGTTTCCCAGCTCACCCAGCTGCGGCGCTCGCTCGGCAAGGAGACCACCTACACGGTCGCGAAGAACACGCTGGCGAAGCGTGCCGCGGCCGACGCGGGCATCTCCGGCCTCGACGAGCTGTTCACCGGTCCTACCGCGCTGACTTTCGTTTCGGGCGACGTCGTCGAGGCGGCGAAGGGCCTTCGCGACTTCGCGAAGGCCAACCCGAAGCTCGTCATCAAGGGCGGCGTCTTCGAGGGCAAGGCCATCACTGCGGCCGAGGTCACGAAGCTTGCCGACCTGGAGTCCCGCGAGGTGCTGCTGGCCAAGCTGGCCGGCGCGATGAAGGGCAACCTGAGCAAGGCCGCGGCCCTGTTCCAGGCTCCGCTCTCCAAGGCTGCCCGCGCGGCAGCCGCCCTGGCGGACAAGAAGCGCGAGCAGGAGGGCGCCGAGGCGGCCTGAGGCTGTCTGCGGCGCACCCACGTTCTTAGTCAAACCTTACGAAAGGACGCCAGATATGGCGAAGCTCAGCACCGACGAGCTGCTCGACGCGTTCAAGGAGATGACGCTGATCGAGCTCTCCGAGTTCGTGAAGCAGTTCGAGGAGACCTTCGAGGTCACCGCCGCGGCGCCGGTCGCCGTCGCCGGCCCGGCCGGCCCGGGTGGCACGGCCGCCCCGGTCGAGGAGGAGAAGGACGAGTTCGACGTCGTCCTCGAGGCCGACGGTGGCAAGAAGATCCAGGTCATCAAGGTCGTGCGTGAGCTGACCGGCCTGGGCCTCAAGGAGGCCAAGGACGCGGTCGAGTCCGCGCCGAAGGCCATCCTGGAGAAGGTCAACAAGGAGACCGCCGAGAAGGCCAAGGCGAAGCTCGAGGGCGAAGGCGCCAAGGTCACCCTCAAGTAGTTGAGGAACCGGGCGCGTCTCCGGTGTACGTGAGCCGGAGCACTTTTCCCCGCGGCGGGCGACGATCCACGACTGGGTCGTCGCCCGCCGTGTTCGTGTTGGAACGCGCGGCAACGGCGTGAGCAGGGCGTGGACCTTCGCCGCCGGGTCGCGCGTCGCCGGCGGTGGGGTTCCCGGCGCTGGGAAACCCGCTGGATGGGCTGGGCCAGCCCTTGACGCGGCCCTCGCTGCCAGGCACGCTGACACCAGCAAGACCTCCGCGCTTGCAACGGCCATCTCGTGGGTATTGGCAGCGGCGGCACCAACGGCCGCCGCAACCTGTGAGGTTCCGTGGGTCCGCCGCGTTCCGAGCGGCCCGGGTCAGCCCCCGTTTTCGGGGCCCCGAGGCACGTTCCGCGACGACCTGCGGGTTGGGCTGGACAGCGGTTAGCCTCTCGGCTACACTGCTAGTTTGCGCTGCCTTCCGCCTTGAGCCCTGCGCGGAAATGTCCGATTGTGGATATTTCTGGTGGGGTCATTGGAGTGCACGCGTACCAGCCGTTCTGCAGCACCGGTCCTCGGAAGGACGCATCTTGGCAGCTTCCCGCCCTGCGAAGACCAGTCGTACGTCGAGCGCTTTCGCGCCCCGCCGAGTTTCTTTCGGCAGGATCACCGAACACCTCGAGGTCCCCAACCTCCTCGCCATTCAGAACGAGTCCTTCGACTGGCTCGTCGGCAACGAGGCTTGGCAGGGCCGGTCGGCGGACGACCCGCACGCACGCTCGGGTCTCGCGGAGATCCTCGACGAGATCAGTCCCATTGAGGACTTCTCCGGCACCATGTCGCTGTCTTTCTCAGCGCCGCGCTTCGACGAGGTCAAGGCCTCGATCGAGGAGTGCAAGGAGAAGGACCTGACCTACTGCGCCCCGCTGTTCGTGACGGCGGAGTTCACCAACAACACCACTGGCGAGATCAAGAGCCAGACGGTGTTCATGGGTGACTTCCCGATGATGACGTCCAAGGGCACCTTCATCATCAACGGCACCGAGCGGGTCGTGGTCAGCCAGCTCGTCCGCTCCCCGGGCGTGTACTTCTCGAAGGAGCCGGACAAGACCTCCGACCGCGACCTCTCCAGCGTCAAGGTCATCCCGAGCCGGGGTGCCTGGCTGGAGTTCGACATCGACAAGCGCGACACGGTCGGTGTGCGCATCGACCGCAAGCGTCGGCAGGCCGTCACCGTCCTGCTCAAGGCCATCGGTTGGTCCGCCGAGCGGATCCGCGAGAAGTTCGGCTGGTCCGAGCTGCTGATGACCACGCTCGAGAAGGACCACATCGCCGGCCAGGACGAGGCGCTGCTAGACATCTACCGCAAGCTGCGCCCTGGCGAGCCGCCGACCCGCGAGAACGCCCAGACCCTGCTCGACAACCTCTTCTTCAACCCGAAGCGGTACGACGTCGCCAAGGTCGGGCGCTACAAGTTCAACAAGAAGCTCGAAGTCGGCGTGCCGATCACCACCGGCACGCTGACCGAGGACGACATCGTCGCCACCGTGGAATACCTCTGCCGGCTGCACGCCGGTGAGGAGGGCTACGAGGCCGACGACATCGACCACTTCGGCAACCGGCGGTTGCGCACGGTGGGCGAGCTGATCCAGAACCAGGTCCGGGTCGGCCTGTCCCGGATGGAGCGGGTCGTCCGCGAGCGGATGACCACCCAGGACGTCGAGGCGATCACGCCGCAGACCCTGATCAACATCCGCCCGGTGGTGGCGGCGATCAAGGAGTTCTTCGGCACCTCGCAGCTGTCCCAGTTCATGGACCAGACCAACCCGCTGGCGGGCCTGACCCACCGGCGCCGGCTGAGCGCGCTCGGCCCGGGTGGTCTGTCCCGGGAGCGGGCCGGCTTCGAGGTCCGCGACGTGCACCCGTCGCACTACGGTCGGATGTGCCCGATCGAGACGCCGGAAGGCCCGAACATCGGCCTGATCGGCGCGCTCTCCACCTTCGCCCGGGTCAACCCGTTCGGCTTCATCGAGACGCCGTACCGGAAGGTCGTCGAGGGTCGGGTCACCGACCAGATCGACTACCTGACCGCGGACGAGGAGGACCGGTTCGTCAAGGCGCAGGCCAACGCGCCGTTGAAGGCCGACGGCACCTTCGCCGAAGAGCGGGTCCTGTGTCGTCGTAAGGGCGGTGAGACCGAGGACGTGGTCCCCGGCGCCGTCGACTACATGGACGTCTCGCCGCGGCAGATGACCTCGGTCGCGACCGCGATGATCCCGTTCCTCGAGCACGACGACGCCAACCGGGCACTGATGGGCGCGAACATGCAGCGCCAGGCGGTGCCGCTGGTCAAGGCCGAGGCGCCGCTGGTCGGCACCGGCATGGAATACCGTGCCGCCGTCGACGCCGGCGACGTGGTCGTGGCTGAGGTCGGCGGGGTCATCGAGGACCTCTGCGCCGACTACATCACCATCCACCAGGACGACGGCCACCGCCGCACGTACCTGCTGCACAAGTTCCGCCGCTCCAACTCCGGCTCCTGCGTCAACCAGAAGCCGGTCGTCTTCGAGGGCTCCCGCGTCGAGGCCGGCCAGGTCATCGCCGACGGTCCCTGCACCGACGAGGGCGAGATGGCGCTCGGGCGCAACCTGCTGGTGGCGTTCATGTGCTGGGAGGGCCACAACTACGAGGACGCGATCATCCTGTCGCAGCGCCTCGTGCAGCAGGACGTGCTCACCTCGATCCACATCGAGGAGCACGAGGTCGACGCCCGGGACACCAAGCTCGGCCCGGAGGAGATCACCCGCGACATCCCGAACGTCAGCGAGGAGATGCTCGCCGACCTCGACGAGCGCGGGATCATCCGGATCGGTGCCGAGGTCGTCACCGGCGACATCCTGGTCGGCAAGGTCACGCCGAAGGGCGAGACCGAGCTGACCCCGGAGGAGCGGCTGCTCCGCGCGATCTTCGGTGAGAAGGCGCGCGAGGTCCGTGACACCTCGCTGAAGGTGCCGCACGGTGAGAGCGGCACGGTCATCGGGGTGCGGACCTTCTCCCGCGAGGACGGCGACGAGCTGCCGCCGGGCGTCAACGAGCTGGTCCGGGTCTACGTGGCCCAGAAGCGGAAGATCCAGGACGGCGACAAGCTCGCCGGCCGGCACGGTAACAAGGGCGTCATCTCCAAGATCCTCCCGATCGAGGACATGCCGTTCCTGGAGGACGGGACCCCCGTCGACATCGTGCTCAACCCGCTGGGTGTGCCGTCCCGGATGAACATCGGTCAGGTCCTGGAGACCCACCTCGGGTGGGTGGCCAAGACCGGCTGGAGCGTGGACGGCGACGACACCGACTGGAAGCGCCAGCTGCGTTCCATCGAGGCGCACGAGTCCGTGCCGGACACCAACGTGGCCACTCCGGTCTTCGACGGTGCCCGCGAGGAGGAGATCTCCGGTCTGCTCTCGTCGACCCTGCCCAACCGGGACGGCAAGCAGCTGATCGGCTCCTCCGGCAAGGCGCAGTTGTTCGACGGTCGCTCCGGTGAGCCGCTGCCGGACCCGATCGCGGTCGGCTACATCTACATCCTGAAGCTCAACCACCTGGTCGATGACAAGATCCACGCTCGGGCGACGGGTCCGTACTCGATGATCACGCAGCAGCCGCTGGGTGGTAAGGCGCAGTTCGGTGGCCAGCGTTTCGGCGAGATGGAGTGCTGGGCGATGCAGGCGTACGGCGCCGCGTACGCCCTGCAGGAGCTGCTGACCATCAAGTCCGACGACGTGCTGGGCCGGGTCAAGGTCTACGAGGCGATCGTCAAGGGCGAGAACATCCCGGAGCCGGGCATCCCGGAGTCGTTCAAGGTGCTGCTCAAGGAGCTGCAGTCGCTGTGCCTCAACGTCGAGGTGCTCTCCAGCGACGGCGTGGCCCTGGAGATGCGCGAGACCGACGACGAGGTGTTCCGGGCCGCGGAGGAGCTGGGCATCGACCTGTCCCGGCGCGAGCCGAGCTCGGTCGAAGAGGTCTGAGGTGGTGGTTCGGGGCAGGGTGACCCGCACGGGGGTCGAGCCTGGCCGTCCGGCGCGGGTCACCCCGCCCCGGACCCCACTGGTTAGCTAGCAGTACAGACGACGACATAGGGGACATAGTGCTCGACGTCAACTTCTTCGACGAGCTACGGATCGGTCTCGCCACCGCCGACGACATCCGTCAGTGGTCGCACGGCGAGGTCAAGAAGCCCGAGACGATCAACTACCGCACGCTCAAGCCGGAAAAGGACGGGCTCTTCTGCGAGAAGATCTTCGGTCCGCAGCGGGACTGGGAGTGCTACTGCGGTAAGTACAAGCGGGTCCGGTTCAAGGGCATCATCTGCGAGCGCTGCGGCGTCGAGGTGACCCGCTCCAAGGTCCGCCGCGAGCGGATGGGTCACATCGAGCTGGCCGCCCCGGTGACCCACATCTGGTACTTCAAGGGCGTGCCGAGCCGGCTGGGCTACCTGCTGGACCTCGCCCCCAAGGACCTCGAAAAGATCATCTACTTCGCCTCGTACGTCGTGACGAGCGTGGACGCCGACTCGCGTCACCGCGACCTCTCGACCATCGAGAACGAGATCCTCGCCGAGAAGCGGCAGTCCGAGAACAGCCGCGACTCGGAGATCGAGAAGCGCGCCGCCAAGCTCGAGGCCGACCTGGCCGAGCTGGAGGCCGAGGGCGCGAAGGCGGACGTCCGGCGCAAGGTCAAGGAGGGCGGAGAGCGCGAGATGCGCCAGATCCGCGACCGGGCCCAGCGCGAGATCGACCGCCTGGACGAGGTGCTCGACACCTTCCGCAAGCTGGAGCCGAAGCAGCTCGTCACCGACGAGCTGCTCTACCGCGAGCTGCGCGACCGCTTCGGCGAGTACTTCACCGGCAGCATGGGCGCCGAGGCCATCAAGGCCCTGGTGCAGAACATGGACCTCGACGCCGAGGCCGAGAGCCTGCGCGAGACCATCCGCTCCGGCAAGGGCCAGCGCAAGATCCGCGCGCTCAAGCGCCTCAAGGTCGTCGCGGCGTTCCTGAACACCCGCAACTCGCCCCTGGGCATGGTGCTGGACTGCGTCCCGGTCATCCCGCCGGACCTGCGCCCGATGGTGCAGCTCGACGGTGGCCGCTTCGCGACCTCCGACCTGAACGACCTGTACCGCCGCGTGATCAACCGGAACAACCGCCTCAAGCGACTGATCGACCTCGGCGCGCCGGAGATCATCGTCAACAACGAGAAGCGGATGCTCCAGGAGGCCGTCGACGCGCTCTTCGACAACGGCCGTCGAGGCCGGCCGGTCACCGGCCCGGGTAACCGCCCGCTCAAGTCGCTCTCCGACATGCTCAAGGGCAAGCAGGGCCGGTTCCGGCAGAACCTGCTCGGCAAGCGCGTCGACTACTCCGGCCGTTCGGTCATCGTGGTCGGCCCGAAGCTGAAGCTGCACCAGTGCGGCCTGCCCAAGCAGATGGCGCTGGAGCTGTTCAAGCCGTTCGTGATGAAGCGGCTGGTCGACCTGAACCACGCGCAGAACATCAAGTCCGCCAAGCGGATGGTGGAGCGCCAGCGGCCGGTCGTGTGGGACGTGCTGGAAGAGGTCATCGGGGAGCACCCGGTGCTGCTCAACCGCGCGCCGACCCTGCACCGGCTGGGCATCCAGGCCTTCGAGCCGCAGCTGGTCGAGGGCAAGGCCATCCAGATCCACCCGCTGGTCTGCACCGCGTTCAACGCCGACTTCGACGGTGACCAGATGGCGGTGCACGTGCCGCTGTCGGCCGAGGCCCAGGCCGAGGCGCGGATCCTGATGCTGTCGTCGAACAACATCCTCAAGCCGGCCGACGGCAAGCCGGTCACCATGCCGACCCAGGACATGGTCATCGGTCTCTACCACCTCACCCACCAGCGGGCCGGTGAGAAGGGCGAGGGTCGGGCGTTCAGCTCCGACGCCGAGGCGCGGATGGCCTTCGACGCCGGCGAGCTGCACCTGCAGGCGCCGGTGAAGATCCGCCTGCGCGGGCTGGTCGGGGTCGACAACGGCAACGGCGCCGAGCCGTGGGTCGGTCCGGAGGGCTGGGTCGAGGGTGACGCGCTCACCGTCGACACCACGCTGGGCCGGGTGCTGTTCAACGAGACGCTGCCCCAGGGGTACCGCTTCGTCAACTACGAGATCCGCAAGGGTCAGCTCTCCGCGATCGTCAACGACCTCGCCGAGCGTTTCCCGAAGGTGGCCCTCGCGGCGACCCTCGACGGGCTCAAGGAGGCCGGTTTCCACTGGGCCACCTGGTCCGGCGTGACGATCGGCATGGAGGACGTCATCGCTCCGCCGCGCAAGCGGGAGATCCTGGAGAAGTACGAGAAGGAAGCCGACCGGATCGACAAGCAGTACCAGCGGGGCCTGATGACCGCCGAGGAGCGTCGCGGCGAGCTCATCGAGATCTGGACCAAGGCGACCAACGAGGTCGCCAAGGAGATGGACACCGCGCTGCCGCAGGAGAACCCGCTGTGGAAGATGATCAACTCGGGTGCCCGCGGTAACCTGCTCCAGCTCCGCCAGATCGCCGCGATCCGTGGCCTGGTGGCCAACCCGAAGGGTGAGATCATCCCGCGGCCGATCAAGGCCAGCTACCGGGAGGGCCTCTCCGTACTGGAGTACTTCATCTCCACGCACGGTGCCCGTAAGGGTCTGGCCGACACCGCGCTGCGGACCGCCGACTCGGGTTACCTGACCCGTCGTCTGGTGGACGTCTCGCAGGACGTCATCATCCGCGAGGAGGACTGCGGCACCGACCGGGCCATCCCGATGCAGATCGGCGAGCGGCGCGACGGCAAGCTGTACGTCCACGAGCACGCCGAGACCAGCGTGCACGCGCGGACCCTGGCCGACGACATCAAGGGCCCGGACGGCACCGTGGTGGCCGAGCGCGGCCAGGACATCAACTCCATCGGCGTCGACCGGATCGTCGCCGCCGGGGTGGAGACGGTACGGGTGCGCAGCGTGCTCACCTGCGAGTCGAAGCTGGGCGTCTGCGGGGCGTGCTACGGCCGCTCCCTGCCGACCGGCAAGACCGTGGACGTCGGCGAGGCGGTCGGCATCATCGCCGCCCAGTCGATCGGTGAGCCCGGTACGCAGCTGACGATGCGTACGTTCCACACCGGTGGTGTCGCGGGTGAGGACATCACCCAGGGTCTGCCCCGTGTCCAGGAGATCTTCGAGGCCCGGGTCCCGAAGGGCAAGGCGCCCATCGCCGACACCCCCGGCCGGATCCGGATCGAGGACGGCGAGCGGTCGCGGAAGATCATCGTGGTGCCGGACGACGGCTCCGACGAGATCGTCTACGACAAGATCTCCAAGCGGGTCCGGCTGCGGGCCCACGACGGCGATCACGTCGCTGTCGGCGAGAAGCTCACCGAGGGCACCATCGACCCGCACGAGCTGCTGCGGATCATGGGTCCGCGGGCGGTCCAGGTCCACCTGACCAGTGAGGTCCAGGAGGTCTACCGCTCGCAGGGTGTGCTCATCCACGACAAGCACATCGAGATCATCATTCGCCAGATGCTCAAGCGGGTGACGGTCATCGACTCCGGCTCGACCGAGTTCCTGCCGGGCGTGCTGGTCGACCGGGCGCTCTTCGAGTCGGAGAACCGCCGGCTCGTCGGCGAGGGTGGCGAGCCCGCCGCCGGTCGTCCGGTGCTGATGGGTATCACCAAGGCCTCGCTGGCCACGGACTCCTGGCTCTCGGCGGCCTCCTTCCAGGAGACCACCCGGGTGCTGACCGACGCGGCGATCAACTCGCGCAGCGACTCGCTGGTCGGCCTCAAGGAGAACGTGATCATCGGCAAGCTCATCCCGGCCGGTACGGGCATCAGCAAGTACCGCAACGTCCGGGTCGAGCCGACCGAGGAGGCCAAGGCCAAGGTCTACTCGATGACCGGGTACCCGGAGACCGACTACGGGTTCGGGCCGGCCAGCGGGCAGGCCGTGCCGCTGGACGACTTCGACTTCGGGTCGTACCGCTAGGCAGTGTCGTACCGCTAGGCAGTGACGACGAGGCCCCCGGCAGCCGCCGGGGGCCTCGTCGCGTCCGGGGGAGCGGCGGCCTCCGCTCCCGCGGCCGGCCCGACGCCGGGCATGATGGTGGGCATGACGACCGCACCCGGGCAGGTGCCCGTCGCCCAGCAGGGCCAGCGCCATCCGCTCGACCCCGACCCGGTCCGCTCCACCAAGGCCCGCGCGGTGTTCGCCCTCGGCCTGATGGGCGCGCTCACCGGCCTCTTCGTCGGCGGGGTGGTGCCGGCCACGCTCGCCCTCGTGCTGGCCCGGCAGGCCCGCCGCCAGGCGTACGCCTCGGGTGGCTTCCTCACCGGCGGCGCATGGCTGCGCCGGGGGGAGCGGCTGGCCTGGACGGGCCTGCTCCTGGCCGCGACGACCGTGGTGGTGGCGGTGGTCATCGGCCTGGTCCAGACCACCGGGACGTCGTTCGGGCACGACTACGCCCCGGAGGTGGACTGATTCGCCGGCCCCGGGGGGATGCGTGCCCGCCCGCCCACGGGTCGCCGGTGCCGGCGGTAGCCTGGCCGGTGTCCGTCGCGCGGCGGTGGACACCGACCGGCGACAGGAGATCCTCGTGACGGACCCGGCGCGGCCCTCTGGCGACCCGGCGGCGCAGCCGGCCGCGCTCCCGGACCCGGCGGGGCGTAACCCGTGGGCCGCTGCGGACCCGGGCTCCCGCGCCGCACCGGAGGCAATCCCCGGGGCGTACCCGATGCGGGCGTCCTCGTCCGGGGGCCCGGTCGGGGCGTATCCCTCGTCGGGCCCGTACGCCGGTGGCGGCTGGGGCGGGCCGCACGGTCCGGCGGCGGTGCCCCCGCCGCCGAAGGAGGCCCCTGGGCCGCCCAAGCGGGTCGACCCGGTGCCGGGCACGCCCTTCGGCGTGGTGCACCTCGATGTTCCGCCGGTCACGTCCGGGCTCGCCGTCGGCTCGTTGGTGGTCGGTGTCGTCGCGGTCCTGATTTCGCTCCTGGTGGTCTGCCTGGGGGCGATCGCGGGCTCGGACGGGGTCTGGTCCACCGCCCTGTTCGCCGTCCTCGGGGCGCTGGCCGGGGCCGCGGCCGTGGTGGCCGGCCTGCTCGGCAGGCGACAGATCCGTCGCCCCGCGCCCCCGCCCGCGGTGCGCTTCACCGGCAGAGGGCTGGCGGTGGCCGGGATCAGCTGCGGTGGCGCGGGGCTGCTGCTCAGCCTGCTCGGGCTGGGTTTGGCGCTGCTGCTCGGTCTCGGCTGAGCCGACGGCGGGGGCGGGCCGGGCTCCCTGCGGTCGACGGCGTGGGCGGGGCGGGCCGGTGCGCGGTGGCGACCCGGGCGGGTGGTCGGGCTGGTGCGGGGGTGACGGGGCGGATCCGGCGGGAGCCGTTACACTTGGTGCCGTAGGTGCCCATCGCGGATGGGCAGGCGGGACGGATGGGCCGGCGGTGCGCGACGTTGATCTCAGGACCTCTCCGTTTTGACCTGTGCGACTGCGATAGGTACTCTTTCCCCTTGCGCCCGGGCCTGCCCGGGCAACTCGTGTGTGCGGTGATCCCGGTAGACCGGTGATCACGCGGCGACGCGACAGAGCCAAAGACCCGACGTGCGATCGCATGGCGGTGACAGAAATCCGGTGCCTGCGCGCTAGCGGCGGCACCGGGACCGTGAGCCGGGCGACACGCCCGACCGCGGGTGCCGGGGCCTCCGCGAGGCGACCCTGGCCGGAATGTAGTAGAGCCGGTCATCAGGCCGGCTACGAGCAACGGCGCGGCCGCAAAGGCGGCCGAAGGGAGCGGAGAAACCCGGTGCCCACGATCCAGCAGCTGGTCCGAAAGGGCCGCCAGGCCAAGACGACCAAGACCAAGACCCCGGCGCTGAAGGGCAGTCCTCAGCGGCGCGGCGTGTGCACCCGCGTGTACACCACCACCCCCAAGAAGCCGAACTCGGCGCTCCGCAAGGTCGCTCGCGTCAAGCTCAGCAGCCAGATCGAGGTGACCGCCTACATCCCGGGCGTGGGTCACAACCTGCAGGAGCACTCGATCGTGCTCGTCCGCGGCGGCCGGGTGAAGGACCTCCCCGGCGTGCGTTACAAGATCGTTCGCGGTTCGCTGGACACCCAGGGTGTCCGCAACCGCAAGCAGGCGCGCAGCCGTTACGGCGCGAAGAAGGAGAAGAGCTGAGATGCCGCGTAAGGGACCCGCTCCGCGGAAGCCGCTGGTCGCTGACCCGGTGTACAACTCGCCGTTGGTCACCCAGCTGGTGAACAAGATCCTGATGCGCGGCAAGCGTCAGCTCGCCGAGCGCATCGTGTACGCCGCCCTGGAGGGCTGCCGCGAGAAGTCCGGCACCGACCCGGTCGTCACCCTCAAGCGGGCGATGGACAACGTCAAGCCGACCCTCGAGGTGCGCAGCCGCCGCGTCGGTGGCGCCACCTACCAGGTGCCGGTCGAGGTCCGTCCGTCGCGGGCGACCACCCTCGGTCTGCGCTGGCTGGTGACCTACTCCAAGGCCCGTCGCGAGAAGACCATGATCGAGCGGCTGATGAACGAGCTGCTGGACGCGAGCAACGGGCTGGGTGCCGCCGTCAAGCGGCGCGAGGACACGCACAAGATGGCCGAGTCGAACAAGGCCTTCGCGCACTACCGCTGGTAACACATTTGGTTCCGGCGTCCGTCGCGGGCGCCGGAACCATCACCAGTTGAGTCGAGACGACGATAAGTAGGGAATGAAGTGGCCGCCGCAGACGCGCTCGCCAAGGTACGCAACATCGGCATCATGGCGCACATCGATGCCGGTAAGACCACCACCACCGAGCGGATCCTCTTCTACACCGGCATCACGTACAAGATCGGTGAGGTCCACGAGGGCGCCGCCGTCATGGACTGGATGGAGCAGGAGCAGGAGCGTGGTATCACCATCACCTCCGCTGCTACCAAGTGTGAGTGGAAAGACCACACGATCCAGATCATCGACACGCCGGGTCACGTCGACTTCACGGTGGAGGTCGAGCGGTCGCTGCGGGTGCTCGACGGCGCGGTCGCGGTCTACGACGGCGTGGCCGGCGTGGAGCCGCAGACCGAGAACGTCTGGCGGCAGGCCGACAAGTACCACGTCCCGCGGATGTGCTTCGTCAACAAGCTCGACCGCACCGGGGCCGACTTCTTCCGCTGCGTGCAGATGATGATCGACCGGCTCAACGCCACCCCGCTGGTGCTCCAGATCCCGATCGGGCTCGAGGGCGACCACATCGGTGTCGTCGACCTGATCGGCATGCGCGCCCTCACCTGGCGCGGGGAGACCCAGAAGGGTGAGGACTACGCGGTCGAGGAGATCCCGGCCGACCTGGCGGACTCCGCAGCCGAGTGGCGCGAGAAGCTGATGGAGACCCTGGCCGACGTCGACGACTCGGTGATGGAGAAGTACCTGGAGGGCGAGGAGATCTCCGTCGAGGAGATCAAGGCCGCCATCCGGCGGGCCACCATCGCCAGCAAGGCCAACCCGGTGCTCTGCGGCTCGGCGTTCAAGAACAAGGGCGTCCAGCCCATGCTCGACGCCGTGGTCGACTTCCTGCCGTCGCCGCTGGACGTCCCCGCGATCGAGGGCACGGCCACCGACGGTGAGACCCCGCTGCTGCGCAAGCCGTCGAAGTCCGAGCCGTTCTCCGGCCTGGCCTTCAAGATCCAGACGGACAAGCACCTCGGCAAGCTCACCTACGTCCGGGTCTACTCCGGCCTGCTCGAATCCGGCTCCCAGGTGGTCAACTCCACCAAGGACCGCAAGGAGCGGATCGGCAAGATCTACCAGATGCACGCCAACAAGCGGGAAGAGCGTCCGACGGCGCAGGCCGGCGACATCATCGCGGTGCAGGGTCTCAAGCAGACCACCACCGGCGACACGCTCTCCGACCCGGCGAACCCGGTGATCCTGGAGTCGATGACCTTCCCGGAGCCGGTCATCTCGGTGGCGATCGAGCCGAAGACCAAGTCCGACCAGGAGAAGCTCGGCACCGCGATCCAGCGGCTGGCCGAGGAGGACCCGACCTTCCGGGTCCGCCTCGACGAGGAGACCGGTCAGACGGTCATCTCCGGCATGGGCGAGCTGCACCTGGACATCCTGGTCGACCGGATGCGCCGCGAGTTCAACGTCGAGGCGAACGTCGGCAAGCCGCAGGTGGCGTACCGCGAGACCATCCGCCGCAAGGTGGACAAGGTCGAGTACACCCACAAGAAGCAGACCGGTGGTTCCGGCCAGTACGCGCGGGTCATCGTGAGCATCGAGCCGCTGCCGCTGGACAACGACTCGCCGACCTACGAGTTCGCGAACGCCGTCAGCGGTGGCCGCATCCCCCGGGAGTTCATCCCGTCGGTGGACGCGGGCGCCCAGGACGCGATGCAGTACGGCATCCTCGCCGGCTTCCCGCTGGTCGGCGTCAAGCTGACGCTGCTGGACGGCCAGTACCACGAGGTCGACTCCTCGGAAATGGCATTCAAGATCGCCGGCTCGATGGTGATGAAGGACGCGGCCCGCCGGGCCGATCCCGCGCTGCTCGAGCCGATGATGGCCGTTGAGGTCACCACTCCCGAGGAGAACATGGGTGACGTCATCGGCGACCTCAACTCCCGGCGTGGCATCATCCAGGCGATGGAGGAGCGCAGCGGCGCCCGCATCGTGAAGGCTCTGGTGCCGTTGTCGGAGATGTTCGGCTACGTCGGCGACCTGCGGTCGAAGACCCAGGGCCGGGCTAGCTACAGCATGCAGTTCGACTCCTACGCCGAGGTTCCGCAGAGCGTGGCGAAGGAGATCATCGCCAAGGCGACGGGCGAGTGACGCTCGCCTGAGCAAGGATGATCCGAGGCTGGTCGCGGGAGGGTATCCCGCCCGCGGCCACCTCGGTCGGATCGCGTGAGACCGGGCCTGTAGGCTTCACCGCCGCAGAACCCACCATAAGCTCTCCGGCTCGCAAGGCCGGAAAGGCTGTCGACAGAGTCCTAGACGCCGACCTGGCGTGCCGGGGCGAATGAACCAAGAAGTCCACAGGAGGACACCAGTGGCGAAGGCTAAGTTCGAGCGGACTAAGCCGCACGTCAACATCGGCACCATTGGTCACATCGACCACGGTAAGACGACGCTGACGGCGGCCATCACCAAGGTCCTGCACGACCAGTTCCCGGACCTGAACCCCTACACGCCGTTCGACCAGATCGACAAGGCGCCGGAGGAGAAGGCCCGCGGCATCACGATCTCGATCGCGCACGTCGAGTACCAGACCGAGGCGCGGCACTACGCGCACGTCGACTGCCCCGGTCACGCCGACTACATCAAGAACATGATCACCGGTGCCGCGCAGATGGACGGCGCGATCCTGGTGGTCGCGGCGACCGACGGCCCGATGCCGCAGACCCGTGAGCACGTGCTGCTGGCCCGTCAGGTCGGTGTGCCGTACATCGTCGTGGCGCTCAACAAGAGCGACATGGTCGACGACGAGGAGCTCCTGGAGCTCGTCGAGCTCGAGGTCCGTGAGCTGCTCTCCTCCCAGGAGTACCCGGGTGACGACCTGCCGGTCGTGCGGGTCTCGGCGCTGAAGGCCCTCGAGGGTGACCCCGAGTGGACCGAGCGTCTCCTGGAGCTGATGAACGCGGTCGACACCGCGATCCCGCAGCCGGAGCGCGTGATCGACAAGCCGTTCCTGATGCCGGTCGAGGACGTGTTCACGATCACCGGTCGTGGCACCGTCGTCACCGGTCGCGTCGAGCGTGGCGTGCTCCTGCCGAACGAGGACGTCGAGCTCGTCGGCATCAAGGAGAAGGGCTTCAAGACCAAGGTCACCGCGATCGAGATGTTCCGGAAGACCCTGGACGACGCCCGCGCAGGTGAGAACGTCGGCCTGCTGCTGCGTGGCACCAAGCGCGACGAGGTCGAGCGCGGCATGGTCGTGGTGAAGCCGGGCTCCAACACCCCGCACACCGAGTTCGAGGCGACGGTCTACATCCTCTCGAAGGAGGAGGGCGGCCGGCACACCCCGTTCTTCCAGAACTACCGCCCGCAGTTCTACTTCCGCACCACGGACGTCACCGGCGTCGTCACGCTGCCCGAGGGCACCGAGATGGTCATGCCGGGCGACAACACGGCGATGACCGTGAAGCTGATCCAGCCCATCGCGATGGAGGACAACCTCAAGTTCGCGATCCGGGAGGGTGGCCGTACGGTCGGCGCTGGTCGCGTCACCAAGATCATCAAGTGAGCTGGGTAACCCCGATTAGCGTCGTCGCCGAGAGTGCGGCATACTAGTCAGGTTGCGTAACGACAGTTCAGCGCCCGCGTCCGGC
The DNA here is from genome assembly GCF_049841815.1 of Micromonospora sp. DT233. Lineage (NCBI taxonomy): Bacteria > Bacillati > Actinomycetota > Actinomycetes > Micromonosporales > Micromonosporaceae > Micromonospora > Micromonospora sp. DT233. The sequence goes on along the minus strand of NZ_JBNCLB010000001.1, from coordinate 390,706 downwards.
CTCGGCTGGACCTCCAGGTAGCAGAACGGTCGCGCGTAGGGTGGTTGGTCTACCCATGGTGGCCAACCACCCTCGCACGGCGTCCGGGTCGCGGTGACGCGATCGGCGTCCTGACCCACCGCGCGGTCAGCGGAGCTCCGGAGTCCCGGGGCGGAGCTTGGTCCGAGGGCGCGACACGCCCGACCGCGGGGGTCGGCGAAAGTGGGCCTGTGCCAGCCGGCGCAGGTGCCCGCAACACAGCGGCATCGAGAGAAGGAACAGAAGCCACCATGGCGGGACAGAAGATCCGCATCCGGCTCAAGGCCTATGACCACGAGGTCGTCGACTCCTCGGCTCGGAAGATCGTCGAGACGGTGACGCGCACCGGGGCGCAGGTCGCGGGCCCGGTGCCGCTGCCCACGGAGATCAACCGTTTCTGCGTCATCCGCTCGCCGCACAAGTACAAGGACTCGCGCGAGCACTTCGAGATGCGCACGCACAAGCGGCTGATCGACATCATCGACCCGACCCCGAAGACGGTCGACTCGCTCATGCGCCTCGACCTGCCGGCTGGCGTCGACATCGAGATCAAGCTGTAGGGACCGGACAAATGGACAGGCAAGTCAAGGGGATCCTGGGCGCAAAGCTCGGCATGACCCAGGTCTGGGACAACAACCGTGTTGTTCCGGTGACCGTGGTTCAGGCCGGCCCCTGCGTCATCAGCCAGGTTCGTAACGCCGACAAGGACGGTTACTCCGCGGTCCAGCTGGCGTACGGCACGATCGACCCGCGCAAGGTGAAGAAGCCGATCAGCGGGCACTACGCGAAGGCGGACGTGGCGCCGCGCCGGCACATCGTCGAGCTGCGCACCACCGACGCCGCGGACTACTCGCTGGGCCAGGAGGTCACGGTCGAGCAGTTCCCGGCCGGCGTCAGCATCGACGTCACCGGCAAGACCAAGGGCAAGGGCTACGCCGGCCCGATGAAGCGGCACGGCTTCCACGGTCTGCGCGCCAGCCACGGTGTCGAGCGCAAGCACCGCTCGCCCGGTTCGATCGGCGCCTGCGCGACCCCGGGTCGCGTCTTCAAGGGCACCCGGATGGCCGGTCGGATGGGTGGCGTTCGCTTTACCGTCCAGAACCTGACCGTCCAGGCGGTCGACACCGAGAACAACCTCCTGCTCGTCCGCGGTGCCATTCCCGGCCCGAAGGGCGCGCTGGTCCTGGTCCGTACCGCGGCCAAGGCCAAGGTGAAGAAGGGCGGTGTGGCCAAGTGACCACCGTTGACGTCCTCAACGTCGAAGGCACCAAGAGCGGCTCGGTCGAGCTGCCGGCGGACATCTTCGACGTCCAGGCCAACCTCGCGCTGATGCACCAGGTCGTGGTGGCTCAGCTCGCGGCGGCCCGGCAGGGCACGCACAAGGTGAAGACCCGCGGCGAGGTCGCCGGCGGCGGCAAGAAGCCGTACAAGCAGAAGGGCACCGGTCGCGCCCGTCAGGGCTCGATCCGGGCGCCGCAGTTCGCCGGCGGTGGCGTGGTCCACGGCCCGGTGCCGCGTGACTACAGCCAGCGGACCCCGAAGAAGATGAAGGCCGCCGCCCTGCGCGGGGCCCTGTCGGACCGGGCCCGCGCCGGCCAGGTGCACGTCGTCGAGGCGTTCGTCTCGGGCGAGAAGCCGTCGACCAAGGCCGCCCTGGCCACGCTGACGAAGCTGACCGAGTCCCCCCGGGTGCTGGTCGTGCTGAGCAGCACCGACGAGCTGAACTGGGTGTCGCTGCGCAACGAGACGCGCGTGCACCTGATCGAGGCCGGCCAGCTCAACACGTACGACGTGCTGGTGGCCGACGACGTGGTCTTCACCAAGGACGCCCTGGACGAGTTCCTCGGTGTGCCGGCCGAGACCACCGAGGAGGGTGACAAGTGAGCACGATCGCCGATCCGCGTGACGTAATCTTCGCGCCGGTCGTCTCGGAGAAGAGCTACAGCGAGCTGAACCGGAACTGGTACACCTTCCTGGTGCACCCGGACGCGAACAAGACCGAGATCAAGATCGCTATCCAGCAGATCTTCAACGTCCGCGTCCTGACGGTCAACACGCTCAACCGCCAGGGCAAGCGCAAGCGCACCAAGACCGGCTTCGGTCAGCGCAAGGCGACCAAGCGGGCGATCGTGAAGCTGGCTGACGGTGACCGTATCGAGGCCTTCGGCGGCCCGGTCAGCTGAAGGGTGTAGACAATGGCTATCCGTAAGTACAAGCCGACGACGCCGGGCCGGCGTGGTTCCAGCGTCGCCGACTTCGCCGAGATCACCCGGTCCACGCCGGAGAAGTCGCTGCTGGCTCCGCTGCCGAAGAAGGGCGGGCGTAACGCCCACGGCCGGATCACCACGCGGCACCACGGCGGCGGTCACAAGCGCCAGTACCGTCTGATCGACTTCAAGCGGGTCGACAAGGACGGCATCCCGGCGAAGTGCGCCCACATCGAGTACGACCCGAACCGCACCGCGCGCATCGCGCTGCTGCACTACGCCGACGGCGAGAAGCGGTACATCATCGCGCCGAAGGACCTGAAGCAGGGCGACGCCGTCGAGTCCGGTCCGGGCGCCGACATCAAGCCGGGCAACAACCTCCCGCTGCGCAACATCCCGGTGGGTACGACGATCCACAACGTCGAGCTCCGTCCGGGCGGCGGCGCCAAGCTGGCCCGCTCGGCCGGCGTCGGCATCCAGTTGCTCGGCCGGGAGGGCGCGTACGCCACCCTGCGGATGCCCTCCGGTGAGATCCGGCGGGTCGACGTGCGGTGCCGCGCCAGCATCGGCGAGATCGGCAACGCCGACCAGTCGAACATCAACTGGGGCAAGGCCGGCCGGATGCGGTGGAAGGGCAAGCGCCCGACCGTCCGTGGTGTGGCCATGAACCCGGTCGACCACCCGCACGGCGGTGGTGAGGGTAAGACCTCTGGTGGCCGTCACCCGGTCAACCCGCAGGGTAAGCCCGAGGGCCGCACCCGTCGCAAGGGCCAGCCGAGCGACAAGCTGATCGTCCGCCGTCGCTACGCCACGCGTAAGCGCGGCTGAGGGAGATAAGACATGCCTCGCAGCCTGAAGAAGGGCCCGTTCGTCGACGACCACCTGCTCAAGAAGGTGGAGACGCAGAACGACAAGAACACCAAGAACGTCATCAAGACCTGGTCGCGGCGCTCGATGATCATCCCCGAGATGCTCGGCCACACGATCGCCGTGCACGACGGACGCAAGCACGTCCCGGTGTTCGTCACCGAGGCGATGGTCGGGCACAAGCTCGGCGAGTTCGCGCTGACCCGCACGTTCAAGGGTCACGAGAAGGACGACCGGAAGAGCCGCCGGCGCTGACGCCGCGGGCATACGGATAGAGGAACAAGGGGTTACAGCGATGCCAGGAAAGGGCGACGCTCCGGTGCTGCCGGGCGCGCGGGCGATTGCGCGGCACGTGCGCATCTCGCCGATGAAGGCGCGCCGGGTGGTCAACCTCGTCCGCGGCCTGCCCGCGAAGGAGGCGCTCACGGTGCTGCAGTTCGCGCCGCAGGCCGCGAGCGAGCAGGTGTACAAGGTGCTCGCTAGCGCGATCGCCAACGCGGAGAACAACGAGCGGCTGGACCCCGATGCGCTGCTCGTCAGCGAGGCGTTCGTCGACGAGGGCCCGACGATGAAGCGGTTCCGGCCGCGGGCGCAGGGCCGGGCATACCGGATCCGCAAGCGGACCTGCCACATCACCGTGGCGGTCGAGGCGGTCGCGCCGGCCGCGCCGAAGAAGGCGACGGCCAAGAAGGCCGCGCCGGCGCAGCAGGCGAAGGCCGCCGAGACGGAGAGCAAGACGGAGGGCGCCGAGTAATGGGTCAGAAGGTTCACCCCACTGGGTTCCGGCTCGGCATCTCGACCGACTGGAAGTCCCGCTGGTTCGCGGACAAGCTCTACAAGGACTACATCGGCGAGGACGTCAAGATTCGCCGGATGATGTCCAAGGGCCTCGAGCGTGCCGGCATCTCCAAGGTCGACATCGAGCGCACCCGGGACCGGGTCCGCGTCGACATCCACACCGCGCGGCCGGGCATCGTCATCGGCCGTAAGGGTGCGGAGGCCGACCGGATCCGCGGGGAGCTGGAGAAGCTCACCGGCAAGCAGGTGCAGCTGAACATCATCGAGGTGAAGAACCCCGAGTCGGATGCGCAGCTGGTCGCCCAGGGCGTCGCCGAGCAGCTCTCCAGCCGGGTCAGCTTCCGTCGGGCCATGCGCAAGGCGATGCAGTCGGCGATGAAGAACCCGGTCTGCAAGGGCATCCGGGTTCAGGTCTCGGGCCGCCTCGGCGGCGCCGAGATGAGCCGGACGGAGTTCTACCGCGAGGGTCGGGTTCCGCTGCACACGCTGCGGGCCAACATCGAGTACGGCTTCTTCGAGGCCCGTACCACCTTCGGCCGTATCGGCGTGAAGGTCTGGATCTACAAGGGTGACGCGGTGCCGGGTCGGGAGACCCCGGCCGAGGCGCCGTCGCGCCCGCGCCGTGACCGTGGCGACCGCCCGGAGCGTCCGCGCCGTGGTCGGTCCGGCTCTGCCGGCACGACCGCCGGTGGCACCGAGGCCGGCCGGGCTGCTGCGACCACCATCGCGCAGCAGGCCGAGACGCCGAGCGGCGAGCCGGTGGACGCCGGCGCGATCGCCGCGACCGCGTCCGCACCGGCTTCCACTCAGCCGGCAGAAACGCAGCAGGAGGGCTGACAGATGCTGATGCCGCGCAAGCCCCCGAAGGGCTTCCGCAAGCCGCACCACCCGGACCGCAGTGGCGCGTCCAAGGGTGGTAACCGCGTGGTGTTCGGCGAGTTCGGGATCCAGGCTCTCGAGCCGGCGTACGTGACGAACCGGCAGATCGAGTCGGCACGTATCGCGATGACCCGCCACATCAAGCGTGGCGGTAAGGTCTGGATCCAGATCTTCCCGGACCAGGCCCTGACCAAGAAGCCGGCCGAGACCCGGATGGGTTCCGGCAAGGGCTCGCCCGAGTGGTGGGTCGCCAACGTGAAGCCGGGAAGGATCCTCTTCGAGATGTCCTTCCCCAACGAGCAGATCGCGCGAGAGGCGATGCGTCGCGCGATCCACAAGCTCCCGATGAAGTGCCGCATTGTTACGCGCGAAGTGGGTGAATCCTGATGGCAGCGGGCGTTAAGGCCTCCGAGCTGCGTGAGCTCTCCGACGAGGAGCTGGTCACGAAGCTGCGCGAGGCCAAGGCGGAGCTGTTCAACCTCCGCGTGCAGGGCGCGACCGGGCAGCTGGACAACAACCGGCGGTTGCAGGTCATCCGTCGGGAGATCGCCCGGATCTACACGATCATGCGCGAGCGCGAGCTGGGTCTCTCGGTCGCGCCGACTGAGGTGACGGCATCATGAGCGAGAACACCACCGACAGCACGACCGCCGACGCTCGGGCCCGCCGCAAGGTGCGCGAGGGCCTGGTGGTCAGCGACAAGATGGACAAGACCATCGTTGTCGAGGTCGAGGACCGGGTCAAGCACGCGCTGTACGGCAAGATCATGCGCCGGACCCGCAAGCTGAAGGTCCACGACGAGCAGAACGCCGCCGGCATCGGCGACCGGGTCCTGATCATGGAGACCCGGCCGCTGTCCGCCACCAAGCGTTGGCGGATCGTGGAGATCCAGGAAAAGGCCAAGTAGCGAAGGCTCGATCTCGCCCGGCCTCAGCCGGGCGCAGGTTCCGCCAGGCTCCGGCCGCGGAATGCGGCCGGAGAACCGGCAGACATAGGAGATAGACGTGATTCAGCAGGAGTCGCGACTGCGCGTCGCCGACAACACGGGTGCCCGGGAGATCCTGTGCATCCGGGTTCTCGGTGGCTCCGGTCGGCGCTACGCGAGCATCGGCGACGTCATCGTGGCCACGGTCAAGGACGCGATCCCGGGCGCCGGTGTGAAGAAGGGCGACGTGGTCAAGGCCGTCATCGTCCGCACCGCCAAGGAGCGGCGGCGGCCGGACGGCTCGTACATCCGCTTCGACGAGAACGCCGCCGTCATCATCAAGGACGGTGGGGACCCGCGCGGTACCCGTATCTTCGGCCCGGTGGGCCGGGAGCTGCGGGACAAGCGGTTCATGAAGATCATTTCCCTCGCGCCGGAGGTGTTGTGACCGTGAAGGTCAAGAAGGGCGACACGGTCGTCGTCATCGCCGGCAAGGACAAGGGTGTCAAGGGCAAGGTCATTGCGGCCTACCCGAGGCAGGACAAGGTCCTGGTCGAGGGCGTGAACCGGGTCAAGAAGCACACCCGTATCAGCACCACCCAGCGTGGCGCCAAGACCGGTGGCATCGTCACCCAGGAAGCCCCGATCCACGTCTCCAACGTGCAGGTCCTGGACTCCGAGGGGAACCCGACCCGCGTCGGGTACCGATTCGACGACAACGGCCAGAAGGTCCGCATCGCGCGTAGCACCGGTAAGGACCTGTGATGAGCACGGCTACCGAAACCAAGACCATGCCGCGCCTCAAGGAGCGGTACCGCAACGAGATCGTGGCCAAGCTGCAGGAGCAGCACAGCTTCGGCAACCCCATGCAGGTGCCGCGGCTGGTCAAGATCGTCGTCAACATGGGTGTCGGCGAGGCCGCTCGGGACGCGAAGCTGATCGACGGCGCCGTCCGCGACCTGGCCACCATCACCGGCCAGAAGCCGCAGGTGCGGCGGGCGACCAAGTCCATCGCGCAGTTCAAGCTCCGCGAGGGTATGCCGATCGGCGCGAAGGTCACCCTTCGCGGCGACCGGATGTGGGAGTTCCTGGACCGTCTGCTCTCGATCGCGCTGCCGCGTATCCGCGACTTCCGCGGTCTGGACGGGCGCAAGCTCGACGGGCACGGTAACTACACGTTCGGTCTGACCGAGCAGTCGGTGTTCCACGAGATCGACCAGGACAAGATCGATCGCCAGCGGGGCATGGACATCACGGTGGTCACGACCGCCACGACCGACGACGAGGGCCGGGCGCTGCTCAAGCTCCTGGGCTTCCCGTTCAAGGAGAACTGAGAATGGCCAAGAAGGCGCTGATCCTCAAGGCTGCCGCGAAGCCGAAGTTCTCGGTTCGCGCGTACACCCGCTGCCAGCGGTGCGGGCGCCCGAAGGCGGTCTACCGCAAGTTCGGTCTCTGCCGGGTCTGCATCCGGGAGATGGCCCACCGCGGTGAGCTGCCGGGCGTGTCCAAGGCCTCCTGGTAAGGGCGACCGCGCCCCGGCTGCCGGCCGGGGCCCCCTTGCACCGATCATGTATTGCTCTTCGCCGTAGGCCCGGGGCTGACCGCCCCGGGAACCCCGGCGAGAAAGGCTGACGAAATCCATGACGATGACCGACCCGATCGCAGACATGCTCACGCGTCTGCGTAACGCCAACCAGGCGTACCACGACCAGGTGACGATGCCCTACTCCAAGATCAAGGCGAACATCGCCGAGGTCCTGAAGGCCGAGGGCTACATCGCCACCTGGTCGGTCGAGGAGCCCGAGGAGGGTGCCGTCGGCAAGCGACTGGTCGTCGAGCTGAAGTACGGCCAGAACCGCGAGCGGAGCCTGGCCGGCATCAAGCGAGTGTCCAAGCCCGGTCTCCGGGTGTATGCCAAGTCGGACGGGCTCCCGCGGGTGCTCGGCGGGCTGGGCGTGGCGATCATTTCGACGTCCCAGGGGCTGCTCACCGACCGGCAGGCCCGCAAGCGGAGCGTTGGCGGGGAAGTCCTCGCCTTCGTCTGGTAACGGGAGACAGGTAGAAATGTCGCGTATTGGACGTAAGTTGATCCCGGTGCCTGCCGGCGTCGACATCACGATCGAGGGCCAGACCGTCAAGGTCAAGGGCCCGAAGGGCGAACTGGCCCACACCCTCGCCGAGCCGATCACGGCGGAGCGGGGCGAGGACGGCCAGCTGCACGTCAACCGGCCGAACGACGAGCGCAAGGCCAAGGAACTGCACGGCCTGAGCCGTACCCTGGTCGCCAACATGATCGTCGGCGTCACCGAGGGCTACCGCAAGAGCCTGGAGATCGCCGGCACCGGTTACCGGGTCACGGCCAAGGGCAAGGACCTGGAGTTCGCGCTCGGGTTCTCGCACCCGGTGCTGGTCCCCGCGCCGGACGGCATCACCTTCACGGTCGAGAAGCCGACGGTGTTCCACGTGGCCGGCATCGACAAGCAGCAGGTCGGTGAGGTCGCCGCCAACATCCGGAAGATCCGCCCGCCGGAGCCCTACAAGGGCAAGGGCGTCAAGTACCAGGGCGAGATCATCCGCCGCAAGGCCGGAAAGGCAGGTAAGAAGTGAGCGCCACGCTGCTCAAGCGCCGCCGCGGCGTTGCCGCCAAGCGCGCCGTCGGCCGTGCGCGTCGACACTTCCGGGTCCGCAAGAACATCAGCGGCACCTCCGAGCGTCCCCGCCTGGTCGTCACCCGCTCGCTGCGGCACATCGTCGCCCAGATCGTCGACGACACCAAGGGTCACACCCTGGCGTCGGCCTCGTCCCTGGACGACTCGCTGCGCGGCACCGAGGGCGACAAGAGCGCCCTGGCCGGCAAGGTCGGTGCCCTGCTCGCCGAGCGCGCCAAGGCCGCCGGCATCTCGAAGGTCGTCTTCGACCGCGGTGGCAACCGGTACGCGGGGCGTGTCGCCGCGCTTGCCGACGCCGCCCGCGAAGCCGGGCTCGAGTTCTAGAAACCCCGTCACGAGAGAGAGGAAGGCTGCTGATGCCAGGTCAACAGCGCCGTGGCGGCGGGTCCGGTGGCAACGAGGGTGGTCGCCGCGACAACCGCCGTGAGGGCGGCCGCGGAAACGCGCCCGTCGAGAAGACCCCGCACCTCGAGCGGGTCGTCGCGATCAACCGCGTCGCCAAGGTCGTGAAGGGTGGTCGTCGCTTCAGCTTCACCGCCCTGGTGATCGTGGGCGACGGCGACGGCACCGTCGGTGTGGGCTACGGAAAGGCCAAGGAGGTGCCCGCGGCCATCGCCAAGGGTGTCGAGGAGGCCAAGAAGCACTTCTTCAAGGTGCCGCGGATCGGTCAGTCGATCCCGCACCCGATCACGGGCGAGGCCGCGGCCGGCGTCGTGCTGCTCAAGCCGGCCTCGGCCGGTACGGGTGTCATCGCCGGTGGGCCGGTGCGTGCCGTGCTGGAGTGCGCGGGCATCCACGACGTGCTCTCCAAGAGCCTCGGTTCGTCGAACCCGATCAACATCGTGCACGCCACGGTGGCGGCGCTGAAGGGGCTCGAGTCCCCGGAGGCCGTCGCGGCCCGTCGTGGCCTGCCGGTCGAGGACGTCGCGCCGGCCGCCATGCTGGCGTCGCGGGCGGGGGTGGCCTCCTGATGGCTCGCCTGAAGGTCACCCAGCTCCGATCCACGATCGGGACCAAGCACAACCAGCGTGAGTCGCTGCGTTCGCTCGGTCTCAAGCGGATCAACGACGTGGTGGTCAAGGAGGACCGGCCGGAGATCCGTGGCATGATCTTCACGGTCAACCACCTCGTGAAGGTCGAGGAGGTCGAGTAATGACGATCAAGGTCCACCACCTGCGCCCGGCGCCCGGTGCCAAGACCGCGAAGACCCGTGTGGGTCGCGGTGAGGGCTCCAAGGGCAAGACCGCCGGTCGCGGTACCAAGGGTTCCAAGGCCCGCAAGAACATCTCGGCGGCGTTCGAGGGTGGGCAGATGCCCATCCACATGCGCCTGCCGAAGATGAAGGGCTTCAAGAACAAGTTCAAGGTGGTCTTCCAGGTGGTCAACCTGGACAGGCTCGCCGAGCTGTTCCCGAACGGCGGCCAGGTCGGCCCGCAGGAGCTGGTCGAGGCCGGTGCGGTCCGCAAGGGCCACCCGGTCAAGGTCCTCGGCACCGGCGACCTGAACGGCGTCGCCCTCCAGGTGTCGGCGCAGGCGTTCAGCGCGTCGGCCAAGGAGAAGATCACCGCCGCCGGTGGCACCGTCACCGAGCTGTAGGGTCGCGATCGTGGCGCCCGCTCAGTCGTCCAAGACTGGGCGGGCGCTCGGTCTACCGGGAACGTGTGCACCGGGTAATATCGGATTCGATTTATGTAGCCGGGCACACCTGCCCGGACCGGGTTCGGGCTGTTAGAGTCCCTTCCCAGCTATGGATATCGGGCGCTCGCCCGGCACCCACCCCGACCGCCATGGACCACCACCGGCGGCCCGCCTCGCGCAGGAGGAAGAAGTTGCTGTCCGCCTTTCTCAGTGCGTTCCGTACGCCTGACCTGCGCAAGAAGCTGCTGTTCACGGTAGGCATCATCGCGGTCTACCGGCTCGGCGCCACCCTGCCCAGCCCGGGTGTCTCGTACGGCAACGTGCAGAAGTGCCTCGACAGCATCCAGGGTGACACCACCGGGGTGCTGAACCTGCTCGACCTCTTCTCCGGCGGAGCGCTGCTCCAGCTCTCGGTCTTCGCGCTGGGCATCATGCCCTACATCACCGCGTCGATCATCCTGCAGCTGCTCACCGTGGTCATCCCGCGGCTGGAGCAGCTGCGCAAGGAGGGCCAGGCCGGCCAGGCGAAGATCACGCAGTACACCCGCTACCTCACCCTCGGCCTGGGCATCCTCCAGTCGTCGGCGTTCGTGGCGCTGGCCCGCTCCGGGCAGCTCTTCCAGAACAAGTGCGACCAGTTCCCGATCGTGCCCGAGGGCACCGGCATCCCGGACTGGCTGACGCTGACCATCCTGGTCATGACGATGACCGCCGGCACCGGCATGGTGATGTGGCTCGGCGAGCTGATCACCGACCGCGGCGTCGGCAACGGCATGTCGGTGCTGATCTTCACCTCGATCGCGGCCCGCCTGCCCAGCGAGGGCTGGAAGATCAAGAGCCAGCAGGGCTGGGGCAAGTTCCTCCTGGTGCTCGCGCTGGTCCTGGTGGTCATCACGCTGGTCACCTTCATCGAGCAGGCCCAGCGCCGGATCCCGGTGCAGTACGCCAAGCGGATGATCGGCCGGCGGATGTACGGCGGCACCTCGACCTACATCCCGCTGAAGGTCAACCAGGCGGGTGTCATCCCGGTCATCTTCGCCTCGTCGCTGCTCTACCTGCCGCAGTTGGCGTTGCAGTTCTTCGACCAGACCAACCCGGGCAAGACCCAGGCCTGGGTGCAGAACAACGTGGTCGACCCGTCGAGCCCGGCGCACATCGTGATCTACTTCCTGTTGATCATCTTCTTCACGTACTTCTACGTGTCGATCACGTTCAACCCGACCGAGGTCGCGGACAACATGAAGAAGTACGGCGGCTTCGTGCCGGGCATCCGCCCCGGTAAGCCGACCGCCGACTACCTCGACTTCATCCTCAGCCGGATCACCCTGCCGGGCGCGCTCTACCTGGGCCTCGTCGCAGTCCTGCCGAACTTCTTCTTCATCTGGCTGAACAGCGAGCAGTTCCAGAACTTCCCGTTCGGCGGCACCGCTGTGCTCATCATGGTCGGCGTCGGTCTGGAGACCGTGAAGCAGATCGAGAGCCAACTCATGCAGCGGAACTACGAAGGGTTCCTGCGGTAGATGCGACTCGTTCTGGTTGGCCCGCCGGGCGCGGGTAAGGGCACACAGGCTGAGTTCATCGCCGCGCACCTCTCGGTGCCGAAGATCTCGACCGGGGACATCTTCCGGGCGAACGTCTCCCAGGGCACGCCGCTGGGCATCGAGGCCAAGCGCTACATGGACGCCGGCAAGCTGGTCCCGGACGAGGTGACCATCAACATGGTCCGGGACCGGCTCGCCGAGCCGGACGCGGGCGAGGGCTTCCTGCTCGACGGCTTCCCGCGCACCACGCCGCAGGCCGCCGCGCTGGACAAGCTCCTGGCGGACCTCGGCACCGCGCTGGAGTTGGTGCTGGAGCTGGTCGTCGACGACGACGAGGTGATCCGGCGGCTCTCCGGCCGGCGGACCTGCCGCGGCTGCGGCAAGATCTGGCACGTCGAGTTCGACGCGACCTCCAAGGAGGGGATCTGCGACCGCTGCGGCGCGGAGCTCTTCCAGCGGGACGACGACAAGCCGGAGACGATCGCCGCTCGGCTGCGGGAGTACGCGGACAAGACCGCGCCGCTGGTGGACTACTACGGCGCTCAGAACAAGCTGGTGGGCATCGACGCCACCGGCCCGGTGGAGGACGTGACCGTCCGGGCCATCGACGCCCTGCGCTCCTACGACGGTTGACGACCGCCGGTTCGCCGGCGGATAGAGTGCGGACAGCGGGGTACGCGCGACGTGCCCCGCTGTTTCGCTGTTCAACGCGAGGAAAGGTCCCGCTCCATGCGCCGTAGCCAGCTGGACATCCAGCTGAAGACCCCCGACCAGATCGAGAAGATGCGCGCCGCCGGCCTGGTGGTCGCCGACGCGCTGCGGCGGATGCGGGAGGCGGTCGCCCCCGGGGTGAGCACCGCCGACCTGGACGCGATCGCCGAGTCGACGATCCGGGCGGCCGGCGCGGTCCCCTCGTTCCAGGGCTACCACGGCTTCCCCGCCTCGATCTGCTCCTCGGTCAACGAGCAGGTGGTGCACGCCATCCCGGGCCCCGACCAGGTGCTCCGCGAGGGCGACCTGATCTCGATCGACTGCGGCGCGGTGCTGGACGGCTGGCACGGCGACGCGGCGATCACGGTCGCCGTGGGCGAGGTCGCCCCGGGGCTGCTGAAGATGGTGGCGGTCGCCGAGGACGCGATGTGGGCCGGCATCGCCGCCGCCGCGCGCGGGGCGGCCAACGGCCGGGGCCGGCTCACCGACATCTCGCACGCGGTGGAGACCACGGTCCGCAAGGGCGGCCGGTACGGCATCGTCGACGGGTACGGCGGGCACGGCATCGGCACGGAGATGCACCAGGATCCGCACGTGCTCAACCACGGCCGGCCCCACAAGGGCCCCCGGCTCGTGCCGGGCATGGCGCTGGCCATCGAGCCGATGATCACGATGGGCTCGCCCCGGACGTTCGAGCTGGCCGACGGCTGGACCGTGGTGACCCGGGACCGGTCGATGGCGGCGCACGTCGAGCACACGATGGCGCTGCTGGACGACGGCGTCTGGGTGCTCACCGCCCCGGACGGCGGCCGGGCCCGCCTCGGCGACCTGGTCACCGCCCGCCAGCCGGCGGACTCACCGGCCCGCTGAGCGGTCGGCGGGGCGCGGCCCGCCCCGAGCCCGAAGCGGACCCGGTGGGCCGTCCAGGCCGGCGTGGCGATGGCCGGCGGTGCCGGCGCGACGTTGGCATGCTTGCCGTCATGGAGGGGCACGGCGGGATGCGGGCCGCCGACGCGGACCGGCAGGCGGTGGTGGACCGGCTGCAAAGGGCGTATGCCGCGCGCACCTACGGCGAGCTGGACGTGCTGCTGGCCGACCTGCCGGCGTCGGCCGCCGTGGGCCGGCAGGCTGCCACGTCGCCGGTGCCGGAACCCGACAGGCGGGCGGGGGTGGCCTCGTGGCTGGCCCTGGTCTGGCTGCCGTACCTGGGGGTGAACGCGATCGCCCTGGCCGTCTGGGCGGTTCCCTCGGTCCTCGCTGGGAAGGTGCTCTACTTCTGGCCCGGTTGGGTGGCCGGGCCGTGGGGGGCGTTGCTGCTGCTGACCACGGTCGCCGGCCGACGGGCGGGAGCACCTGGGGGGCCCGGCCGACATCGACGTCTGAACGGCCGGTTTTGTCCGATCCGCCGCACCGAGGCCGCCCCGGTTTGGCGACGGCCCGTGAGCGGCGTAGACTTTCTGATCGGCGCACAGCGTCCACTCCGGCATGTCCACCCTGCGCTTCGGTGGAACTCGGAGCCGCGGCTGGCGCGGGCATCTGATCTTGGTCGGTGGCCCGTGTAAGACGTTGTGGGCCGTCCGGAGTAACCGACGTCAGGACAGCGGAGGACATGCCGAAAAAAGACGGAGCCATCGAGATCGAGGGTCGGGTCATCGAGCCCCTGCCGAACGCCATGTTCCGGGTGGAGCTCGCGAACGGTCACAAGGTGCTGGCTCACATCAGCGGCAAGATGCGGCAGCACTACATCCGCATCCTGCCGGAAGACCGGGTCGTCGTCGAACTCTCGCCGTACGACCTGACCCGCGGGCGCATCGTCTACCGCTACAAGTAAGCGACCTGACGGCGGCCGGATAAGTCCCCGTGTCCGTCTTCGACGTCCGGCGTCGCGCGTGTTCGCGCCTCCGGGCCAGATGGGAAGTAAGGCAACCGTGAAGGTCAAGCCGAGCGTCAAGAGGATCTGCAACAAGTGCCGGGTGATCCGCCGGCACGGCCGGGTCATGGTCATCTGTAGCGACCCGCGCCACAAGCAGCGCCAGGGCTGACCAGTCCGACCGACCGTGATCAACGGGCGGTCGAACCGGCCCGGGCCGCAGGTCCAGCGCAACACATCATCAGCTCGTCCCAGCCCGCGAGCGGTGCGCGAAGTGCGTACCCATGCGTGGTTGACCCCCGGTCGGAGGCCGGGGCCCGCTCGGGCAGCGGTCGTTCCTCCCGGCGCCACGGCGCCGGGCCGGCGATCGGAGCGGGGTGGGGCGGGTTCAGACCTCCGCCTGCACACCACAAGGAGTACGCCCGCACATGGCACGTCTAGTCGGCGTAGATCTGCCCCGCGAGAAGCGGATGGAGATCGCGCTCACCTACATCTTCGGGGTCGGTCGTACCCGTGCCCTGGAGACGCTCGCCGCCACCGGCATCTCGCCGGACAAGCGCGCTCGGGACCTCACGGACGAGGAGCTGGTCCAGCTCCGCGACCACATCGAGGGCAACTACAAGGTTGAAGGCGACCTGCGCCGCGAGGTCGCCGCTGACATCCGCCGCAAGGTCGAGATCGGCTGCTACGCGGGTATCCGGCACCGCCGGGGCCTGCCCGTGCGTGGCCAGCGGACCCGGACCAACGCGCGGACCCGCAAGGGCCCGAAGCGGACCGTCGCCGGCAAGAAGAAGCCCGGCAAGAAGTAATTCTTTAACCGGAATTCTGGTCGTTCTCCGTCGAGGTAGGCCGGGCTCCAACCGGATCCGGTGTCTACGTCATCGACAGAGCGACAGCCAAAACCCATTCAGGAGCGCACAGACTTATGCCACCGAAGGCTCGTGCCGGAGCCGCTGTCAAGAAGGTCCGGCGCAAGGAACGCAAGAACGTCGCCCACGGGCAGGCGCACATCAAGAGCACCTTCAACAACACCATCGTGTCCATCACGGACCCGACCGGTGCGGTCATCTCCTGGGCCTCCGCCGGCCAGGTTGGCTTCAAGGGCTCCCGCAAGTCGACCCCGTTCGCCGCTCAGCTGGCCGCCGAGGCCGCCGCGCGTCGGGCGATGGAGCACGGCATGCGCAAGGTCGACGTGTTCGTCAAGGGTCCCGGCTCCGGCCGGGAGACCGCCATCCGTTCGCTGCAGGCCGTCGGGCTGGAGGTCGGCCAGATCGCCGACGTCACCCCGCAGCCGCACAACGGGTGCCGTCCGCCGAAGCGTCGCCGGGTCTGAGAGGTTAGGAAGAGATGGCTCGTTATACCGGTGCTGACTGCCGCCGTTGCCGGCGGGAGAAGATGAAGCTGTTCCTCAAGGGCAGCAAGTGCGATGGACCGAAGTGCCCGTTCGAGTCCCGGCCGTTCCCGCCCGGGCAGCACGGCCGCGGTCGCACGAAGGAGACGGAGTACCTGCTCCAGCTCCGCGAGAAGCAGAAGGCCCGCCGCGTGTACGGCGTGCTGGAGAAGCAGTTCCGCGGCTACTACGAGGAGGCCGTGGGCAAGCAGGCGAAGACCGGTGAGGTCCTCCTGCAGATCCTCGAGTCGCGGCTGGACAACGTGGTCTACCGGGCGGGCTTCGCCCAGTCCCGGGACATGGCCCGTCAGCTGGTCAAGCACGGTCACTTCACGGTGAACGGCAAGAAGGTCGACATCCCGTCGTACCGGGTCAAGGAGCACGACATCGTCGAGGTCCGGGGCAAGAGCAAGGAGCTCACCCCGTTCATCGTCGCGCAGGCTCAGGCCGGCTCGAAGTCCGTCCCGGCGTGGCTCGAGGCCATCCCGAGTCAGATGAAGGTGCTCGTGCACTCCCTCCCGGCCCGCCAGGTGATCGACACCCAGGTCCAGGAGCAGCTGATCGTCGAGCTCTACTCCAAGTAGTCGGGCTCGTTGCGGTGGTCCGCCCCTCGGGGCGGACCACCGGAACAGTTTGTGTCGCGGACGTCATATAGCGGGCGTCCCGGAAGAGAAGAGAAGACATGCTCATCAGTCAGCGACCGTCTCTGTCCGAAGAGTCGATCAACGAGACCCGGTCCCGGTTCACCATCGAGCCGCTGGAGCCGGGCTTCGGCTACACCCTGGGCAACTCGCTGCGGCGCACGCTGCTGTCGTCGATCCCGGGTGCGGCGGTCACCTCCATCAAGATCGACGGCGTGCTGCACGAGTTCACCACGATCCCCGGTGTCAAGGAGGACGTGGTCGAGCTCGTCATGAACATCAAGGAGCTCTGCGTCAGCTCCGAGCACGACGAGCCGGTCAGCATGTACCTGCGCAAGCAGGGCCCGGGCGACGTGACGGCGGGCGACATCCAGCCCCCGGCCGGCGTCTCGGTGCACAACCCGGACCTGAAGCTCGCCACCCTCAACGGCAAGGGCCGGCTCGACATGGAGCTGACCGTCGAGCGGGGTCGCGGCTACGTGACGGCGGCGCAGAACAAGCAGGCCGGCGCCGAGATCGGCCGGATCCCGGTCGACTCGATCTACTCGCCGGTGCTGAAGGTGACGTACCGCGTCGAGGCGACCCGGGTCGAGCAGCGGACCGACTTCGACCGGCTGATCATCGACGTCGAGACCAAGCCGTCGATGGGCCCGCGCACCGCGCTGGCCTCCGCCGGCTCGACGCTGGTGGAGCTCTTCGGGCTGGCCCGGGAGCTGGACGAGACCGCCGAGGGCATCGACATCGGGCCGTCCCCGCAGGACGCCCAGTTGGCGGCGGACCTGGCTCTGCCGATCGAGGAGTTGGACCTCACCGTCCGCTCCTACAACTGCCTCAAGCGCGAGGGCATCAACTCCGTTGGTGAGCTCATCGGGCGTACCGAGGCCGACCTCCTCGACATCCGCAACTTCGGGCAGAAGTCGATCGACGAGGTCAAGATGAAGCTCGCCGGGATGGGTCTCGGGCTGAAGGACTCGGCTCCGAACTTCGACCCGGCGCACGTCGTGGACACCTTCGGCGAGGCCGACTACGACACCGACGACTACCGCGAGACCGAGCAGCTCTAGTCCGCGCTGCCGCCACACCTGAGGAGCACCAAGCATGCCCACGCCCACCAAGGGCCCCCGCCTCGGCGGCAGCCCCGCGCACGAGCGGCTGATGCTGGCGAACCTGGCCACCGCGCTGTTCCAGCACGGCAAGATCAAGACCACCGAGACGAAGGCCCGGCGGCTGCGTCCGCTGGCCGAGCAGCTCATCACCAAGGCCAAGCGGGGCGACCTCGCCGCGCGGCGGCGGGTGCTGGGCGTCGTCAAGGACAAGGACGTGGTCTACTCCCTGTTCGACCAGATCGCGCCCCGGTACGCCACCCGCAACGGCGGCTACACCCGGATCGTGAAGACCGGCCCCCGCAAGGGCGACAACGCTCCGATGGCGATCATCGAGCTGGTCGAGGAGCTGCAGGTCAGCGAGCCGAAGACCAACAAGAAGACCGCCGCGCGCAAGGCCGCGCAGCAGGACAAGGTCGAGGCGCTCGCGCCGGCGGAGGAGACCCCGCAGGCGAAGGAGCAGGACCAGGACGCCGAGCCGCCGGTGTCGGCGTCGGGTGACACCGCCGCCGCCCGCGAGGACAGCGACGAGGCTTCCGAGCCCAAGGCCTGAGCTCAGGCACCGTCGGGCCCGGCATCCCCTCCAGGGGGTGCCGGGCCCGACCCGTCAGGAGGGGGTACGAGGTGGACGAGCGGACCCGGCTGCGGCTGGACGTCTCGTACGACGGCACCGGCTTCTCGGGCTGGGCGGCCCAGCCGACCCGGCGGACCGTGGCCGGGGTGCTCGTCGAGCACCTCGACCTGGTGCTGGGGGCGGGGGTGGCGACCGGGCTGACCGTGGCCGGGCGGACCGACGCCGGGGTGCACGCCACCGGCCAGGTCTGCCACCTCGACCTGCCCACCGAGGTCTGGCGCGACCGGGAGGGCACGCTGCTGCGCAGGCTGGCCCGGCTCCTCCCCACCGACGTGCGGGTACGGGCGATGACCGAGGTGCCGGCGGACTTCGACGCCCGCTTCTCGGCGACCTTCCGCCGCTACGAGTACCGGGTGACCGACGCCCCGTTCGGCGCGGAGCCGCTGCGCCGGCACGAGGTGCTGGCCTGGCCCAGGCCGCTGGAGCTGGACCTGCTCAACGCCGCCGCGACGGGGCTGGTGGGGGAGCACGACTTCGCCGCGTACTGCCGGCGCAAGGAGAACGCCACCACCCTGCGGGAGGTGACCCGGCTGGACTGGCGGCGCGAGCCCGACGGCGTCCTCGTCGCCACCGTCCAGGCCGACGCGTTCTGCCAGGCGATGGTGCGCAGCCTGGTGGGGGCGATGCTGGCCGCCGGGGACGGCCGGCGGCCAGCGCAGTGGCCGGGCGGCCTGCTGACCCGGCGGGAACGCTCCAGCGAGGTGACGGTGGCCCCGGCGCACGGGCTCACCCTGGTCGCCGTGGGCTATCCGGCCGACCCCGCCGAGTACGCCCGCCGCGCCGAGGACACCCGCCGGCTGCGCGTGCCGACCGAGGCCGCCTGACGACCCGGCCGCCTCAGTCGTTCTCGCCGGTGTCCGGATCGGACGCGGGCTGGCCGGCCGAGCCGCCGGTCGCACGGCGCTCCAGCACCTTCTTGTCCAGGTGCAGATCGATCAGGTCGAGCAGGATCTGTCGGGCCTTCGGGTCGCCGGCCTTGACCGGCTCGCCGTCGGCCCGCGCCACGAGGCAGTACGCGAGGTAGTGGCCGCGCACCTGCCAGGCGACCCGCGACGGGGCCTCGGTGAGCGCCTCGGTGTCGTCTCCGGCCGGCATTCCCCGGAACCGGCCCTGCCGCTGGTCGAGCAGCTCCCGGAGGCGGTCCCGCCCACGCTGCGCGGTGGTCAGGTCGGCGAGGTTGAACAGCCCCGCGGTGAGCAGGTACTCCTCGTCGGGGGAGCGCAGGGTGGCCCGGACCACCTGGTTGCAGCCGAGGCCGGCCAGCAGCTCGGCCACCTGGCCGGTGGCGGCGACCGGGCAGCGCGCACTGGACTGGGTCTTGAGCACCGGGTAGGGCTCGTCGTCGCCGTCGCCGATCTTCAACGCGCTGCCGGGGAAGACCTCCCGGGCCGTCAGGGGCGCGGGGTCGGTCTCCCGGGCGTCGATCTCCTGCCGTTCGGTGCGCGACGGCGACGGGGCGGCCGCCGGTGGGCTCGGGGCCGCCTCGGGTGCGGTGGTGCGGTCGGCCAGCAGGGCGGCGCCGCCCAGCCCGACGAGGGCGAGCAGCACCAGGACCGCGGTGCCGCCGAGGAGCACCGGCCAGAGCCGGCCGCGACCGCGACCGGTGCCGCCGGGGCCGCCCTCGCGGGTCCGCCGGGACCGGGGCAGGCTCAGCGGCGCGGTGGTGGCGGCATGCGTGCGGACCTGCGGCGGGGCGAATCGGGGTGGCCCCGGGGCGGGGGTCGCGCTCGACGGGGTGTGGGCGGGCGGCGTCCGGGGCGGCCGGGGCAGCGCAGGGGTGGGGAAGCGGGACGGGGAGGGCCCGGTGCGGGCGGGCGGGGCGACGCCGAGCGGCGAGAGTTCCGAGCCGGGCCGCGGTTGCCCCTCGAACGTGTCCTCATCGGAGTCGTACCGATACACCATGTTGCCCAGGCTAGGGCTTCTTGCCACTTTAGGGGGTAATAACCGGAAAAGGCGGCAGGAGTGTCGCCGTTGGCCCGCCCGGCCGCCCGCCCCTGCGGCGGTGCGAGAATGCCGGGCGTGACCGGCGACCACTACTTCACCGCTTCGCCCGAGACCGAGGCCCGCCCCCGCGAGGTCGAGTTCACCGTCGCCGGGCGCGACTACACCCTGACGTCGGCCGGCGGGGTCTTCTCCGCCAACCGGCTGGACCAGGGCACGGGGGTGCTGCTGCGCAAGGCGGAGCTGCCCGGCCCGGACACCGTCGGCCCCCTGCTCGACCTGGGCTGCGGCTTCGGCCCGATCGCCTGCGTGCTGGCCGCCAGCGCCCCGACGGCCACCGTCTGGGCGGTGGACGTCAACGAGCGGGCCCGCGCGCTCACCGCCGCCAACGCCGGGCGCGTCGACGCCGCCGACCGGGTCCGGGCCGTCGCCCCCGACGAGGTGCCGGCCGACGTGACGTTCGCCCAGCTCTGGTCCAACCCGCCCATCCGGATCGGCAAGGAGGGCCTGCACGAGCTGCTGCTGCGCTGGCTGCCCCGGCTCGCCCCGGACGGGGTGGCCTGGCTGGTGGTCGCCCGTCACCTCGGCGGCGACTCGCTGGCGCAGTGGCTGGGCGAGCAGGGCTGGCAGGTGCGCCGGCACGCCAGCCAGAAGGGCTTCCGGGTGCTGCGGGTCACCCGGTAAACCGGCTGTCGCCCCGCCCGCCCGGTCGGGCAGGATGCGCACGTGGGATACGTGGACGTGGCGGGGGTCGGGCACGTCCTGCCCGACGGTCGGGAGCTCTTCACCGACGTGTCGTTCCGGGTCGGTGAGGGCGCCAGGGTCGCCCTGGTCGGGCCGAACGGCGCGGGGAAGACGACGCTGCTGCGGATGGTCGTCGGCGACCTGCCCGTCACCACGGGCACCGTGGCCCGCTCCGGGGGCCTCGGCGTGATGCGCCAGTTCATCGGCATGATCGGCGACGACTCCACCCTCGCCGACCTGGCCCTGTCGCTCGCCCCGCCCGCGCTGCGCGACGCCGGCCGGCGGCTCACCCAGACCGAGGCGGCCATGCGGGCGGCCGAGGCGCGCGGCAAGTTCAGCACCGCCGCGGGCAAGGCCCAGCTCGCGTACGCCGACGCGCTCGCCGCCTGGGGCGAGAGCGGCGGGTACGACGCCGAGGTGCTCTTCGACACCGTCTCGACCATCGTGCTCGACCTGCCCTGGGACGCTGCCCGGGACCGCCCGGTGCGGACCCTCTCCGGCGGCCAGCAGAAGCGCTTCGCCCTGGAGCTGCTGCTGCGCGGCACCGACGAGGTGCTGCTGCTCGACGAGCCGGACAACTTCCTCGACGTGCCCGGCAAGCGTTGGCTGGAGGCCCGGCTGCGGGAGTCGGCCAAGTCGGTGCTCTACGTCTCGCACGACCGGGAGCTGCTGGCCCAGAGCGCCGACCGGGTGGTCGCCGTCGAGGGCGGCAGCGCCTGGGTGCACCCGGGCGGCTTCGCGAGCTGGCACGCCGCGCGGGTGGCCCGGCACGCCCGCCTCGACGAGCTGCGCCGCCGCTGGGACGAGGAGCACCAGAAGCTGCGCGAGCTGGTGCTGATGTACAAGCAGAAGGCCGCGTACAACGACGGGTTGGCCTCGCGGTACCAGGCCGCGCAGACCCGGCTGCGCAAGTTCGAGGAGGCCGGGCCGCCGCCCGTACCCCCGAAGGACCAGGACATCCGGATGCGGCTGGCCGGCGGGCGGACCGGCAAGCGGGCGGTGATCGTCGAGCAGCTCGAGCTCGACGGCCTGACCTACCCCTTCGACCTGGAGATCTGGTACGGCGACCGGGTCGCCGTGCTCGGCGCGAACGGCACCGGAAAGTCGCACTTCCTGCGGTTGCTGGCCCGGGGCGGCACCGACCCCGACCCGGCCAACGGGCCGGTCGACGGGGCCGCCGCGCTGACCCCGGTGGCCCACGACGGGACGGTCCGGCTCGGCGCCCGGGTCCGCCCCGGGCACTTCTCCCAGACCCACGACCGGCCGGAGCTGACCGGCCGCAGCCTGGTCGACATCCTCTGGCGGGGCGACGAGCACCGGGCCGGGATGGACCGGCACACGGCGATGGGGGTGCTCAGCCGCTACGAGCTGGCCGGGCAGGGCGACCAGCGCTTCGGCACCCTCTCCGGCGGCCAGCAGGCCCGCTTCCTGGTGCTGCTGCTGGAGCTCTCCGGCGCGACGCTGCTGCTGCTTGACGAGCCCACCGACAACCTCGACCTGGCCAGCGCGGAGGCGCTGGAGGCGGGGCTGACCGCGTTCGCCGGCACCGTGGTCGCCGTCACCCACGACCGCTGGTTCACCCGGTCCTTCGACCGGTTCGTGCTGTTCCGCGGCGACGGCGAGGTCGTGGAGACCCCCGAGCCGGTCT
Organism: Micromonospora sp. DT233; assembly: GCF_049841815.1. NCBI lineage: Bacteria > Bacillati > Actinomycetota > Actinomycetes > Micromonosporales > Micromonosporaceae > Micromonospora > Micromonospora sp. DT233. The sequence continues at coordinate 368,482 of NZ_JBNCLB010000001.1, read as the reverse complement.
GGGACGTCAGGTGATCGACGACGAGCTGGTCGGCCGGCTGCTGGCGGTCGACGGGGTGGTGGCGGTGGCGCTCGGCGGCAGCCGGGCCCGGGGGGAGCACCGGCCCGACTCCGACTGGGACCTCGGGCTCTACTACCGGGGCGAGCTGGACGTGCCGGCGCTGCGGGCCGTGGCCGCCTCCGTCGCCGACGACGAGACCGAGCTGACCGCCCCCGGCGGCTGGGGCCCCTGGGTGGACGGCGGCGGCTGGCTGCGCGTCGGCGGCACGGCGGTGGACTGGCTCTACCGGGACCTCGACCGGGTGCACCGGGTCTGGGCCGACTGCCGGGCCGGCCGGTACACCGTCGGCGTGCAGGCCGGGCACCCGCTCGGCTTCTACTCGCACGCCTACGCCGGTGAGGTGGCGCTGTGCCGGGTGCTCGGCGACCCGACCGGCGAGCTGACCGCGCTGCGGGCGCGGGTCGGGGCGTACCCTCCGGCGCTCGCCGCCGCCCTGGTCGCCGGCGGGTGGGAGGCCGGCTTCCTGCTGGCCGCCGCCGCGAAGGGCGCGGCGGCGGGGGACTGCGGGTACGTCGCCGGCTGCCTGTTCCGGGCGGTCGGGGTGGTCGTCCACGCCCTGCACGGCCGCGCCGGGCGGTGGCTGATCAACGAGAAGGGCATGATCGCCTCGGCCGGTCGGCTGCCGGGCGCGCCGGTGGACTTCGCCCGCCGGGCGCAGGGGCTGCTCGGCGCGGTGGGCCGGACCCCGGCCGAGCTGGCCGACACGGTCGCCGACGCGCGCCGGCTGGTCGCCGAGGCGCTCGACGCCCCGGTGTGACCTGCGTCGCATCCGGCCCCGTCCCGCCCCGGGCGACGGTCCGGGACCGGCATAGGCTCAAAACGTGACTGAGATGACGTATCGCCGGCTGGGCGACTCCGGCCTCGTGGTGTCCACGGCCGGGCTCGGCTGCAACAACTTCGGCAGCAGGCTCGACCTCGACGGCACCCGGGCGGTGGTCGACGCCGCCCTCGACGCCGGCATCACCCTCTTCGACACCGCCGACCTGTACGGCAAGCAGCCCGGCGACTCCGAGGAGCTGCTCGGCCAGGCGCTGAAGGGCCGCCGCGACGACGTGGTGGTGGCCACCAAGTTCGGCATGGACGTCGACGGGCTCAACGGCCCGGACTACGGCGCCCGAGGGGCCCGGCGCTACATCGCCCGCGCCGTCGAGGGGTCGCTGCGCCGGCTCGGCACCGACCACATCGACCTCTACCAGCTGCACCAGCCCGACCCGGGCACCCCGATCGACGAGACCCTCGCCGCCCTGGACGACCTGGTCCGCGCCGGCAAGGTCCGCTACCTCGGCAACTCCAACTTCGCCGGCTGGCAGATCGCCGACGCCGACTGGGTCGCCTCCTCCACCGGGCGGGCCCGGTTCATCAGCGCGCAGAACCACTACTCGCTGCTGGAACGGGGCGTCGAGGCGGAGGTGATCCCCGCCTGCGAGCGCTTCGGGCTGGGCATGCTGCCGTTCTTCCCCCTGGCCAACGGGCTGCTCACCGGCAAGTACAAGCGCAACGAGGCACCCCCGGCCGGCAGCCGGCTCGCCGGCGGTGGCCGGTACGCCGAGCGCCTGGCCGCCGCCCGGTGGGACACCATCGAGGCGCTGGAGGCGTACGCCGCCGAGCGGGGGATCAGCCTCCTCACGGTGGCCATCGGCGGGCTCGCCGCCCGTCCGGCGGTGGCCTCGGTGATCGCCGGCGCCACCACCCCGGAGCAGGTACGGGCCAACGCGGCGGCCGTCGCCTGGCAGCCCACCGACGCCGACCTGGAAGCCCTCGACGCCCTGCTCTGACGGGCGACGGGCCCGGCCTTCGCGGCGGCCCCCTGGCCACCCCACGGGGCCGCCCCCCTTGGCGGGACGGGCGATCCGTCGTACGGTGACACGCAACTGACCCACGGGAGCCCGGTGCACCGGGCTGAGAGGGGGGCTGAAGCCCCCGACCGTCGAACCTGATCCGGGTAATGCCGGCGCAGGGAGGAGTTGCGATGCCGTCCCTCGGCCGCCTGCACCTGATCACGGACACCCGCCCGGGGCGCGACCCGCTCGCCGTGCTGCGGGCCGCGCTGCCGCTGGCCCGCGCCGAACTGGTCGTCCAGGTCCGCGTCCAGGACGACGCCACCGACCGCGAGGCGTACGACCTGGCCCGCCGGGTGCTCCGGCTCTGCCTGCCGTACGGGGCGACGTGCCTGGTCAACGACAGGCTGCACGTGGCGCTCGCGGTGGGCGCCGCCGGCGGGCACGTCGGCGCGGACGACCTCCCCGTGGTGGCGGCCCGGCGGGTCCTCGGCCCCGCCGCCACGCTCGGCGCGACCGCCCGGGCACCGGGGCCGGCCGCCGAGGCGGTCGCCGCCGGGGCGGACTACCTGGGCGTGGGCCCCTGCCACCCGACCCGGAGCAAGGCCGGGCTGCCGGACCCGATCGGCCCCGCGGGCGTCCGCGCGGTCGCCGAGGCGGTCGACGTGCCGGTGATCGCGATCGGCGGGGTGACCGCGACGCGGGTTGCGGCGCTGCGCGCCGCCGGGGCGTACGGGGTGGCGGTGGTGGGGGCGATCTCGGACGCCGCCGACCCGGGCCGGGCGACGGCCGAGCTGCTCGGCGCGCTGACGTGCTGACCGCCGAGGGCGATGTCGACGTGGCGGTGGTGGGCGCGGGACCCGTCGGACTGGCGGTGGCGTGGCGGTGCGCCGCTCGCGGGCTGCGGGTCGTCGTGCACGACCCGGCCCCCGGGTCGGGCGCGTCGCACGTCGCCGCCGGGATGCTGTCGCCGGTCGCCGAGGCGTACTTCGGCGAGCACGAGCTGACCGGGCTGCTGGCCGCCTCCGCCGCCCGCTGGCCCGGGTTCGCCGCCGAGCTGGCCGAGGCCGCCGGCACGACGTTCGGTTACCGCACCGACGGCACCCTCGTCGTCGGGCTGACCGGCGACGACCTGGCGCAGGCCCGTCGACTCTGGTCGTACCAGCAGGGGTTGGGGCTGCCGATCACCCCGCTGCGCCCGTCGCAGCTGCGCGACCGCGAACCGGCGCTCGCCCCCCGGGTGCGCGGCGGCGCCATCGCCCCCGGCGACCACCAGGTCGACCCCCGGCGACTGGTCGCGGCGCTGCGGGTCGCCGCCGAGCGGGCCGGCGCCACCCTGGTCACCGGGGCGGTCGACCAGCTCTCCGACCTGGCTGCCAGGGTGACCGTCGTCGCCGCCGGCTGCCACGCGGCGGCGCTCACCGGGCTGCCGATCCGGCCGGTGAAGGGGCAGATCCTGCGGCTCCGCGCGCCCGGCGGCGCTCCGCCGGGCTTCCGGCACGTCATCCGGGGGTACGCCGACGGCGAGCCCGTCTACCTGGTGCCCCGCGACAGCGGCGAGGTGGTGGTCGGCGCGACCGTCGAGGAGCGCTCCGACACCCAGGTCACCGCCGGGGCGGTGCTGCGGCTGCTCCGCGCTGCCGTGGAGCTCGTGCCCGAGCTGACCGAGTACGACCTGGTCGAGACCGCCGCGGGGCTGCGCCCCGGCACCCCCGACAACGCGCCGCTGATCGGGGCGCTACCCGGGCGGCCCGGCGTCATCGCCGCCACCGGGCACCACCGGCACGGCATCGTGCTCACCCCGGTCACCGCCGACCTGGTCGCCGAGCTGGTCGTCACCGGTGTGGCGGACGCACTGCTGGCGCCCTTCGCCCCCGAGCGGTTCGCCCGCCCGAGCCGAGGCTGACCGCACCCGGGACCGCACACCGGCGAGGAGGAGGAGCAGACATGGAACTGACGGTGAACGGCGTCGGGCGCACGCTGCCCGTCGGCGCGACCGTGGCCGAGCTGGTGGCCCGGGTGACCGACCAGCGGCGGGGCCTCGCCGTCGCGGTCAACGGCGAGGTGGTGCCGCGTGGCGGCTGGTCGGCGACGGTCCTGCGCGACGGCGACCGCGTCGAGGTGCTCAGCGCCGCCCAGGGCGGGTGAGCGGGATGTCGGAGCTGGGCTCGCCCCACCGGCCGCCCTTCGAGGTGGGCGGCGAGACGTTCACGTCCCGGCTGATCCTCGGCACCGGCGGGGCGGCCAGCCTCCAGGCGTTGGAGCAGGCGATCCGCGCATCCGGCACCGAGCTGGTCACCCTCGCGCTGCGCCGCGTCGACACCGGTGCCACCGGCGGGCTGCTCGACCTGCTGGATGGGTGCGGGGTGAAGCTGCTGCCGAACACGGCCGGCTGCCACACCGCCGGCGAGGCCGTGAAGGTGGCCCGCCTGGCCCGCGAGGCGTTCGACACCGACTGGGTGAAGCTGGAGGTGATCGGCGACGAGCGGACCCTGCTGCCCGACGGGGTGGAGCTGCTGCGCGCCGCCGAGGAGCTGGTGGCCGACGGGTTCACCGTGCTGCCGTACACGTCGGACGATCCGATCCTGGCCCGCCGGCTCGCCGACGTCGGCTGCGCCGCCGTGATGCCGGCCGGAGCGCCGATCGGCTCCGGCCTCGGGGTGAACAACCCGCACCACATCCGGCTGATCCGGCAGAGCGTCGACGTGCCGGTGATCCTGGACGCCGGGATCGGCACCGCCTCCGACGCGGCGCTCGCCATGGAACTGGGCTGCGACGCGGTGCTGCTGGCCAGCGCCGTCACCCGGGCCGCCGACCCGGTGGCGATGGCCACCGCGATGCGGCACGCGGTCCACGCCGGTTGGCTCGCCGCCGGGGCGGGTCGCATTCCCCGCCGCTTCCACGCCCTCGCGTCGACCCCCGACGAGGGCAGGCCGCAGCTGTGAGCGGCACCGGGCCCGGCGCGGGACCCGACGCCGCGACGCGTGGCGGAACCCGGGCGGCCCCGGGGCCGCCACCCGCCGGGAACGCGCGGGTTCCGACCGGCGTGGTCGTGCTGACCGACCGGCGGCAGGCCCGCCGGGACCTCGTCGAGGTGGTGGCCGCCGCGGTCGCCGGGGGCGTGCGGTGGGTGGTGCTGCGCGAGCGGGACCTGCCGCGCGCCGAACGGGTCGCCCTGGCCGCCCAGCTGCGGCCCATCCTCGCCGAGGCGGGCGGCACCCTGGTCGTCGCCGGCCCCGATCCCCTCGGCGGCGACGCCGTCCACCTGCCGGCCGCCGGCCCGTACCCGCCGCCGCGCCTGCGCCTCGTCGGCCGCTCCTGCCACGACGCCGCCGAGCTCGCGAGGCTCACCACCGAGGACTACGCCACCCTCTCCCCGGTGTATCCGAGCAGGTCGAAGCCGGGGTACGGGCCACCGCTGGGCACCGAGGGCCTGGCCGGGCTGATCCGGCGCAGCCCCGTACCCGTGCTGGCCCTCGGGGGAGTGCAGACACCGCAACGGGTGCGCGCCTGCCTGCGGGCGGGCGCCGTCGGGGTGGGGGTCCTCGGCGCGATCATGCGGGCCGCCGACCCCGCCGAGGCGGCCGCCGCCCTGACGACCCACGCCACGACCACCAGCGAAAGGCAGGGGCGACCGCTGTGACACCGACGACCGTGCTCACCATCGCCGGCTCCGACTCCGGCGGGGGCGCCGGCATCCAGGCCGACCTCAAGGTCTTCGCCGCCCTCCGCGCGTACGGGACGAGCGTGCTCACCGCCGTCACCGCGCAGAACACCCGGGGCGTGGACGCCGTGCTGTCGCTGCCGCCGCGCACGGTGGCCGAGCAGCTCGACAGCGTGCTCGCCGACTTCCGCGTCCGGGCGGTGAAGACCGGCATGCTCGGCACCCCGGGCGTCGCCGAGGTCGTCGCCGAGGCGGCGCGGGCGGGCCGGCTGCCCCACCTCGTCGTCGACCCGGTGCTCGTGGCCACCAGCGGGCACCGGCTCGGCGTGGTCGAGGCGGTCGAGCGGCTGCTGCCGTACGCGCGGGTGGCGACGCCGAACTGCGCGGAGGCCGCAGCCCTGACCGGACGCCCGGTGACGACGGTCGAGCAGATGGCGACCGCCGCCGAGACCCTCGGCGGCGCCGGCCCGGCGTACGTGGTGGTCACCGGCGGGGACCTGGACGCCGGGGGCGAGTCGATCGACGTGCTGCACGGCGACGGCGACACCGTCCTGCTGCGCGCGCCCCGGGTGCCGACCCGACACAGCCACGGGACGGGGTGCTCGTTCTCGGCGGCGATCGCCGTGCGGCTGGCGCTGGGCGATCCGGTGCCGGTGGCGGTGCAGGCCGCCAAGGAGTACGTCACCCACGCGCTGACCGGCGCCCAGAGCTGGGAACTGGGCGCGGGACGCGGCCCGCTGGACCACTTCGGCTGGTCCGGCTGATCGACCCGGCTGGCCGGCTCAGTCCCGGTGGTGGCGCCCGGAGGGCCGCTGCGGGCGTTCCCCGCTGGCGTCGGGCCTGCCTTCCAGGTCGGGTACGGGCCGGGCGAGGCCGGTGACCCAGTCGACGTACTCCTCTTCCTGAGCCGGCAGCGGCTCCTGCTCCCGGCGGTCGTCCCGCTCGGACGTCGGGTCCGCGTCGTCGTCGCCCCGCGTCCGGCCGCGCCGGAACAGGGCCCGGCGCAGCCGGGAGCGGCCGCCGGCCGGTTCCTCCGCCGCGTCCCCGGGCGGCTGCGGGGCTTCGGGGGCCGTCCCGCCCTCGGGTGCGCCGCCGTCGACCTGCCCGTGCCCGGTCGGGTCACCGGTGCTCTTCGCGTACCCGGTCAGGTCGTCGTCGGCCCGACCGGGCCGGGCCGGGGCGGGGATCGAGGGCTGCGCCCCGTCCCGTTGGCTGCCGAGGGCCGGCGGGGGTGCCTGCCCGGCGGCGGGCTCCCGGTCGGCCGCCGGGGGGCGGGCCCGGCGGGTGGCGGTGCCGAACGCGTCCCAGTTCGCCGCCCGGTCCAGGTCCGGCAGCGGCAGCCGGGGACGCGGACGCGGGGCCGGATCCACGGGGGCCGGGCCGCCCTCAAGCGCAGTCGGGGCGGACCAGTCCCGGTCGGAGTCGACCGTCCAGGCCGCCTCGGGCGGGGCGGGGGGCACCACGTCGTCGACGGCGGGCGCCTCGAAGAAGAAGACCGGTCGGGGCCGGCGGCGCGGTTGGACCACCGGCGGAGTGGCGCTTCCGGCCGGCTCGACGGTCGGCGGGTCGGGCCGTACCCCGGTTGCCGGGGTTCCCGCGCCCCGCTGCTCGCCGGCAAGGTCGTCGATTGCCGACGCACCGTCCGTGCCGGCCCGCGCACCGGCGTCGGCACCGTCGCCCGCAGCGGGTCCCGTGCTGCCGGCGAGGCCCGTGACGGTGGTGCCGGCGGAGTCCGCCGCTGCCGCCGGCTCGGGGCGGGCCGGGGGCGCGACCTGCGCCGTCGGGGTGAGTGGGGCCGGGTCCACCGGGTCGACGTCGCTGCCGGCGACGGGCGCGTCCGTGGCCTTGGTGGCGGCGACGGGCGCGTCCGTGGCCTCGGTGGCGGCGACGGGCGCGTCCGTGGCCTTGGTGGCGGCAGCCGAGGCCGTCGTGGGCGCACCGGGGTCGGCGGCCGCCGGGGTGACGGTCGCCGTGGCGGTGGATTCCTTCGGCTTCCGGGTCCGCTTGGGCCGACCGGCCGTGACCAGGCCCGTCGCGTCCGCGTCGACGGAGCCGGTGGCGGGCGGGGTCGGGAGGGTGGTGGGGGTGGGCGCGGCAGGCGTGGGCGGGGTCGGGACGGGGGTGGGCGCGGTTGTGGCGGCGGTGGGGGTGGTCGCGGCGTCTGCGTCGAGAGCCGGGGAGGTGGGCCGCACCGGCGCCGGGTCGTCGAGGGCGGCGGGCACCGGGGGGGCGTCCTCGCCCACCGGCTGTGGCACCGGCGCGGCGGGCGCGTCGGGGGTGGCCGCCGCGCCGCCGGCGGCGGGTGTGTCGGCCTGCGCCGTGTCGGTCCGTGTCGTGTCGGTCCGCGCGGTGTCGGTCCGTGTCGTGTCGGTCCGCGCGGTGTCGGTCCGCGCCGTGTCGGTCTGCGCCGGCAGGGCCGCCGCACCGGCGGTCCCGGCTGCCTCGCCGACGCTCTCCGCTTCTTCGCCGACCCTTCCGGCGGCCTCGCCGGCGCTCCCGGCCGAGGGTGGCCACTCCCAGTGCGCCGGCGTGCCTCCGGCCGAACCGCCACCGGCCGGGCTGCCCTCGGTCGGCGTGGTGCGGTCGCGGGTGATGCCCGCGCTGTCGTACCGCAGCGGGTCGCCGACGGTCGAGGGGACCCGGCGGGCGGCGGCCTCCGGGTCGCCGTCCGTGGCGCGGGCCGCCGGGGCGCTCGGCGCGGTGGCCAGCGGCCGGAGGATGTCGGTGGGCTCGATCGCCGACGGGCCGGCGCCCTCGGCCGGCGCCACGGACGGCGCGGCCCGGTGGTCGACGGCTTCGCTCCGGGGGACGAGCGGCCAGCGGAGCAGGGCGGCGGCGGTGGCGCCCAGCACGCCGGTGACCACCGCGATCAGGGCGCCGTAGTACGGCGCGAGCTGGTACCGGTCGGCGGAACCGCCGGGACCGGCGGCGAGATAGGAGAAGGCGACCAGCACGGGACCCGCCGCGCCGGACAGGCCGCCGATCAGCGGGGAGTGCCCGCGCCGCCGGGCCAGCAGGCCCGAGGTCACGCCGAGGAGCAGGGCCACCAGCGGCAGGAGCAGCGGGGCCAGCCGTTGCGCCGGGCCCGCGGCGAGCCAGTCGGGCTCGAAGACCCCGAGCCGTACGGTCGGCAGCGGGCCGGTGCCGACCAGGGCCGGCAGGGACGAGACCAGGGCGATCAGCCAGACCGCGCCGACGGTCATCGTCACGTTCCAGCCGAGCGGGGGCCGCAGCAGCACGGCCAGCGCCGCCCCGCCGCCGACCACCGCGCCGAGGATCGCGCAGATGCCGACCGCCCACACCGGGTCGACGCCGTTCAGTTGGGTCGACCGGGCCGGCTGCATGCACAGTGGGGCGACGACCATCGCGCCCAGCGCCGCCGCGCCGGCCAACCGCAGCCGGCCGGTGGTGGTGGCCGCGCCCGCGGCGCGGGCCAGCTGCGCGCTCACCACCGCCCCGGCCACGGCGGCGGACGCCGCGAACCAGCCCACCCAGACCAGTTGGGCGGGCCACCGGTTGACGGTGGCGTCGGTGAAGTCGCCGGTGATCCGGACGATGCCGAACCCGTACGCCATGCCGAGCTGACCGGCCCCGACCAGCATGCTCAGCCCGAGCGCGCCGAGCAGCGCCTTACCCCACGTGCGAACGGCCATGGCGCGCACGTTACGGCCAGGTGCGCCCGATCGCCACCTTGGCGCGGCGCGGCGACGCGCCCGGCCTGCGGCTATGTGAGCGCGACCGGCCAGCCGGATCCGTCGTGTCCCCGGCCTCGCACGGGCGAGCGATCGGCCGGCCGATCGGCGCGGGGGGTCCGGTCGCCGGTGACGGGCAGGTGTGCCGCCGCTCTGCCGCCGCTCTGCCGCCGCTCAGCGGCCGGCCGTGAGTTGCGGCAGCACCTCGGCCGCGACGAGGTCCAGGTGATCGAGGTCGGCGAGGTCGATCAGGCGCAGGTGCACCCGGGTGGCACCGATGGCGGCCAGCTCGCCGATCCGCTCGACCAGCTGGGCTGGGGAGCCGATCACCGGGTCCTCCTGCGGGAGGGCGCTCTTGACGTGCATCGGTGCGGCCCGGCGGTGCACCTCGGCGTCGTTGCGCCCGATCGCCACCACGATGCCGGCGGAGAGCACCAGGGGCGCCCGGCCGGATCCCGTACGGCCGTGCCGGTCGCACGCCTCGGTCACCCGCTCGAACGCGGCGGCGGTCTGGGCGACGCTCTTGAACGGCATGTTGAACTCGTCGGCGTACCGGGCGGCCAGCTCCGGGGTGCGCTTGGGGCCGCCGCCACCGACGATCACCGGAGGACCGGGCTGCTGCACCGGCTTGGGCAGGGCGGGCGCGTCCACCAGGCGGTAGTGCTCGCCGTGGAAGCTGTAGGTCTCGCCGGGCGGGGTGCGCCACAGGCCGGTGAGCACCTCGAGCTGCTCGCCGAGCCGGTCGAAGCGTTCCCCCACGGCGGGGAAGGGAATGCCGTACGAGAGGTGCTCCCGCTCGTACCAGCCCGCGCCGATGCCCAGCTCGACCCGGCCGCCGCTCATCTGGTCGACCTGGGCGACCATCACCGCCAGCGGGCCGGGCAGCCGGAAGGTGGCGGAGGTGACCAGGGTGCCGAGCCGGATCCGGGAGGTCTCCCGGGCCAGCGCGGCCAGGGTGAGCCAGGCGTCGGTGGGGCCGGGCAGCCCGGGGTCGGCGCCCATGGACTGGTAGTGGTCGGCTCGCAGGAAGCCCTCGAACCCGCCGGCCTCGACGGCCTGGGCGAAGCGCAGCTGGTCGTCGTAGGTGGCGCCCCGGTGCGGCTCGGTGAAGATGGTCACCCGCATGGTCATCGCCCGTCCGCGCCGACGGGCGAGAGCCGGCCGGGGCCGGCCGGGGCGTCGCGCTCCATCAGCAGCTCGTGCAGCTCGGCGCTGACCCGGGCCACGTCGGCGAGGTGGGCGTTGCGGCCGAGGGTGCGGGGGCGGGGGATGTCCACCTCGACCACCGAGCGGATCCGGCCGGGGCGGGGGCTGAGCACGACCACCCGGTCGGCCAGCAGGACCGCCTCGTCGATCGAGTGGGTGACGAAGACGATGGTGGCGCCGCTGGTCATGTGCACCCGCTGGAGCTCACCGGAGAGTTCCTCACGGGTGAGCGCGTCGAGGGCGGAGAAGGGCTCGTCCATGAGCATCACCCGGGGGCCGCCGATGAGCGAGCGGCACAGCGACACCCGCTGCTGCATGCCGCCGGAGAGCTCGTGCGGCAGCCGCTTCTCGAACCCGGCCAGCCCGGCCAGTTCGAGTAGTTCCCGGGCCCGGTCGCGGTGCTTGGCCCGTTTCCAGCCGAAGACCTCCACGGGCAACAGAACATTGTCCAACACCGACCGCCAGGGCAGCAGGGCGGGTCGCTGGAACAGCATGGCGATGTCCCGGCGGGGCCGGGTGATCGGCGTGCCGGCGACGGTGATCTGCCCTGAGGTGACCGGCAGCAGGCCGGCGATCATCCGCAGCAGGGTGGACTTTCCGCAGCCTGAGCGGCCCAGCACGGCAACGAACTCGCCCTCGGCGATATCGAGGTCGATGCCGCGCAGCGCTTCGACTCGGCCGGACCGGCCGTCGAACGTACGGGACACCTCGGACAGTCGAATCATGGCCGCTGCCTCCCTGAGTGGACCATCAGGACCGCAGCCAGGGTAGCCCGCCGTCCGGCGGCTGACCGGCCCCGGGGTGAATTTCAGTTCGTTTCCGTTCCGCAACAGACACTCCTCGCTACACCGGCAGGTCCCTTGCGTAGTCTGTGCCCGCGAGAAGTCCCCCCACGACGGTGGCGTCGGCTCCCCCCTCTGTCGACGCCGTCGCTCTCGACGACCCGCCCAGGGACACATCGTCCCTGGTCGGAAAGGACATGATGCACATGAACAGGCTGACCCGCACGGTCGCCACGGCCGCTCTGGCCACCACCCTCGCCCTGGTGTCCGCTTGCAGCGGCGGATCGGGCTCCTCCGACGCCGCAGCCGGCGACGGCAAGGGGCTGGAGAAGGTGACTTACCTCACGTCGTTCGGCAACTTCGGCCGTGACTCCTACGCCTGGGTGGCGAAGGAGAAGGGCTTCTTCAAGGAGGCCGGCTTCGACGTCGAGATCAAGCCCGGGCAGGGCACCGGCGGTGTGATCCAGACCATCGTGGGTGGTCAGGCCGACTTCGGCCCGATCGACCTCACCGGCGGTCTGCTGCAGTTCGGCAACGGCCAGGCGAAGGACTTCGTCGCCGTCGCGGCGATCCAGCAGCGCACCATGGCGGCCATCGTGTCCGTCGAGGGCAAGCAGATCGCCTCCCCGAAGGACCTGGAGGGCAAGAAGCTCGCCGACACCCCCGGCTCCGTGGTCCGTAACCTCTTCCCGACGTACGCCAAGCTCGCCGGCGTGGACGCCAGCAAGGTGACCTGGGTCAACGGCGAGGCGCAGACCCTGATGGGCACGCTCGCCTCCGGCTCGGTCGACGGCATCGGCCAGTTCGTCGTCGGCCAGCCGACGGTCGAGCTGATCACCAAGAAGAAGGCCGTCATGCTGCCGTACAGCAACGTGATGCAGGACCTCTACGGCAACGTGCTGATCACCTCCAGCAAGATCGCCAAGGAGAAGCCCGAGATGGTCAAGCGGTTCTCCGGCGCCCTGATGAAGGGCCTGGAGTACGCGCTGACCAACCCGCAGGAGGCGGCCGACATCCTGAAGAAGAACGTCGACGCCAGCGACCCGGCCGCCGCCGCCGCCGAGCTCCAGCTCATGGCGGGCTACGTCCGGTCCAGCAACTCGGGCACCAAGATCGGCACGCTGGACAGCGGCCGGGTCGCCAAGAGCATCGCCATTCTCCAGGCCACCGGGTCGCTCAAGCTGAACATCACCCCGGACCAGATCATCGACTTCAGCCTCACGCCGAAGGCCTGAGCGGTTCGACCATCAACGGAGGCACGCCCCGCCGGCCTTCCGGCGGGGCGTGCCTCCGTTGACGTTTTCCGGCCCTCGCGCCGGTTGGAGAGGAGGAGAAGATGACCGACCTCCGGTCAGCCGAGTCGGCCGCCGCGTCCCGGCACGCCGACCCCGGCACCACGAGCAGCCATCCCGCCATCACACCCTCGGGTCCCGTCCACACACCCGGCCGCGCCGGCTTCGGCGCGGGCGTCCGCAACGGGCTGAGCGCCGCCCTGCTTCCCGTCGCCGGCCTGCTGGTCGCCTTCGCGGCGTGGTGGCTCACCGCCCGGCTGGAGCTGGTGCACCCCGCCGCCCTGCCCACCCCCGGTTCGGTGCTGTCGGCGTTCACCGACAAGCCCGACAAGATGCTCGAACACGCCGGCGTCACCCTGCTGGAGATCCTGCTCGGCTTCGCGCTCTCCGCGGTGGCCGGGGTCCTGCTCGGGCTCTCACTGGCCGCCTCGCGGACCGTGGAGCGGATGTTCACCCCGCTGCTGGTCGCGGTCAACGCGGTGCCGAAGATCACCCTCGGACCGCTGCTGGTGGTGGCCCTCGGCTGGGGCCAGCAGCCCATCCTGACCATGGTCTTCCTGCTGTGCTTCTTCCCGATCGTGCTCTCCACCGCGACCGGCCTGACCACCACCCCGGCGGACCTCGCCGAGCTGGTCCGGTCCTGGAACGCCTCCTGGTGGCAGGCGTTCCGCAAGGTGCGCTTCCCGGCCGCGCTGCCGCAGATCTTCGTGGGGCTGAAGGTCGCCATGCCGCTGGCCGCGATCGGCGCGGTGATCGGCGAGTTCCAGGCCGGGGAGCGCGGGCTTGGCTTCGTGATCACCCAGTACGCGGGCATCGGCGACACCGCCACCGCCTGGGTGGCGATCATGCTGGTGGCGCTGATCAGCATCGCGCTCTACTCGGCGCTGGTCTTCCTGGAGCGGCTGGCCCTGCCGTGGGTTCGGGAGACCACCTCGACCAGGTGAACGGGGACACCCCGGCCGACCGGTTCGTCCGGTCCGCCGGGGTGTCCGTCGTCGGCCGCCGGGGTGTCCGTCGTCGGCCGGGAGGCTCAGCCGGCCAGCCGCCAACGACCGCCCCGGGCCACCAGGGTGGTCAGGGCCTGCGGCATCAGCCCGGAGTGGTTGTCCGGGGTCAGCCGGATCGGGCCGGAGAGCCCGTCGAGCTGGGCGGTCTCCAGCACGTCGCGCAGGCCGTCCCGGTCCACCGTGTCGGGCTTGCCGCCGTCGCGCAGCTCGGCGTCGACGATGAGCTGGACGGCGTCCGCGGCGAAGGACGAGAAGCCGTTGTAACCGCCGAACCGGGCCGTGTAGTCCTGGAACCACTGGCGGCGGGCCGCCTTGGCCGGGGTGGTGGCGATGACGTCGTCGATGACCATGGTCTGGGTGAAGATCAGCGTGGCCTGCTCGGTCGAACTGGAGGACGCGCCGAGGAACAGCTCGCTGGCCGCCGTGGCGTCGAAGAAGAGCGCGCCCTTGAACTTGACCTTCTTGGCCTCGTCGGCGGCGAGCATCGCCTGCTCCGGCGGCGTCCAGACCACCAGCGCGTCGGTCTTGCCCGTACCCTCGGTGGTCAGGGCGCGGACCGGCTGGCGCAGGTCGGTGTCGGTGGCCTTGACGGTCTCGGCGGCGGCCATCTTGATGCCGGCCTTCTTGAACTCGCTGCGCAACGCGGCGAGCCCCTCGCTGCCGTAGCTGTCCGCGCTGCTCAGGACCGCGGCCTTGCGTACGTTGCGACGGCCCAGCTCGGCGGTGAGGGCGGCGGCGCTGTCGCCGGCGTTGGGGGCGAGCTTGAACATGTACCGCCGGTCCGCCACCGGGCTGGCGACCGCGCCGGACGGGGCGAGGGCGATGGTGGGGATCTTCTTCTCGTTGACGGTGCCGACGGCACCGACGGCGCAGGCGTCGCAGCCGCCCATGATGATGGCGGTCACCTTCGGGTCGTTGCCGAAGTCACCCACGTTGCGCAGCGACTCGCTGGCGTCCGAGCGGTTGTCCTTGACCTTGAGGTCGATCTTTCGGGCGCCCAGGGCGCCCGAGGCGTTCAGCTGCTCGACCTTCAGGTCCAGGGCGCGCTTGTACGCCTTGCCGGCCGGTGCCGCCGAGCCGGACAGTTCCAGGTCCACCGCGATCACGATGGGGCTCGTGTCCTGCTCCTCCGCGCCGAGTTGGCAGCCGGTGAGCGTGGTGGCCAGAATGGCCGAGGCGAGCGCCGTGATGGTCACGGAGCGGATGGGGATCAACTCAGTCCTCCAGGTGCGGCGCGGGCACTGCCCGGTCACCGCCGCTTGATCCGTCCTCAGTGGAGAAACGGGATTGGTCTGCCGTACGGTGTGCGCGAAGCCTGCAAAACCTTGCCAATGTCGGGCCCTGTGGTCAAGCTGCGGATGCTCTGGAGCTTTCGGGATGACTGTCCCACATGCTGGGGTCACCTGATGTTTATAAACGCTCACTTTGCATAAGCGCCTGACCACCTTGGAGTTACATGCCCTGCTCAGGGGCTTGAGAAAATGAAGGTATTAGTTGACCGGATCACGCGATGAGTGCCGTGCGACCGTTTCCTGCCTCACTGCGGCTTCCCAAACACGATCATCTCTGATGAAATCGCGGCCGTGCCGCGCGCGGCGCTGTGCGCTGCACCGGCCACGGGTCGGCGGTTCAGGCGTGGAAGAAACGACGGAGGCGATGTCGTGAGCACCGGACCTACGACCCTGCCCGATAGCGGCGAGTCGGACGAGCGGAGTCGGCGTCGCCGGCTACCGCGCCTCCGCGACGCCAAGATCCGCTCGAAGTTGGCGCTGATCCTGGTCGTGCCGGTGGCCGCGGTGATCGCGCTCGCCACCGTCCGACTGGTCTCCACCGGCGAGGGCGCGATGGAGGCGACCCGGCTCCAGGCACTGACCGAGCTGTCGACCGACATCTCCGCGCTCACCCAGGACCTGCACAAGGAGCGGATGGCCGCGGCCAGCTTCCTGGCCGCGCCCGGCCAGCGGGCCGATGGTTACAACCTGCGGGTGCGCAGCACGGACGCCCGCATCGAGCAGTACAACGCCGAGCGTGACCGGGTCGGCGACGTCCCGGACGCCGTGCGCGACCGCCTCAAGGGCATCGACGACCACCTGGCGACGCTGAACAGCACCCGGCAGGAGGTCCTGGACCGCCAGCAGATGCCGGTGGCCGAGGCCGCGCTGCGCTACGGGGTCATCCTCACCGACCTGGTCTCCTACAACGACGCCCTGGCCCAGTTGCCCGGCCAGGAGAGCCTGGCGGACACCCGCCGGGCCGTGGCCGCGTTCGCCCACGCGAAGGCGGCGGTCGCCGAGGAGGAGGCGGTCGCGTTCACCGCGCTCGCCGCCGGCCGCCTCGACGAGGAGCAGTTCTCCTCCTTCGTGGCCACCCTGACCAGTCAGCAGGAGGCGCTGCTGGCCTTCTCGCTGGCCGCCGACCCGACCCAGCGGGCCCTCGTCGACAGCACCGTCTCCGGTGACGCGGTGACGCTCGCCGACCGGGTGGCCGCCGACCTGACCCGATCGGTCGGGCAGGACGCGCCGGTCACCGCGGCCGACGCCACCTCGTCCATCGGCGCGGTCAACGACCTGATGCGCTGGGCCGAGATCCGGCTGCAGGAGCGGCTGCTCAGCCAGACCGAGGAAGCCCGCTCGAACGTCATCCAGCAGGCCGTCATCGAGTCGGTGCTGGTGCTGCTGACCCTGATCGTCGCCGTCACGCTGGCCGTGGTGCTGGCCCGGTCGCTCAACCACTCGCTGCGCCGGCTGCGCGAGGGCGCCCTGTCGGTGGCCAACCACGACCTGCCCGACGCGGTCGCCCGGCTGCAGAACATCGGCAGCGTCGGCGACGGCGGGGTGGAGGAGATCGTCCGGCAGGTCCGGGACCCGATCAAGCTCACCAACCGCGACGAGGTCGGTCAGGTCGCCCTGGCGTTCAACGTCGTGCACCGGGAGGCCGTCCGGGTCGCCGCCGAGCAGGCCGCGCTGCGGACCAGCGTCTCGGCGATGTTCCTCAACCTGGCCCGCCGCAGTCAGACCCTGGTCGACCGGATGATCGGCGAGCTCGACGCGATCGAGCGCGGCGAGGAGGACCCCAAGCGCCTCGCCCAGCTCTTCGAGCTCGACCACCTGGCCACCCGAATGCGCCGCAACGACGAGAACCTGCTGGTCCTCGCCGGTGCCGACTCGGCCGTGCCCCGGCGCGACGACGCGCTGCTGATCGACGTCCTGCGGGCCTCGCAGTCCGAGGTGGAGCAGTACAACCGCATCGAGTTCGGCACCGTCGACACCGACATCTCGGTGGCCGCGCACGCCGTCAACGACGTGGTCCGCCTCGTCGCCGAGCTGCTCGACAACGCCACCCGCTTCTCCCCGCCGAACACGGTGGTGGTCGCCGACGGCCGGCGCATCCGCGACTACGTGCTGATCCAGGTGGAGGACCGGGGCCTCGGCCTGACCGACGAGCAGCTCGACTCGCTCAACCGTCGGCTCGCCAACCCGTCGACCGTCGACGTGGCCGCGTTCCGGCTGATGGGTCTGGCCGTGGTGAGCCGCCTCGCCGCCCGGTACGGCATCCGGGTGGAGCTGCGGCGCAACGTGGAGGGCGGCACCGTCGCCCAGGTGACGCTGCCCAGCTCGACCGTGGTGCTGCCGTCGCTGCGGGGCCGCGAGCCGGCGTCGCTGCCCCCGGCGCGGCAGCCCGCCCAGCTGGAGCAGACGCCGCTGACCCCGAGGGGCCTCGGCGAGCCGGCCGGCGCCGGCCGCACCGCGACGCTGGCCGACCAGTGGCGCAGCAACTCCGCGCCCACGCCGGCCCGCTGGCAGGTGCCGGGGGATCCGGCGCCGGCCTCGCCCTTCGGCGCGCCGACCGTGACCCAGCCGGCCGTGCCGGCCGTCACGCAGGCACCCGCCGGGCCGCCGCCCGCACCGGCACAGCCGGCGTTCGCCTCCGGCGGGCCCGCGCTCGGCAGCCCGACCGTGGCCTTCCCGGCCATCGACCCGCTGCCCCGGCGGACCCTGGGCGGTGCGGCGAACCAGCCGGTCGTCCCCACCGCATCGGCGGCCCCCGCCGCCCCGCTGGCACCGCCGGCCCCGCACGCTCCGCCCGGCGGGTCGAGCAGCAACCACCTGGCACCGAGCGCCGCCGCCCCGGCGACCCCGGTCGTCGCCCGTCCGGCCCAGCCGGCCGAGGCACCGATCTTCCGGGAGATGGAGGCGGTCTGGTTCCGGTCGCACGGCGACGACGTGACGGCGATCTTCCAGCGCCCGAACTTCGACGACCCGAAGGCCGCGCGGCAGCCGTCCGCACCGGCGCGGCCCCCGCTGCCGACCCGTACCCCGGGGGCCACCCCCGCCGACGGCGCTCCCGTCGCCGCGGCCCCACCGCCGGCGTACACCCCGCCGGTGGCCCCGGCTCCCGTCGCGGCCCCGGCTCCCGTCGCGGCCCCGGCGCCCGAGGCGGCCCCGAAGCCCGCGATCGACCCGGAGGCCTGGCGGACCGCCGCCGACGAGGGCTGGTCACGGGCCAGCCGGGCGGCCGAGCCGGCCGCCGCCGGCACCACCCGGTCCGGCCTGCCCAAGCGGGTTCCGCAGGCGCAGCTCGTCCCCGGTGGGATCGAGCCGAAGAGCGGCCGGGACCGCAGCCGGCGCACCCCCGACGAAGTACGTGGCCTGCTGTCGGCCTACCACCGCGGCGTGCAGCGCGGACGGACGGCCGGCACGGACCCCAACAGCACCCCGAACAAGGAGACGAGCCGATGAACAGGCCAGCGGCCATGCAGGACATGGGTTGGCTGCTCACCAACTTCGCCGACAGCGTGGCGGGTATCGCCCACGTGGTGGCGGTGTCAGCGGACGGGCTCCTGCTCGCCTCGTCGCGGGACCTTCCCGCGGACCGGGCCGACCAGCTCGCCGCGATCACCTCCGGGGTGGTGAGCCTGACCGAGGGCGCGGCCCGCATGTTCAGCGCCGGCGGGGTGCTCCAGACGGTCATCGAGATGGACAGCGGCTACCTGTTCCTCATGTCGATCAGCGACGGCTCGTCGATGGCGGTGCTCGCCGCCCGCAGCTGCGACGTCGGCCAGGTCGGATACGAGATGGCACTGCTGGTCGAACGGGTGGGCGCCGCGCTGGTGCCGCTGCCCCGGGACGCGGTGCGCTCGTAGCAGGGCAAGGCCACACGGACGGACCGACGAGGCGTCGACAGGCGACGCCGCGGAAGGAGGTGATCGCGGATGGACCAACGGCGGGAGGACCCGCGCGGCGCGCTGGTGCGGCCGTACGCGGTCACCCGTGGCCGTACGGAGCCGCGTTCGGACATCGCGCTGGAGGCGGTGCTCACGGCCAGCCCCACGGCGGTCGCCGAGTCCCGGTTCGCCGGCCACGACAAGCACCGGATCGCCACGGTCTGCGAGGGCCGGCCGCAGTCGCTGGCCGAGGTCGCCGCGTACACCCGGATGCCGCTGGGTGTCACCAGGGTGCTGGTCGCGGACATGGTGGCCGAGGGCCTGCTCACGCTACACACTGCCGCTCCGCCCGAAGGGTACGAGGAGCGGATGGAAATCCTTGGAAGGGTGCTAAGTGGACTTCGCAGGCTATGACCCGGCCGGGGCACGCCGCAACCGCGGGATCACCTCCGCGAAGATCGTGGTTGCAGGTGGCTTCGGCGTGGGCAAGACGACCCTGGTCGGCGCGGTCTCGGAGATCACTCCGCTGACCACCGAGGCGGTGATGACGGCCGCCGGCGTCGGGATCGACGACCCGTCGAAGGTGCCGGGCAAGCAGACCACCACGGTCGCCATGGACTTCGGCCGGATCACCATGGCCGAGGATCTGATCCTCTACCTCTTCGGCACGCCCGGCCAGACCCGGTTCTGGTTCATGTGGGACGAGATCATCAAGGGTGCGGTGGGCGCGGCGGTGCTCGTCGACACCCGCCGGATCACCGATGCGTTCGCGCCGCTGGACTACTTCGAGAACCGCCGCCTGCCGTACGTGGTGGCGCTCAACCGGTTCGACAACGCGCCGCAGTACGAGCTGGAGGAGATCCGCGAGGCCCTCGCCATCTCGCCCCAGGTGCCGTTGATCATGACCGACGCCCGGCACCGGGAGTCGGTCAAGCAGGTGCTGGTGACCGTCGTCGAGCACGCCATGCTGCGCCTGCAGTCCGAGCACGGGCGGGGCTACCCGGCCCCGGTCGGCTGACACTGCCCGCGTCGTCGGCGGTGGTCCGGTCGTCCGGGTCACCGCCGACGGCGTCGTGGGGTGGTCAGTCGATCCGGAGCCGGTAGCCGCGCTTGATCACCGTCTGCACCACCCGGGGGGCCCGCAGCCCGGCCCGTAACCGGGCCACGGCCATCTCCACGGCGTGCTCGTCCGCGCCGCGCGGCAGCGTCCGCAGCAGGGTGGCGCGGGAGAACACCCGCCCCGGTGCGGCGGCGAGCGCCCGCAGCACCGCCATCGGTGCCGGGGCGAGGTGGCGCAGTTCGCCGTCGACCACGGCGGCGTGGCCGCGCAGGGTCAACAGGTGACCGCCGGCCCGGACGCTGACCGTGCGCCGGGGCAGCTCGTCGACGATCGTGCGGACCAGGGCGCCGAGGCGGGCGCGGCTCGGCGCGCTGACCGGCACGCCCCGGCGTACCAGGGGCTCGGCGGTGACCGCGCCGACGCAGCCGGCCAGCACGTCGCTGCGCAGCGCCGCCAGGACCGTCTCGGCACGGTCCCCGGCGGCGTGCAGCAACGCCTCGGCGGCCGGCGCGGAGGTGAAGGTGACCGCGTCCACCAGCCGACCGGCGACCAGGTCGATCAGCCGGTGCAGGGGCGCCGGGTCGGTCGGCGGGGCCCACCGGTAGACCGGCACCTCGATCACGGTCGCGCCGGCCCGTTCCAGGGCGGCCCGGCACTCGGGCTGCCGGTCGCCGTGCAGCTGCATCGCGACCACCCGCCCGGCCACCCCGTGCCGGACCAGGTGGTCGACGACCTCCTCCCAGCTCTCCGACTCCGGGGACCAGCGGTGGCGCAGCCCGAAGGCGCGCAGCGCACTACGCGCCTTCGGGCCCCGGGCCACCGCGTACGCCTGGGCCAGCACGGCGCGCAGCGGCGCGGCGAGTCCCCAGCCCTCGGCCGCCTCCAGCCAGCCGCGCATCCCGATGCCGGTGTCGGCCATCAGCACGTGCGGCGGGTGCTCCAGGCAGGCGCGGGTCGCCGCGCGCAGGTCGGTGTCGTCGGTCAGCGGCACGATCCGTAGGGCCGGCGCGACCACCACCCGCGCGCCGCGCCGTTGCAGCAGCATGGCCAGCTCGTCGCGGCGGCGGTCCGCGGTGACCCCGATGGTGAAGCCGGCCAGTTCGTCGCGCATTCACCGCTCCCGGTCGCCGCCGCGCCCCGGCCGGGCGCGTCGAAGCACCCGGCACGAGCGGGGCCGTCGGGTCCGCCCACACGGGCCGGGCTGGCGGGGCGGCCGGTGCCGGCGGGGCGGCGTCGTCGTACGGGAGGGGATTCCCTCCGCTGTCGCCGGCCGCGCACCGTCCGTCATGTCCGCAAAGCGTGCCGGCGGGCCGTTTCGACTTCGGGTCTCGGGTGTTTCGCTCCTGTCAAGAAGCACCTCACGCACCCGCCGACCGGGTGGGCGCGACGGCACCCGCGAGGTGCGGGTAAGCCAAACCCGGCGCTATTCCCCGCCCCGCCCCCCGCCCCCCCGCCCCGCCCCCCGCCCCCCCGCCTGCGCCGATCTTGGACTTGTGGTGGCGGACAGAAGTGGTAAATCCCACTTTCGGGGCACCATAAGTCCATGATCGGCGCAGTTAGGGGCGCGGGGGGCGGGGGGGTTAGCCGCTCCCGAGGGTGGTCTTGAGGGGCGGCCTGCCGGATTTGGCTGGCCAGCATGACGGGTCATTCTTCGCAAGGCTGGTCGTTTGCGTGGTTCGGCGGTGGGTGCCCATTGGGATGACCATCGGTCATACCACAGGTAGTCTGGGCGGCATGACTGCCAAGGTGACGCTGTCGTTCTCCGACGAGACGATCGAGGAGGCGCGGCGGTTCGCCCGGCGCGAAGGGCTGTCGCTCTCCGCCTGGATGGACCGGGCCGCCCGGGAGAAGGCGCTGCGCGAGGTCTTCGCCGCGCACGCCGTCGCCGTCGGCCGCGCCGGGGGAGACCTGGAGGCGGCGGCCCTCGCCGACGCCCGCGAGGTGGCGATGGTCGACGACGCGCTCTTCGGTGGGCGGCCACGTGCTGCGTAGGGGGGAGGTGTGGCGCATCTCCGGCGCCCGGGAGCGGCTCGGCCTGGTGGTCAGCTCCGACGTCTACAACTCCACCGACGTGCCGATCGTGATCGTGGCCGAGGTGGTCGAGGAGGCGCTGCTGCGCGACTCGCCGCTGGCCGTGACCATGCACCGGTACGTGGTGATGCCCGACCGGATCTCCTCGCCGATGAAGAAGTGGTTCACCGAGTGCGTGGACGTGGCCGACGCCGACACGATGCTGCGGGTCGGGCGGGCGCTGCGTATCCTCCAGGAGCTCTGACCGCGACGATCCGGGGGCGGCCGGGGCACGCAGCGGCCCGTCAGCGCACCCGCGACGACGGGGATCGGTGTGAGCCGTGTCATGATAGGGCGGGCGGCGCGCGCGGGGCGGACCCCCGTTTTGACCTGCCGACGTGCCCCCGAGTATCGTTGCCCGCTGTTGTACGACATCCAGAGGCGTGCCGCATCAGGTACGCTTGGTCGTTCGTGTGCGCCTGTCACCTCGGCGCGCGACCACAGACCGACGACGAGACAAGGTAGACCTGTGCGTACGTACAGCCCGAAGCCGGGTGAGATCGAGCGTCAGTGGCACGTAATCGACGCCTCTGATGTCGTGCTGGGCCGCCTGGCCACCCACGCCGCCACGCTGCTGCGCGGCAAGCACAAGCCGACTTTCGCGCCGCACGTCGACACGGGCGACTTCGTCGTCATCGTGAACGCGGGCAAGGTGGCGCTGACCGGCAACAAGCGGCAGACCAAGGTCGCCTACCGCCACTCCGGTTACCCGGGTGGCCTCAAGCAGGTCGGCTACGAGGAGCTGCTGAGCAAGCGTCCCGACCGGGCCATCGAGCTGGCCGTGAAGGGGATGCTCCCGCACAACAAGCTCGGCCGTCAGCTGATCAAGAAGCTGAAGGTCTACGCCGGTGCCGAGCACCCGCACGGCGCCCAGCAGCCGGTGCCGTTCGAGATCAAGCAGATCGCGCAGTGAGCGCGGGCGAAGGAAGCAGCATGACCGACATCACCGAGACCGAGGTCGCCCCCGAGGCCACCGAGGCGCCGGCGCCCGTCGCCCGCGCGCCCCGTGGCGACCGGCCGATCCAGACCGTCGGCCGCCGCAAGGAGGCCATCGTCCGGGTCCGCCTCGTCCCGGGCACCGGCAAGATCACCTGCAACGGCCAGGAGCTCGAGGCTTACTTCCCGAGCAAGGTGCACCAGCAGCTCATCAAGGACCCGCTGGTGACCGCCGAGAAGCTCGAGGCGTTCGACGTCATCGCCAACCTGCGTGGCGGCGGCACCACCGGCCAGGCCGGTGCGCTGCGGCTCGGCATCGCGCGGGCGCTGATCGTCAACGAGCCCGACGACCGCCCGGCCCTGAAGAAGGCCGGCTTCCTGACCCGTGACGCCCGGGTCAAGGAGAGCAAGAAGTACGGCCTCAAGAAGGCCCGTAAGGCTCCCCAGTACTCGAAGCGCTGATCATCAGCGGCACGTTGTACTTCTGACGAACGGCCGGGTCCGCCTCCCCTCGCGGGAGGTGGCCCGGCCGTTTCGTTTTTTTCGATGCACCATTTCCACGGAGGTTGGCGGGTATGGGCCGGTTGTTCGGCACGGACGGCGTACGCGGGCGGGCAAACGCGGACCTCACTCCCGAGCTGGCGCTCGCGGTGGCGGTCGCCGCCGCGCACACGCTCGCCGAGACGGACCGCAGTCATCCGCCGCTGGCGGTGGTCGGGCGGGACACCCGGGCCAGCGGCGAGATGCTGGAGGCGGCGGTGGTGGCGGGGCTCACCAGCGCCGGAGCGAACGTGGTGCGGGTCGGCGTGCTGCCCACCCCGGCCGTGGCGTTCCTCACCGCCGAGACCAAGGCCGACCTGGGCGTGATGCTCTCCGCGTCGCACAACCCGATGCCGGACAACGGCATCAAGATCTTCGCAGCCGGCGGGCACAAGCTCCCCGACGAGATCGAGATGCGGATCGAGGCGGCCGTCGAGGCGAACGCCGTCACCGCCTGGGACCGGCCGATCGGCGCCGGAGTGGGGCGCGTGCACGACCTGCTCGACGGCGCGGACCACTACGTCGCGCACCTCACCGGGACCCTGCCGCACCCCCTGGACGGGATCAAGGTGGTGGTCGACTGCGCCAACGGCGCGGCGGCCGAGGTGGCGCCCGTGGTGTACCGGGAGGCCGGGGCCGAGGTGATCGCCATCCACGCCGAGCCCGACGGCCTGAACATCAACGACGACTGCGGCTCCAACCACCTCGACGGGCTGCGTGAGGCCGTGGTCGCGCACGGCGCGCACCTGGGCATCGCCCACGACGGCGACGCCGACCGCTGCGTGGCGGTCACCGCCGACGGCGAGGAGGTCGACGGGGACCAGGTGATGGCGATCCTGGCCCTGGCCATGCGCGATGCCGGAACGCTCACCGAGGACACCCTGGTCGCCACGGTGATGAGCAACCTCGGCCTGCGGCTGGCCATGTCCGCGCGGGGCATCCGGCTGGTCGAGACCAAGGTCGGCGACCGGTACGTCCTGGAGGAGCTGCATGCCTCCGGCCTGGCCCTCGGCGGCGAGCAGAGCGGGCACATCGTCATGCCGGCGTACGCGACCACCGGCGACGGCGTGCTGACCGGGCTGCACCTGATGGCCCGGATGGCGCAGACCGGGCAGTCCCTGGCGGAGCTGGCCGCCGTGTTGACCAAGCTGCCGCAGGTGTTGATCAACGTGTCGGTCGGGGACCGTTCGGTGGCCGCCGCCGCGCCCGCCGTCCGGGCCGAGGTCGACCGGGTCGAGGCGGAGCTGGGCGAGACCGGGCGGGTGCTGCTGCGCCCCTCGGGGACGGAGCCCCTGGTCCGGGTCATGGTCGAGGCGGCCACCGAGCGCACCGCCCGCGAGGTCGCCGAGCGCATCGCCGAACACGTCCGCGCCGCCAGCCCCACCGCCTGACCCGCCGGGGCAACCGGTGCCCGGCCGGCTGGGCGTGCGGCCTCAGGCCGGGCTCAGCCGGCCCAGCCGGGCGACGGCCTCGGTGAGCACCTCGGGGCGCTTGCAGAAGGCGAACCGGACCAGCCGCCGGCCCGCCTCGGCGTCGTCGTAGAACACCTGGGTCGGCACGGCGACCACCCCGCAGCGCTCCGGCAGCGACCGGCAGAACTCGACCCCGTCCCGGCCGCCGAGCCGGGTGACGTCGGCGGTGACGAAGTACGTCCCCTCGGGGGTGAGCACGTCGAAGCCTGCGTCGGAGAGGCCGGCGACGAGCTGGTCGCGGCGGGCCCGCATGCCGGCGGTGAAGTCGGCGAAGTACGCGTCCGGCAGAGCGAGGGCCACCGCCACCGCCGGCTGCAACGGGGCCGCGTTGACGAACGTGAGGAACTGCTTGACCCGCAGCACCGCCGAGACCAGCGGGGCCGGGCCGCTGACCCAGCCGACCTTCCAGCCGGTGCAGGAGAACGTCTTGCCGGCCGAGGAGATGCGCAGCGTCCGCTCCCGCATCCCGGGCAGCGTGGCCAGCGGCACGTGGGGGGCCGCGGCGTCGTCGAAGACGAGGTGCTCGTACACCTCGTCGGTCACCGCGTACGCGTCGTGTTCGCGGCAGAGGGCGCCCACCAGCGCCAACTCGTCGGGGGTGAAGACCTTGCCCGTCGGGTTGTGCGGCGAGTTGAGCAGCACCAGCCGGGTCCGTGGCCCGAACGCCGCGCGCAGCGCGTCCGGGTCGAAGGCGTACCGGCCGTCCGCGCCGGGCCGCAGGGTCACCGGCCGCCGGACCGCGCCGGCAAGTGCGATCGAGGCCGCGTACGAGTCGTAGTACGGCTCGAAGCAGACCACCTCGTCGCCCGGTTCGCAGAGGGCGAGGATGGTGGCCGCGATCGCCTCGGTGGCCCCGGCGGTGACGACGATCTCGCCGTTCGGGTCGTACTCCAGGCCCCAGAAGCGGCGCTGGTGCTCGGCGACGGCGGCCCGCAGCGCGGGGACGCCCGGACCGGGCGGGTACTGGTTGTGGCCGCCGCGCAGGGCCTCGGCGGCGGCGGCCAGCATCTCCGGTGGGCCGTCGGTGTCCGGGAAGCCCTGGCCCAGGTTGACCGCGCCGGTGCGCACGGCCAGGGCGGACATCTCGGCGAAGATGGTCGTCCCGAAGGGACGCATCCGCGCAACCAGCGGGTCGACATCGGTGGGTGTCGTCACCCGGGTCAGCCTACGGGCCGCGCGCGGCCGTGCCCAGCGCCGCCGGCCGGGCCCGGCTCGGCCGGCGCCGACATGCCTCCCCCCCCGTTCGATCAAATCGGATGCTTGTTCAACCTGGTTTCGAGCACGCAACATGAGCGAAACTGGGTTAGGCTGGGGATCATGTGTGGAATCGTGGGTTACGCCGGGGCGCGTCCGGCGCTCGGCATCGTGCTCGACGGCTTGCGCCGCCTGGAGTACCGCGGCTACGACTCGGCCGGCGTGGCCGTCGTCTGCGACGACGTGCTGCTGACCGAGAAGAAGGCCGGCAAGCTGGCCAACCTGGAGAAGATGCTGGCCGAGCGCGCCGCCGTCGACCCCGAGGGCTGCGCCGCGAGCCCGATCGGCATCGGCGACGGCACCACCGGGATCGGGCACACCCGCTGGGCCACCCACGGCGGCCCCACCGATCGCAACGCGCACCCGCACGTCGCCCCCGAGGGCCGGGTCGCGGTGATCCACAACGGCATCATCGAGAACTTCGCCAAGCTCCGCACCGAGCTGGAGGACGACGGCGTCCAGTTCGTCAGCGACACCGACACCGAGTGCGCCGCGCACCTGCTCTCCGCCGCGCTGGCCGAGCTGCGGGCCGCCGGTGAGCCGGACAGCCCGCAACTCCTCGTCACCGCCATGCGCGCGGTCTGTCAGCGCCTCGAAGGGGCGTTCACGCTGCTGGCCGTCGACGCCGACGTGCCAGGCGCGGTGGTCGGCGCCCGCCGCAACTCCCCCCTGGTGGTCGGGCGGGGCGACGGGGAGAACTATCTCGCCAGCGACGTCGCCGCGTTCATCGAGCACACCCGCGAGGCCATCGAGCTGGGCCAGGACCAGATCGTCCTGATCACCGCCGACACCGTCGAGATCTCCGACTTCGCCGGCCGGCCCGCGACGGGCAAGGACTTCCACGTCGACTGGGACGCCTCGGCGGCGGAGAAGGGCGGCTACGACTGGTTCATGCTCAAGGAGATCGAGGAGCAGCCGCAGGCCGTCGCCGACACCCTGCTCGGCCGGCTCACCGAGTCCGGCGAGATCGCGCTCGACGAGGTGCGCCTCAGCGACCAGGACCTGCGCGACGTGGACAAGATCTTCATCGTCGCCTGCGGCACCGCGTACCACTCCGGGCTGGTCGCCAAGTACGCCATCGAGCACTGGACCCGGATCCCCTGCGAGGTGGAACTGGCCAGCGAGTTCCGCTACCGCGACCCGGTGCTCGACCGGTCCACCCTGGTCGTGGTGATCTCGCAGTCCGGCGAGACCATGGACACGCTGATGGCGCTGCGCCACGCCAAGGAGCAGAAGGCCCGCATCCTGGCCATCTGCAACACCAACGGGTCGACCATCCCCCGGGAGTCCGACGCCGTCCTCTACACCCACGGCGGGCCGGAGATCGCCGTCGCCTCCACCAAGGCGTTCCTCACCCAGTTGGTCGCCTGCTACCTGATCGGGCTGCACCTGGCCCAGGTGCGCGGCATCAAGTTCGCCGACGAGGTGACCGCCGTGGTGGACCAGCTCCACCAGATGCCCGGCAAGCTGCGCGAGCTGCTGGACCGCATCGAGCCGGTGCGCGAGCTGGCCCGGCAGATCTGCAACGAGCCCACGGTGCTCTTCATCGGCCGGCACGTGGGCTACCCGGTGGCCCTGGAGGGCGCGCTCAAGCTCAAGGAGCTGGCGTACATGCACGCCGAGGGGTTCGCCGCCGGCGAGCTGAAGCACGGCTCGATCGCCCTGATCGACAAGGGCACCCCGGTGGTCTGCATCGTGCCGTCCCCGATCGGCCGGGGCATGCTGCACGACAAGATCGTCTCCAACATCCAGGAGGTGCGGGCGCGGGGCGCCCGGACCATCGTGATCGCCGAGGAGGGCGACGAGGCCGTCGTCCGCTACGCCGACGACCTGATCCGGGTGCCGCGCACCCCGACCCTGCTGGCCCCGCTGGTGACCACCGTGCCGTTGCAGGTGCTCGCGGCGGAGATCGCCGCCGCCCGGGGCCACGACGTCGACCAGCCTCGCAACCTGGCCAAGTCCGTCACCGTCGAGTAGCCGACCGCTCCCACCGGCCCCGCCCGCCCGCCCGGCCCCGCCGCCGGGCGGGCGGGGCCGGTCCCAGGAGTTGCCGCACCCACGCCGTCATCGGCCCAGCACCACCCGGGCCATGCCGTCGAGGGCGGGGTTGGCCGGGTCCCAGTAGCCGGTGTGGCCGTACCGGCCGCTGGGAAAGGTGCGCCCGCCGAAGCCCGGATCGGCCGGATCGTGGCCGAACCACAGCTCGTGGTCGTCGCGGCCGGTCAGCACGGCGGTCAGCGGGCTCAACCCGCGCACCATCCGACGGGGCAGCTCGTCCGGTGCCGGCGGCAGCCGGATGGCGTCGTTCGACGCGGTGCTCGCCCAGACCTCGCCCGAGGGCAGGCGCAGCGCGTCGGCCCGGTCCACCCCCACGCCGGGCGAGCCCACGAAGACCAGCGCGTCGGCGGCGAGCCCGTGGTCGCGGGCGGCGCTGCCGACCACCAGCGAGCCGTAGCTGTGCCCGAGCACCGTCTGCCGGGCCGGCGGGCCGTCGTGGGTGGCCCGCAGCCCCTCCTGGAAACGGTGCAGCGCCGGGCCGGCGTCGCGGGCCTGACCGGGCAGCACGGCCTCGTGCAGGAAGTCCGGTGCGTCGTAGTCCAGCCAGAGCACCGCCGCCGTGGCCGCCGTCGGATCCAGCCCCGCGCACCGGGCCTGCACCCGCCCCGCCCGGCCCAGCTCGCCGGTGGCGTCGGCGAGGCCGGCGGTCATGCCCGGGACGTAGGTCAGCACGTGGTCGGCCCGATCCGGGTCACCCAGCGCCACGATCGCCCGGCCCTCGCCGCCCGGGTCGAGCCCCAGCAGGTACGCGCGCGGCTGCCCGCCGCCGGCCAGCCGGCCGGTCAGCGCGTCCAGCCCGGCCAGCGCCGCGCCCACCCGCGCCAGCCCGGCAACCTCCAGCGGCCCGCGCGGCCGCCGGCCGAGCAGCCGTCGCCGCTCGGCCAGCAGCACCTCCCGCCGCCGCTCGACCAGCAGCCGGTTGGCCTGGTCGCGGGCCGCCACCGGCACCCCGTCGAGCCGGCCGACCAGGGTCGGCTCGTGGAGCACCAACCACCGGCGTTGCGCCGGGGTGAGCCCGGCCCACCAGGACCGGACGGTCGACGGGTCGGTGCCGGGCGGCGGCCGCCAGGGCGGCGGCGGGGCGACCCAGCCCGCGCGGGACGCGCCGGTCAGCTCGTCGAGCCGCCCGGCCGCCTCCCGGTCGGCCGCCTCGGCGAGCGCGAGGGCGGCGGTCACGGCGGCGGCGACCCGCGCCACCGGCGGCGCGGCCGCGCCGGGCCCGACCCGCCCCGGGGCGACGCTCACCCCGCCGCGCCGGTCGATGCGCACCCCACCGGCGTCGGCCAGCGCCACGGCCTCGACCAGCCCCGCCTTCGCCCGGCGCAGCCGTCCGCCCAGCTCGGAGAGGATCTGGTCGGTCTCGATCGCCGCCGGCGCGAGGGCGGACAGGTCGGCCCGGAGGGTGCCGATCCGGCCGCCGGCCGCCCCGGCGGCGGCCCCCGTCCAGCCGACGCGCAGCGCCCCGGCCGCCCGGTCCAGCGCCGCCGCCCGCCGGTCGACCAGTCCGGTGAGGCCCCGCCAGGCCGTGCCGGCGGCCGCCCAGCCGGCCGGGTCCGCCGCCCAGAGCCGGGCGTAGCCGCCGTCCCCGACACCGGGAGCCGACCTCGTTCCGGAGTCGCCCGCTGCCCGGTCGCCCGCCGTCCTGCCGCCCGCTGCCCGGTCGCCCGCTGCCCGGTCGCCCGCTGCCCGGTCGCCCGCTGCTCCGCCGCCCGCCGCCCGGTCGCCCGCCCCGAGGCCCGCCACCCCGCTCACCGGGGCAGGGCGGTCAGTCGGCGGGCGGCCCGCTCGTCGGCCGCCTCGTAGCCGTCCGCCGCGCCGGACAGCGAGTGCCCGGCGGCGGCCACTCGCCCGCCGAGCGCCCCGCACCAGGCATGGGCCGCCGCCTCCAGCTCCGCCAGGGCCGCCGCCGACCGCCAGGCCGGTGCGGCCACCACCAGACCGGGCTCGCCGGCCAACCCGTGCCCCAACCGGTACGCCTCGGCGTGCAGCGCACCGGCCACCTCCCGCAGCAGCTCGGGGCGGACGGTGTACGGCTCCTCGGTCATCGGCGGACTCCTCCGGCTCGGTGCCGTCGACGGGCGGCGGACGCGCCACCCCGATGCTGTTGACGGGCGGCGGACGCGCCCCCGATGGCGTCGACGGCTGGCAGTGACCTCGACCACGCTAGGCAGCCCGGGGCGCGACCGGCAGTGCCTGTGGACAACGGGCGGCGTGGGCGTACCCCGGTTGTCCACAGGCCTTGCCGGCGGTCGACCCGGCGGCTACTCTGCGGCCGTTTGCCGCCGGTCGGCCGCCGTGGTGGCGGGCGGCTCGCGCTCGGCGGCGGTGGGCGCCGCGTCGGCATCCCTCGTTGTGCCACGACGGCGGGAGCGCGTCGGCGATGGTGGTCGCAACGGGGAGCGGCGTCGCGGCGGGGCAAACTCGCCCGGGCGGGATGCCCGGCGGGAAACGGACGAAACGGGGTGGCATGAAAGCGGTGTGGCGGGTCGCGGACGTACGGGCGGCGGAGGCCGGGCTGCTGGCCACCCTCCCCGCCGGGGCGCTGATGCAGCGGGCCGCCGCCGGGCTGGCCCGGCGCTGCGCGCTGCTGCTGGCCGACCGGGGCGGGGTGTACGGGGCCCGGGTGCTGCTGCTGGTCGGGGCGGGCGACAACGGCGGCGACGCCCTCTACGCCGGGGCGCGGCTGGCCCGCCGGGGCGTCGCCGTCTCGGCCCTGCCGCTGACCCCCGGTCGGGCGCACGGGCCGGGGCTGGCCGCCCTGCGGGCCGCCGGGGGCCGGCTGGTGGACCGGCCGCCGGCGGTGGTCGACCTGGTGCTCGACGGGATCGTCGGGATCGGCGGCACCGGTGGGCTGCGCGAGCCGGCCGACCGGCTCGCCGCCGAGCTGCCCGCCCTGCGCGGGCGCGACGGCCGGCGGGCCGGCGTGGTCGCCGTGGACGTCCCGAGCGGGGTCGCCGTCGACACCGGCGACGTGCCGGCGGCCGCGTCCGGGCGGCCCGGCGCGATCCGGGCCGACGTGACGGTGGCGTTCGGGGCGTTGAAGCCCGCCCTGGTGGTCGGCCCGGCGGCGGCGCTGGCCGGGCAGGTCGAGCTGGTCGACATCGGGCTGGGGCCGTGGCTGCGCGGCACCCCCGCGCTGCGGGTGCCCGAGTGGGCCGACGTGGTCGAGTGGTGGCCGGAGCTGGGGCCGGCGGCGGAGAAGTACACCCGGGGCGTGGTCGGGCTGGCCACCGGCTCGGCCGGGTACCCGGGGGCGGCCGTGCTCTCGGTCGGCGGGGCGCTCGCCGGGCCGACCGGCCTGGTCCGCTACGCCGGCAGCGCCCGCGACGACGTGCTGCGCCACCACCCGTCGGTGATCGCCAGCGGGCGGGTCGCCGACGCCGGGCGGGTGCAGGCGTGGGTCTGCGGGTGTGGCCTCGGCACCGGCGCGGAGGCGGTCGCGGAGCTGCGGGCGGTGCTGGCCGCCCCGGTGCCGGTGGTGCTCGACGCCGACGCGCTGACCCTGCTGGTCGACGGGTCGATGGCGGAGCGGCTGCGCGGGCGGGACGCCCCGATCGTGATCACCCCGCACGACCGGGAGTTCGCCCGGCTCAGCGGCGGCGACCCGGGGGCCGACCGGGTCGCCGCCGCGCTGCGGCTGGCCGCCTGGATGAACGCCGTGGTGCTGCTCAAGGGCGAGCGCACGATCGTCGCCACCCCCGACGGCCGGGCGTACGTCAACCCGACCGGCACCCCCGCGCTGGCCACCGGGGGCACCGGCGACGTGCTGGCCGGGCTGCTGGGTTCGCTGCTGGCCGCCGGGGTGGCCCCGGAGCGGGCGGCGGTTTCGGCGGCGTACCTGCACGGGTTGGCCGGGCGGGAGGCGGCCTGCGGCGGCCCGGTGACCGCGCCCGACGTGGCGGCCGCGCTTCGCCCGGTCGTCGCCCGCCTGCCCTGACCGCTCCCGGCCGCACTCCGCCCCCGCCTGCGGCGGCTGAAGGGCGGATTGATCTCCGCTGTCAGTAGGCTGGGGGCATGTGGCAGTCCGAGGTACGAGTCGATCTCGACGCGATCCGGGAGAACGTGACGCGGCTGCGGGCGGGGACCGGCGCCGAGCTGATGGCGGTGGTCAAGGGCGACGGTTACGGCCACGGCATGGTCCCGTCGGCCCGCGCGGCGCTCGACGCCGGGGCGGACTGGCTCGGCGTCTGCACCCTGGACGAGGCGCTGGCCCTGCGCCGGGCCGGGATCACCGCGCCCGTGCTGGCCTGGCTGCTCGCCCCCGGCCTGGCCCTGCACTCCGGCGTCGCGGCCGGGGTGGACCTGGCCGCCGCCAGCCTGGAGCAGCTCGACGAGATGATCGAGGCGAGCCGGCTGGCCGACCGCCCGGCCCGCCTGCACCTGAAGATCGACACGGGGTTGGCGCGCGGCGGGGCCACGATCGCCGACTGGCCGGCGCTGCTGGAGGCCGCCGGGAAGGCCCAGGCCGAAGGGCTGGCCGAGGTGGTCGGCGTGTGGAGCCACTTCGTCTACGCCGACCAGCCCGGCCACCCCACGACCGACCGTCAGCTCGCCGTCTTCCACGAAGGGCTGGAGCTGGTCGAGCGGGCCGGGCTGCGCCCCCGCTACCGGCACCTGGCGAACTCCGCCGCCACCCTGACCCGCCCCGACACCCACTTCGACCTGGTCCGCCCCGGGGTCGCGGTCTACGGGCTCTCCCCGGTGGCCGGCCAGACCTTCGGGCTGCGCCCGGCGATGACCGCCCGCGCCCGGGTCATGCTCACCAAGCGGGTCCCGGCGGGCAGCGGCGTCTCCTACGGCCACACCTACGTCACCGAGGCCGACGCCAACCTGGCGGTGGTGCCGCTCGGCTACGCCGACGGGGTGCCCCGGCACGCCTCGGGGAGCGGGCCGGTGCAGCTCGCCGGCCGGCGGCGCACGGTCTCCGGCCGGGTCTGCATGGACCAGTTCGTCGTCGACTGCGGCGACGACCCGGTGGCCGCCGGCGACGTGGCGACCCTCTTCGGCGACGGTGCCGACGGTGCGCCCACCGCCGACGACTGGGCCGCCGCCGCCGGCACCATCAACTACGAGATCGTCACCCGGTTCGGCGGGGTCCGGGTGCCCCGCGTCTACGACGGCGAACGGCCGTGACCGGGGGTGGACTGGTGAGCAGGCTGCGCATCCCCCGGCCGCGTACCGCCGCCGGGCGGGTCGCCGGTGTGCTCGGGGCCGCCGTGGGCGTGGCCGCCGCCGGGCTCGCGGCGGGCGTGGTGAGCGAACGCGCCCTGGTCCGTCGACTCCGCAACGACCCCACCGACCGGTACGCCGACGAGGTCTTCGGCCAGCAACGGTACGACGAGGCGTTCGAGCTGGAACTGCCCGACGGCACCGACGTGCACGTCGAGGTGGTGGAGCCGACCCGGCCCGTGCCGGGGCACCCGACCGTGGTGCTGGTGCACGGCTTCTGCCTGGACATGGGGACGTTCCACTTCCAGCGCAAGATGCTCGCCGCGCGCGGCGACTACCGGATCGTCGCGTACGACCAGCCGGGGCACGGCCGGTCGGGGCGGCTGGAGACCGGAGAGTACGACCTGACCGCGCTGGGCCGCACGCTGCGTGAGGTGCTCGACCGGACCACCCCGCAGGGGCCGCTGGTGCTGGTCGGTCACTCGATGGGCGGAATGACCATCATGGCCTTCGCCGAGCTCTATCCGGAGCTCTTCGGCGACCGGGTGGTGGGCACCGTGCTGATGGCCACCTCGGGTGGGCTGCTGGCCGAGACGAAGCTGGTGGCCCCGGCGCTGCTGGGCCGGGTCGGCTCCCCGATGCTCAGCGTGATCAACAATGCCACCCGGTACGGCGGCACGGTGATCGACAGGGCCCGGCAGTCCACGTCGAACGTGGCCTGGCTGCTGACCCGCCGGTACGGCTTCGGCACCCCGAGCCCGAGCCCGGCCCTGGTGTCGTACGTCGAGCAGATGAACTCGCGGACCTCCGCCGACACGGTCACCCGCTATTTGCGCACCCTGGCCACCCACTCGCGGTACCCGGCGCTGGCGGCGTTGGCCGGCACTCCGGTGCTGGTGGTGGTCGGCGACAAGGACATGCTCACCCCGGTGACCCACTCCGAGGAGATCGTCCGGCGGCTGCCGCACGCCGACTTCGTGAAGATCCACGACAGCGGGCACGTGGTGATGCTGGAGCACGCCGACGAGGTCGACGCCGCCCTGGAACGCTTCCTGGAGGCACTGTGAGCGCGCCGAACGCCGCCTCGGCGGGCGCTGCCGGTGCCGCCTCGGCGGGCGGGCCGGTGGGGGTCGTCGTGACGCTGCCGGGCGTCGAGGACACGCACGCGTTCGGCCGGCGGCTGGCCGGCGTGCTGCGCGCCGGGGACCTGCTACTGCTCACCGGCCCGCTGGGCGCCGGCAAGACCGCGCTGACCCAGGGGATCGGCGCGGGCCTGGGGGTGCGCGGCGACATCACCTCGCCGACCTTCGTGATCGCCCGGGTGCACCGCCCCGACCCGGCGCGCGGCGGGACGGTGGCGCTGGTGCACGCCGACGCGTACCGGCTCGGCGACGCCGCCGACCCGCGCGCGGAGATCGACGACCTGGACCTGGACGCCTCGGTGGACGACTCGGTGACCGTGGTCGAGTGGGGTGAGGGGCTGGTCGAGCGGCTGGTCGACGCCCACCTGCGGGTCCGCATCGACCGGCGCGACGACGACACCCGGACCGTCGAGCTGGAGCCGGTCGGCGGCGACTGGGCCGACCGCCTCGCCGCGCTGCGCTGACGGGGGTCGGCCGCCGACGCGGCGACCCCGGACGGCGTGACCGGCGCGGCGCCCAGCGCACTAGGCAACCGTGATGACGACCTTGGCTCGCGCGTGCTCCGTCTCGACGTACCGGATGGCGTCTGCGGTCCGTGCCAGGGGATAGCTGCGGTCGATGACCGGGGTGAGCGCACCCCCGTCGGCGAGTTCGCCGAGCGTGGCCAGGTTCGCGGCGTCCGCCGGCACATCGAGCCGGACGATCCGGTGGCCGACGAACCGGCGGACCACCTCGGCGCGGACGAACAAGCCCAGCGGGCCGAGCAGGCTGCCGCCCGTCGACACCCCGCCGCCGGAGAGGACGAGGGTGCCCGAGGGCATCAACACCCGCCGGAGATCGGCCAGGGAACGGTTGCCGACCAGGTCGAGGACGACGTCGTGGCGTGGCAACCCGGTGCGGGCGAAGTCCTCCCGCGTGTAGTCGACGACCCGGTCGACGCCGAGCGAGCGGATCAGTTCGACGTTGCGCGTGCTGCACACCGCCGTCACGTCGGCCCCGAGCGCGCGAGCGATCTGGACCGCGAACGTGCCGACCCCGCCCGACGCGCCGTTGACCAGCACCCGCTGTCCTGCCCGCAGCTCACCGGCGTCGCGCAGGCCCAGCAGCGCCGTGCTGGCGGCGAGCGGGACGGCGGCGGCCTGTGCGAAGGTCAGCGCCGCCGGCTTCGCGGCGAGCGTCCGCGACGAGACGCTGACGTACTCGGCGAAGGCCCCGCCGACGACGGTGTCCCCGTAGACCTCCTGGCCCACCCGGAAGCCGGTGACCGCCGCGCCGACCGCCGCCACCCGGCCCGCGAAATCCGTGCCTCGGATCGGGAACCGTGGGCCGCGACGGCCGAAGTGGACCGGGTCGGCCAGCCGGGCCAGGTAGGGGTCGCCCCGCATGACATGCCAGTCGCGCGCGTTGACCGACGCCGCCCGTACCTCGACCAGGACCTCGTCGGCGGCGGGCCGGGGCGGCGGCACCTCCCGCAGCGAGAGCACGTCGGGTGAGCCGTAACGCTCCTGGACGATCGCCTTCATCATGCCTCCATCGAGGGACGGGCCGGACGCCGGCGGATGACCCACTCGGCGACGGCGAGGTTGATCAGCCAGCCGGCGGCCAGGACGCCGGCTCGGGCGTCCACGCCGGGCATGCCCACGGCCGCGATCCAGAACCCGGTGGTCAGGGCCTGGGTGCCGGCGCCGAGCCCGATCGCGTACGCCCGGGTCATCCACGCCCGGTGGTGGACGACGTCGCCACGACGGATCGCGGCGAAACCGAGCACGATCGACACCGCCATCCCCGAGCCGAAGACGAGCCGCTCGACCATCAGCAGGTCGCCGTCGCCCGGGGGCAGGTCGTAGCAGAGGGCCATCCAGAGGCCGGTGAGGGCGGCGACGAGGCCGCAGGGGACCAGGACGCGCCCGGCCGTCCGATGCCAGCGCGGCCGCCGCAGGCGCAGCCCGCCGGAGAACTGGAACGCGCCCAGCACGCAGTAGACGGTGGCGCCGACGATGTGGGCGACCACCGGCACCGGGGCGTCGAAGAACCGGACGTTGTCGGGGGTGACCTCGGCGCCGCCGCCCAGCTCGGTGAGGCGGACACCGCCGGCCACCACCGGGATGGCGGCCAGCAGGACCAGGCCGGCCGGCACCAGCAGGCCCGCCCGCGCGGAGGAGGTTGTCATACGTCGATCGTCGCCGCGTCGCCGGCCGGTTTCATCGGCACATGGGCCGCCGTTCGCCCCGCCGATGGTCGGGGGCGCGTCCCCTACCCAGGTACGAGGGGTCGACTCAGGTACGGGCCCGCCCGGTCTCGTACGCCCAGATGGCGATCTCGACCCGGTTACGGACGCCGAGCTTGAGCATGACGCTCGTGACATGGGTCTTCACGGTGCTCAACGTGATGTGCAACTCGCCGGCGATCTCGCTGTTGGTCCGCCCGCGCGCGACCGCGCCGAGCACCTGCTCCTCGCGGTCGGTGAGCGGGTCGACGGGCTGCCTCGGCGGCGCGGCCGCCGGCCCGGCGTCGGCGAACGCCCTGATGAGCCGGGTGGTGACGCTCGGCGCGATGAGCGCGTCGCCCTTGGCGGCGGCGTGGACGGCCTGGGCGAGCAGCGCCGGCCCGGCATCCTTGAGCAGGAAGCCTCGGGCACCCGCGCGGAGCGCGGCGTAGACGTACTCGTCGAGGTCGAAGGTCGTGATCACGACGACGGCGAGCGGGTCGGCGACGGTCGGCCCGGCCAGGGCCCGGGTCGCCTCGATGCCGTCGAGGCCGGGCATGCGGATGTCGAAGAGGCAGACGTCGGGACGCAGCCGCCGGGCCAGTTCGACGGCCCGCCGCCCGTCGCCGGCGACGCCGACGACCTCGATGCCGGGCTGGGCGTCGAGGATCATCCTGAGCCCGGTGCGGACGATCTCCTGGTCGTCGGCGACGACCACGCGCACGCTCTCGTTCACACCGCCCCTCCCTTGCGCTCCGAGCCGTCACGGGACATGCCGAGCCCGCCGCTGCACTCGCCGGGCCCGTTCACGCCGGGGCTCCGGCGCGGGGCAGCGCGGCGGTGACGGTCCAGCCACGGTCGGGGCCGGGGCCGGCTTCGCAGGTGCCGCCCAGAAGATTCGCCCGCTCGATCATGCCGACCAGCCCGAACCCGGGTGGCGCGGCGGGCTTCGTGGCGGCGGTGTCGCCGTCGTCGCTGACGCGCAGGCGGGCGAAGCGCTCGTCGACGCAGACGCGTACCTCGATGCGGGTCGCGTGGCGGGCGTGCCGGCGGGCGTTGGTGACCGCCTCCTGGGCCAGCCGGTAGAGCGCGGCGCCGACCGCAGGGGAGAGCCCGTCGAGGTCGCCCGCGAGTTCCACGTCGACGGCGGGGCTGCCGTCCGCGGGCGCGGCGAGCTGGGCCAGGTCGGTCACGCGCGGCCCCGGCGACAACTCGGTGGGTTGGTCGGTACGCAGGACGCGGACCATCGCGCGCATCTCGGCCAGCGCCCGCGAAGCCTCGGCCTCGATCACCCGCAGCGCGTCGGCCGCCGCCTCCGGGTGGGTCGCCGACGTGGCCAGCCCGGCCTGGGCCCGGATCGCCATCGCCGAGACGTGGTGGGCGACGGTGTCGTGAAGGTCGCGGGCAAGCCGCTCGCGCTCGACGAGCTTGACCTGGTCGAGTTCGCGGCTGCGGGCATGGGCCCGGTAGCGGAACGCCGCGCCGGAGGCGCTGACGGCGGCGAGGATCGCCAGGCCACCGAGCGCGTCGCCGGCCGGCGCGCGGAGGAGCCCGATCCACACCGCCAGGTGCCCGAGCATGATGGCCGAGCCGAGCACGACGGCGCGCCCGGAGCCCCACCGGAACAGCGCGTAGGGCAGCAGCAGGACGAAGACGAACGAGTCGAGGCCGGGCAGGTCGACGCCGGTCGCGAGCGAGGCCAGGCAGGTGGCGCCGAAGACGATCGCGACCATGGCCAGCGGCCGGGTGCGTCGCCACAGCACCGTCGGAACCATCCCGACGGCGATGGCCAGGGCCAGGGGTCGCCATGGGACGTCGGCGCGCAGCGCCCCCTCGGCGAGCGTGACGGGCACCAGCACGGCGACCAGCACCCAGTCCCGCCACACCCGGGCCGGCGGGCGGGGCGGGCCGGGCTCGTTCCACAGTGAACGGAGGATGCCGGGCACCCCACCATGGTAGGGAGGGGGCGGCGCAGATTCCCGCGCGGAAATTCTCTCATGCAGTTCGTGCCGGACGGGCCGGCGCAGGGCGGGCGCGGAGGCCGCGTCGACCTTCGAGCCCACCCTCCGGCCGCCTCGCCACGTCCTGACGAGCGCCGCCCGGTCGGTCGGCGGGATGCCTAGGGCAGCAGGGGCAGCGACCAGCAGTTGGCGGAGACCGTCCGGCCGGCGAGGCGGTCGGTCAGCCAGGCCACCGCATCACCCTGGTCGGTGATGAGCGGAGTCAGGTGGTTGGTGAGGATCTTGTCGCCGAGGTTCGGCAGGACGACGGGGGCGTAGGTGACGTTGCCGCCCTTGCCGCACCAGTCCACGGCCAGTTGGCGGGACTGCCGGTGGGGAACGATGTCGTCCTGGGTGCCGGAGGCCAGGCGCACCGGGCCGGTCGGCTTGAGCGTGCCGATTCGCTGCCGGTCGAGCACGGCCTGCGCCGGGGGAGCGGCCGCGATGACCTCGCCGAGGGATTTGCCGCTGGTGATCCACCGGCTGCTCCTGGCGAAGCCGTAGCCGAGGATCGCGTCGCCGACGCACATCGTGGACATGTCCTGCAGCGCCGCCCGGCCGGTGGCGTTGACGTTCGCCTCGATGACCTCGCGTACGGCCGGGTAGGACTGGGCGAACCCGTTGATCGACCAGCCCAGCGCGCCCGCTAGTGCGCTGCCGTCGATGCCCTTGAGCACGGCGGTCAGGTCGGCGGGCGGCGCGCCGACGTACGTGCCGGCCAGGGGCACGTCGGGGGCGTATCCGGGTTGCAGCTCCGCCGCCGAGGCGGTGGCGCCACCGCCCTGGCTGTAGCCGTACAGGCCGACGCGGGAGGTCGGGGTGATCGACGCGCCCGGCACGGCCCGCGCGGCGCGGGCCGCGTCCAACAGGGCGTGCCCCTGGTCGAGGCGGTTGACGTAGGTGTGCAGCCGGTCGGTCGCGCCCAGGCCGACGTAGTCGGTGACGACGACCGCCGCGCCGGTGGCGAGGATCCGGTAGATGGCCAGCGCCTCGTAGCCGACCGAGAGGGTGTCACCGGTCAGGGTCAGCGGGTGCTGCAGGGAGAACGAGGGCGCGCACTGGTCGCCCTGCCCCATGGTGCCGGAGGCGACGGCCACCAGCGGGCGCGGGCCGGTGCCCCGCCACGCCGCCCACGGTTCGAGGTAGGCCCCGGTCACGCCGACGGCCCGGCCCGACGAGTCGGTGGAGCGGTACATCAGCCGGGTCGCCGTGCCCGGCATCGGGCGGCCGGCCAGCCCGGGAATGCTCAGGCCGAGCGGCATGGGCTCGGTGCGGATCAGCGTGCCGTTGGCGGCGGGCAGCGTGGCGGGCGGGTCGTAGAAGGCGGGGATGGTCACCCCTCGGGAGACCACCTGCGTCGACAGGTCGGCGGCGGCCGGCACGCCGGACCCGGCCAGGACGGCGGCCGCTGCCGCCGCGACGGCCAGCAGCCGGGTGCCGGCCGGTGCCCGGCGACCGGCGGGGGAGACCGTCGGCGGGGTGGAGCAGGGACGGGGGTCGCTGCGACTCACGGGTCACTCCTCGGCGAATATGGATGGGGGTAAATGCAAGCTAGCAGCGGCCCGGCTCACAGGCGACTCTCCGGCACCGGGAGTGTCGGTCGGGGCTGGTATGAAGGTGGCGTTCGACTACGAGAGGTTGCCGATGCCCGACGACGCCCCCGCCCTCGACCTGCTGGCCCTGCTGCCCGACGAGTGGCGTGCCGTGCTCACCCCGCACCTCGACCCGGCCCGCACGGCCGCGCTGGCCGACTTCGTCGCCGGGGAATACGCCACCCAGACCGTCTTCCCCCCGGTCGAGGGCCTCTTCTCGGCCTACCGGCTCTGTGCGCCGACCGACTGCCGGGTGCTGATCCTCGGGCAGGATCCCTACCACAAGGCCGGGCAGGCGCACGGGCTGAGCTTCAGCGTCCGGGAGGGCGTCTCCGTCCCGCCGTCGCTGCGCAACGTCTTCAAGGAACTGGCCGACGACCTGGGCGTGGCGAAGCCGCGCA
Source organism: Micromonospora sp. DT233 (assembly GCF_049841815.1). Classification (NCBI taxonomy): domain Bacteria; kingdom Bacillati; phylum Actinomycetota; class Actinomycetes; order Micromonosporales; family Micromonosporaceae; genus Micromonospora; species Micromonospora sp. DT233. The sequence continues at coordinate 327,937 of NZ_JBNCLB010000001.1, read as the reverse complement.
GCGGCAACCTCGACGGCTGGGCGGCGCAGGGCGTGCTGCTGCTCAACTCGGTGCTCACCGTCCGGCAGGCCACCCCGGGCTCGCACGCCAACAAGGGGTGGGAGGAGTTCACCGACGCCACCATCCGGGCGCTGGACGCCCTCGACCAGCGGGTGGTCTTCCTGCTCTGGGGCGGTTACGCCCGCAAGAAGGCCGCCCTGGTGACCAACCCGCAGCACGTGGTGCTGGAGGCCGGGCACCCGAGCCCGATGAACCCGCGTGGCTTCCTCGGCAGCCGGCCGTTCAGCGCGACCAACAAGGCCCTCGCTGACGCCGGCCTGCCGACCATCGACTGGGAGCGTTCCGCCGGGTAGGGCCTCGCCTGCGGCGGTCGAGCGGGCAGCGTGGCGCGACCGTCGGACATAGACTTCGCTCGACCCGTGGCTCCACGATCGGAGGTGTTCCATGGCGGCGACAGCGAGCGTCACCCCCGAGCAGTGGCAGAGGGCCCGGGGCGCGCTGGAGGGGGCCACCGACCGCTTCGTCCGGCTGGTCGAGTCCGTCGACCAGCTGGAGACCCTGGTCACCGCGCACTGGTCGGTCGCGGACACCGTCGTCCACCTGGTCTCGGTCGCCTGGTGGTATGCGACGAAGCTCGATCCCGACCATCCGCCGCTGCCGATTCCCGGCCTCGATGCCCGGCTGCCGACCGTCACCGTGGACACCATCGAGGAGATCAACGACCTGATCCTGTTGCACCTGACCGAACGGTCGCCCCAGCCGCTGCTGGCACAGCTCCGCGCCGACGTGGGCAAGATCCTCGCGATCACCGCCGACCGCGACCCCGACGAGCGACTGAGCTGGTTCGGCGACGCCCGCCCGACCCTCGCCGGCCTCTTCAGCCACCTCGTCAACGAGCTGCTCGTGCACGGGTGGGACATCGCCCGTGCCACCGGCCGGCCATGGGAGATGCCGGGTGAGGAGGCCGTGCTCTTCTTCGAGGTCTTCACGGTGGGCGTCATCCGGGGCGGCTACGGCCGGCTCCTCGACACCGACGTGCCGCCCCGTGACCGCCCGATCATGGTGGAGTTCCGGTCGGCATACTGCTCCGACATCACCCTCGTCCTGCGCCAGGGGGTGGTGACGGTGGCCGATCCGGGCACCCCGCCGGACGTGCGGGTCCGGTTCGAGCCGGCGACGCTCAACCTGATGCTGTTCGGCCGGATCAGCCGGGTCCGCGCGGCGCTCACCGGCGGCGTCGCCATCCGAGGCCGCCGCCCCTGGCTGCTCCTGCCCTTCCTCCGCGTCGTGCGCACCCCCAGCTGACCCGAACCCGCTGCGGCAGGCTGCGCCGCTCGGCACATTCGAGCCGGGGCGTCACCGGGGGTGGCGGCCGGCCCGTTAGGGTGGCGTTCGTGCTCGTACTGGTGCTGGACTCCTCGACCCCCGCGGTGACCGCGGCACTGGTGGAGGTCACGTCGGACGGCCTGACGCCCCGCGCCCAGCGCCGCACCGTCGACGCCCGCGCGCACGGCGAACTGCTCGCCCCGCAGGTCGCCGCGATCCTCGCCGAGGTCGACGCCCGCCCCACCGACCTGGGCGCGATCGTCGTCGGCCTCGGCCCCGGCCCGTTCACCGGGCTGCGGGTGGGGCTGGTCACCGCCGCCACCATGGCCCAGGTGCTCGGCGTCCCCGCGTACGGCGTCTGCTCGCTGGACGGCATCGGCCACCCGGCGGCGGCCGGCGAGCCGATCCTGGCGGCCGGCGACGCCCGCCGCCGGGAGGTCTACTGGGCGGTCTACGACGGCGCGGGCCGGCGGGTCGCCGGCCCGGAGGTGGACACCCCGGCGGACGCCGCGCGGCACGCCCGCGACCTCGGGGTCACCGCCGTCGTCGGCGACGGCGCGCACCGGTACGCCGACGTCTTCGACCTGCCGCTGCGGGCCGAGCCGCGCTACCCGGACCCGACCGCGCTGGCCGCGCTGGCGGCCGAGCGGATCCGCTCCGGCGCTCCCGGCGACCCGCTCACCCCGCTCTACCTGCGCCGCCCGGACGCCGTGGCCGCCACCGCCCGCAAACCGGTCCTGCCGTGAGCGCGAGGAGTGAGCGGGGTTTGCGAGCCCCGCAGTCGCGAGCCGAGGTGGCACCGTGAGCGCGAGGAGTGAGCGGGGTTTGCGAGCCCCGCAGTCGCGAGCTGAGGTGGCACCGTGAGCGCGAGGAGTGAGCGGGGCCGGCTGGACGGGGCGGCACCGTGAGCGCCGCCGCCGTGCGGCTGGAACGCTTCCGGTGGTGGCACATCGACGAGGTGCTGCCGATCGAGGCCGACCTCTTCGGTGCCGAGCAGTGGTCGCCGGGGATGTTCTGGAGCGAGCTGGCCAACGGCCACTTCTACCTGGTGGCCACCGACGGCGGCGCCCTGCTCGGCTACGCCGGGCTGGCTGTGGCCCCGCCGGACGAGGCGTGGGTGCAGAACATCGCGGTCCGCCGGGACGCCCAGCGGCGCGGCGTGGGCCGGGCCCTGCTGGAGGCGCTGCTGGCCGAGGCCGCCGACCGGGGCGTACGCAGCACCCTGCTGGAGGTCGCGGCGGACAACGCCCCGGCCCAGCGGCTCTACGCGACGTACGGCTTCGAGCCAATCGGGGTGCGTCGCGGCTACTACCAACCCAGCAACACCGACGCGCTGGTCATGCGGCGCGAGCAGGACTGAGGAGCCATGGCCGACGAACCGCTCATCCTCGGCATCGAGACCTCGTGCGACGAGACCGGGGTCGGCATCGTACGCGGGCACACCCTGCTCGCCGACGCGCTGGCCTCCAGCGTCGAGCAGCACGCCCGCTTCGGCGGGGTGGTGCCCGAGGTCGCCAGCCGCGCCCACCTGGAGGCCATCGTGCCCACCATGGACCGGGCGCTGGCCGAGGCCGGGGTGACCATCGCCGACATCGACGCCATCGCGGTCACCTCCGGGCCGGGTCTGGCCGGCGCGCTGCTGGTCGGTGTCGCCGCCGCCAAGGGGTACGCGCTGGCCGCCGAGAAGCCGGTGTACGGGGTGAACCACCTCGCCGCGCACGTCGCCGTGGACACCCTCGAACACGGGCCGCTGCCCGAGCCGGCGATCGCCCTGCTGGTCTCCGGGGGGCACTCGTCCCTGCTCCTCGTCGACGACCTGGCCCGGGGGGTCACCCCGCTCGGCGCGACCATCGACGATGCCGCCGGGGAGGCGTTCGACAAGGTGGCCCGGCTGCTCGGCCTGCCGTTCCCGGGTGGCCCGTACGTGGACCGGGAGGCGCGGGCCGGCGACCCCACCGCGATCGGCTTCCCGCGCGGGCTGACCGCAGCCAAGGACCTCGCCCGGCACGAGTACGACTTCTCCTTCTCCGGCCTGAAGACGGCGGTGGCCCGCTGGGTCGAGGCCCGGCAGCGCGCCGGCGAGCCGGTGCCGGTGGCCGACGTGGCCGCGTCGTTCCAGGAGTCGGTCTGCGACGTGCTCACCGCGAAGGCGCTGGCCGCCTGCCGCGCCCACGGGGTCGATACGCTGGTGATCGGCGGGGGCGTGGCCGCGAACTCCCGGCTGCGGGTGCTGGCGGAGCAGCGGGCGGCGAAGCTCGGCATCCGGGTCCGGGTGCCCCGGCCGAAGCTCTGCACCGACAACGGGGCGATGGTGGCGGCGCTCGGCGCGCACCTGGTCGCCGCCGGGGTCGCGCCGAGCCGGCTGGACCTGCCGGCCGATTCGTCCCTGCCGTTGACCACGGTCAGCGTGTGACCACCCGAGGTGCCGGCGAGGGGAGCGACGACGTGATCGTACGGATGTGGGAGGCGCGGGCCGAGGCGTACGGCTTCGCCGACCTGATCACCTGGGTCTGCGACACCGCCCTGCCCGAGTTCGAGCACGACCCGCTGCACCTGTCCAGCGAGGTGTTCAGCTCCACCGACCACCGGGTGGTGGTGATCTCGAAGTGGCGCAGCAGCCCCCGGGCGCTGCCCGACCCGCCCGCGACCCTGGTCGCCCGCCCGCCGCACACCTGGGACTTCACCCAAGTCGACCGCTGAACCCCGCTGCCGGCTGGCGTTCGAGAAGTGATGCGGCGTCGTCGCCCCGCTCGCAGACGATGAGTTCGTCGGGCGTCAGCCGATTCACCAGCGCGGGGGAGTGGGTGGCGATCAGGAACTGCGTACGGCCGGAGGCTTCGCGCAACAGTTCGACAAGTCGGTCGAGGATGTGCGGATGCAGCCCGTGATCGATCTCTTCGATGCACGTCAGCCGTGGGGGAGACGGGTCGTAGAGCAGCGCGAGCAGGGCGAGGGCGCGAATGGACCCGTAGGAGGCCTCTCGCAGCGTGGTCGCCCCCGGCAGGCCTCGCTCGACCAGGGTGAGGACGGTTCCCTCTCCGGCACCGCCGATCGCGGTGAACTCCAGCCGTTCCAGACCAGGAATGAAGGCACGGGCGTCGCGTTGCAGCGCGTCGAACCGGTCGGCGTGCCGATCGGCCAGGAACGCGAGGAACGCGGCGAGGTTGCTCGCGTCGTTGTGCAGGCGCTCACTTGTGCGTTCCTGCGACGGTCGACGCGCGGCAGGGACGTCGACGTCGAACACCCGGAAGCCGGCGAACAGATTCGCCAGCGCCTCCACCTGCTCGCCACCGTCCTCCGGGCTTAGTTTCGGTAACGTCGACAAGCCGAGGGAACCCTCCCGCAGGCTCGCGGTGTCTTCCCCACCTTCCGGCTTGTGGAACGTGATCCGACCGCCCTTGACCGTGATCCGTCGGCCAGGACCAGCCGTCCGCTTGAATGCGAAGCTCTCCGCTCGCCGCAGGTAGTACCGCTCCTTCTCGCTGCGACCGGACTTCATCTTGTCGGACGAGAACTTCAGCGTGTAGGTGTCGGTCGCCTTCAGGGAGCTGTTCTTGGTCACCGCAGCCTCGACCTCGATGCTGATCGACTGCCGAGATCCCTTGGCGGCCCGAAAGACCACCCGATCGAACCCGGCGCGCCGGTCGAGCGCCGGTGCCAGGTCATCGCGGGTGGCATCGCCAAGGAAAGCGATTACGTCGAGGAGATTCGACTTGCCCGCGCCGTTGGGACCCACGAGAACGTTCAACGCCCCCAGGTGGACCTCGACGTCGCGAAGGCTCCGGAAGTTGAGCACCTTCAACCGCAGGAGGTATGGGGGGCGCCGCGTATTCGTGCCCTTTGGCCGTCTCGGGATCATGTCGTTTCCCCGTTTCTCAAAGGAAAATCGGGGATTTCCCACAGCAGTGTATGGCCCAATTCCTTTGCAACCTCGGTCGCGATTCGCTCGGCACCGTAGAGGTAGATGCGGGCACACGAAATGGCGCCTATGAGGCCGATGGAGTGTCTGCCGCCCGGCTTCGCCCGAAGCACACTGCTGGCCGTCGTGTTTCCCTTTAGAGGACCTGGCCACACTTCGCTTCGCCAGCCGGAGGCAAGGCCGTGGGTTAAACAATGCCGTACCTCCATCCAGCCGTCAGCGCGCTTGCATGCTTCTTCCCAGGTAATCCTTTCGGTGGCTGGTCGACCGTGCACGGATGGAATGTTCCATACCTGCAACGGAGATGAGCCCGCCAACCTTGTCGCGATTCCGGGAAATTCTGTCTGGCATTTCTTCTGAAAATCGTGAACCGTTGGATTGTTCATCGATACGCGCCTGGCTATCTGGCCCATCCCAAAGCCCCGCAGATAGAGCGCTGTGGCCAGGAAGTCTTCGGCAAATCCTTCGAACGCCGATATCACCCCAAGGACTACTGCCGGAGGTAGGGCGGAGTAGTTACCCGCATGGCCTTGTCTGCGTGGGTGCAAGCTAGTCAGTCGTTTGGGCACCTCCAGTGACCGGGCGAGACGAGTCACGCTGTCCTGAAGGTCTACCTGGAACAACTGAACTCCCTTCCTGGCATCTGTGACTTCGGGACTGCAACCTAATTGACAAATTCTTGGTGTGTCAACAGCTATAAACCATATGAACTTCGTTCACGCTGGTGCCTCGTCACGCAATTTTCCTGGCGCGCCTGTGGTGGTCGAAGCCGTCCTGCATAAAGTGCGACCGGTAACTTGGATTCGGGTCGTTCAGCCAGCCCCCCAGTGGCACCTCGCTGCTGCAATGGTCTCCGGGTCCATCGTCCGATCCACCGCAGAACGGGATCTGGGTTGATCGCCAGGGTTGGCCGATACTGGCGGGGTGGCTGACGACGAGGCGACAGGGCTGACCCGATGGACGATCCACGGCGAGCGGGTGGTGGATGACAGCCGGAAGGCTCGGCTGAGCATCGCCGAGGTCGAGCTGCCGGACGGTGTCCGGTTCGAGCAGTACGTGATCCGGGCTCCCCTGTCTGCCATGGTTGCCGTGCTGGACGACCAGCAGCGGCTGTTGTTGATGCGGCGGCATCGCTTCGTGCTCGACCAATGGGTGTGGGAACTCCCCGGCGGCTACGTCGACGGCGATGAGGAGCCTGCGCGGTGCGCGGTGCGTGAGGTCGAGGAGGAGACGAGCTGGCGGCCGCATGAGGTCGAGCCGCTGCTGTCGTTCCAGCCGTGGGTCGCGACGGCGGACGCGAAGAACTTGCTGTTCTTCGCTCGGAGGGCGGAGCACACGGGTGCTCCGGTGGATGTGAACGAGGCGGAACGGGTCGCCTGGATACCGTTGGCCCAGGCCCGTGCCCTCGTGGAGCACGGGGAGATCGTCGGAGCCGGCACCGTGATCGCCGTGCTGGAGTTGACCGCACGTCAGGCGCGGGGCGAGTTGTAGCCGTCTCGGCGGGGCCCGAGGGTGGCGTCGACCTGATGGGTGAAGTGGCGGACGGCAGGTCTGCGGCGATGCGGCGCGAGTTGGGCTCGCAGGTCGTGCAGGTAGCCGGCGGCGCGGGCGGATCGGAGCTGCGAGGCCAAGGCCAGCGCTTCCGCGCCGATGGCGCAGGCCCTGTCGGGTTCGTTCCGCTGCGCCTGGACGGTGGCAAGTAGGGCGAGGTTGAACGCCTTGCCGCGTACGTAGCTTTCGTTCATTCTCAGCGACTTGACGGCGAAGCGTTCTGCCTGCGCCGGCTTGCCGAGCGCGGTGAAGCAGTGGCCGAACTTGGCTGACAGGTATGCCTCGTCGAAGTAGCCCAACCACCGCGGGACACTGCTGCGGTCAGCCCGGTCGAGGGTGCGTTCTGCCTGGTGCAGCGCTTGGGCGCAAGCCCCTTCGTTCTTTGCGGCAGCGTGGGCGTGTGCCTCCATGACCAACGCCTCGGCGGCCAGGATCGTCACACCAGCAAGGTGCGCGGTCCGTCTCGCGGCGCGGGAGAGATCGACACCTGCTCCGGTATGGCCGAGGTAGGTCGCCTGATGGCTCATGGCGGCAAGGATCTCCGCTCCGAGCACGGAGTCACCCGCCGCATGGGCGAAATTCAGCGCGACGGCGAGGTGTCGCTGGGCAGCCCCGTGATCGACCTCGTCGTAGGCCTGCCAACCGGCGAGCTGAGTCAATTCGGCGACGGCGCTGAGTAGCCGCCGGCCGGTTGCGGGATTGTATCGACCCTCGGTCAGGATCGGGGCCACCTCCTGGTGCAGGTAGCGGACCACTGTCTCGCGGGCGTGCCCGCCTCCGTACTGGTTGTCCAGTCGCCGATAGGTTGCGGTCATCTCCCGGATCGTGTCGATGTCGGGCTGACCGATGCTGCGGCCACCGGCTCGGTCCACGTCACGCGGCGGAGGCGCGGTGAACCAGCGGAGCGCTGGAAGGGTGTAGCCGGCCGTGCTGAAGGCCGCTTGGCGAATCACGTCTCGACGGTTCACTTCACCTTCCCAAAGCTGCGCGGCCGCGCTGACCTCCTGGTGCCAGGACCGGTCGACAGGTGGATCAGGATGCCGTTGATGGACGGAGTCGGCTGTGTCACTGGGGGATGCGCGTTGGCGCGGGGCTAACCCCAACGTCATACGTGCCTCGTCAGGCATCCGAAGGCCATCGGCGATGCGTTCCAGCACGTCGATGGAGGTGACCTTCCGTCCAGCCATGATGCGGCTGACATAGCCCTGTTCAAGTCCGACGGCGGCACCGATGCGGGTCTGACTCGCGTGGGCCAAGCGGCTGACGTGTCGGAACAAGGCTCCGACGTCACGGGCGTCGAGAGCCGCGCGCACGGCCTTGTCCCACCACAGGTGGCCCGGGATCTGAAGCGAATCGAGCAACGGCGCGCTCCCAGCGCGATGATCCAACTACTGACGGTGTTCAGCTCGCAGCTTAGAACGGGAGGAGACGCAGGTCGAGCCAGCACATGTCACTGTCACATGAGCCGTCGACATGGCTTATGGGCCGGCGCCGGCGCAATTCTGCGGGCATGCCTTACGCCTCGGAGAGCTTGCCGCCCGATTCACCCGATCGTCGTCATACGCCTGCACGGCTCCCGCCGACCATCTCACCGGCCCGATGACCGTGGGTGCGCTCCGCGACCTGAAGGCGCTGACCGAGTACGCCCGCGAGCAGATCGAGGCGGCTGACGCGCTGCTGGTGGCGCACGAGGCGACGGAGCTGAACCTGTGCCGCTGCGGCCGACCGTGCCCCTGCGAGGAGCGCCGACAGGCAGTCGACAGACGCGGCCACTACGCCAAGATCGTCGGTGCTGCCCTGTGACGACCCGGTCCGGGTGGGCAGCCATCCGTACGCCGCACCGCCGTTCTTCGGGCCGAGCGCGATGAGCGTCTCGCAACCGCCGGAAGACGAGCCGATCGGTCGTCGGGTGGCGCGGTGGCGGGACCGGCGACGGATGACGCAGCAGATGCTGGCCGACCGGCTCGGCAAGTCGAAGAGCTGGGTGGACAAGGTCGAGCGGGGCGTCCGCTCCCTGGACAGGTTCTCCGTCATCCAGGACGTCGCCGGAGTGCTGCGGGTGGACGTGTCGGTACTGACCGGCGCAGCCACCAGGCCGGCGGTGGCCGGTGCGATCGACGAGGACGTGGACAGGGTGCGGGCTGCGCTGGCCCGCTACGACTTCCTCCAGCCCGGACCGCCTCTCCGGGCGGTGCCACCGGTCGGCGAACTGGATCGACAGGTGACACATGCCTGGCTGAGCTACCAGCGTGCGCACTACCCGCAGCTGATGCGGATGCTGCCGGGCCTGCTCGGCGACGCCCAGCGCGCCCATGCCACCCAAGGTGAGGGGGATCTGCTGATCCAGGTGTACCGGATCACGGCGTCGGTGCTGGTGAAGCTGGGGGAGGCCGACCTGGCCTGGTTGGCCGCCGACCGGGCGATGGCGGCGGCGTCCGGTGACCCGCTCTTGGCAGCGGCCGCCGCGATCCCCCTCGGGCAGGCGTTGCGTGCCGCCGAGCGGGGCAGGTTGGCGATGTCGGCGACGGCCACCGCCGCACACCGGATCGCGCCGACGGTGCCCCAGGCCGGTGCGCCGCCGGAGTTGGCGCTCTGCGGAACACTGCTGGTCGAGGCTGCGCTCGCCGCTGCGAGCTGTGGCGATGCGCGCGGCGCGGGGGAGTTGCTCGCCCAGGCCGGCGAGATCGCCGAACGGGTCGACGGCAGCCAGGACCACCACCACACGGGTTTCGGCTCCACGAGCGTCCGGTTGGCGCGGGTGACAGCGGCGGTCGACCTGGACGACGGCGGAGCGGCGGTCGCCTGGCACGAGAAGGCCGTCGGCGCGAGCGGGTGGTCGCTGCTGCCGGTCGAGCACCGGGCCGCGCACCTGGTGGATGCCGCGCGGGCGTACCTGCACGTCGGTGACCTGCTCCGGGCGGGCCGGGCCCTGGTCGACGCCGAACGGACCGCGCCGGCCGAGATCCGCTACCGCCCGGCGGCCCACGCCATGGTCGAGTTCGTGGCGTCCGTTCGGCCGGTCGCGGCCGGCGTGGCCCGCCTGGCGTCGCTGATCGGGCTGACCCGGTGACCGCCCCGTTCCTGTCTCTGGCCCAGATCCACAACCGGCTCGCCCTGACCGCCCGAGCGGTCCTGCGTCGGCATCGACCCGACAGGGGCGGTCGTTGCCAGGTCTGCCACATTCCGCGCTGCCCGGCGCGCGGCCTCGCGGAGGATGTCCTCGCCGCACTCGGGCGGAACCGGTAACCAAACTCGGGCGGAACCGGTGACAGGGAAAGCGTTGGCGTGGTCGATGGCTGGCCGCCTAGCGTCGCCGGATGCGTGACGACCCGGCCGGCGAGACCGGCGTACCCGACGACCGTTCGCCGACCCGCTACCTGCTGTGGCTGGCCGGCCGGCAGCCGCTGACCTTCTTCGCCGGCATCGGGTTCGGCGTGGCCTGGATGGGCGCGCGGGCGCTGGTGCCGGCCGCCGTGGGGCAGGCCGTGGACGCCGGGCTCACCGGCCGCGACGGGGGCGCGCTGCTCACCTGGGGGCTGGTGCTGCTCGGGCTGGGCGTGCTCCAGGCCGGGGCGGGCCTCCTGCGGCACCGCTGCGCGATAGCCAACTGGCTGGGCGCGGCGTACCGGACGGTGCGGTTCACCGTGGACGCGGCGAACCGGCTGGGGGCCGCGCTGCCCGGCCGGGTCGCGGCCGGCGAGGTCGTCAGCATCGGTACGGCCGACATCAGCCAGATCGGTGGCGCGATCGACATCACCGCCCGGGGCGCCGGCTCGCTGGTCGCCATCGCGGCGGTGGCGGTGATCCTGCTCTCCGCGTCGGTGCCGCTCGGGCTCGTCGTGGTGCTCGGGGTGCCGCTGCTGATGGCGGTGGTGGGGCTGCTCATCCGGCCGCTGCACGACCGGCAGCAGTCGTACCGGGACTCGGAGGGGGCGCTGACCGCCCAGGCGGCCGACATCGTCTCCGGGCTGCGGGTGCTGCGCGGGGTCGGCGGCGAGCCGGTGCTGTCGGCCCGGTACCGGAGCCGGTCCCAGGCGCTGCGCGCCGACGGGCTGCGGGTGGCGCGGGTGGAGTCGCTGTTGGAGGCCGCCCAGATCCTGCTGCCCGGCGCGTTCCTGGTGCTGGTCACCTGGCTGGGCGCGCGGTTCGCGCTGCGGGGCGAGATCAGCGCCGGCCAGCTCGTCGCCTTCTACGGCTACACCGCGTTCCTGGTCAGCCCGCTGCGCAACCTCACCGAGGCGGTGGACCGGCTGACCCGGGGGCACGTGGCGGCCCGGCGGGTGGTCCGGCTGCTGCGGCTGGCCCCCGAGCTGGTCGACCCCGCCCGCCCGGCGAGTCTGCCAACCGGGCCGGGCGAGCTGGCCGACGCCGAGTCGGGGCTGGTCGTGCCGGCCGGCCGGCTCACCGCGCTGGCCGCCGCCGCGCCGCAGGACGCCACCGCGATCGCCGACCGGCTCGGCCGGTACGTCGACGCGGACGTGACGCTGCACGGCGTACCGCTGCGGGAGGTGGCGCTGGCGACGGTGCGGGAGCGGATCCTGGTGGCCGACAACGACGCGCATCTCTTCACCGGCCCGCTGCGGGCGGAGCTGGACCCGCACGACGCGGCCGACGCCGCGAGGCTCCGCGCGGCGCTGGACGCGGCGAGCGCGACCGACATCGTCGAGGCCCTGCCCGGCGGGCTGGACGGCCGGGTCGCCGAGCGGGGGCGGGAGTTCTCCGGCGGCCAGCAGCAGCGGCTGCGGCTGGCGCGGGCGCTGGTGGCCGACCCGGAGACGCTGGTGCTGGTCGAGCCGACCAGCGCGGTGGACGCGCACACCGAGGCGCGCATCGCCGGGCGGCTCGGCGCGGCCCGGCGGGGCCGCACCACCCTGGTCTGCACCACCAGCCCGCTGGTGTTGGGCCGCGCCGAGTGCGTGGTCTTCGTGGCCGACGGCAAGGTGGTGGCGCAGGGGCCGCACGAGGAACTGCTGCGCACCGAGCCCCGGTACGCGGCCACGGTGAGCCGGGGGGAGAGCTGATGAGCGCCGTGCTGCCGGTCGCCGACGCGGGCCAGGTCCGCCGGTACGCCCGCGCCCTGATCCGCCGCCACCCCCGCGCCCTGGGCACCGCGCTGGGCCTGCACGCGCTGGCCGCGGCGGCGGGGCTGGCCGCGCCGCGGCTGCTCGGCGACCTGGTGCAGGGGATCTCCCAGGGCACCTCGACGCTCACCGTGGACCGGATCGCCCTGGCCATCGGCGGGTTCGTGGTCGCCCAGGCGGCGCTGACCCGGATCGCCCACCTGGCCTCGGCCCGCCTCGGCGAGGGGTTGCTCGCCGAGCTGCGCGAGGAGTTCGTCGACCGGGTGCTCGCCCTGCCACTGACCACCGTGGAACGGGCCGGCAGCGGCGACCTGCTCACCCGGGCGTCCCGGGACGTCGCCGCGCTGTCCAAGACCGTCCGGTTCGCCCTGCCGCAGACGCTGATCGCGCTGGTCACCATCGTGTTCGTGGTCGCCGCGCTGCTGCTCACCGGCCCGCTGCTGGTGCTGCCCGCCCTGCTGGCGGTGCCGCTGCTGTGGGTCGGCACCCGCTGGTACCTGCGCCGCGCCCCGGCGGGCTACCTGCGGTCGAACGCCGCCTACTCCGACATCACCGACGGCATCAGCGAGACCGTCGAGGGGGCGCGGACCACCGAGGCGCTGCGCCAGCAGGCCCGCCGCCGGGCCCGCACCACCGCCGACATCCACCGGTCGTACGCGGCCGAGCGGTACACCCTCCGGCTGCGCAGCGTCTTCTTCCCGGTCGCCGAGCTGGGGTACGTGGTGCCGATGGTCGCCACCCTGGTCATCGGCGGCTGGTTCCACCTGAAAGGCTGGGTCGGCCTCGGTCAGGTCACCGCCGCCACCCTCTACGCCCAGCAGCTCGTGGACCCGGTCAACCGGCTGCTGGCCTGGCTGGACGAGTTGCAGGTGGGCGGCGCGTCGATGGCCCGCCTGCTCGGGGTCTCCACGACCGGCGACCCACGGGCGGGCCTCGCCTCGGCCCCGCAGGCGCCGGCCGTGAACCGGGGCGTCGACGTTCCCCGGCTGGCCGCCCGCGACGTCCGGTACGCCTACCGGCCGGGTCGGGACGTGCTGCACGGGGTGACCCTGGTCCCCGAGCCGGGGGAGAAGCTGGCGATCGTCGGGCCGTCCGGGGCGGGCAAGTCCACCCTGGGCCGGCTGCTGGCCGGGGTGCACGCCCCGCGCACCGGGTCGGTGACCGTCGACGGGCGGCCGCTGGCCGAGCTGCCCCTGGCGGAGCTGCGCGGTCACGTCGCGCTGGTCACCCAGGAGCACCACGTCTTCATCGGCACCCTCGCCGAGAACGTGGCCCTGGCCCGCCCCGACGCCGACCCGGCCCGGGTCCGCGCGGCGCTGGCGGCGGTGGACGCCCTGGAATGGGTGGACGCGCTGCCGCAGGGGCTGGGCACGGTGGTCGGCGCGGGCGGGCGGCCGCTCTCCCCGGCCCAGGCCCAGCAGCTCGCGCTGGCCCGGCTGGTGCTGGCCGACCCGCACACGCTGGTGCTCGACGAGGCCACCTCGCTGATCGACCCCCGGGCGGCCCGGCACCTGGAGCGCTCGCTGGCCGCCGTGCTGGCCGGGCGGACGGTGGTGGCCATCGCGCACCGGCTCTTCTCCGCGCACGACGCCGACCGGGTGGCCGTGGTGGAGGACGGCCGGATCACCGAGCTGGGCCCGCACGACGAGCTGGTGGCGGCGGGCGGCTCCTACGCCGCCCTCTGGCGCTCCTGGCACGGCTGACCCCGCCGCCGGGCGGGCGGGTCAGCGGGTGAGGGCCATCAGCAGGCCGAGCAGGACCAGGGTGGCCACGGCCACGGCGAAGACGACCAGCAGGTCCCGCCGGCCGTGGTCGGCCGCCGCCCCGGCGGGGGCGGGCTCCGCCGGCAGGTCGCGGGTCACCGTGGCCAGGTCGCCGAGGGTCCGGGCGGACCAGACGAGCCCGGCCCGCTCGGAGAACTCGTCGAGGCTGAGCCGGCCCGCCGAGGTGTGCCGTTGCAGCTCGGCGACCACCCGGTGCCGGTCGTCGTCGGAGGCGCGCAGCTCGACGTCCACGAGGGACAGCGTACGCAGCCGCGCCGGCCCGGTCAGCCGGCGTCGAGCGGTTCGCGGGAGGCGGCCGGGTCGGTAGCGGGTCAGCCGGCGTCGAGCGGGTCGGCCAGCAACCGTTCGAAGGCCAGCTCGGCCGCGCCGATCAGGGCGGCGTCGTCGCCCAGCATCGGCGTGCGCAGCCGGACGTGTTCGAGGCAGGCGGAGAGGCCGACCGCGTTGAGCCGGCTGCGGATCTGGGCCGCCGCCGCGAGGTACAGGTCCCGCGTCGTCCCCCCGAAGATCACCATTTCCGGGTTGAAGATGTTGACCAGGTTGCCCACGCCGAAGCCGAGCCAGTCGCCGACCTGCCGCACCGCCGCCTGGGCCCGCGCGTCGCCCCGGTCGGCGGCGTCGAAGACCGCGAGCACCGCCTCCCGGCCGTGGGCGGCCGGCCGGCCCGCCGCCCGCAGCAGGGCGTGCTCGCCGATCTCGGACTCCCAACAGCCGCGCGACCCGCACGCGCAGGGCGCCCCGTCCCGGTTGACGACCATGTGGCCGACCTCGCCGCCGTACCCGCCGTGCCCGGTCAGCCGGCGGCCGCCGGCGATGATGCCGGCGCCCACCCCCACGTCGCCGTGCAGGTAGATGACGTTGTGGCAGCCGACGGCGGCACCCCGGGTGTACTCGGCGAACGCGCAGACGTCGGCCACGTTGCCCACCAGGGGTGTCGCGCCGATGTCGAGCTCCGCGGAGAGGGCGGCCCCGATCGGCTCGTCCACCCAGCCGGTGTGCGGGCCCAGCCGGACCAGGCCGTCGTCGCGGCGGACCATCCCGCAGACCGCGATGCCCACGCCGATGCAGGTGGTGCCGGGGGGTACCTCCTGCTGCATCGCCCTGAGCTCCCCGGCCAGCAGCGGCGCGGTCTGCGCGGCCAGCAGGCCGCGCGGACGCTCCAGCGTGCGCCGGCCGAGCACGACGCCACCGAGGCCGACCCGGGCGACCCGCAGCCGGTCCACCTCGATGCTCAGCGCCCAGGCGTAGACCCGGCCCGACTCGGGACGGACCACCAGCGATGGTCGCCCCGCCCGCCGGGTCTCCTTCGGGGTCTCCTCGCTGACCAGGCCGGCGGTGACGAGGTCGGTGGTCAGCGCGCCGATGGTGCTGCGGTTGAGCCCCAGCGCGGTGGTGAGCGTGGCGCGCGACGTCGCGCCGTGGACGTGGACGTGACGCAGCAGCGCGCCGAGATTCTGCCGGCGAATCTCCTCCTGGCTCGGGCCTGCACGCATCGGCTGTTCAGCGATTTCCGGTGGCGACGGCACGGCGGCGCGACAGCGCGTCGATCCCGGCGGCCAGCAGCAGCACCAACCCGGTGAGCAGGTACTTCACCCCGGAGCTGGCGTTCATCAACCCCATGCCGTTGTCGATCGTCGCGACCACCGCGCCGCCGAGCACCGCGTCGACCACCCGGCCCTTGCCGCCGAAGAGGCTGGTGCCGCCGATGACGGCCGCGCCGACGGCGTAGAGCAGCACGTCGCTGCCGCCGGTGTTGGCGTCCACGGAGCTGAACCGGCTGGCGGCGACGACACCGCCGACCGCCGCCATCGAGGAGCAGATGACGAAGACCGAGATGCGGATGCGGTCGACGCTGATCCCGGCGCGGCGGGCGGCCTCCCGGTTGCCGCCGACGGCGTACACGTGCCGGCCGTAGGCGGTGCGCGACAGCAGGAAGGTCAACGCGACGAGCAGCACGGCCAGCAATGGTACGACGACCGGCATGCCCCGGTTCGAGCTGATCATGCTGTTCAGGCTGCGTTCGAGGTTGAGCACGTAGACGGCGACGCCGACGCCGACGGCGAGGGCGAGGACGCGGGCCAGCAGCACCGACGGGGGATCGGTGACCAGGCCCCGGACGGAGCGGTTGCGGTGGCGCAGCAGTTGCACGGCGGCGTACCCGGTCACCGCCACGGCGGCCAGCAGCCAGCCGGCCAGCGGCGGGAGGTTGCTGTTCTCGATGGCCACGATGGGCTCGGCCTGGACCGGGATGCTGGTGCCGCCCTTGATCAGGATGAGCATGACGCCCTGGAAGGCGAGGAAGCCGGCCAGCGTGACCACGAAGGACGGGATGCCGACCTTGGTGACCAGGAAGCCGAGCGTCAGCCCGATCAGCGCGCCGGTGCCGAGGGCGGCGAGGGTGGCCACGTACCACGGGTAGCCCTGGACGGTCAGCAGGTTGGCCAGCACCGCCGCGCAGACCCCGCTGGCGAAGCCGGCGGAGAGGTCTATCTCCCCCACCAGCAGGACGAAGACCAGCCCCATCGCGATCAGCACGACGGCCGCGCCCTGCGTGAACAGGTTGGCGAAGTTGCCGGCGGTGAGGAAGTTGGGCCGCAGGACCGAGAAGAACGCGCAGAGCACGACCAGGCCCAGCACGGCCGGCAGGGCGCCCATGTCGCCGCCGCGCAGGCGGGCCAGGTAGCTGCGGACGTGCCCGCGCAGGGTGGGCGGCCCGCCGGGGGCGGCCACCGGCTCGGCGTACGTGGCCTGCGTCTGGGTGGTCACTGCCCGGCCCCCGAGGTCTTGGCGCTGTGGTAGCCGGCGCCGCCCTCGGCGGTCGTGCCGAGCCGCCCGCTGCGCCCCGAGGTGATCAGCTCGACCACCTGGGCGTGCGTGACGTCGGTCGTCCGGACCTGGGCGACCATCTGGCCGAGGTAGAGCGCCGCGATCCGGTCGGAGACGGCGAAGACGTCGTTCATGTTGTGCGAGATGAGCACGACGGCCAGGCCGTTGTCGGCCAGCCTCCGCAGCAGCTCGAGCACCTGGGCGGTCTGGGCCAGGCCGAGCGCCGCCGTCGGCTCGTCGAGGATGACCAGCCGGCTGTTCCAGAGCACCGCCTTGGCGATCGCGACCGTCTGGCGCTGGCCGCCGGAGAGGCTGGCGACGTGCTGGCGCAGCGAGCTGATCGTCTTCACCGACAGCGCGGCCAGCGTCCGGGCGGCGAGCTCCTCCATGGCCGGCTCGTCGAGCACCAGGCCGGAGCGCCGCTCCCGGCCGAGGAACATGTTCTGTACGACGTCGAGGTTGTCGCAGAGGGCGAGGTCCTGGTAGACGACGTCGATGCCCAGGGCGGCGGCGTCGCGGGGGCCGCTGACGGTCACCGGCTGCCCCTCGAAGAAGAACTCGCCGGAGTCGGCGGCGTGGATGCCGCTGATGCACTTGACCAGCGTGGACTTCCCTGCGCCGTTGTCGCCGACGAGGGCGGTCACCTCGCCGGGGCGGACCGAGAAGTCGACGTCGCGCAGGACCTGCACGGGGCCGAAGCTCTTGTCGACGCCGCGCAGTTCCAACAGGGGTGACTCGGACATGTTGCTCTCCTCTACTGCGCCGGGCGCGGCCAAGCTCAGCTCACGCCGTTCGCGGCGCAGAGCGCGGCGTACCGGCCGGTGCAGACGGCGTCGCGTTCGACGAACCCGTCCGCGATGACGTCCTTGACCGTCTCCCTGGTGATCGGCTGGGCGGTCAGCAGCACGGCCGGGACGTCCCGGTTGCCCGTGGTGTCGTGGAAGGTGTGCTCGGTCTGCCTCCTCTCGCCCCGGGCCAGCGCGACGGCCAGCGCCGCCGCCACCTCGGCCTGCTTCCGGATCGGCTTGTAGACGGTCATGCACTGGTCCCCGGCGAGGATGTGTTGCAGCGCCTGGGCGTCGGCGTCCTGCCCGGTGACCGGGACCTTGCCGTTGAGCTTGTTCTTCGTCAGCACCGAGATGACCGCGTTGGCCAGCCCGTCGTTGGCGGTGAGCACGCCGTCGATGCGGCCGCCGGTCTGGGTCAGCATCTGCTCGAAGATGGTGCCGCCGGTGGTGTTGTTCCACTCCGGGACGGACTGGTCCGGCCCCTTGACGTAGTCCCGCGCGTCGTACCTCGGCTGGAGCACGGCGTCGTAGCCCGACTTCAGCTCGGCGGCGTTGTTGTCGGTCGGCGCCCCGTTGAGCTCCGCCACCACCGGCTTGCGGGTGCCCTTCTCGGCCAGGCACCGGACCAGGCCCTCGCCCTGTAGCCGCCCCACGGCCACGTTGTCGAAGCTGACGTAGTACTGCGCGGAGCCGCCCAGCGTGGGCCGGTCGTAGTCGATCGTGGCGACGCCCCGCTGGGTGGCCTTGTCCAGCACGGCCCTGCCGGTGCCCGAGTCGAGATTGGTGATCATCAGGGCGGTCACCCCGTTGGTGATCATCTGCTCGGCGATGGTGACGAAGCGCGCCTTGTCGTTCTGCGCGTTCTGGATGTCGTACTCCACCCCGGCGGCCGTGAAGGCCGCCTCCAGGTACTTGCGGTCCGCCGCCTCCCAACGGTTCGACGAGGCGCTGTCCGGCAGGATCACGCCGATCTTCGGCCTCGGCCGCGCGGGGTCGTCGTCCGGGTCGCCGCCGCACCCGGTGAGGCCCCCGGCGGCCAGCAGGCCGACGGTGGCGATGGCAAGGATCCCGCTACGCATGGGCACGGTTCCTCTCGAGGGGCGGAACTCGGCGGCGCGTGGTGCCGACTCGTTGCGAGGGGTGGCGATCGCGTCCGCTTTGTTGTATCCGGCAACCTATTGCCCCTGGCCCGCGCACACAAGGCCGGGAAGGGTCGGGAGCAGGTAGCGGACGGTAACAACTTCGCAACACGGATGCCGCAATCCGTCACGCTGCGTGGTCGACCGGCGGGTGCGGGCTCCGCCCGGCGGTGCTGCTCAGCCCACCGGCCGGCACAGCAGCACGGTGGGAGCGCCGGCCACCCGGGTCAGCACCAGGCTCGCCGGCTCCGGCCCGGCCAGCCGCAGGTCCCGCCGCAGCTTCTCCGGCTCCAGCGCCGAGCCGCGCTTGAGGATCTCGACCCGCCCCACCCGGCGCTCGCGCAGCAGGGCGCGCAGCCGCTTCAGCGAGAACGGCAGCACGTCGGTGACCTCCAGGCAGCGGGCGAAGGGCGTCGCGCCCGGCGCGTCGGCGTAGAGGTAGGCGATGCTCGGGTCGGCGAGGGTGGCGTCGAGGGCGTCGGCCAGCTCGGCGACGAGGTGGGCGCGGACCACGGCCGGGTCGGGGTCGTGCAGGTACCGGCGGACCGGGCCGACGGCCGCCTCGGCCGCCCCGGAGCCGGTGAGCTGCCCAGCGAGGGCCGCCGCCGGTGCGGTGCCGGCCGGGAGCCCGACCGCACCGGGGAGCCCCGCCGGCTCGCGCAGCAGGGTGGCGCGACGGGGGACCCCGGCGAGCCGGCCGCACCAGAGGGCGGCCTCGACGAGGTCGCCGGCCACGCTCACCCACTCCGCCTCGGCGTCGGCGGGGATCAGCGCGTGGTCCAGCCCGGGGGCCACCTTGACCACGGTGTGCGGCACCCGCTCGGCGAGGCCGAGCACGAAGTCCCACGGCGGCGAGTAGGCGTTCGGGTCGAAGATCCGTCGCCCGGTGCCGGCCCGGCGGCGGGCCGGGTCACAGAACGCGGCGTCTACCCGGGTCACGTCGAACGTGGTGGCGTCGCCGCACTCCACCGTGAACGCCTCGGCCAGCCCGGCGGCCTCGGCGTTCGCGGCGGCCATCGCGGCGGTGAGCGGGTCGGCCTCCACCCCGTACACCCGGATGCCGGCGCGGGCGGCGGCGAGCGCGTCCGCGCCGAGGCCGCAGCCCAGGTCGGCGAGGGTGCGGACCCCGGCCGCGCGCAGCCGCTCGGCCCGTCGGGCGGCGACCACCCCCCGGGTGGCCTGCTCCAGCCCGGCGCGGGTGAGGAACATCCCGGCCGCCGCCGGGCCGAACTTGCCGACCGCCCGGCGGCGCAGCTCCGCCTGGGTCAGCGCCGCCGCCGCGAGCCCGGCCGGGACGCCGGCCGAGCGGAGCGCGCCCGCCGCGACCAGCGGGTCGCCGCCGGCCACCTCGGTCGCCGCGGCGAGCGCGGCCGACCCCTCGGGGGTACGCAGGGCGGCGAACTGGTCGAGATCCACCCGCCCATTGTCCCGGGCCCGGCCGGGGCGCCCGGCGGCAGGCCGGCGACCGGCGGGATCCTCGCCGCGCCGGCCGTTCTCGGGCGTGCCGCGCGGGTGTCCCCCGGGGCCCGGTGCGGCGCGATCGGGGTGACACGAAGGGCGACGCGCTGGCACTCTCCTTGACGGAGTGCTAGCCACGGCATAACCTGCGATTAGCACTCTCCCATCGAGGGTGCCAGCTTCCGGGCCCTGTGCCCGGTGGCTGAACGCCAGGCGGACCGGCACCCGCGACGACGGCCCCGCCCGGTGGCATGTGGCAGATTGACGCCGACCGGCTCGCCGGTCGGTAACGAAACCAGTACCCCAGGAGGGTATGCCCGTGACTACCGCGACCAAGGTTGCGATCAAGCCGCTCGAGGACCGGATCCTGGTCCAGGCGAACGAGGCTGAGACCACCACGGCGTCGGGCATCGTGATCCCCGACACCGCCAAGGAGAAGCCGCAGGAGGGCACCGTCCTCGCTGTCGGCCCGGGGCGCGTCGACGAGAAGGGCAACCGGATCCCGGTTGACGTCTCGGTCGGCGACACCGTCCTCTACTCGAAGTACGGCGGCACCGAGGTCAAGTACGCCGGCGAGGAGTACCTGGTGCTCTCCGCCCGCGACGTCCTCGCGGTCATCGAGAAGTAACCAACCGATCAGTGTCCCTGCCCCGGTCCGGCTCGCCGGGCCGGGGCAGGACGCTTCGAAGGGACATTCATGGCGAAGATCCTGAGCTTCTCGGACGACGCCCGACACCTGCTCGAGCACGGTGTCAACGCCCTCGCGGACACGGTCAAGGTCACTCTCGGACCGCGCGGGCGCAACGTCGTCCTGGACAAGAAGTTCGGTGTGCCCACGATCACCAATGACGGCGTCACCATCGCCAAGGAGATCGAGCTCACCAACCCCTACGAGAACCTCGGCGCGCAGCTGGTCAAGGAGGTGGCAACCAAGACCAACGACATCGCTGGCGACGGGACCACCACCGCGACCGTGCTCGCCCAGGCGATGGTCCGCGAGGGCCTGCGCAACGTGGCCGCCGGGGCCAACCCGACCGGCCTCAAGCGCGGCATCGACGCCGCCGCCGCCAAGGTCTCCGAGGCCCTGCTCGGCCGGGCCGTCGAGGTGGCCGACAAGAAGTCGATCGCGCACGTGGCGACGATCTCCGCGCAGGACGCCACGATCGGCGAGCTGATCGCCGAGGCGATGGAGCGGGTCGGCCGCGACGGTGTCATCACCGTCGAGGAGGGCTCCGCGCTGGCCACCGAGCTGGAGGTGACCGAGGGTCTCCAGTTCGACAAGGGCTTCATCTCCCCCAACTTCGTCACCGACGTGGAGGAGCAGGAGGCGGTCCTCGACGACCCGTACATCCTGATCACCACGCAGAAGATCTCGGCGATCGAGGAGCTGCTGCCGCTGCTGGAGAAGGTCCTCCAGGACAGCAAGCCGCTGCTGATCATCGCCGAGGACGTCGAGGGCCAGGCCCTCTCCACCCTGGTGGTCAACGCGATCCGCAAGACCCTCAAGGTCTGCGCCGTGAAGGCCCCGGGCTTCGGCGACCGCCGCAAGGCGATGCTGCAGGACATGGCGATCCTGACCGGCGCCGAGCTGGTCGCCCCGGAGCTGGGCTACAAGCTCGACCAGGTCGGCCTGGAGGTGCTCGGCACCGCCCGGCGCGTCGTGATCGACAAGGAGAACACCACCGTCGTCGACGGTGGCGGCCAGGCCACCGAGGTCGCCGACCGGGTCGCGCAGATCCGCAAGGAGATCGAGGCCTCGGACTCCGAGTGGGACCGGGAGAAGCTGGCCGAGCGGCTGGCGAAGCTCTCCGGTGGCATCGCGGTCATCAAGGTGGGCGCGGCGACCGAGGTCGAGATGAAGGAGCGCAAGCACCGCATCGAGGACGCCATCGCCGCGACCAAGGCCGCCGTCGAGGAGGGCACGGTGCCCGGTGGCGGCGCCGCCCTGGTGCAGATCGCGTCGGTGCTCGACGACGACCTCGGCTTCACCGGTGACGAGAAGGTCGGCGTCTCGATCGTGCGCAAGTCGCTGGTCGAGCCGCTGCGCTGGATCGCCAAGAACGCCGGCCACGACGGCTACGTGGTGGTCAACAAGGTCGCCGAGAAGGAGTGGGGCCAGGGCCTCGACGCCGCTCGCGACGAGTACGTCGACCTGGTCAAGTCCGGCATCATCGACCCGGTCAAGGTGACCCGCAACGCGGTCACCAACGCCGCCTCGATCGCCGGCCTGCTGCTCAGCACCGAGAGCCTGGTCGTGGAGAAGCCGGAGCAGGCCGAGCCGGCCGCCGCCGGTGGCGGCCACGGCCACTCGCACGGCCACGGTCACCAGCACGGCCCGGGGTTCTGACCCGGTCGTACGACACCGCTCAGGGCACGCCGTCACCGGACGGCGTGCCCTGACGCCGTCACGGGTGCGGCGATCCCGACTGGGCGACGGACCGTGCGATGCGGACACTGGCGGAATGAGCAGTCCCTCGCGCGGGTACGCCGCGCTGGCCGGGATCACCGCCGCCACCGTGGCCATCGGCACGGCCGAGCCGGTGGCGGTGCTGACCGGTCCCCGCTCCGCGCCCCTGATCGCCGTCGGGTCGGTGGTGGTGGACACCGTCCCCGAGCCCCTGAAGCAGTTCGCCATCGCCGTCTTCGGCCGGTACGACAAGCTTGCCCTGCTGGTCGGGACGGCCCTGGTGCTGGCCGGCATCGCGGCGTTGCTCGGCCTGGCCGCCGTCCGCCGACTGTGGGTGGGGGTAGCCGGGATCGCGGCCTTCGCCGTCCTCGGGATCGCCGCCGCGCTCACCCGGCCCGGCGCGGACCCCGCCGACGCGCTCCCGTCGCTGGTCGGTGCGGGCCTTGGCGCGCTGGTGCTCTGGCTGCTGCTGGCCGGCCCGCTCCAACTCGACCCGTGGCCGTGGACCCCACCCACCCCACCAGCGCCCGCCGCTGTGTCGTCGGTGCCCGCCCCGGGTGGCCCGTCGTCGGTGCCCGCATCAGGGGCGAGTGGGGCGGAGATAGATCCGCAGGGGCGGCGGCGGTTCCTGACCGGGGTCGGCGCGTTGACCGGGGCGGCGGCCGTTGCCGGCCTGGGCGGGCACTGGCTGGCCGGGCGGCGGGGCGTGTCGACGGCCCGGCAGGCGGTCGTCCTGCCCGCGCCGGTCTCGCCCGCGCCGGCGCTGCCGGCCGGGGCGGACCTCGCCGTCGCCCAGCTCGCCCCCTACGTCACCCCGAACGCCGAGTTCTACCGGATCGACACAGCCCTGGTGGTGCCGCAGGTCGACCCCTTCAGCTGGCGGCTGCGCATCCACGGCCGGGTCCGCAACCCGATCGAGTTGAGCTTCGCCGAGCTGCTGGCCCGCCCGATGGTCGAGCGTCACATCACCCTGGCCTGCGTCTCCAACGAGGTGGGCGGGGACCTGATCGGCAGCGCCCGGTGGCTGGGCGTGCCGATCCGGGAGCTGCTCGACGAGGCCCAGCCGGAGCCGGGCGCGGATCAGGTGGTGGGACGCGCGGTCGACGGCTGGACCTGCGGCACCCCGACGGCGGTGCTGCGCGACGGCCGCGACGCCCTGCTGGCGGTCGGCATGAACGGCGTACCGCTGCCGGTGGAGCACGGCTTCCCGGTGCGGATGGTGGTGCCCGGCCTGTACGGCTACGTCTCGGCCTGCAAGTGGGTGACCGAGCTGGAGCTGACCAGCTTCGCCGACTTCGACGCGTACTGGGTGCCCCGGGGCTGGTCGGCGCAGGGGCCGATCAAGACCCAGTCCCGCATCGACACGCCCCGCCCCCGCAACCGGCTCACCGCCGGGCCGGTGACGGTGGCCGGCGTCGCCTGGGCCCAGCAGCGGGGGATCGCCAGGGTCGAGGTACGCGTCGACGAGGGCCCGTGGCAGGAGGCGACGCTCGCGCCGACCGCCTCGGTGGACACCTGGGTGCAGTGGTCCTGGCGGTGGCCGGCCAGCGCGGGCGAGCACACCCTCCAGGTGCGGGCCACCGACGCGGACGGCGAGACGCAGACCGAACGCCGTCAACGGGTCGACCCGGACGGCGCGACCGGCTGGCACACGGTCAAGGTCACCGTGCGCTGACGCCCCTCAGGGGGGTGGCCGGGCGGGATGGCCGGCGGGGTGGGCCGACGGGTCGGCCGGGACACGCCGACACGTCGGGGAGGAACGACGATGCCGCGCCCGAGGGTGGTCGGGCGCGGCATCGTGGTGCGGTGTGCCGAGGGTCGGGCGGGCTGCGGTGTGCCGGGGAGCGGGTCGGTCAGGCGACGTTGCGCTGGGCCGGCATCGTGGACTTGTGCGGCCGGCCGAGGCGGGCCTCCAGGCGGGCCACGTCGACCCGGCTCTGCCGGCGGTCGGCCAGGTCCTCCCAGCCGACGGCGAGCAGCCGCAGCCGCTCGGCCTCGCTGAAGCCACCCCAGACCCCGTACGGCTCGCGGACGGCGAGGGCGTGCGCGGCGCACTCGGCCCGGACCGGGCAGGCCCGGCAGACCGACTTCGCCTCCGACTCGCGGCGCAGGCGGGAGGAGCCGCGCTCGCCGTCGGGGTGGAAGAACTGGGCGCTGTCGCGACCCCGACAGGCACCGAGGCGCTGCCAGTCCCACAGGTCGACGATGGGTCCGGGCAGTCTGCGTACGTTCGACATCAGCACCCCTCCTCCCGCGCGGCACCGCGGCGGTCGTCAGTTGACAGGTGTCCGGGCGGCTGGCCGCGCGGGCGCACCGTTTCCGGCTCGGGCTCCCGGTACCCCGCGTCGCGTCGGCTCACACTTCTGTGATCCAAAACCTTCGAGCGAGATGGGGCATATGCCCTATCTGTCGGAAAAGTTCGGAGGATTGCCGGGAACGCTCACCCCGGCCCGTCCCGCCGTGGTCTGCTCTGGGTCGGAGAGGAGACCACAGTGCGTACCGTTCTCGTGTGCGTTCGGACACCGCTCGCCGCCCAGCAACTGAACTCCGCGGCGGCACGGCTCGGGCTGTCCGCCGCCATTCGTACCGCCGTCTCCGATCCTGAGGTGATGCTGCGCCTGGCGGAGGGGCCGGCCGACGTCGTGCTCGCCGACACGGCGCTCACCCGACCGGACAGCGCCGGCTTCGTGCGGCGGGTGCTGGCCCGCGCGCCGCACGCCGCGGTGCTGCTGCTCGGGGCCGAGGAGTCCGAGGCCGCCACCGCCACCATGGGCGCCGGGGCCCGCGGCCTGATCCAGGGCACCGACCACGACCTGACCACCGCCGTGGCCAAGGCCCTGCTGCTGCTCGCCGCGCCCGGCCGGGCCGCCCGGCACCCGGCCCGCGACACCGCCACCGTCGGCGGCCCGACCCGGCCCGCTCCCGGCGGCCGGCCCACGCAGAACCCCGGCGCGGCCTGGCCGGGCCCGCCGGAAGTGGCGGGCGGCACGCCCGCGGTGGTGCCGGTGCAGCGGGGCGACGACGACCCGGAGGCCACCGGCGGCGAGCCGGAGGAGTCGGATAAGTCGGCGACCGGGCGGCGCGGCGCGGCGGCCCGCAGCGCGCGGGGGGCGGTCGGGCTGACCGAGCGGGAGCAGCAGGTGCTGCTCGGGATGGCCGAGGGCAAGAGCAACGCCGAGATCGGCCGGGAGCTGTTCGTCTCGGAGGACACCGTCAAGACGCACGCCCGCCGGCTGTTCCGCAAGCTCGGGGCCCGCGACCGGGCGCACGCCGTGGCCGCCGGCTTCCGGGCCGGGCTGGTCAGCTGAGCGCGGATCAGCCCTTCGGCTCGGCCTCGTCGTCCTCCGTGCCCTCGGTCAGGGTGTCGTGCACCCCGTCGGCGTAGCCGCGCGCGTAGTCCCAGGTGACGTAGTGGTCCGGGTCCGGGTCGTAGGCCGGCTCGTGCACCCGGGGGCGACCGGAGTTGAGCAGGTGGCGCAGGTTGCCCCGGAGCAGGTCCCAGTCGAAGTAGTGCGGCTCGCGGCAGTCCTCGCACTCGATCACCAGACCGCGCACCCCGACGGGCCCCAGCAGCGCCTGGTAGATCTCCAGGTCGGCCAGGTCTTCCAGCACGTCCTGCCGCTCGACCTCGGTCAGCGGGTCGAGCGCGGCGTCGCCGTCCGGGTCGTGCAACTCGGCCGCCGGATCGGCCGGGTCGCCGTTGAACGGGTCGATGGGCTCGTCGTGCACCCCCTCACCGTAGCCCCCACGCCCACCCGCCGCCCGCCCCCATCCGCCCGGCGGCCCCGCGCCGGGCGCCGCCGTCACGCAGCGTCGACCTTCCGCCCGGCACCGGCGGGGTCGGCCGAGCCTGATGGGTACGATGGCACCGACGCGTCGTCACCCGGCGTGCGGCGGATCTCCGCGCGCGCCGCCTCGCTGAAGCCACCCGACCAGCTCAGGAGAGCATTCGTGGACAATTCGCCCAGCACTGAACTTCCGGCCGGCGTCGACCGCGGCGAGCTGGGCGGCCATCTGCCGGAGCTGCCCGCCGGCTCGGCCCGGGTGGTCCCGCTCGGCCTCACCTTCGACGACGTGCTGCTGCAGCCCGGCGAGTCGGACGTGGTGCCCAGCCGGGTCAACACGCGCACCCGGCTGACCCGCAACGTCGAGCTGACCATCCCGCTGATCTCCAGCGCGATGGACACCGTCACCGAGGCGCGGATGGCCATCGCCATGGCCCGCCAGGGCGGCATCGGCGTGCTGCACCGCAACCTCTCCGTGGACGACCAGGCGCTCCAGGTCGACCTGGTGAAGCGCTCCGAGTCGGGCATGATCACCAACCCGGTGACCGCCAGCCCCAAGGACACCCTGCGCGAGGTGGACGAGCTCTGCGGGCGGTACCGGATCTCCGGCGTCCCCGTGGTCGACGGCGACGGTCAGCTCGTCGGCATCGTCACCAACCGGGACATGCGCTTCGTCTCCGAGCCGTCCACCCCGGTCCACGAGATCATGACCCGCCCGCCGCTGGTCACCGCGCCCGTCGGGGTGAGCAAGGACGAGGCGCTGGCGCTGCTGCGCCGGCACAAGGTCGAGAAGCTGCCGATCGTCGACGCCGGGGGTCGGCTGCGCGGGCTGATCACGGTGAAGGACTTCACCAAGAGCGAGCAGTACCCGGAGGCGAGCAAGGACGACGCGGGCCGGCTCCGGGTGGCGGCCGCGATCGGCGTGGGCGAGGACTCGTACAAGCGGGCCCGCACCCTGGTCGACGCGGGCGTCGACGTGATCATCGTGGACACCGCGCACGGCCACCAGCGGGCGGTGCTGGAGATGGTCCGCCGGCTCAAGGCCGACGTCGCCATCGACATCGTCGGCGGCAACGTCGCCACGTACGCCGGGGCGAAGGCCCTGGTCGAGGCCGGCGCCGACGGGGTGAAGGTCGGGGTCGGGCCGGGCGCGATCTGCACCACCCGCATCGTCGCCGGGGTCGGCGTGCCGCAGATCACCGCGATCATGGAGGCGGCGCGGGCCGCCCGCCCGGCGGGCGTCCCGGTGATCGGCGACGGCGGGATCCAGTATTCGGGTGACATCGCCAAGGCCATGGTGGCCGGCGCCGACACGGTGATGCTCGGCAGCCTGCTGGCCGGCTGCGAGGAGAGCCCCGGTGAGCTGATCTTCGTCAACGGCAAGCAGTACAAGGCGTACCGGGGGATGGGCTCGCTGGGCGCGATGCAGTCGCGGGGCCAGGCCAAGTCCTACAGCAAGGACCGCTACTTCCAGCAGGACGTGCTCAGCGACGACAAGCTGGTCCCGGAGGGCGTGGAGGGCCAGGTGCCCTACCGGGGGCCGCTGTCGCGGGTGGCCCACCAGCTGGTCGGCGGGCTGCGCCTGGCGATGGGGTACGCCGGCGCGGAGAACATCCCCGACCTGCACGACCGGGGCCAGCTCATCCGGATCACCGCGGCCGGGCTCAAGGAGAGCCACCCGCACGACATCCAGATGACCGTCGAGGCCCCCAACTACCACTCCCGCTGATCCTCCCATCCCCCTAAGACACCTGGAGCCCCCATGCGTGACGTGGTCGAGATCGGCCAGGGGAAGACCGCGCAGCGCGGTTACCACCTGGACGACATCGCCATCGTGCCGAGCCGCCGCACCCGGGACGTCGACGACGTCTCCACGGCCTGGCAGCTCGACGCGTACCAGTTCGACATCCCGTGCGTGGGCCACCCCTCGGACGCGACGATGAGCCCGCAGTCCGCCGTGCGGCTCGGCCAGCTCGGCGGCCTCGGCGTGCTCAACGTCGAGGGCCTCTGGACCCGGTACGAGAACCCGACCAAGATCCTGGAGGAGCTGGCCGGCCTCGACGAGGACGCCCGCGCCACCAGCCGGCTCCAGCAGGTGTACGCCGAGCCGATCCGCCCGGACCTGATCGCCGAGCGGGTGCGCGAGCTGCGGGCCGGCGGCGGCACCGTGGCCGTGCGGGTCTCCCCGCAGCACACCCTGGCGCTGGCCCCGGTGATCCTCGACGCCGGCGTGGACATCCTGGTCATCCAGGGCACCATCGTCTCGGCGGAGCACGTCTCCACCACCGACGAGCCGCTGAACCTCAAGGAGTTCATCGCCGACCTCGACCTGCCGGTCATCGTCGGCGGCTGCACCGACTACAAGACGGCGCTGCACCTGATGCGCACCGGCGCGGCCGGGGTGATCGTCGGCATCGGCGGCGACGACTGGTCGACCACCGAGTCGGTGCTCGGCATCCGGGTGCCGATGGCCACCGCGATCGCCGACGCCGCCGCGGCCCGCCGCGACTACCTCGACGAGACCGGCGGCCGGTACGTGCACCTGATCGCCGACGGCGACATCCAGACCTCCGGCGACATCGCCAAGGCGCTGGGCTGCGGCGCGGACGCGGTGATGCTCGGCGAGCCGCTCTCGCTCTGCGCGGAGGCCCCGGCCGGCGGCGCGTGGTGGCACTCGGCGGCCAGCCACCCGTCGCTGCCGCGCGGCGCGTTCGAGGTGGCCGGCGAGCCGCTCGGGGAGATGGAGCGGCTGCTCTTCGGCCCGGCCGACGAGCCGGACGGCCAGCTCAACCTCTTCGGCGGGCTGCGCCGGGCGATGGCCAAGTGCGGCTACCGCGACCTCAAGGAGTTCCAGAAGGTCGGCCTGGTCCTGGACCGCTGAGGCGCACCGCCGCCCCGGGCCGGGGTGGTCGTCCCCACCGGGACGGCCACCCCGGCTTCGCGTCCGCCGGTGGTTTCCGTCCGTTCCGCGCGGGCCGGCCCCCGGGGCGGCCTAGGCTTCTCCCCGGCCGGGCCGCCGCGCCGCTGGACGGCGCTGGGTAGGCTGCCGCGGGCGGGGTGGGGCGGCCGACGAGGGGCCGGAGCGGCCGGGGCCTCGCCGGGAGGGACGACGTGATGACGCTGCGCCTGCGAGGGCTGCGCCTGGGGGCCGGGCTGCTGGCTGCCGTGGCGCTCGGGCCGGCCGCCTGCACCACGACGCACCCCGAGCCGGCCGGGCCGCAGGCCACCGCGTCGCCGACCCCACCGCGGCAGTTCAAGGCCGGCGCGGCGGGGGCGGGCGACGCCTACTTCCCCCGGTACGGCAACGGCGGGTACGACGTCACCCGCTACACCGTGAAGGTCCGGTACGACCCGGCGAAGGACCACCTCTCCGGCACCACCACCGTGCAGGCCACCGCCACCGCCCATCTCGCCTCGTTCAACCTGGACCTGGCCGGGCTGACCGTGCGCGCGGTGACCGTGGACGACGCGCCCGCCCGGCACGCGCACGCCGACGGCGAGCTGGTCGTCACCCCGGCCAACGGGTTGACCTCCGGCAACGGCTTCACCGCCGAGATCCGCTACGACGGCTCGCCGACGCCGCTGCACAACAACACCCTCGGCGAGGGCGGGTTCCGGCACACCTCCGACGGCGCGGTGGCCGTCGGCCAGCCGGAGTCGGCCAGCACCTGGTTCCCGGTCAACGACCACCCCTCCGACAAGGCGCTGTACGACTTCGAGATCACCGTCCCGCAGGGGCTGACGGCCGTCGCCAACGGGGTGCCGGTGCGCAACACCACCCGGGCCGGCTGGACCACCTGGCGGTGGGCCGAGCGCTCGCCCATGGCCAGCTACCTGAGCACCGTGGCGATCGGCGAGTTCCGGGTGACCCGGGGCGAGCACAAGGGGCGGCCGGTCTTCAGCGCCGTCACCACGAAGCTGCCCAAGGGCGCGGCGGACGCCTCGATCGCCCGTACCGTCGAGGTGGCCGACCACCTGGAGGGGGTGTTCGGGCCGTACCCGTTCGCCGCGTACGGCGGGGTGGTCGTCTCCGAGCCCGGCATCGGGTACGCGCTGGAGACGCAGAGCCGCCCCGTCTACTCGGCCAACTTCTTCCAGCAGGGCGAGAACACCGAGGTGGTGGCGCACGAGCTGGCCCACCAGTGGTTCGGCAACAGCGTCGCGCTGACGAAGTGGCAGGACATCTGGCTCAACGAGGGTCTGGCCACGTACGCGGAGTGGCTCTGGGCGGAGCACCGCGACGGGCGCAGCGCGCAGCAGGCGTTCGACGCGGAGTACACCGGCGCCTCCGCCCAGCTCTGGCGGGTCCCGCCGGGCAAGCCGGGCGCGGCGAACCTCTTCGGCCAGTCGGTGTACCAGCGCGGGGCGATGACCGTGCACGCGCTGCGCACCACCATCGGCGACCAGGCATTCTTCGAGCTGCTGCGCACCTGGGTGGCCGACAAGCGCGACGGCAACGCCACCACCGCCGACTTCGTCGCCCTCGCCGAGCAGGTCTCCGGCCGCCAGCTCGACCCGCTCTTCGACGCCTGGCTCTACGGCACCGAGCGGCCGGCGCGACCCGCGCCCCGCTGACCCGGGGCGCGGGCCTGACGACCGGCCCGGCGGGAGGTCAGCGAGGCTGGTGCGCTGCCTGGGGTTGGGACCGGTCACGCCCGGGGCTGCCGCCGAGCGCGCGGGACACGCCCCGGATCACCAGGGCGGCTGCCACCAGCGCGGCGCTGACGAGCAGCGGAGAGCGGTAGCTCAGGCCGGCGGCGAGGACCGCACCCCCGAGGGCCGGGCCGGCGGCGGCACCCACGTTCATCGCCGCGGTGGCGAATCCGCCGGAGAGCCTGGGCGCATCCGCCGCCTGGTAGAGAACCTGCGAGATCAGCGTGGATCCGACGGTGAACGAGAGGACACCCTGCACGAACACGAGCGCGAGGGCGGCGAACGGGTTCGCGGCGGTGAGGGCGAACAGGAGCCAGCCCGCCAGCAGCGCCGTGCCGCCGATCGTCACCACCTGGCGGGGCCGCCTGTCGGCCAGCCTGCCACCGGCGTTGACGCCGACGAACGAGCCGATGCCGAACACCGCGAGGATCCCCGGCAGCCAACCCGTGCTGAGGCCGGTGACCTCGGTCGTCACCGGGGCCAGATACGTGAACGAGCAGAACGTCGCGCCGTTCACGCAAGCCCCCAGCAGCAGCGTGATGATCAGCTGTGGGCTGCGTAGTGCCCGCAGCTCGTGTCGTGCGGTCGGCGCGTCCGGGTCGACGGGCGTGGGCGGCACGGCCCGCAGGATGGCGATCACGGCCGGGGCGGAGCTGGCGGCCACCGCCCAGAACGCCGCCCGCCAACCCCAGACCCCACCGAGCGCGGCGCCCAGGGGAACACCGGCGACGCAGGCCAGGGTCACGCCGCTGAGCAGCACCGACGTGGCCTTCCCCTTGGCGCCGGGGCCGGCGATGCCCGCGGCGGTCGCCAGGCCGACGGCCAGGAAGCCGGCCATGGCCAGCGCGGCGACGACCCGGGTTGCCAGCAACACGCCGAAGCTGGAAGTGCTGGCGCCGACCACGTGCGCCAGCAGGAAGGTGATCAGGAAGCTGAGCAGCGCGCGGCGCTGCGGCCAACGCATGCTCAGCATCGCGACCGACGGCGCGCCGACGATCATACCGACGGCGAAGGCCGAGGTCAGTGTTCCGACGGTCGGGACGGACACGCCAAGATCGGCGGCGATGGCCGGTACCAGGCCGGAGAGCATGAACTCCGATGTTCCCTGGGCGAAGACAGCCAGGCCGAGAACGTAGATGGCGAAAGGCATCGAGAAGCTCCAACTACATCGCAGACAGTGGGAGACGCGATCCACGCGAGGGTGGTCACGTTGAGAGAGCCCGGGAAAGGATCCGGGCGGAATCCCGCGATGC
This sequence comes from Micromonospora sp. DT233, assembly GCF_049841815.1. Lineage (NCBI taxonomy): Bacteria > Bacillati > Actinomycetota > Actinomycetes > Micromonosporales > Micromonosporaceae > Micromonospora > Micromonospora sp. DT233. The sequence goes on along the minus strand of NZ_JBNCLB010000001.1, from coordinate 295,967 downwards.
GGTTGATCGATGGCGAACCTACGGCGCGCTGCTCGACTCGAGCAGGGTCGTCACACGACTACGCGATCAGCCACCGATCACCGGTGGCTGGCGTCTTTTCGCCTCAGGGCCAGGCACGCTCCACAAAATAGCGACGCCGGGCCGCCCTGTCCACCGTTTGCCGGCGGTCGAGGCCTGGTAGCGGGCGGGACCGGCGCGGGGCCACGAGGCCGCCTACTTCTTCACCACCAGCTCGGGGTGGTCGGCCAGGTACTGCTCGGCCCGGCCCTTCTTCAGCGCGGCGATGAACTCCCGGCCGACGGGCTTGAGCTGCTCGCCCCGGTAGGCGCTGCCCTTGCCCACCCCCTCGCCGGGCAGGCCGACCAGGACGAGCCGGTCGGCCGGCAACCCGCCGAGCGCGTACGCGAGGTCGACGATCCGGGGCCCGCCCGCGTACGTCAGGGTGTCGCCCAGCGCGCCGACGATCTGCTCGACCCGCTGCGGCTGCCGGGACACGCCCTCGCCCTGGATCTTGCGCATCAGCGCCCGGATGAGCTGCTGCTGGTGGCGCTGCCGGTCGTAGTCGCCGTTCTTCAGGCCGTAGCGCTGCCGGGCGTAGTCCAGGGCCTGCCAGCCGTTGAGGTGCCGCTCGCCCTTCTCGTACACCATCTGCGGGCCGACGTAGCCGTCGCCGTTCGACGCCGGGGCGCGGTGGCGGCCGTCGGGCTGCCGGTGCAGCGAGACGGTCCGCTGGTCGATGTAGACGTCGATCCCGCCGACGGCGTCGACCAGCTTGGCGAAGCCCTGGAAGGTGACCACCGCCCCGGCGTCGAAGCGCAGCCCGGTGTACCCGCTGACCGCGCTGCGCAGCAGCTCGTACCCCTGGGGGACGCTCGGCTGCTTCGGCTTGCCGGGCACCCGGCTGCCGTAGCTCATCGCGTGGGTGAGCTTGGTCCTCCCGCCGGAGTACCCGGACTTCTTGTAGGCGGGGATGCCGACCAGCAGGTCGCGGGGGAGCGAGAAGACGTACGCCCGGTCCAGCTCCTTCGTCACGTGTGCCACCAGCACGGCGTCGCCGTGCGGCTCCCAGTCGGGGACGCTGACCCGGGTGTCCACCCCGGCCAGCAGCAGGTTCAGCGGGCCGGTCACGTCGGCCCCCGGCGGCGGCGTGGGGCTCGGCGCGGCGGGCGGCGGCGTGGGCGAGGCGGTGGCCGGCGCGGCCCCGGGCTCGGACTGCCGGTCGGCGGTCAGCCGGACGAGCGCCGTCGCGCCCCCCGCCACCAGCACGAGCGCCGCGAGGACGGCCAGCCCCAGCCGCCACCGCCGGCGGGCGGTTCCCGTCGCCTCGGCCATGTCACACCCCCACCCGTACAACGCTTCGACCGGCGCGCCGGGTTCGCGGCCGGGCGCACCTGCGCACCCTACGCGGGCGGCGGGGCGTCGTGGTGGCCGCTTCGCCCGGCCGCCCGATCGACCGGCGTCAGCGCGCCGCCGCCGGGGGCGACTGCGAGACCCGCGAAAACGGACAGTGGTGTGGATGGCTACTCGTCGGTAATGATTCGTTGATGAGGTACGACGTGCTGGTGATCGGGTCCGGCTTCGGCGGCAGCGTCACCGCGCTCAGGCTGGCCGAGAAGGGCTACTCCGTGGGCGTCCTGGAGGCCGGGCGGCGCTTCGCCGACGACGAGTTCCCCGAGACGTCGTGGCGACTGCGCCGGTTCCTCTGGGCGCCGAAGCTCGGCTGCTACGGCCTGCAACGCATCACCCTGCTCCGCTCGGTCAGCCGCAAGGCCCGCGGCGGCGTGCTGGTGCTCTCCGGGGCCGGGGTGGGCGGCGGCTCGCTGGTCTACGCCAACACCCTCTACGAGCCGCTCGACGCGTTCTACGCCGACCCGCAGTGGCGCGACATCACCGACTGGCGGGCCGAGTTGGCCCGCCACTACGACCAGGCGAAGCGGATGCTCGGCGTCACCACGTACCCGGTGCACACCCGGGCGGACCGGGCGATGCGGGCGGTCGCCGACCGGATGGGGGTCGGGCACACCTACCACCCGACCCCGGTGGGGGTGCACATCGGCCGGCCGGGGGAGCGGGTCGCCGACCCGTACTTCGGCGGGGTGGGCCCCGAGCGCGGCGGCTGCGCGCACTGCGGGGCGTGCATGACCGGCTGCCGGCACGGGGCGAAGAACACCCTGGTGAAGAACTACCTCTTCCTGGCCGAGCGGCTCGGCGCGCGGGTGCACCCGCTGACCACGGTCACCGCCGTCCGCCCGGCCGACGGGGGCGGCTACCGGGTGGAGACCGTCCGCACCGGGGCCTGGCTGCGCAAACACCGCCAGGTGTTCCACGCCGACCAGGTGGTCTTCGCCGCCGGAGCGCTCGGCACCCAGCGGCTGCTGCACCAGATGCGGGCCACCGGGGCGCTGCCCGAGCTGTCGCCGCGGGTGGGCGAGCTGACCCGGACGAACTCCGAGGCCATCCTCGGGGCCTCCGTGGCACCAGGGCGGGCCCGCGCCGAGGGGCTGGACTTCACCGAGGGCGTGGCGATCACCAGCTCCTTCCACCCGGACCCGCAGACCCACATCGAGCCGGTCCGCTACGGGCGGGGCTCCAACGTCATGGGGCTGCTCCAGTCGCTGCTGGTCGACGGGGGCCCGCACCGGGTCCGGCGCTGGGTGGGCACCCTGCTGCGGCAGCCCGGCACCGCCGCCCGGATGCTCACCGTCCGCAACTGGTCGGAGCGGACCGTGATCGCGCTGGTGATGCAGTCCGCCGACAACTCGCTGACCACCCGCTGGCGGCGCGGGCTCTTCCGGCAGCGGATGGTCTCCGGCCCCGGCCACGGCACGCCCAACCCGACCTGGATCCCCGCCGGCAACACGGCGGCCCGGCTGCTGGCCGAGGAGATCGACGGGACGCCGGGCGGGTCGCTGACCGAGCCGTTCGACATCCCGATGACCGCGCACCTGCTCGGCGGCGCGGTGATCGGCGCCACCGCCGACGACGGCGTGATCGACCCCTACCACCGGATGTACGGGCACCCCGGGCTGCACGTGGTGGACGGCGCGGCGGTCTCGGCGAACCTCGGGGTGAATCCGTCGCTGACCATCACCGCCCAGGCGGAACGGGCGATGTCGTTCTGGCCCAACCGGGGCGAGGCCGACCCCCGGCCGCCGCTCGGTGCCCCGTACCGCCGGCTGGAGCCGGTGCCGCCCGCCGACCCGGCCGTCCCGTCGCACGCCCCCGCCGCCCTGCGGGGGTTGGACGCCCAGGGCTAGGAGGGCGGAACCGGCCGACCCCCGCCCGGCGCGAACGTGACTGTCGGTAGGCTCGCGCCCATGAGCACGCCTCGTCCCGTCCTCGTGGTGGACTTCGGAGCCCAGTACGCCCAGCTCATCGCGCGTCGGGTGCGCGAGGCGAAGGTCTACTCGGAGATCGTCCCGCACTCGATGCCGGTGGCCGAGATGCTGGCGAAGAACCCGGCCGCGATCATCCTCTCCGGCGGTCCCGCCAGCGTCTACGCCCCCGACGCCCCGCAGATCGACGCCGGGATGTTCACCTCCGACGTGCCGGTCTTCGGCATCTGCTACGGCTTCCAGGCGATGGCCCAGGCGCTCGGCGGCACCGTGGCGCGCACCGGCAACCGCGAGTACGGCGGCACCCCGCTGCGTCCCCGCCTCACCGAGCCCGGGGTGCTGCTCCGCGACCTGCCGGCCGACCTGCCGGTCTGGATGAGCCACGGCGACTGCGTCACCGAGGCCCCCGCCGGCTTCACGGTGACCGCCGAGTCGGCCGGCGCCCCGGTCGCCGCGTTCGAGGACCTGGCCGGCCGCCGGGCCGGCGTGCAGTTCCACCCGGAGGTGGGGCACACCGCGCACGGGCAGGAGATGCTCACCCGCTTCCTCTACGACATCGCCGGCGTCGAGCCGACCTGGACGCCCGAGAACATCATCGACGAGCAGGTCGCCCGGATCCGCGCGCAGATCGGCGACAAGGAGGTCATCTGCGGCCTGAGCGGCGGGGTGGACTCGGCCGTCGCCGCAGCCCTGGTGCACAAGGCCGTGGGTGACCAGCTCACCTGCGTCTTCGTCGACCACGGGCTGCTGCGCGCCGGCGAGGCCGAGCAGGTGGAGAAGGACTACGTGGCCGCCACCGGCATCAAGCTCAAGGTGGTCGACGCGGCCGACCGGTTCCTCGGCGCGCTGGCCGGGGTGACCGACCCCGAGCAGAAGCGCAAGATCATCGGCCGGGAGTTCATCCGGGTCTTCGAGGCCGCCGCCCGGGAGATCGCCGCGCACGGCGACGTCGAGTTCCTGGTGCAGGGCACCCTCTACCCGGACGTGGTGGAGTCCGGCGGCGGCACCGGCACCGCCAACATCAAGAGCCACCACAACGTCGGCGGCCTGCCGGAGGACCTGAAGTTCGCCCTGGTCGAGCCGCTGCGCACGCTCTTCAAGGACGAGGTCCGGGCGCTCGGGCTGGAGCTGGGGCTGCCCGAGGCGATGGTCTGGCGGCACCCGTTCCCCGGCCCCGGCCTGGCCATCCGGATCATCGGCGCGGTCGACCGGGAGCGGCTCGACCTGCTGCGCCAGGCCGACCTGATCGCCCGCGAGGAGCTGACCGCCGCCGGCCTGGACCGGGGGGTCTGGCAGTTCCCGGTGGTGCTCCTGGCCGACGTGCGCAGCGTCGGCGTGCAGGGCGACGGGCGCAGCTACGGCCATCCCGTGGTGCTGCGCCCGGTCTCCAGCGAGGACGCGATGACCGCCGACTGGTCCCGGCTGCCGTACGAGGTCGTCGCCCGGATCTCCACCCGGATCACCAACGAGGTGGCCGAGGTCAACCGGGTGGTCCTGGACGTCACCAGCAAGCCGCCGGGCACCATCGAGTGGGAGTGACGCCCGCCCGGCCGGTTCACCCGGCCGTGGGCGGCACCGTCCGGACGACCTGGGTGACCGGCTCGGCCGGGGTGACCGGGGTGCCGTCCGCCGGCCCGCCCGGCCCCGCCAGCACCGGGCCGGGCGTCGCCGCGCCCGCCGTCGGGTGCGGCCAGGCCGGGGCGCCGGCCGGCTCCTCCGGCATCAGGAACCACATGATCGGGTACGCCAGGGCGGCGACCCCGCCGGTGAGTAGGGTCGCGACGGCGAGGACGACCCGGACCAGGGTGGGGTCGACGGTGCAGTAGCGGCCGAGGCCGCTGGCCACCCCGGCCACCATCCGGTCGGTGGTGGGGCGGCGGAGCTGCCGGTACGGGGGCTGGTGCGACTGCGTCGAGGTCATGCCCCCAGGCTCCCCGCCCGGGTGTCCGCCGACCTCGGTGATGGCCCGGACCACTACCCTGATCGATCCCTGATGATCCAGTCATTAGTCAGGAATCTGACTCTTTTCTCTGGCGGTAACGTCGGCCGGGGAGAATTTGCCCCCGTGACCACCATGCTGGAGCCGCTGCGCAGGATCGCGGCATACGCAGTTTGTGCCGATTCAGTCGGCCGAGTGTTGCTGGTCCGCGCATCGGAGCGCTCCGGCACCCCCGGCGCCTGGTCCCTGCCCGGCGGCGCCGTCGACCACGGCGAGGACCCGTTCCACACCGTCGTGCGGGAGACGGCCGCCGAGACCGGGCTCTCGGTCGCCGTCGCCGGCCTGGCCGACGTCCTGGCGGACATGCGGGCCCTGCCCGAGCGGGGCATCACGATCCACACCGACCGGCTCATCTACCAGGTCTCGGTGCGCGGCGGCACGCTGGCCGACCGGGTCGACCGCCCCACCGACCTGGCCCGCTGGTTCACCCCCGCCGAGGCCGCCGAGTTGCCGCTGCGCGCCTTCACCGCGCGGGCCCTCGGCCTGCCCGCCTCCTCGGCCGACGTGGTGCCCGACGAGGCACCGGAGTTCCCCTCCTTCTACGCGGTCCCCGGCCCGGACGGGCTGCACCGGGCCCAGCGCTTCGCCGCGTACGCGGTCGCCACGGATCCGGCGGGCCGGGTGCTGCTGACCCGGATCTCCGCCGGGTACCCGGGGGCCGGCTGCTGGCACCTGCCCGGCGGCGGCACGGACTACGGCGAGCAGCCGGGCGCGGCGCTGATCCGCGAACTGGTCGAGGAGACCGGCCAGCGGGGCCGCCTGGTCGAGCTGCTCGGCGTGGCCAGTCACCGCGACGCCGCCTCGCTCGGCCCGGAGGGTTACCCGATCGACTGGCACGGCGTGCGCGCCTTCTACCGGGTGGCGGTCGACCAGCCCGCCCCGCCCACCGTGATCGACGTCGGCGGCTCCACCTGCGAGGCCCGCTGGTTCGCCCGCGAGGAACTGGGCGCCCTCCCCCCGGACCACCTGACGGAGGTCACCGCCGAAGCCGTCCAGGCCGCCCACCTGACGTGACCCGCACCCCATTGCCGCGTTGATCATGAAATTGTTGCCGTGACACGCCGGGTCGGTAGGCAATAACTTCATGATCAATGGGCCGGGTGATGGGGTGGGGAGGGCTGGTGGAAGCGGACATTCGGGGGGATAGCGCGCCGTCGGCGGGCCGGGGTGGACGGGCTCCGGTAGGCTGCAGTCAGGGTTGAGGGAAGAACGGGCGGGAAGCCCGAGACGGGAATAATGAGGCGGATCGCGCGGTTTGACCAGAAGTGAGTACCGCCGGCAGCTATCGCCAAGTCCCACTCCCCTGTGCAATGGTGTACTCCGCTTGAACGGCTGCCGAGCCAGCAGCGGTCCGGCCGAGAAGGCCGGATCCCCGCCCCGTGGCGGCCAGCGAACCGGTGATGGAGGAAACGTGCCGAGAGCCCCATGGCGCCGGCGTCGTACGACTGACAGTCCGCGTCCCGCAGGGCGTCGCTGGGCGGGCCCGTTGCGCCGCAGCAGCACGTTCGCCCGTCAGGTGTTGCTCGTGAGGGTGGGTCGTCGTGACGACACCACCCTGGGCGGCGACCTGGCCTCGCCCGAGCACCGCTACCTCGACCGGCAGCGCCGCCGCTACGGTCTCGACCGGTACGAGCGCACCGAGGCCCAGGCGATCGCGCCGGTGAGCCCGGCGCTGCCCCCCAGCATCCCGGTCGACGACCCGACCTCGGCGTCGATCCCGCTGCTGCCGGGGGCCCGCACGCCGGCCCGCCGGGCCAAGTTCGCGCTGGTCAACGCCTGCACCCTGGCCAGCCTGGTGCTCGGCATCAACGCCATCTTCGTGGCCATGCACGGCGAGGCGCGCATCGCCGCGCTCCTGCTCATCGCCTGCGTCGTCTTCGACGGGCTCGACGGCCTGCTGGCCCGCAAGTTCGGGGTGGCCAGTCCGTTCGGCGCCCAGATGGACTCGTTGGCCGACATGTGCTCGTTCGGCCTCGCCGCCCCGGTCGTGGTCTACGCCTCGCTGGCCGGCGAGGCACCGCCGGCCGCCGCCGCGGTGGCCGCCGCGCTCGTCGCCTCCTGCGCGGCGATCCGGCTCGCCCGGTTCAACGTCTCACCGAAGGACGGCCGCTTCTTCTGCGGCGTGCCGACCACGATGGCGGCGGCCGTGCTCGCCCTGACCGTGGCCCTCGGGCTGCCGCTGCCCGGCCTGGTGCAGATCGCGGGGGTGGCGCTGCTGGCCTTCGCGATGGTCTCCAGCTTCCCGTACGCGAAGCTGGCCCGCCTGGTCAAGCTGCCGCCGTGGCTGTGGCTGGTCCCGGTGGTCGGTGCGCTGGTCGACGTCCGGCTGACCTTCGCCCTGGTCGTGGTGGGCTACCTGGTCAGCGGCCCGCTGCTCTGGCTGCACCAGCGCCGCGCCGCCTGATCCGACAACCGACCGAACACCGCAGGGGCGCCGCGCGAGCGGCGCCCCTGCGGTCGTTCCGTCCCGCCTCAGCGCCAGCGGGCGATGACCGTGGCCCCGCCGACGACCTTGTCGCCCGGCCCGACCAGCGGGTCGGCCGCGTCGGCCGGCAGGTAGACGTCGGTCCGCGAGCCGAACCGGATCAGGCCGAACCGCTCGCCGCGCGCCAGCAGCGCGCCGACCGGGGCCCGCTGCACGATCCGCCGGGCGATGAGCCCGGTGCGCTGCGCCACGACCACCGTGCCGTGCTCGGTCTCCAGCACCGTGTACGCCGCCACGTTGTGCTCGGCGGCCGGCTTCATGGCGTTGACGAATCCGCCGTCGGCGACGAAGTAGTCCACCACCTTGCCGGCCACCGGGGACCGGTTGACGTGCACGTCCAGCACCGACAGGAAGACCGCCACCCGCAGCCACTCGCCGTCGCCGAAGCGCTCGTCGTGCAGCCGCTGCACCGACAGCACCTGCCCGTCGGCGGAGGCCACCACGGCCGAAGGGTCCTCGGGCACGTCGCGCTGCGGGTCCCGGAAGAACGCGGCCACCGGAGCGGCGGCCAGCGCCGGCAGCAGCCAGAGCTTCGACTTCGGCCGGACCACCCGGGCCAGCGCGGCGAGCCCGAGGGTGATCCCGGCCGCGGCCACGCCGTTGGAGTCGATGTGCATGTTGCGGGTCAGCGGGACGCTCGACGGCCGGTGCGCCGGGGCCAGCCGGGCGGCGAGCGCCGCGCCCGCCGGGGTGAACCGGAGCCGGTAGACCCGCACCGGCGGGGAGTTGCGCAGCACCAGGTCGGTGCCGACGCCGTGCAGCGCGCCCTGCCGCTCCAACTCGGCGGCGGCACCGCCGGTGCGGCCCGGGGCGACCGGCGCGGCGAGGCTGAGCACCGCGCCGTCGGCGAGGTACTTGGTGAGGCCGTCGATCGTGGCGCGGGCCTCCTCGACGGTGCCGGTGAGCGGCTCGGCGGCGATCACCACCTCGGCGGGGTCGGCCTCGGCGAGGGAGTCCACCACCCGTACCCGGTCGGCGACCCAGCGGCCCTGGGCCGTGACGTGCTCGCGCAGGTCGGCGGGCGCGGTCGCCGGGGTCGGCACGACGGTGAGCGTGTCGCCGGGCAGCAGGGCCTCGATCGCCGCGGCCAGCACCGCGCTGGTCGGGGTCGCGCCGACCAGCAGGCCGGCCTTGGGGTCGTTGCGCCGGGCGAACTCGGTGACGAGGGTACGGGCGGCGGGCTCGCCGACGCGGACCGGACCGGATCGGCCGGTGACGCGCACGGCGGGGGACTGGGTCATCTCGAACGGGCTCCTGACGGGGTAGCGACGGAGACGAACTCTCCACCAACCAGCATATGCGCCCCGAGCGGGCGACCGCACCGCTGCGCTCAGCCGCCCGAGCGGCCCGGCCCGGGGGGCGGCCCATCCGGTGTGGACGCCGCCGTCGGGTCGATCGTCGGCGTGGCCAGGGTCGGGTCGGTGGTGGCCCACTCGTCGGCCGGTGCCGGACCGGCCCCCGTGCCCGGCCCGGCACCGGGATCGACGGCCCCGCTCCGCTCCGCCGCCGGCCGGGCCCCGGCGCTCCGGTCGTCTTGGGTCCCGGAGTTGCGGTCGTCTTGGGTCCCGGAGTTGCGGTCGCCTTGGGTCCCGGCGTGGCGGTCGGCTCGCCCGGAGCGCAGCGCGCCGGTCAGCCCCAGCACGCCGATGAGGATCAGCCCGCCGGCGAGGAACCAGCCAGCCGGCGGCAGGGCCAGGCCCAGCACCTGGGCGAGCAGCCACGCCCCGGCGAGGGCCACGAAGACCAGACCGAAGGCGAGGGAGACGAGGTCGGTGCGGTGTGCCCTCATCGGGTCACCTCCAGGTTGCCGGCGTTGACGTGGACGTAGAGGCGCAGCTTCCCGCCCCCGGCGCCGTCCCCGCCCAGGTCGGTGCTCTCCCGGAGTCGGCCGTCCAGCTCCGAGGAGTGGTTGCCGAAGACCGTGGCGTTGCCGGCGTTGACGTCGGCGACGGTGGTCACGTCGACGTTCGGCGGCACCAGCACGGTGGCCGTGCCGAAGGTGACCGTGAGGATCACCATGGTCTCCCGCTGGTCGAGGTCGACGCCGCGCAGGTCGAGCACGGCGTCGCCGAAGTTGTTCTCGTACCGGTCGGCCAGGTCGCGGTGGTCGGTGGGGGCCCAGGTGACGTTGCCGTCCACGCCCCGGATCCGGTCGTAGGACTCGGCCACCGTGGCCACGCCCAGCGCCGCCGAGGTGACCAGCCCGAGCGCGATCAGCCAGCGCGCCCGGCCGAACCAGGCGCCGACGAGCAGGCCGAGGCCGATGGTGCCGAGGGCCGCCGCGAAGTACGCCGCCGGGCTCACCGGGGCCAGGTTCAGCAGGTCCGCGACGGCGACCAGGCCGAGCGCCAGGAAGACCAGCGAGAAGGTCGCCGCGCCCAGCGGGGAGCGTTCCCGGGGCCGCTTCGCCGGCTTGCCCGCGGGGCGGGCCGGCGCGGGCGGGGCGGGCCGCGGGCCGGCGGCGTACGGGCCGTGCGGGGCGAACGGCGGCCGGTAACCGGCCGGCGGCCGGGGGGCGTCGACCGGCGGATACCCGGGCCCGGGCACGCCGACCGGGGGAAGGGGACCGCTCGGCGTGCCCGCCGCCGGCCCGGCGCTCGGCCCGGCCGGTGCGGTGGCGGCCCACGTCCCGACCGCTGACCGGGCCCAGGCGGCGGTCGAGACATGGGCGGCCGGGGTCGCGGTGGAGGGCGTGCCGGGAAACGCCGGGCCGGGGGCGGCGGCGGGGCCGGTGGGCGGGGCGAACGGGGCCGGGGCGGTCGCCCCCGTCGGCGGCACCGGGCCGGGCGGGGCGGGCGTCGGTGCGCCGGGGCCGGAGGAGGAGCGGTTGAGCAGCAGCGCGCCGCCGACCAGGATCGCCGCGCCGAGCAGCACCGCCCGGAACCCGTCGGTGACGATGTAGCCGAAGCTCACCGCCGCCAGGATGGTCAGCACGATCACGGTGATCGGGGACATGCTGGAGCGGCCCCGTCCCAGCATCGACTCGAGCGGGGAGGCGGTGTCGCCCTCGCCCGGGATGAGCAGCCAGGCCGCGACGTACCCGAGGATGCCGATGCCGCCGAAGAACCCGAGCACGGCGAGCAACACCCGCCACAGCACCGGGTCGGTGTTGGTGGCCCGGCCGATCGCCGCGCACACGCCGGCCAGGTAGCGGCCCTCGCGGGGCCGGAGCAGCCCGTACCGGGAGGTGAAGCCGGCGGCTGCGGGCGGTGGGGGCGGGTAGCCCTCGAACCCCGGCGGCGGGAACGGGTCGGCGGGGGTGGCGGGCTTCGGGCCCGCCGGCGGTGGCCCGGCCGACTGTGCCGCCCCGGTGGGGGGCGACGGGGCAGCTTCCTCGGTCATGCCTCGATCCTGCTGCCCCGACCCGCCGGCCCACCTCAGGAACCGACCCTGACCCCACCCTGAGATCTTCGGGGGCGGATGTCGGGGGCGTCCCCGTGGCCCGGGGCGATGCCGGCGTGTGACGATCGAGGCGCACCGCGTCGGCGGCGTCCACCTCCTGACCCGGGGAGTCCCGATCAGCACCCTGACCCAGCCACCGCGCCTGTACCGGGCGCCCGAGCACCGGATGGCGGCCGGCGTGGCCGCCGGAATCGCCGACCACCTCGGCATTCCGGTCGTGCGGGTGCGGATCGCCTTCACGGTCCTGCTCGGCTTCAGCGGGCTCGGGCTGCTGCTCTACGCCGCCTTCTGGGCGGTCGTGCCGCTGCGCCCCGGTGACATCGCCGTCCCGCCCCGGCGGGACGTGGGTCAGTTGCTGCCGTTCGTGGCGATCGGGCTCGGGGTGCTCCTGGTGCAGGTGCTGGTCTTCGACTCCGTCGGCGCGACCGGCACCGCCGGCTGGCTGGTCGCGATCATCGCGGTGGGCGCCGGCGTGATCTGGCACCAGTCCGCCCCGGAACGCCGCCGGCAGTGGGGCGAGGGATTGGCGGTGCCCTGGCTGGGCGCGGTGGTCCAGGAGAGCGACCGGCGCGCCTTCGTGCTGCGCTTCATCGGCGGCGGGGTGCTGGTCGCGGTCGGCATCATCGGCGTCGTGGCGGTCTACTCACCGGCCCAGAACATCGAGGCGGTGGTCAACGGCGTCGTCTTCGCCCTGGTGGGGCTGGCCGGGGTGGGGGTGGTGGCGGCGCCGGTGCTGTGGCGGACGTACAACCAGCTCCGGGCGGAGCGGGAGGGACGCATCCGCGAGCAGGAACGCGCGGAGCTGGCGGCCATGGTGCACGACCAGGTGCTGCACACCCTCGCCCTGATCCAGCGCAACGCCGCCGACACCACGACCGTGCAGCGGCTGGCGCGCGGGCAGGAACGGTCGCTGCGCACCTGGCTCTACAAGCCGACGGCCTCGCCCGCCGAACGCTTCGCGGCGGCCCTGGAGCAGGCGGCGGCCGAGGTGGAGGACACCTTCGCGGTCACCGTGGAACCGGTGGTGGTGGGTGATCGGCAGACCGACGAGCGGGTCGGGGCGCTGGTCGCGGCGGCCCGGGAGGCGCTGGTGAACGCGGCCCGGCATGCCGGGGTGCGCTCGGTCTCGCTCTACGCGGAGGTGGAGCCGGAGCAGATCAGCGTCTTCGTGCGGGACCGGGGCAGCGGCTTCGACCTGGCTACGGTGGAGGAGCACCGGCACGGCGTACGGGGTTCGATCGTCGGACGGATGAAGCGGCACGGCGGCCGGGCGGAGATCCGCTCCGTGCCGGGGGAGGGCACCGAGGTGCGGTTGATCCTGCCGATCCCCCGCGACCAGTCCACTGCGGAGAGGGAGAGCTGACCATGGCCGAGCACCATTCGGACGGGCCGACCGGGGAGGCCCCGGGCCGCCCCGGGCGGCTGCGCGTCTTCCTCGTCGACGACCACGCCATGTTCCGCGCGGGGGTACGCGCCGAGCTGGGCGCCCACGTCGAGGTGGTGGGCGAGGCGGGCACGGTGGCCGAGGCGGTGGCCCGGATCGCCGCCACCGCCCCCGACGTGGTGCTGCTGGACGTGCACATGCCCGACGGCGGCGGCCGGGCGGTGCTGGAGGCGATGCGCCGTAGCCACCCGACGGTGCGCTTCCTGGCGCTGAGCGTCTCCGACGCGGCCGAGGACGTCATCGGCCTGATCCGGGCCGGTGCCCGGGGCTACGTCACCAAGACCATCTCCGCGGCGGAGTTGGCCGCGGCGGTCCGCCGGGTGGCCGACGGGGACGCCGTGTTCAGCCCCCGGCTGGCCGGGTTCGTGTTGGACGCCTTCGCGGCCCGGCCGGACGCCCCGCTGGCCGACCCGGAGCTGGACCAGCTCACCAACCGGGAGCGGGAGGTGCTTCGGCTGCTGGCCCGGGGGTACGCGTACAAGGAGATCGCCAAGGAGCTCTACATCTCCGTCAAGACGGTCGAGACGCACGTGTCGAACGTGCTGCGCAAGCTCCAGATGTCCAACCGGTACGAGCTGTCCCGGTGGGCGGCCGATCGCCGGTTGGTCTGACCGAACCGGTGGTCCGGCACGGTGTGGCATCCGTCGGCTTCACTTCGTCGCTCCGGCGGACCGTCTTCGTCCCTCACCCGCCCGGCCGGTTCCGGTGGCCGCACAGCCGAGTCGAGCATCGTCCCTACGGGTGATCATGCGCGTCGAGCGGTGGACTTCGACGGGCGTCGGTTTCGAGCGGCAAAGCTCACAGAGTCGGGCGCGTCCGCAGCCGTCCGGCACCGCGCTCAGCGCGTATCCCCTGGTCAGGGCGGTGTGGCCGGAGCTTTTTGTGATCTTTTTTCAAGTATCGGCAACACGGCGACCAACTAACGGCTTGATAACGGCACCTTCACGTAATGGGCCGGTAGGTGTCACAGTTGCAGCACCTCACCCCCGGTGTGCGGCACTCCGTACGGCTCGCGACCACGACCTCCGCTCCTCGCGGTGGCCTCGTGGCTGTGTCGCCTGCTTCGGGCCGCGCCTCGTCGGGTGGGGAGCCCGGCGGATCGGAACACCAGGGGCGTCTTCGGCTTCCCTGTGCACCCGGCGGCCCTTCCCAGGGCGGCCAGGCGGTGTCACCCCCAAACGAGCGTGAAACCCACGACGGATCCAGGTTCAGAAAGAGGAGGCCCCTCGGAATGAGAGTCTCGAAGCGGGCGACGAGCGCGATCGCGCTCAGCGCGGCTGCTGCGCTGGTCGCGAGCGGTTGCTCGACCGGCGACGGCGACGGCGACGCCGCCGGCGGCAAGGACGGCGCGATCACCATCCATGGCGTGCAGCCGGAGAACCCGCTGGTCCCGTCGAACACCACGGAGACCGGTGGCGGCAAGATCATCGACTGGTTGTGGACCGGTCTGGTCGAGTACCCGAACGACGGTGGGGCCCCGCGCAACGCGCTGGCGGAGTCCATCACCACCACGGACTCGAAGGTCTTCACCATCAAGATCAAGAAGGGTACCAAGTTCCACGACGGTACCGAGGTGAAGTCGAAGAACTTCGTCGACGCCTGGAACTGGTCCGCCTACTCGCCGAACGCGGCGCAGAACGGCACCTTCTTCTCGGACATCCAGGGCTTCGCGGACACCTACGCGATGGACCCGGACGGCGAGGGCCCGCAGAAGGCCCCGGAGCCGAAGACCGACAAGATGTCCGGCCTGAAGATCATCGACGAGCAGACCTTCGAGGTCACGCTCGCGTCCCCGACTGCGGTCTTCCCGACCAAGCTCGGCTACGCCGCCTTCATGCCGCTGCCGGACGTCTTCTTCACCCAGAAGCCCGAGGAGTTCGGCAAGAAGCCGATCGCCAACGGCCCGGTGAAGTTCGTGTCGTGGGAGGACAACGTCCTCATCAAGCTGACCCGCTTCGACGACTACAACCTGCGCGACACCATGAAGGTCAAGGACGTCGACGTCAAGCTGTACCAGGACGAGACGGCGGCCTACACCGACCTGCTCTCCAACAACCTTGACTTCATGGAGACGGTCCCCACCTCGGCGCTCGCCGGTGACAAGTGGAAGGCCGACCTGGCGGAGCGGGGCCGGTCGACGACCACGCCGACGACCGCGCTGATCGCGTTCCCCCTGTACGACAAGCGCTTCCAGGACCCGAAGCTGCGTCGTGCCGTGTCGCTGGCGATCAACCGGCAGGAGGTCTCGGACAAGATCTTCTTCGGGACCCGCAAGCCGGCCGACAGCTGGGCGAACCCGCTGACCCCGGGTGCGAAGGCGGGCAACTGCACCGCCTGCAAGTTCGACGTGACCGAGGCCAAGCGGCTGCTGGCCGAGGCCGGTGGCTTCCCGGGCGAGATGGTCTTCTACTACAACGCCGACTCCAGCCACAAGGACTGGATGGACGCGGTCGCGCAGCAGATCAAGACCAACCTGGGCATCAACGCTCGGGCCGAGGGCGTCCCGACCTTCGCGGTCTTCCGCGCCAACATCAACGCCCACAAGATGAAGGGCCCGTACCGCGCCGCCTGGCAGCAGGACTACCCGGACGTGGAGAACTGGGTCAACCCGCTCTACGTGACGGGCGGCTCCTCGAACGACGGCCTCTACAGCAACAAGGAGGTCGACGCCCTGGCCAAGCAGGCCGGTGCCGCGCCGACCCTGGAGGCCTCGCACGAGGGCTTCGCCAAGGCGATCGAGATCGTCGACCAGGAAGTTCCGACCATCCCGGTCTACTTCTACGGTCAGCAGTCCGGTCACTCGGAGAAGATCAAGAAGCTCGAGCTGAACAACGTCGGCGAACTCGACATCACCTCGGTCGAGCTCTGATCCGAACGGTCTGACCCCGGGTCGGGCTCGCCGCAATCCCGGTGAGCCCGACCCGGGGCCGTTCCGCGAACGGGTGTCACCACGCTCCGCTCGCAACGTTGTCACCACCGTGTCGGCCGTCCGACGCGCCCCTTGTCTGGAGGACCCCATGGGCCGTTATCTGTTGAGACGGCTGCTCCAACTCGTGCCGGTCTTCATCGGTACGACGTTCCTCATCTACTGGCTCGTCTGGGCCGTCCCGGGTGACCCGTTCGCCGGCAAGTGCGGTGAGCGTCGCTGCCCGGACCAGTACGTCGCCGTCATGACGGAGAAGTACCACCTGGACGACAACGTCTTCGTGCAGTACGCCAACTACATGAAGAACCTGCTTCAGGGCGACTTCGGCACGACCTTCTCGCAGCGCGAGATCAGTGACATCATCCTGACGGCGTACCCGAACACCCTGAAGCTGGCCCTGGTGGCGCTCGCCATCGAGGCCGTGATCGGCCTCGGCGCCGGCGTGCTGACCGGTCTGCGGCGCAACGGCTTCCTGGACAACCTGGTGCTGGTCTCCACCCTCTTCCTGATCGCGCTGCCGGTCTTCGTCGTCGGCTTCGTGCTTCAGTGGCTGCTCGGCGTGCAGTGGGGCATCGTCAAGCCGACCGTCTCCGCCGAGATGCGGCTCTCCGAGCTGATCGTGCCGGGCTTCGTGCTCGGTAGCGCATCGGTTGCCTACATCGCCCGGCTGGCGCGCACGAGCATCGCGGAGAACCGCCGCGCCGACTACGTGCGTACCGCCATCGCCAAGGGGCTCCCGATGCGCCGGGTGGTCGGCGTACACCTGCTGCGCAACTCGCTGATCCCGGTGGTCACCCTGCTCGGCACCGACCTCGGTGCCCTGATGGGCGGCGCGATCGTCACCGAGGGCATCTTCTCCATCAATGGAATCGGCCGCCAGGTCTTCCGCGCGATCGTCACCAAGGAAAGCGCTACCGTGGTAGGGATCGTGGTGGTGCTGGTCCTGGTCTATCTCGTGATGAACCTGCTGGTTGACCTGCTCTACGCCGCCCTGGACCCGAGGATCCGCTATGAGTGACCCGAGCACCGCATCGATCGTCAGCACTCCCGCTGTTCAGCCGACCGACACCGTCGCACCCACCGGGACGGGGCTGCCGCAGAGCAACGAGAAGCCGCGCGGCCTGCTCGGCGACGCGTGGCGGGACCTGCGACGCAAGCCGCTGTTCTGGGTCTCGGCCGCGCTGATCCTCCTCTTCGTGATGATGGCGGCCTTCCCGGGGCTCTTCGCCCCGGGCGGCAACCCCGTCGACGGCTCGCTCACCAGGAGCCTCGACAAGCCGTCGGCCAACGGCTGGTTCGGTTACGACGTGCAGGGCCGGGACGTCTACGCCCGGGTCATCTACGGCGCGCGGGCCTCCATCATCGTCGCCGTGCTCTCCGTGGTCGGCACGCTGCTCCTCGGTGGTGCCATGGGCATCATCTCCGGCTACCGCGGTGGTTGGGTGGACGGCCTGCTCAGCCGGATCGCCGACGTCTTCTTCGGGCTGCCCTTCGTGCTCGGCGCGATCGTCATCCTGACCACGTTCAACGGCTCCGGCTCGGGCAACAGCAAGTCCGAGATCATGGGCCTGGTGATCGCCTCCCTGGTCGTGCTGAGCTGGCCGGTCGTGATGCGGCTGATGCGTTCCTCGGTGCTGGCCACCAAGGAGGCCGACTACATCGTCGCCGCCCGCGCCCTGGGCGCCGGGACCGGCCGGATCATCCTCAAGCACCTGCTGCCGAACTGCCTGGCCCCGCTGCTGGTCTACGGCACGATCATGGTCGGTTCGTTCATCGGCGCCGAGGCCACCCTGTCGTTCCTGGGCGTCGGTCTGAAGTCACCGGTGGTGTCCTGGGGCATCATGATCAGCGACGGTAAGGATTTCCTCCGAGTCGCGCCAGGGCTGGTGTTCTTCCCCGCCGCGTTCCTCGTCGCCGCCGTGCTGAGCTTCGTGATGCTCGGCGAGGCGGTCCGCGAGGCCCTCGATCCGAAACTCCGCTAGGGGAGATCCAGTTGTCCGACATTCTCGTGTCTGAGCAGTCCGCGCCGGGACCCGGCGGCTCCGGACGTCCCGCCGGGCGGTTGCTCGAGGTCGAAGACCTGCGGGTGGAGTTCCGTACCCGGGACGGCGTCGCCAAGGTCATCAACGGGGTCACCTACCACGTCGACGCGGGGGAGACCCTCGCCGTGCTCGGCGAGTCCGGCTCCGGTAAGAGCGTCACGGCACAGACCATCATGGGCATCCTCGACACGCCGCCCGGCTTCGTCACCGGCGGCGAGGTCCGCTTCCACGGCAAGGACATGCTCCGCATGTCCAACGAGGAGCGCCGCCGCATCCGCGGCGAGGGCATCGCGATGATCTTCCAGGACGCGCTCTCCGCGCTGAACCCGGTCTTCACCGTCGGGTTCCAGATCGCCGAGCAGTTCCGGATCCGCCGGGGCATGGGCCGCGCCGAGGCCAAGAAGCGCGCGATCGAGATGCTCGACCAGGTCAAGATCCCCAACGCCAAGGGCCGGTTCAACAACTACCCGCACCAGTTCTCCGGCGGTATGCGGCAGCGCGCGATGATCGCCATGTCGCTGGCGCTCGACCCGGAGGTGCTGATCGCGGACGAGCCGACCACCGCGCTCGACGTGACCGTGCAGGCCCAGATCATGGACCTCCTCGCCGAGCTTCAGCGGGAGCGCCAGATGGGCATGATCCTGATCACCCACGACCTCGGCGTGGTCGCCGACGTCGCGGACCGGATCGCGGTCATGTACGCCGGCCGTATCGTCGAGGAAGCCGACGTGTACGACCTGTACGCCAAGCCGGCGCACCCCTACACGATCGGTCTGATCGAGTCGATTCCGCGGCTGGACGAGAAGGGGCAGCAGCTCCGGACCATCAAGGGCCTTCCGCCGAACCTGATGAACATTCCGCCGGGCTGCCCGTTCAACCCGCGCTGCCCCATGGCCCAGCCGGTGTGCCGGGAGAAGCGCCCGCCGCTGCTACAGGTGGGCAACGGCCGGGCCAGCGCCTGCCACTTCGCCGAGGAGCTGGTGAACCGTGACTGAGCACATCATCGAGGTCCGCGACCTGGTCAAGCACTACCCCGTCACCCGGGGTGTGGTGTTCCGCAAGACCATCGGCCAGGTCAAGGCGGTCGACGGGGTCTCGTTCGACCTGCGCGCCGGCGAGACGCTCGGCGTGGTCGGCGAGTCCGGCTGCGGCAAGTCGACCCTCGCCCGGGTACTGATGAACCTGGAGAAGCCGACCTCCGGCAGCGTGTTCTACAAGGGCCAGGACATCTCCAAGCTCTCCGGTGCGGCACTGCGGCGCCTCCGCCGGCAGATCCAGCTGGTGATGCAGGACCCGTACACCTCGCTGAACCCCCGGATGACCGTGGGTGACCTGCTGGGTGAGCCGTTCGAGATCCACCCGGAGGTGGCGCCGAAGGGCAGCCGTCGGGACAAGGTCCGGGAGCTGCTCGACCTGGTCGGGCTCAACCCGGAGCACATCAACCGGTACCCGCACCAGTTCTCCGGCGGCCAGCGCCAGCGCATCGGCATCGCCCGCGCGCTCGCCCTGCGGCCGGAGGTCATCGTCTGCGACGAGCCGGTGTCGGCGCTGGACGTCTCCATCCAGGCGCAGGTGATGAACCTGCTGGAGAAGCTCCAGAACGAGCTCGGGCTCTCGTACGTCTTCATCGCCCACGACCTGTCGGTGGTGCGCCACCTCTCGGACCGGGTCGCGGTGATGTACCTCGGCAAGATCGCCGAGATCGGCACCGAGGACGAGATCTACGAGCGGCCGAGCCACCCGTACACCCAGGCGCTGCTCTCGGCGGTGCCGGTGCCGGACCCGACCCAGCGGAACAACAAGGCGATCATCCGACTCACCGGTGACGTGCCGTCGCCGGTGAGCCCGCCCTCGGGCTGCCGGTTCCGGACCCGCTGCTGGAAGGCGCAGGACATCTGCGCCGAGCAGGTCCCGGCGCTGGAGGTCCGGCCCGGCTCGGACCACCCGAGCGCCTGCCACTTCGCGGAGAAGCGTGAGGTCGTCCCCACCCACGGAGCGTGAGTCTCCCGGGCCGACCGAACCGACCGCCTGCCGCCGTCCGCACGACGCCGGCAGGCGGTTTCGCGTCTGGGCGCGCCGGGCCTTCCCGCGCGGCTGGCTGCCGCGTCTTGCTCGCGTCTCTGCGCGGCGGGCTGCCGGGTCTTCCCGCGTCTCTGCGCGGCGGGCGCGGCGGCCGCAGGGCGCGGGGGGCGACGCACCCGCGCCGACGAACCCGCGCCGGAGCCCTACAGCGGGCCGCGGCCGGCCCGCAGCAGGAGCAGGGCGAGCTGAGTGCCGTCGGCCCCCAGGGCCTGCCGGAACCGCTCCAGGATGTCCCGCTCCCGGCTGAGCACCAGCCGGGTGCCGCCGGAGGCCATCCGGGTCGCGCCCACCTCGTGGGAGAGCGCGGCCCGCTCCCGCCACAGCCCGATCAGAGTACGGTCGATCTCGTCGATCCGTTCCCGGATGTCGACGATCCGCGCCGCGGCGGCCGAGTCGTCGGTGCCGGTCCGGGGCGCCCCGGTGGCCGCCGCCGTCGCCGGCCCGGTCGCGCCGCCGGTCGGCCCGGTGGCCCCGGGCTCGTCGCCGGGCACGGACTGTGCCACGCTCCCGCTCTGCTCCGCCACGTCTGTCATCATCGCCGTACCCCTCGGGGATTGGGCCCGGTGCTCGGATCCCGGGACGGAAAAGCCCCGGGCTCTTTAGAGCCCGGGGCTTTTCGTAGGTCTGATCTGATCAGGCGCGACCCACGGCTGCCGGACTCCCGGTGCCGTAGCCAAAATAGCCGCGCTCAGCCATCACAGCGTTGAGTATGCCCACCCGCCGACCCGCTCCGCAAGGAATCGCGTCGAGAAGGGGCACCCCTGCGGACCTCAGCCCAGGCGGGTTATGCGGTCCGCCGGGCCCGGGGCGATCGGGTCGCCCGCGCCCAGGTACGACACCAGGGCGTCGATGTCGAAGCCGGGCGCGGTGGTGCGGCCGGTGCCGCCCGCCAGCTCGGTGAAGCCGTCGCCGCCGTTGGCCAGGAAGTCGTTCGTGGTGACCCGGTAGCTGGCCGCCGGGTCGATCGGGGTCCCGTTCAGCGCCAGGGCGCTCACCCGGGCGCCGGCCGGCGCGGTGCTGTCGTACGAGTAGGTCAGCCCGGCGGAGACCTGGAGGATCTTCTGGGTGCTCTGCCCGTTGAAGCCCGGGAACTGCTGCTCCAGCACGTTCTTGAGCTGGGCCCCGGTGAAGCTCTGGGTGACCACCAGGTTGTTGAACGGCTGCACGCTGAACGCCTCGCCGTAGGTCACCTCGCCCGGGTCCTCGCCGCCGGTGGACGCCCCGTGGGACAGCGAGGCCCGCACGCCGCCCGGGTTCATCAGGGCGATCTGCGCCCCGTCGCCGGAGGTGTACGCCAGTTGCGCGTCGGCGATCACGTCGCCGAGCGGGCTCTCACCGTTGGGCCGCACGTCCCGGACGATGTCCGCGGTGATCCTGCCGACCACCCGGTTGGCGATCGGGGCGACCGCCGCGCGGTACTTGTCGGCCAGCGCCTTGGCGTCCGCGTCGACCAGCGCGGGGTTGCGCACGTAGACACCGGGGGTGCTCTGCTGCCAGGTGCCGTCGGGGTTGCGTACGCCGTTCTCGACGACCACGTTGCGGGCCGAGATCCCGGTGAACCGGCCGGAGCGGCGGTCCAGCGAGTAGTCCACGTCGGTGACCAACTGGCCGTTGGTGCCGGCGCTGGTGACCACGCTGGGCTGGCCGGAGGAGTTCGGCAGCGAGCAGGAGTAGAAGCGGTGGGTGTGGCCGGAGACGACCAGGCCGAACTCCGGCCGCAGGCCGCGCACGATGTCCACGATCGGGCCGGAGAAGTTGGCGCAGTCGGAGACGCCCGGGGCGCTCGGCGGCGGGGACTGTGCGCCACCCTCGTGCACCAGCAGCACCATGGCCTTGACGCCGAGAAGCTTGAGCAGGCCGCCCCACTTGTTGGCGGTCTGCACCTCGTCGGCGAACTTGACCGAGGTGATCCCGGCCGGGTTCACGATCCCCGGGGTGCCCTCCAGGGTGACCCCGACGAAGCCGACCGGCACGCCGCCGACGAGCTTGACGTCGACCGGGGGCAGGATCGGCAGCCCGGTCTTCTTGTCGAGGGTGTTGGCGGCGAGGTAGGTGAACTTCGCGCCGCGGAAGCCGTCGCCGTCGGCGCAGCCGTCGGTCGGGTGGCAGCCGCCCTTGTTGAGCCGGATCAGCTCCTTGACGCCCTCGTCGAACTCGTGGTTGCCGACCGAGCTGATCTCCAGCCCGATCTTGTCCATCAGCTCGATCGTCGGCTCGTCGTGGAACGCGGCGCTGACCAGCGGCGACGCGCCGATCAGGTCGCCGGCGCCGACGGTGGTGCTGGTGCGTCCCTCGGCCTTGGCCTCGGCCCGCAGCCGCTTCAGCCAGGTGGCGAGGTATTCCACCCCGCCGGCCGGGGTGCCGTTGACGGCGGCCCCGCTGCCGGCGGGCGGGTCGATGGCGCCGTGGAAGTCGTTGTAGCTGAGGAAGTTTCCCTTGACCTCGGCGCCCAGCGGCGTGGCGTAGGAGACCGAGACGGGGGCGAGCGCCGCTGAGGAGGTGTCGGCCGGGGCCGGCGCGGGCCGCGTTACGGCCGGCAGCGTGGCGACGACGGCCAGTGCGAGGGCCGGCGCGGCGAGGTGACGCAGCACCGCCCGACCGCGCGAGCGCGGTTGACTCATGGTTTTTCTCCCAAATCGTGTACGGGGGAGGATCCGGGGGTCCACCGGCCATCGTCGTGGATCGGGGACGGCCGCGCCAGAGCCGGGCGGGTGACGGCTTGGTCTCTTCGGCGTGCGGCGTCGGACCTGCGGTCGGGCAGCGGCGACGGGTCTCGTCGGTGCGCGGCGTCGGGGTGTCGGACCGGCGGCATAGACTCGCCCTGCGATGCAGCCTCTCTTCGACATCCCCGCGTCCCCGCCCGCGCCCGAGTCCGCGGCGGCCCCGCCGGCCCGCCCCGGCCCGGCCCGTCGCCTCGACCCGCAGGAGCTGGTGGAGGGCCTCAACGGGCCCCAGCGCGACGCCGTCACCCACTCCGGCTCGCCGCTGCTGATCGTGGCCGGGGCGGGCTCCGGCAAGACCCGCGTGCTCACCCACCGGATCGCCTACCTGCTCGCCGCCCGCGACGTGCACCCCGGTGAGATCATCGCGATCACCTTCACCAACAAGGCCGCCGGCGAGATGAAGGAGCGGGTGACCAACCTGGTCGGCCCGCGCGCCCGGCTGATGTGGGTGTCGACGTTCCACTCGGCCTGCGTGCGGATCCTGCGCGCCGAGCACGAGCACGCCGGCCTGAAGTCGACCTTCTCGATCTACGACGCGGACGACTCCCGCCGGCTGATGCAGCTCGTCGCCCGCGAGCTGGATCTCGACCCGAAGCGCTACCCGGCGCGCGGGCTGGCCGCCCAGGTCTCCAACCTGAAGAACGAGCTGGTCGACCCGGAGGAGTTCGCCGGGCGGGCCAGCGGCCCCAACGAGCGGGCGCTCGCCGAGGCGTACACGCTCTACCAGCGGCGGCTGCGCGAGGCGCACGCGCTGGACTTCGACGACCTGATCATGACGACGGTGCACCTGTTCCAGTCGCACCCGCACGTCGCGGAGGGCTACCGCCGCCGGTTCCGGCACGTCCTGGTCGACGAGTACCAGGACACCAACCACGCCCAGTACACGCTGATCAAGGAGCTGGTCTCCGGCACCGAGGGTGTCGAGCCGGCCGAGCTCTGCGTGGTGGGCGACGCCGACCAGTCGATCTACGCGTTCCGGGGCGCGACGATCCGCAACATCCTGGAGTTCGAGCGGGACTTCACCGACGCCCGGACGATCCTGCTGGAGCAGAACTACCGCTCCACCCAGACCATCCTGAACGCCGCCAACGCGGTGATCGACCGGAACACCTCCCGCAAGCCCAAGCGGCTGTGGAGCGACGCCGGGGCCGGCGAGCAGATCGTCGGGTACGTCGCGGACACCGAGCACGCCGAGGCGGACTGGGTGGGCCGGGAGATCGACCGGCTGGTCGACGACGGCGCGGCCCGCCCCGGCGACGTGGCGGTCTTCTACCGCACCAACGCCCAGTCCCGGGTCTTCGAGGAGGTGTTCATCCGCGTCGGCCTGCCGTACAAGGTGGTCGGCGGGGTGCGCTTCTACGAGCGCAAGGAGGTCCGCGACGCGCTGGCCTACCTGCGCGCGGTGGTCAACGACGACGACACGGTCAGCCTGCGCCGCGTCCTGAACACCCCGCGCCGGGGTATCGGGGACCGCGCGGAGGCGTGCGTCGAGGCGCTGTCGAGCCGGGACCGGATCTCCTTCGGCGCGGCGCTGCGCCGGGCCAAGGCCGCGCCGGGCATCTCCACCCGGGCGGCCAACGGCATCGCCGACTTCGTGGCGCTGCTCGACGGGGCCCGCGAGCTGGCCGACACCGGCACCCCGGAGGAGGTGCTGGAGGCGCTGCTGACCCGCTCGGGTTATCTCACCGAGCTGGAGGAGAGCCTCGACCCGCAGGACGCCGGCCGGGTCGACAACCTCCAGGAGCTGGTCAGCGTCGCCCGGGAATACACCGAGCGGATCGAATCGCTGGGGGCCGAGGGCGAGCGGGCCACGCTGGCCGGCTTCCTGGAGCAGGTGGCGCTGGTGGCCGACGCCGACCAGATCCCTGAGCAGCCCCGCTCGGCGCCGGGGGGCACCGAGGCCGACGACGCCGAGCCGCACCCGGGCGTGGTCACCCTGATGACCCTGCACACCGCCAAGGGCCTGGAGTTCCCGGTGGTCTTCCTGACCGGGCTGGAGGACGGCGTCTTCCCGCACCTGCGCTCGCTGGGCGACACCCGGGAGCTGGAGGAGGAGCGCCGGCTGGCGTACGTGGGGATCACCCGCGCCCGGCAGCGGCTCTACCTGTCCCGCGCCGTGACCCGCTCGGCGTGGGGGCAGCCGTCCTACAATCCGCCGTCGCGCTTCCTGGAGGAGCTGCCGCCGGAGCTGGTGCGCTGGGAGCGCACCGAGGGGACGTACACCTCGTGGGGCGGCGGTGGCGGCGGCGTCGGGGGCCGCGCGGACCGCGTGGGCGGCTTCACCGGGGGCACCCCGAAGGCGGCGCAGTTGGCCAAGCGGCTCGGCGTGGACGGCAGCCGGCTGGCCACGGCCAGCGAGCTGCCCCAGGGCCCGAAGGTCGCGGCCGGGGACCGGGTCAACCACCAGCGGTACGGCCTGGGCCGGGTGCTCGCGGTGGAGGGGCACGGCCCGGGGGCGCGGGCGCAGATCGACTTCGGCGACCAGAAGATGTGGCTGGTGCTGCGGCACGCCCCGATCGACAAGCTCTGACCCACCGCCACCCCGAGGAGAGGCATGGCGAAGCTCATCTACTCGATGATCACCTCCCTCGACGGGTACGCCGAGGCGGCGGAGGGCGGCCTCGGCACCGGGGCCGAGGACGAGGAGGTGCACACCTTCGTCAACGACCTCTTCCGCCCCGTCGGCACTTATCTTTACGGCCGACGGATGTACGAGACGATGCTCTACTGGGAGACCGCCCACTCCGAGCCCGACCAGCCGCCGCACATCCTGCAATACGCCCGCGACTGGCAGGCCGCGGAGAAGGTCGTGTACTCCACGACGCTGGAGTCGGTCTTCAGCGCGAAGACCAGGATCGAGCGGGCCTTCGACCCGGCCGCGGTGCGCAAGCTCAAGGCCGAGGCCGATCACGATCTCACCGTCGACGGCCCCAACCTCGCGGCCCAGGCGATCGCGGCTGGCCTGGTGGACGAGTACCACCTCTTCATCACCACGAGCGTGGTCGGCGGCGGCAAGCGGTTCTTCCCCGACGGCGTGCGCCTCGACCTCGAGATGGTCGATCAGCGTGCCTTCGACAGCGGGCTGATCTACGCCCACTACCGGACCCGCTGAGCCTGCACCGGTCGGAGTCGACCGGCCCCGGTCGCGGCCTGCGACCAGCGGCGCAACGCCATCTTCGGGGAGAACCTACCCAGCCGTCAGCAGGCCACGTCGATGCCCCGGGCGCGCAGGAACGGCGCCGGGTCGATCTGGTTCCACATGCTGCCCTGGTGCACCTCGAAGTGCAGGTGCGGGCCGGTCGAGTCGCCGGTGGAGCCCTCGTACCCGATGACCTGACCGGCCTTGACCTTGTCGCCCACGCCGACGGTGGTGCGGCTCTGGTGGGCGTAGTGGGTCAGGTAGCCGTTGGCGTGCTCGACGACGACGGAGATGCCGTACCCGTCGCCCACGTCGCCGGCCTTGGTCACGGTGCCTGCGGCGGAGGCCCGGATCGGGGTGCCGGCGGGCAGGGCGAAGTCGATGCCGGCGTGCAGGGTGCCCCACCGGTCGCCGTAGCAGGAGGTGATCTCCGCGCCGGCCATCGGGATGACCCAGGCCGGGGCGGGCCTGCTGGTCTTCTTCGCGACGGGCTTCGGCTTGGGCTTGACGGTCGCCTTCCGCGTCGCGGGGGGCCGCGCGCTCGACGGCTTCGGGCTGGAGCTCGACGGGCTGGGCGACGGGGTGGCGCTCGGGGCGGCCGGGCTCGCCGACTCGCGGGCGGAGCGGTCGGCGCGGGCGGCGGCCTCGGCGCGGTCGCGGGCGTCGGCCGCCACGGCGGCCGGCATCGACTCGTCGGCGTCGCCGGTGGTGGTGGCGACGCCGACGCCGGCGACGCCGAGCCCGAGCAGGGCCACCGCGCCGACGACCA
Organism: Micromonospora sp. DT233; assembly: GCF_049841815.1. Taxonomy (NCBI): domain Bacteria; kingdom Bacillati; phylum Actinomycetota; class Actinomycetes; order Micromonosporales; family Micromonosporaceae; genus Micromonospora; species Micromonospora sp. DT233. The sequence continues at coordinate 269,621 of NZ_JBNCLB010000001.1, read as the reverse complement.
GGTAGCGCCGGCCGCGTCGTCGGTGGCGGGCCGGGGCGTCGGGGGTGTTCTCGTTCAGGTTGTTCACTTCCTGCACGGCGGGGACCTTCACGTCTTCGAGGGGTCGGGGACCTCGAAATCTTGGGGCCCGACCGGGCGGCCGGCGGGCCGGGGGCGCGGCGACGGCATGCTGCTGCGGCTGCGGTGCGCCCGGTGTGTCCCACTCTCGGCGACGCCGTCCCGATAAGTGATCATGAGCTGGGTGGGCTCGGTCACACCCGACGGTGTGGTCCAGCAGACATCCGGCGGCGGCCGGGGATGAAAAACCGCCCGGATCGACTGATCCGGGCGGTCACAGGGCGATACGGAGCGTCAGGAAGCGCTCACGTCGTTGTAGAGTGCCTCGATTTGCATCTTGATGTCCACCCCGCGGTCCTGGAGGTAGGGCACCGGGTCCTTCGGCTTGCCGTTGACATGCAGCTCCAGGTGCAGGTGCGCGCCGTAGGAGTGGCCGGTGTTGCCGACCAGGCCGAGCTGGTCGCCCGCCTTCACCTGCTGCCCCTCCTGGACCGTCAGCGCGGAGGAGTGGCCGTAGATGGCCTCGCTGCCGTCGGCGTGCTTGACGATCACCGTGTAGCCGTAGCCGCCGGACCAGCCGGCCTTGGTGACGGTGCCCGCGTGGACGGCAACGTAGGGGGTGCCCTCGGCGGCGACCAGGTCGACGCCGGTGTGCAGCTTGTCCGAGTGCATGCCGTAGGGCGTGGTGAACTCGTAATTCTTCAGCGGGAGGAGCCAGGCGTCCTGCACGGACGAGCCCTTGGTCTCCACCCGGTCCCGGGAGGCCCGGTCGGCGGAGTCCGCGCGGAGCGCGGCGTCCTCGCTGGTGATCGAGGCTTGCTTGAGCTCGTCGAGGACCGAGGGGCTGACGCCCTTGGCGTCCGGCAGCGCCGCCGCACCGAGCGCGACCAGGCCGGCACCGACGAACGCGGTGGTGACGACGGCGGCGTAACGGCTACGCGGGGGGGCGGGCACGCGGCGGCGGCCGCGATATCGATCGGGCTCAGACGACAGGCGCTGGCGCACGCACACCCTCCGTTGTCGGGGTTCCGAAGCGGCCGGCCGGGTTCGTTGACGTGCTGGTGAACGTCGGCTGACCGCGTCGTCACCCGTCCGTGGACCTGATGACAACCGTGGCAACGGTAGCCAACCCCCACGCCCCTCACAAGCCACTCCGGGTAATTGGCGTGTCGCTCTGTCCGCTTACGCCGGAATTACGGGTGTCTGTCCGCGGCCGGCGAGGCCCTCCACCTGCCCGTTCGTCGCCGAAAGTGACCACTGTCACCGGTCTGCGACCGGCTGGCCGGATTGACGGGCGGCATCTCGCCCGTCAGTCGCCGCCCGGATTCCCCGGGGGTTGCCGGCCGGGTTACCGTTCGTTCAGGTGACAGTCGTAGCGCCGCGAAAGGTGTCCGCTGATGAGCTCACGTATCCGGGTCGTCGTCGCGAAGCCGGGTCTCGACGGCCACGACCGGGGGGCCAAGGTCGTCGCCCGCGCCCTGCGCGACGCCGGGATGGAGGTCATCTACACCGGCCTGCACCAGACGCCGGAGCAGATCGTGGAGACCGCCATCCAGGAGGACGCCGACGCCGTGGGCCTCTCGGTGCTCTCCGGGGCGCACATGACGCTCTTCAAGCGGGTCGTGGAGCTGCTGGCCGAGCGCGACGCGCGGGACATCGTCGTCTTCGGCGGCGGCATCATCCCGGCCGCCGACATCCCGGAGCTGCAACAGCTCGGCGTGGCGAAGATCTTCACCCCGGGGGCGACCACCCAGTCGATCGTGGAGTGGGTCCGGTCCAACATCGCCCAGCCGGTGGCCTGACCCGGCCCGGGGCGCCCTCCCCCGGAGAGGCGCCCTTTCCGGGACACTGCCCTCCCCTGGACACGGGGGAGGGGCCGGACGCACCCCTCACACGTCCGGCCCCTCTATGCACGATGCCCCGCCGCCACCCCTCGACCGACAGGGCATCGGCCGTCCCGTCGTCGCGCTGACTCAGCGCTCCGACACCTGACTCAACGAGGCCCTGACCAGGGGGTTACGCCACCCCTGGAAGAACGCCGCCGAAATCCCCCACCCGCCGGCCCGGCCAGCGCGAGCCGCACCCGCCTGTGGATTAGGGCACACCGCGCACCCGCTCGGTTGCCGGCCGTGCCCACCTCGCTAGGCTGCGGCCAAAGGCCTGTTCGAACTGATGACAGGCGTCAAACTGTTTTCACACGCTGGCGGCGGCGCGACGGCGCGCCGCGGAGACGGGACGGGACGCGCAATCGTGGACCTGTACGAGTACCAGGGGCGGGACCTGTTCGAGCGGCACGGCTTGCCCGTGCTCGCCGGCGGCGTCGCCAACACCCCGGAGGAGGCCCGCGCGATCGCCGAGCGACTCGGCGGCCGGGTGGTCGTCAAGGCGCAGGTGAAGGTCGGCGGCCGGGGCAAGGCGGGCGGCGTCAAGCTGGCCGAGGGCACGGATGAGACGGTGGCCCGCGCCACCGACATCCTCGGCATGGACATCAAGGGCCACACGGTCCACAAGGTCATGATCACGGTGACCGCGGACGTGGCCGAGGAGTACTACTTCTCGTACCTGCTCGACCGGGCGAACCGTACGTTCCTCTGCATCGCCAGCGTCGATGGCGGCATGGACATCGAGCAGGTCGCCGCCGACACCCCGGAGCGGGTCGTCAAGGCCCCGATCGACGCCGTCACGGGCGTCGACGAGGCCAAGGCGCGCGAGATCGTCACCGCCGCGAACTTCCCGGCCGAGGTCGCCGACCAGGTCGTCGAGGCCGCCGTGGGGCTCTGGCGGGCATTCGTCGCCGAGGACGCCACGCTGGTGGAGGTGAACCCGCTGGCGAAGGCGGGCGACGGCAAGCTGCTGCTGCTCGACGCCAAGGTCACCCTGGACGAGAACGCCGGCTTCCGCCACCCCGACCACGAGGGCCTGGTCGACCAGGCCGCGGTGGACCCGCTGGAGCAGGCCGCCAAGGAGAAGGACCTCAACTACGTCAAGCTCGACGGCGAGGTCGGCATCATCGGCAACGGCGCGGGTCTGGTCATGTCGACCCTCGACGTGGTCGCGTACGCGGGCGAGCGGCACGGCGGCGTCAAGCCGGCGAACTTCCTCGACATCGGCGGCGGCGCGAGCGCCGCGGTGATGGCGAACGGGCTGGAGATCGTCCTCTCCGACCCGTCGGTGCGCAGCGTCTTCGTCAACGTCTTCGGCGGCATCACCGCCTGCGACGAGGTCGCCAACGGCATCGTCCAGGCGCTGGCCCTGCTGGAGCAGCGCGGCGAGCAGGTCACCAAGCCGCTGGTGGTCCGCCTCGACGGCAACAACGCAGAGGCGGGCAGGGCGATCCTGGACAGCGCGAACAACCCGCTGGTGCAGCGGGTCGACACCATGGACGGCGCGGCCGAGCGGGCCGCCGAGCTGGCAGCTGCGGGGGTCTGACAATGGCTATCTGGCTGACCAAGGACTCCAAGGTCATCGTGCAGGGGATGACCGGTTCCGAGGGTTCCAAGCACACCCGGCGGATGCTCGCCGCCGGCACCAACGTCGTCGGCGGCACCAACCCGCGCAAGGCGGGCCAGAGCGTGGACTTCGACGGCACGTCGCTGCCGGTCTTCGCGACCGTCGCCGAGGCCATGGCGGCCACCGGGGCCGACGTCACGGTCATCTTCGTCCCGCCGCAGTTCACCAAGGCCGCGGTGATCGAGGCGATCGACGCCGGGATCGACCTGGCCGTGGTGATCACCGAGGGCGTGCCGGTGCACGACACCGCCGCGTTCTGGGCGTACAACGTGGCCAAGGGGGAGCGGACCCGGATCATCGGGCCGAACTGCCCGGGGATCGCCTCGCCGGGCGCCTCCAACGCCGGCATCATCCCCGCCGACATCACCGGCTCGGGCCGCATCGGCCTGGTCAGCAAGAGCGGCACGCTGACCTACCAGATGATGTACGAGCTGCGCGACATCGGCTTCTCGACCTGCGTCGGCATCGGTGGCGACCCGATCATCGGGACGACCCACATCGACGCCCTGGCCGCCTTCGAGGCCGACCCGGAGACCGACGCCATCGTGATGATCGGTGAGATCGGCGGCGACGCCGAGGAGCGGGCCGCCGAGTTCATCAAGGCGAACGTGACCAAGCCGGTGGTCGGCTACATCGCCGGCTTCACCGCGCCCCCCGGCAAGACCATGGGCCACGCCGGCGCGATCATCTCCGGCTCGGCGGGCACCGCCGAGGGGAAGAAGGAAGCGCTGGAGGCCGTCGGCGTGAAGGTCGGCAAGACCCCGACCGAGACCGCCAACCTGATGCGGGAGATCATGTCCGCCCGCTGACCGACGCCACACCCGCAGAAGGGGCCGACCGGCTGGTCGGCCCCTTCTCGTCGTCGGGCCAGCCGCCCGGGGCCGTGCCGGTCGGCCCGGTCGTCGCGCTGGTGGGTGCGGTCGTCGTGCCGGTGGGTGCGGTCGTCGTGCCGGTCGGCCCGGCCGGCGGGGCGCGTCGACCGGTTCAGTCGTTGTTCCACAACGGGTGGTGGCCGCCCACCCGCAGGATGACGCTGCCGATTATGTTGAGCACACCGAGCGCGATGGCCACGTAGCCCAGCACCGGTGAGCGGCCGTATCGTTTGGCGTCTCGGATCGACAGGTAGCCGAAGCCGACCCCGAGGATGCCGCAGCAGATCAGGCCGAGGACGATGCCGAGCACGCCCCACGCCGTGGTGCGGTCCCGACCGCCGGCGGGCGGCGGCGGTGGATACGCGGCGTTCACGGCTTCCTCCGAGCGGTCGGCGGCCGCGACGGGAAGGTCGCGTCCTGGGCCGAGGCTAGACCGGATCGGGGGTGGCAGTCGGTGGATCACGGAACTTCCGGCCGAGCGGGGGGCGGTATCGGACTGCCCCCGGAGGCCCGGCGTGCCAGAGTAGAGCCGATGTCCTCCGTCCCCCCTGATCAGCCTCGCCGTCGGGCCGCCGGGGTCGGCGCCGACGACCGGCCCGCCGGCCGTCCCGGCCGCCCCCGGGTGCCCGCGCCCCGAGGCGGGGAGAGCCGCCGGGGCCGGGCCCCCCTCGCGGTCGCCGCCGGGGTCGCCGCCACCTGGGCGGCGCTCACGTCGTACCTGCCGGTCGCGCTGGTGCTCGGGCTCGCCCAGCTCAGCGAGGACGCCGGCTCCGTCACCGGGGCGCTGCGAGCCGGGCTGGCCGGCTGGCTGCTCGGCCACGGCGTCCCGCTGGACACCGACGCCGGGCCGTTCGGCCTGGTGCCGCTGGCGCTGACCGTGCTGGCCGTCTGGCGGCTGACCCGCGCCGGGGTGCACACCAGCCGGGCCATCGGCGCCCGCGGCGGGCGCTCACCCCGCCAGGCGCTCACCGCTGCGGGCGCGGTCGGCATCGGGTACGCGCTGCTCGGCGCGCTCGCCGCAGTGCTGGCCGGCATCGGCGGTTCGGCGATCTCCCCGATCCGTGCCGGGGTCACCTTCGCGGTCTTGGGGGCGCTCGCCGCCCTGGTCGGGGCGGCCCGGACCACCGGCGTGGCCGGCCTGCTCGTCCACCGGGCACCCGCAGCGCTGCGCGACGGGGTACGCACCGGGCTGGTCGCCGCGCTGCTCCTGCTCGGGGCCGGGGCCGGGGCGGCCGGGCTGGCGATCGCCACCGGCGGCGGGGACGCCGCGGACATGATCGGGGCCTACCGCACGGGAGTCGCCGGGCAGGCCGGGATCACGCTGCTCAGCCTCGCCTACGCGCCGAACGCCACGATCTGGTCCACCAGTTACCTGCTCGGCCCCGGCTTCGCCGTCGGCACCGACACCGCCGTACGCACCAGCGAGGTCTCGGTGGGCGCGCTGCCCGCCGTACCGCTGCTGGCCGGGCTGCCCAGCGGGCCGGTCGACGGGCTCGGGGCGGGCCTGCTGGCGGTGCCGGTCCTGGCGGCCATGGCCGCCGGCTGGCTGCTGGCCCGGCGGTTGCTGCGGCTGGCCGCCCGGGACCGCGCCGAGGTGGCCTGGCCGGCCCTGCTGCTACCGGCGGCCCTCGCCGGCCCGGTCGCCGGTGGGCTGCTCGGTGCGCTCGCGGCGGCCTCCGGCGGGCCGCTCGGCGGGGGCCGACTGGCCGAGCTCGGCCCGGTGCCGTGGCAGGTGGCCGGCGTGGCCACGGCGGTGATCGGGGTCGGCGCGGTGCTCGGTGCCGCCGCGACCCGTTCCCTGTCGCGGGCGAGGGCGTCGTCCTGACGACCCGGCTCGCCGGGCGCGGGCGGCAGTGCTAGGGCTCGCGGGTGGCACCGGGGGCGCTCGGGGTGTGGGGAGTGCGCCCGAGGGGCACCGAACGGGTCCAGGGCACCGGACGTGTCGAGGTGCGCCGGACGCGCCGAGGGGCGTTCCGGATCGCTCCGGAACGCCCCTCGCCGTTGCCGCCGACTCAGGTGGTGGGCATGTTGATCTGCCCGACGACGGAGAGGACGAACAGCAGGAGGCCGAGCACCACGGCCACCGCTCCGCAGATCATGCCGGCCATGGCCTGACCCGCGTTGCTGGCCAGCCCCTGGGTCGCCTTCTGCCGCCCCAGGAAGCCGGTGACCATCGCGGCGATGCCGACCGGGACGCCGAGGTAGAGGCAGCAGAGCAGCGGGATCGCCGCGATGCCGAGGATCATCGACACCAGGCCGAGGGTGTTCTGCTGACCCTGCGCCTGCGGGTAGCCGGCGTTGGGGTAGCCCGGCGCGGCCCCGTAGAGCGGTTGGGCGTACGGATCCTGACCGTAGGGCTGACCCGACGCCGGCTGGCCGTAGGGCTGACCCGAGGTGGGCTGGCCGTAGGGCTGACCCGAGGTGGGCTGCTGCCCGTAGGGCGCATGCGGCTGCTGCCCGTACGGATCCTGCCCGTACGGCTGGCCCGACGTGGGCTGCTGCCCGTAGGGCGCCTGCGGGGCGTACGGGTCGTTGTACTGCGGCTGGTTCGGGTCGTGGGGCTGCTGGCCGTACGGGTCCTGACCGGGCTGCATGGGTCGGCGCTCCTTGCCTGAGGGTGCTGTCAGTAGCTGGTGGTGCTGGTGTCCGCCCCCATGATCCCGGCAACGCCGCCCAGCGCGCAGCAGGCAATGGCGATCACGTACCAGGCGATACCGACGATCAGGGCCCACTTGGACCACTTCTTGGACTCGTCCGCCGCCCGCTGGGCCTCCGCGTAGTTCCCCTGCTGCAGGAGCGGGTTGACCTTCGAGGCGTTGATGATGGCGGGGATGGCCAACGGCCAGAACAGGAAGATGGCCACGATCGACATGGTCATGTTGTTATTGATCTGTTGCGGGGGCTGGGACTGGTAACCGGGCTGCATCGCGCCTACTCCTCGTTACATCGACACAACGCATGTGTCGGGTCACTGACGGGTGCGGTTTCCGGCCTACGCCGGGCACCGAGCGACCGGCAGAGTACAGGGTGAGGGCGACAAAGAAGGGTCGGTAATCCGTCGCCGCCCGGATTCCGCGACCTGCCCGCCCGCCGTTTCCGCCCCGTCCAACCACCCGTTCCCGGCCGTCCCGGCCCTGCGCCGACCCGCCGTTTCCGCCCCGTCCGCCCAGGCGCGGGTGGCCCCGCCCTGCCCGATATGGTGGCCGCGTGACCGAGCCCGCGTCCGTCGCCCGCATCGTCGTCCTCGTCTCCGGCTCCGGCAGCAACCTCCAGGCGCTGCTAAACGCCGCCGCCGACCCGGCGTACGGGGCCCGGGTGGTCGCCGTCGGCGCGGACCGCGCCGGCATCGCGGGCCTGGACCGGGCCGCCGCCGCCGGGGTGCCGACCTTCGTCGAACGGGTCGCCGACCACCCCACCCGGACGGCCTGGGACGCCGCGCTCACCGCGCAGGTCGCCGCGCACCGCCCCGACCTGGTGGTCTCCGCCGGCTTCCTCAAGCTGGTCGGTGCCGACTTCCTCGCCGCCTTCGGCGACCGCTACCTCAACACCCACAACACCCTGCTGCCGGCGTTCCCCGGCATCCACGGCCCCCGCGACGCCCTCGCCTACGGGGTGAAGGTCACCGGGGCCACCCTCTTCTTCGTCGACGCCGGGACGGACACCGGCCCGATCGTCGCCCAGGTCGCCGTGCCGGTGCTCGACGGCGACGACGAGGCCACGCTCACCGAGCGCATCAAGGTCGCCGAGCGGCGTCAGCTCGTCGAGCAGGTCGGACGGCTGGTCCGCGAAGGTTGGACGATCACCGGACGAAAGGTCACCATTCCGTGAGTTCCCCCGAGGCTTCCGTGAGCTCTTCCGAGGCTTCCGTGAGTTCCCCCGAGGCCGAGGCTTCCGTGAGTTCCGCCGAGGCCGCGCGCCGCCCGATCCGACGGGCGCTGGTCAGCGTCTACGACAAGAGCGGCCTGGTCGAGCTGGCCCGCGCCCTGCACGCCGCCGGCGTCCAGCTCGTCTCGACCGGCAGCACCGCGTCGACCATCGCCGACGCCGGGGTGCCGGTGACCCCGGTGGAGTCGGTGACCGGGTTCCCCGAGATCCTCGACGGCCGGGTGAAGACCCTGCACCCGGCGATCCACGGCGGCCTCCTGGCCGACCTGCGTCGGGACTCCCACGCCGCCCAGCTCGACGAGCACGGCATCGCGGGGATCGACCTGCTGGTCTCCAACCTCTACCCGTTCCAGGCCACCGTCGCCTCCGGCGCCGGCGTCGAGGAGTGCGTCGAGCAGATCGACATCGGCGGTCCGGCCATGGTCCGCGCGGGCGCGAAGAACCACGCCAGCGTCGCCGTGGTCACCGATCCGGCCGCGTACCCGGCCCTGCTGGCGGCCGTCGCGGAGGGCGGGTTCACCCTGGCCCAGCGCCGGGCGCTGGCGGCCCGCGCGTTCGCCGCCATCGCCGAGTACGACGTGGCCGTCGCCGACTGGTGCGCCGCGACCCTGGCCCCGGACGCGCAGGGCTGGCCGGAGTTCGCCGGGCTCTCCCTGCGCCGCGGGTCGGTGCTGCGCTACGGCGAGAACCCGCACCAGGCCGGTGCCCTCTACACCGACCCGAGCAGCCCGCCCGGCCTGGCCCAGGCCGAGCAGTTGCACGGCAAGGAGATGTCGTACAACAACTACGTCGACGCGGACGCCGCGTGGCGGGCGGCGAACGACTTCCCCGACCAGCCGGCCGTGGCGATCATCAAGCACGCCAACCCGTGCGGGATCGCCGTCGGCGGCGACGTCGCCGAGGCACACCGCAAGGCGCACGCCTGCGACCCGGTCTCCGCGTTCGGGGGGGTCATCGCCGTCAACCGGCCCGTCTCGGTGGAGTTGGCCCGGCAGGTCGCCGACATCTTCACCGAGGTCCTGGTCGCCCCGGAGTTCGAGCCCGGCGCGGTGGAGGCCCTGCAGGGCAAGAAGAACATCCGGCTGCTGCGCGCCCCGGCGTACGCCCCGCTGCCGGCGCAGTGGCGGCAGGTCACCGGCGGGGTGCTGGTGCAGTTGGCCGACCGGATCGACGCCGACGGCGACGACCCGGCGAACTGGCGGCTGGCCACCGGCGAGGCGGCCGACGAGGACACCCTGCGCGACCTGGTGTTCGCCTGGCGGGCGGTGCGCGCGGTGAAGAGCAACGCGATCCTGCTGGCCCGCGACGGCGCCACGGTCGGCGTCGGCATGGGCCAGGTCAACCGGGTCGACTCGGCGCGGCTGGCGGTCACCCGGGCGGGCGCCGACCGGGCGAAGGGCGCCGTCTGCGCCTCGGACGCGTTCTTCCCCTTCGCCGACGGCCCGCAGCTCCTCATCGACGCGGGCGTCACGGCGATCGTCCAACCGGGCGGCTCGATCCGCGACGAGGGGGTCATCGCCGCCTGCAAGACCGCCAACGTAACGATGTACCTGACCTCCACCCGCCACTTCTCCCACTGACCCCCACCCCACCCCACCCACCCCACCCACCCCACCCCACCCACCCCCGCCGCGTTGATCAAGAGGTTTGCGTCAACTCAGAGATCGAACGTGACGCAAACCTCTTGATCAACCCGCTCGTTCGGGGGGTGGGTGGGGTCAGCGGGGGGTGGGGCGGAGGGCGGCGAAGTGGCAGGCCGAGGGGTGGGGGTCCGCGGCGCGGGGGACCGCGTGGGGTTCCTCGCGGGCGCAGACCTCCTGGGCCTTCCAGCAGCGGGTGCGGAAGTGGCAGCCGCTGGGCGGGTCGGCCGGGCTGGGCACGTCGCCGGTGAGGCGGATGATGTTGCGGTCGTCGCGGGCCTCCGGGTCGGGCACCGGCACGGCCGAGAGCAACGCCTGGGTGTACGGGTGGGTGGCCCGCTCGTAGATCTCGTCCTCGGTGCCGATCTCGACGATCTTGCCGAGGTACATCACCGCGACCCGGTCGCAGATGTGCCGCACGACCGACAGGTCGTGGGCGATGAAGATGTACGACAGGCCCAGCTCGTCCTGGAGGTTCTCCAGCAGGTTGATCACCTGGGCCTGGATGGAGACGTCGAGGGCCGACACCGGCTCGTCGCAGACGATGATCTCGGGGCGCAGGGCGAGCGCGCGGGCGATGCCGATGCGCTGGCGCTGACCGCCGGAGAACTGGTGCGGGTAGCGGTTGATGTGCTCCGGGTTCAGCCCGACCACGTCCAGCAGCTCCCGCACCCGCCGACGCTTGCTGCCCTTCGGCGCGGCGTCCGGGTGGATGTCGAACGGCTCCCCGATGATGTCGCCGACGGTCATCCGCGGGTTCAGCGAGGTGTACGGGTCCTGCATCACCATCTGCATGTTGCGCCGCAGCCGGCGCAGCTCGGCCCCGGAGGAGCCGAAGAGGTCCTTGCCCTCCAGCGTGGCCCGGCCGGAGGTGGGCGTCTCCAGCCGCATCAGCAGCCGGGCCAGGGTCGACTTGCCGCAGCCGGACTCGCCGACCACGCCGAGCGTCTCGCCCCGGCGCAGCTCGAAGCTGACCCCGTCGACGGCCTTCACCGCGCCGACCCGACGCTGGAACAGCACCCCCCGGTGGATCGGGAAGTGCTTGACCAGGTTGTCGACGGTGAGGATCGCCTCGCCGCGCACCTTGGCCGGGCTAGCGGGCGCTGTCATCACGGACCTCCTGGGCGAAGTGGCACGCGCTGGTCCGGCCGTCGCCGAGGACCAGGTCGTGCGGCACCACGTCGACGCAGACCTGCTGGACGTACGGGCACCGGGGGTGGAACGGGCAGCCGGAGGGAATGCGCATCAGGTTCGGCGGCAGCCCGCGGATCGTCGAGAGGGCCCGACCGCGCATGTCCAGGCGCGGGATCGACTCCAGCAGACCCTTGGTGTACGGGTGGGCCGGCGACCGGTACAGCGAGCGCACGTCGGCGTGCTCGACGATCCGGCCCGCGTACATGACGGCGATCCGGTCGGCGACGCCGGCCACGACGCCGAGGTCGTGGGTGATCAGGATCATCGCCATGTCGAGGTCGCGGCGCAGCTCCGTCAGCAGGTCCATGATCTGGGCCTGCACGGTGACGTCCAGCGCGGTGGTGGGCTCGTCGGCGATCAGCACCTTCGGGTTCAGCGCCAGCGCCATGGCGATCATGACGCGCTGGCGCATCCCGCCGGAGAACTGGTGCGGGTAGTCGCCGAGCCGGTTCGCGGCGGCGGGGATCCGTACCAGGTCCATCAGCTCGATGCTGCGGGCGCGGGCGGCGGCGCGGGACATCCCCGCGCGCTGGCGCAGCGTCTCGCCGATCTGCCAGCCGACCGGGAAGACCGGGTTCAGCGCGGAGAGGGCGTCCTGGAAGATCATCGCGATCTCCTTGCCGCGCACCTGGCGGCGCTGCTCCTCCGACTGTTGCAGCAGGTCCCGGCCCTGGTAGAGGATCTGGCCGGAGCGCACCTGGGCCGGCGGAGTGTCCAGGATCCCCATGATCGCCTGGGCGGTGACGGACTTGCCGGAGCCGGACTCGCCGAGCACGGCGAGGGTCTCGCCGGCATCCAGGTGGTACGACACGCCGTTGATCACCCGGGCCACGCCCTCGCCGGTGTGGAACTCGACGTGCAGGTCCCGGACATCCAGCAGGTGGCCCCCCGGCGGGGTGGGGGAGGCCGGCGTCGGCCGGGCAACGGGGTAGGTCATCGTGTCACCGCAGCTTCGGGTCGAAGGCGTCGCGGATCGCGTCGCCCAGCATGATGAAGGCCAGCACGGTCAGCGCGAGGAACGCCGAGGGCACCACCAGCGGCGTGGCGGACTCCCGCATGTGCACCCGGCCGGCGTCGATGTCGATGCCCCAGGAGATCGTCGGCGCCTTCAGGCCGATGCCGAGGAAGCTCAGGGTCGCCTCGGCGGAGATGAAGGAGCCGAGCGCGATGGTGAGCACCACGACCGCCGGGGCGAGCGCGTTGGGCAGGATGTGCCGCCACATGATCCGGCCGTTGCCGGCGCCGAGCATCCGGGCGGCGGCCACGTAGTCCTGCTCCTTGGCGGTGATCACCGAGGAGCGGACCACCCGGGCCGCCGTGGTCCAGCCCAGGACCGCCAGCACGAAGATCACCGCGAAGAGCCGGACGTTGTCGCTGCTGCTGCTGACCCGCTTGAGCAGCACGATCGCGGCCAGCAGCAGCGGGATGCCGAGGACGATGTCGATCACCCGGGAGAGCGCCGCGTCGATCCAACCGCCGAAGTACCCGGCGAGCATCCCGACGACCAGCGCGATGACGCCGGTCAGCAGCGCCGAGAGCGCGCCCACCAGCAGCGACGCCCGAGCGCCGTAGACCGCCCGGGAGTACGTGTCGCAGCCCTGGAAGTCGTACCCGAAGATGGCCCCGCCGGACGGCCCGGCGTGCTGGCGGGAGAGCACGCAGTCGCGCGGGTCGTTGGCGGTGAAGAGCGCCGGCACGATCGCCATGGCGGAGACCAGCACGACCAGGGTGAGGCTGAGCCAGAAGATCGGGCTGCGCCGCAGGTCCCGCCAGGCGTCGCCGGCAAGGCTGCGCGGCTTCTGCGGCTCGCCGACCCGACCCGGCGTGCCGGGCTCGCCGGACACCCCCCGCCGCGCGGCCTGGTTCTCCGTCGCGGCGACGGTCTCGAAGTCACTCATAGCGGATCCTCGGGTCGAGTACGGCGTACAGGACGTCCACCACCAGGTTGGAGACGAGGTAGACCACGACCAGCACGCTGACGATGCCCACCACCAGCGGGCCGTCCTCGGTGCGGATGCCGCGGAAGAGGTTGAAGCCGATGCCGGGGATGTTGAACACGCCCTCGGTGATGATCGCGCCGCTCATCAGGTTGCCCAGCTCGACGCCGAGGAAGGTGATCACCGGGATGAGCGAGTTGCGCAGCACGTGCACCGTGACGATCCGCCGCTTGACCAGGCCCTTCGACCGGGCGGTGCGGATGTAGTCGGCGCGCATGTTCTCCACGACCGAGGTCCGGGTCAGCCGCAGCGCGGTGGCCAGCGAGAGCGAGCCGAGCACGATGCCGGGCAGCAGCAGCGAGCGCAGGTCCGGGTCGGCGCCGGCGGTGGGCGGGAAGAGCTGCCACTTCACGCCGAAGAAGTACTGCGCCAGCGGGGCCAGCACGATGGTCGGGATGCCGAGCACCAGCAGGGTCAGCACCAGGGTCGAGTTGTCGAAGATGCCGGCGCGGCGGATCCCGGCGACGACGCCGGCGGTGACCCCGAAGAGCACCGCCACCGCCATCGCGATCAACGCGAGCTTGACGGTGACCGGCCAGGCGGCGGCGAGGATGTCACCGATCTGCCGGCCGGTCAGCGACTGCCCGAGGTCGCCCTGGAGCAGGTTCTTCAGGTAGTCGAAGTAGCGGTAGAAGAAGCCGCCGACGCCGGTGCGGTCGAGGTTGAACTTCTCCGTGAGGTATGCCCGCTGGGCGGCCGTCACCGGGCGCTCGCCGGCGAGTGCCTGGATGGGGTCGCCCTGACCGGCGAACATCAGCGCGTAGACGATCAGCGTGGTCCCGAAGAAGGCCAGGACCATCTGGAGCAGTCGCCGCAGAATGAAGCGGAGCATACTGAGCAGTCTTCCTGAAAAGGGGCAAAGCGCGTGGCGGGTCGGGCCAGCTGGTGCCGGCCCGACCCGTTCCGTCCGCGAATTACTTGATGGCTTCGATCTTCAACAGGTTGACCCGGTCGAACAGGTCCATCTCCACGTTGGCGACCTTGGTCGAGTGACCGAAGTTGTTCTGCCCGTACCGCAGCGGGATCACCGGCATGTCCTCGGCCAGCAGGTCCTCGGCGGCCTGGTACTTCTTGATCGCCTCTTCCTCGCTCTTGGCCTGCGCGCCCTCGGCCAGCAGCTTGTCGAACTCCGCGTTGCTGTAGCCGTAGTAGTTCGACGAGCCGTTGCTGCTGTACAGCGGGCCCAGGTAGTTCTCCATGGACGGGTAGTCCATGACCCAGCCCATCCGGAACAGGCCGACGGGCTGCTTGGCCTTGAGCTTGGTCAGCAGGTCCGCGAACTTCGGCTCGGCGCTGCCCACGCAGTCCACGCCCAGGTTGGCCTTGAGCTGGTTGCAGGTCGCGTCGACCCAGTCCTTGTGCCCGCCGTCGCCGTTGTACGACAGCTCGATCTTCTTCGGGCCGCCCGCGGCCTCGTACGCCGCCTTGGCCTTCGCCGGGTCGAACTCACCGGCGGCGCCGATGGTGTTCTCCCGGTAGCCGGCCACGACCGGCGAGACGAAGGAGCGGGCCGGCTGCTGCGAGTCCTTGAAGATCGACTTGGTGATCTCCTCGCGGTCGATCGCCATCGAGATCGCCTTGCGCACCTCGGGCTTGCTGAACTCCTTCTGGAAGGTCGGGAAGGCCAGCACGTTGAGCGAGGAGGCGGAGCTCTGCAGGTACCGGTCGCCGAGGTCGGTGGAGGCGGTCGAGAGGTTCTCGGTCGGGATCGTCTTGATCACGTCGAGGTTGTCCGACAGCACGTCCGCGTACGCGGCGGTCGGCTGCTGGTAGATCCGGAACTCGACGCCGGCCACCTTCGGCTGCTCGCCGGGGAAGGCGTCGTACTTCTCCACCTCGACCTTGGCGTCGTGCTGCCAGGTGCCCTTCATCCGGAACGGGCCCTGACCGATCGGGGCCTGCTCGTAGCCCTCGGCCAGCACGCCGGGGGCGGAGAAGGCCGCCTTCGGCAGCGGGTAGAACGCGGTGTAGCCGAGCATGGTGCGGAACTCGCTGTACGGCTGGGCCAGCGTGACGGTGAAGGTCAGGTCGTCGACCTTCTTCAGCCCGCTCAGCGTCTTGGCCTTCGGCTGCTCGCCCTGCAGGTCGTCGTAGCCGGCGAACTTCTCGAAGAAGTAGCTGGAGTTCTGCCCGTTGGGGGCGTACGCGCCGTAGTTCCAGGCGTCGATGTAGTTGTCGGCGACGACCTTCTCGCCGTTGTGGAAGGTGTAGCCGTCCTTGAGCTTCACCGTCCAGACGATGTTGTCCGACGACGTCACCGACTCGGCGGCCACCTCGTACGGCTTGTTCGCCTCGTCGTAGTCGACCAGCGGGCTGAACAGGGCGCTGAGCACCTGCGAGCCGCTGGTCTCGTTGGTGTTGGTCGGCACCAGGTGCTGCGGCTCGGCGATCTCGATCCGCACGGCCGCGTTGGGGTCGCTCTCGCCGGATCCGCCGTCGCCGCCCGAGCCGCAGGCCACCAGGCCCAGGGTCACCGCGAGCGGGAGAGCGGTCCAGGCGGCAAGCCTACGAACACGCATTTGGTCTCCCTCGTTGTCCTCACGCTGCGCGGTCGGGCCCGGCGCTGGGGTAACGCTGCGCAACGATTGGCAACGGTAGGTCGGCGCGGTGCCGGTCGGCAAAGCGGGTGCCGTGGGGCGGCGACGGAGGGCCCGCCACCGGCTTGTCGACGCCCGGCGACTCTGCTAACGCCGACCGGTCAATCGGCAATAGGCAGGGGATTTGCCGGGTCGATTTGCGGGGTTCCCGACCCGGGACGCCTCGGCGTCACCTTTGGAGCCGGCTATCCGTCTAGAAGCCCTTAGTCCCCCGTCGTCTGGCTCCCGGTGTGGCGAGCCGAACAGCTTGTGACGGTGAGTGACTATCGACACGTGACGGACGGTCACGAGTCGATGCGCGGTCGCAGCGGCGGCCGGGTGCGCCGGGCCCGGTCCCGGGTCGCCCGAACCGGGCGCCCGGGACGTGAGACGATCTGGGCGTGACGGCGACGATCCTGGACGGCAAGGCGACCGCGGCGCAGATCAAGGACGAGCTGCGGACGCGGGTCAAGGCACTGGCGGAGCGCGGCATCACCCCGGGGCTGGGCACCGTCCTGGTCGGGGCGGACCCGGGCTCCCAGGCGTACGTCAACGGCAAGCACCGCGACTGCGCCGAGGTGGGGGTCGCCTCGATCCGCCGGGAGCTGCCCGCCGACGCCACCCAGCAGCAGGTCGACGACACCCTCGCCGAGCTCAACGCCGACCCGGCCTGCCACGGCTACATCGTCCAGCTTCCGCTCCCCGGCCATCTGGACACCCAGCGGGCGCTGGAGATGATCGACCCGGACAAGGACGCCGACGGCCTGCACCCGGTCAACCTCGGCCGGCTGGTCCTCGGCTACGACGGCCCGCTGCCCTGCACCCCGCGCGGCATCGTCGAGCTGCTGCGGCGCTACGACGTGGCGCTGCGCGGCGCCGACGTGGCCGTCGTGGGCCGGGGCAACACCGTGGGGCGCCCCCTCGGCCTGCTGCTCACCCGGCGCAGCGAGAACGCCACCGTGACCCTCTGCCACACCGGCACGCTCGACCTGGCCGCGCACACCCGCCGGGCGGACATCGTCATCGTCGCGGCCGGGGTGCCGGGGCTGCTCACCGCCGACATGATCACCCCCGGCGCGACGGTGGTCGACGTGGGCATCACCCGGGTGATCGGCGAGGACGGCAAGGGCCGCTACACCGGCGACGTGGATCCCGAGGTCGCGGAGGTCGCCGGCCGGGTGGTCCCGATGCCGGGCGGCGTCGGCCCGATGACCCGCGCCATGCTGCTGACCAACGTGGTGGAGCGCGCCGAGCGCGGCTGACCGCCCGTCCCCGTCCCGCCGACCGTGGCCGGTTTCGCCCCGGTCGGCACCGGGCCGACTGATACGGTCGGTTCACCGAACGGTTACAGGGAGTGGGCGGCCATGGGGAAGAAGGTCACTGTCGTCGGGGCCGGGTTCTACGGCTCCACCACGGCGCAGCGCCTGGCCGAGTACGACGTCTTCGACACCGTCGTGATCACCGACATCGTGGCGGGCCGGCCGGCGGGCCTGGCCCTGGACCTCAACCAGTCGCGCCCCGTGGAGGACTTCGAGACCACGGTCGTCGGCGTCACCACCGGCCCGAACGGCGAGGGGTACGAGGCCATCGGCGGCTCGGACGTCGTGGTGATCACCGCCGGGCTGCCGCGCAAGCCGGGCATGAGCCGGATGGACCTGCTGGCGACCAACGCCAGGATCGTCCGTCAGGTCGCCGAGAGCGTGGCCCGGCACGCCCCGGACGCCGTCGTCATCGTCGTGTCGAACCCGCTGGACGAGATGACGGCGCTGGCCCAGCTCGCCAGCGGTTTCCCCAAGGGGCGGGTGCTCGGCCAGGCCGGGATGCTCGACACCGCCCGGTTCACCAACTTCGTCGCCGAGGCCCTGCGCGTGCCGGTGCGTTCGGTGCGGACGCTGACCCTCGGCTCGCACGGCGACACCATGGTCCCGGTGCCGTCCCGCAGCACCGTGGAGGGCCGGCCGCTGCGCGAGGCGATGCCCGCCCGGCAGATCGAGGAGCTGGTCGACAAGACCCGCAACGGCGGGGCCGAGGTGGTCGCGCTGCTCAAGACCGGCTCGGCGTACTACGCCCCGTCGGCCGCCGCCGCCCGGATGGCCAAGGCCGTCGCCGAGGACTCCGGCGCGGTGCTGCCGGTCTGCGCCTGGGTCGACGGCGAGTACGGCATCTCCGGGGTCTACCTGGGCGTCGAGGCCGAGATCGGGGCCGGGGGAGTGCGCCGGGTCGTCGAGACGGAGCTGGACGCCGACGAGTTGGCCAGCCTCCGGGCCGCCGCCGAGGCCGTCCGCGCCAAACAGGCCGACGTCGCCGACATGTGAGCCGGGCGGTCGGGCCGCGCGGAGCGCCCGCGTTGACGTACGCGCGTCGGGCGCGGTCGCGGCGCTGCGGCCGGTCCCTCGCCGGCCCCTACCCGGCGACGGGGCCGGCCCCTACCCGGCGGGCGGCGCGGCGCGCGTGATAGACCGGTTGCGCGGCGTGCCGGCATCGTCGGCGTGGGTGGGGCGTCGGCTGTGCCGTGCGTCCCGTTTTCCCGGCGGACGCCAGGCCGGCCGAGAGTTACCGGCCGGTTTCCAGTACGCTCGTACTGCTATAGCACGTGTCCCCCGAGAGGAGCGCCGGTCGATGGCGAAGATCAAGGTAAACAACCCGGTCGTGGAGCTCGACGGCGACGAGATGACCCGGATCATCTGGAAGCAGATCCGGGAGCAGCTGATCCTGCCCTACCTCGACGTCGACCTGCACTACTACGACCTCTCGATCGAGCACCGGGACGCCACCGACGACCAGGTCACCGTGGACGCCGCCAACGCCATCAAGCAGCACGGCGTCGGCGTCAAGTGCGCCACCATCACCCCGGACGAGGCGCGGGTGGAGGAGTTCGGCCTGAAGAAGATGTGGCGGTCGCCGAACGGCACCATCCGCAACATCCTCGGCGGCGTGGTCTTCCGTGAGCCGATCATCATGTCGAACGTGCCGCGCCTGGTGCCGGGCTGGACCAAGCCCATCATCATCGGCCGGCACGCCCACGGCGACCAGTACAAGGCCACCGACTTCGTGGTCCCCGGCCCGGGCACGGTGACCATCACCTACACCCCGGCCGACGGCTCCGCCCCGGTCGAGATGGAGGTCGCGAACTTCCCCGGCGGCGGCGTCGCCATGGGCATGTACAACTTCGACGACTCGATCCGGGACTTCGCCCGCGCCTCCCTGCGCTACGGCCTGGACCGCGGCTACCCGGTCTACCTGTCGACCAAGAACACCATCCTCAAGGCCTACGACGGCCGGTTCAAGGACCTCTTCGCCGAGGTCTTCGAGAACGAGTTCAAGGCCGAGTTCGCCGCCGCCGGCATCACCTACGAGCACCGGCTCATCGACGACATGGTCGCCGCCGCGCTGAAGTGGGAGGGCGGCTTCGTCTGGGCCTGCAAGAACTACGACGGTGACGTGCAGTCCGACACCGTCGCCCAGGGCTTCGGCTCGCTGGGCCTGATGACCTCGGTGCTGATGACCCCGGACGGTCGCACCGTCGAGGCGGAGGCCGCCCACGGCACCGTCACCCGGCACTACCGGCAGTACCAGAAGGGCGAGAAGACCTCGACCAACCCGATCGCCTCGATCTACGCCTGGACCCGGGGCCTGGCCCACCGGGGCAAGCTGGACGGCACCCCGGCGGTCACCGAGTTCGCCGACACCCTGGAGCAGGTCATCGTCGACACCGTCGAGGGTGGCCAGATGACCAAGGACCTCGCGCTGCTCATCTCGCGCGACGCCCCGTGGCTGACCACCGACGAGTTCATGAACGCCCTGGACGAGAACCTGGCCCGCCGGCTGGCCTGAGCCACCCGCGAGCGCGCGGCGGCCCGCGTCACCGGGGGCCCGCCTGCCTCGTTGAGCTGAGTGGACGTGGTGCCAGCCGCGTCCAGGAAGGCCGCCGCCGGTCGCCTCGCCACGCGAGTGCCGATCGGCCGGCCCTCCCGGCTGTCGCACACAGCCAGCCCGTCCCTTCCCTGCGGGGGGCCCGTGACCGGGCCCCCCGCGCCCTGTTTGCGCGCCTGCGCGTCGCCCGCCGGCGCCGCGGGCTCAGGCCCGGCGGGGGCGGGGCTCAGGCGGCGCGCAGGAGCTCGGCGGCGCGCTCCGGGGCGATGTCGTTGATGAAGACCCCCATGCCGGACTCCGACCCCGCCAGGTACTTCAGCTTGTCCGCCGCCCGCCGGATGCTGAACAGCTGCAGGTGCAGGTGCCCCAGCTCCCGGTCGATGCGCACCGGGGCCTGGTGCCAGGCCGCGATGTAGGGCATCGGGGCGTCGAAGAGGCCGTCGAAGCGGCGCAGCACGTCCAGGTAGAGCGGGCCGAAGGCGTCCCGCTCGGCGTCGCTGAGCGCCGGGATGTCGAGCACCGGCCGGTGCGGGGCGACATGCACCTCGAACGGCCAGCGGGCCGCCGCCGGCACGTACGCCGTCCAGTGCTCGTTGCTGGCCACCACGCGCGTGCCGGCGGCCCGCTCGGCGGCCAGCACGTCGGCGTAGAGGTTGTCGCCGCCGGTGCGCTCGGCGTGCCGGCGGGCCGCGCCGAGCATCGACCGGGTGCGCGGGGTGACGAACGGGTACGCGTAGATCTGCCCGTGCGGGTGGTGCAGCGTGACCCCGATCTCCACGCCCCGGTTCTCGAAGCAGAACACCTGCTCCACCCCGGGCAGCTCGGCCAGCGCCGCCGTCCGGTCGGCGAGGGCGTCCAGCACGGTACGCACCCGGCTCGGCGGCAGGGTGCCGAACCAGGCGTCGTGATCGTCGGTGAAGCAGACCACCTCACAGCGGCCCTGACCGGGCCGGACCGGGGTGAACGGGGTGATCTGGCCCGGCTCCTCGGCGATGCGCTGGCTCAGCGACGGGAAGCGGTTCTCGAAGACGGCCACGTCGTAGGCCGGGGCGGGGATCTCGCTGAGCCGGCCGTCGCGGGAGGGGCAGAGCGGGCACTGGTCGGCCGGGGGCAGGAAGGTGCGGGTCTGCCGGTGCACGGCGACCGCCACCCACTCGTCGGTCAGCGGGTCGTACCGGAGCTGGGACGCGGGCGGGGGCGGCGGCAGCTCCCGCCGGTCCGGCTGGTCACGGACCGCGTCGTCCCGCTCGTCGAAGTAGATCAGCTCCCGGCCGTCGGCCAGCTCGATCGTCGTACGCTTCACTGCGCCGTCGCCTCTCCTCGGCGCGCTCGACGCCCGTCCGGGCCCCGACGCGCGCGTGGTCTCGCCCGGGCCCACCACGGCCGGCCCGAGCACCCCGGGTACCCGGGCAACGCCCGCTGTCAACCGGCCGGGGGTCAGGTCGACTGGAGTCGGGGCTCCACCCACCCGGTCTCGGTCAGGTGGTGCATCACCGCGTCCACCGCCTCGTCGATCGACAGCCCGCTGGTGTCGACGACCACGTCGGCGTCGGTGGGCACCTCGTACGGGTCGTCGACGCCGGTCATCCCGGTGAGCAAACCGGCGCGGGCGCGGGCGTAGAGGCCCTTGCGGTCGCGCTGCTCGCAGACCTCGATCGGGGTCGCCACGTGCACCAGCACGAAACCCGCGCCGGCCGCCTGCGCCATCTCCCGCGCGGCGGCGCGGGCCTGCGCGTACGGGGCGATCGGGCAGCAGATGCCGACCCCCCGGTGCCGGGCGATCTCGGCGGCGACCCAGCCGATCCGCCGGACGTTGACGTCGCGGTCGGCCTTGCTGAAGGTCAGCCCCGCCGAGAGCTCGCGGCGCACCACGTCGCCGTCGAGCAGGGTGACCGTCCGGTCGCCCTGCTCGCGCAGCAGGTCGGACAGGCCACGGGCGATGGTCGACTTGCCGGAGCCGGAGAGGCCGGTCAGGAAGACCACCAGCCCACGGTGCCGCCGGGCCGGCCGGGCCCGGGTCAGCTCCTTGGCCACGGCCGGCGGGGTGTGCCACTCCGGCAGTGGGAAACCCCGGTCGAGCAGGTCGTCGATCTCCGCCTGGCTCAACGCCAGCCGCCGGTTGCGCGGCGGGATGTCCTCCCGCCAGCGCCACTGCCCGTCGCGACTGTCGTAGGCCAGCTCCCGGGGCACCAGCACCCGCAGGCCCGCGCCGGAGAGCATCTCGCTGGTGGAGAGCAGGTGGGTCACCCCGTACGCGGCGGCCACCCGGGCCTGGAGCAGGGCGTCGCTGATCTCGTCGCGGCGGCGGGCCACCGGCACCGCGACCAGGGTCGCCGGGGGCATCCGGTCCCGGGCGGCGAAGACCGCGCGGACCAGCGCCTCGGAGGGCAGCCCCCGGGTCGTGCCCTCGCCGACCGGAATCATGATCAGCAGGTGCGAGCCCAGGGTGCGCGAGGCGTGGGCGATCTGGGCCAGTTGCGGCCGGTGCAGGGGCCGATCGGCGAAGACGCCGAGCACCCGCCCCTGGGGCAGCAGCGCCCGGATCTCCGCCGGGTCGCGGCGCAGCCGCTGGAACGGCCCGTGACCGCCGTCGCCGAGGCGACGCACCGTCCCACCGACCCCGGCGACGCCCTCGCGGGCCGGCCAGGCGTCGGCGACCTCCAGCGACGCGACCGGGGCCCCCTCGCCGTCGGTCAGCACCAGCGTCCGGCGCAGCGGATCGGCCAGGTTCAGGCCGGCGACGAGTGACGTCGGCACCTGCAACGCCACCGGGACCTGCCACGACGAGCCGTCGGCGAGCCGGCCACGCCGGCTGACCGAGGCCAGGTCCGCGCGGGTCATGAAGCCGGTGAGCGGGGCGTACGCCCCGATCAGCAACAACTCCAGATCGGCCAGTTCCCCGGGTCGCGGCGTGTACGCCGGCGCGTCCCGAAGCACCTCGTCGGGCAGCACCCACCCGTTGCTCATCGCACCCCCCACTACTGGCCGGCCCACAGTTTCTCAGCCGACCGGCGATCGGTCGAGAGCACCGCCCCCTTACCGTCGCGAAGGGACTCGGGACCGGTCAGGCGGCGGCGCGCGGCGGGGCGGGGCCTCCCCGGAGCGTAGCGGTCGACCGGCCGACCGGCCCCCCGGATCCGCCGGCCACCGGTCGGACCCGAGCCCTCGGGTAGATCTTGGTCGATCTCGGCCCCTGGCGGGGCCGGCTGCTACCGAGATCCATCGTTTCGCCCGTCGTGCCACCCGCCTCGGGATGGTCTGTTTCGTTCGTCTGGCGTGAACGGGACAGCGGCCGGGAGTGGGCCCGTGTCACCATCGCTGCGTCCGGGGACGCGGGGGAGGCCATCCATGGGCGAGGCGACGGGGGTGCGCGCGATCGGGCGCGATCCGACGATGCTGGTCGACGCGGCGGCGGCGCTCGCGGTGGGGGTGGTCTTCGCGGGGCGAGGCGTGCCGCTGGCCGCCCAGTCCGGCTTCGTCGACCTCGTCCGGGGCGGCCAGCCGCTGCGCCCGGCCGTGTTGGCCTGCCTGGCGGTGGCCGTGGCGGTGACCCTGCCGGCGCTGCTGCCCAGGCTGCCCGGCTGGCCGGTCGCCCTCGGCGGCCTGCTGCTGACCTTCCTGACCGACCTTGCGGTCGCGGGCGGCGCGCACCTGCTGCCCACCTCGTCGCCCGCGCCGGGGCTGCTGCTGGCCGCCCTCGTCGGGGTGGCGGGCACGGGGCTGGCGCTGGGCGGTGCCCTGCTGGCCGTCGGGCAGGCGTCGCGGCCGGGCCGTCGGTTGGTCGCCGCCGGGCTGGCCGGGGGCCTGGTACTGCACCCGGTGAGCACCGCGCTGGCGGTGCTCCTGCTGCCCGGCACCGAGTCCCACGGCCCCCGGCCGGAGGTGCAGCTCTGGCTCCCCGTCCTGCTCACCGTCGGTGCCATGGCGGTCGCTTGGCGGCGGGCCCGCGTGACGGGGCCCGCGTTCGCCGGCCGGTTCCGTCCGGGGCCGCTGCTGGTCGTCGGCGTCGCCGCGACGCTCGCCCTGGTCGGGCTGACCGTCCGCTGGTGGGTCGTGCAGCAGTTCCGGCTCAGCCCCGACGGGCTGGCCGGGCCGCGCCGGGAGCAGGCCGTCCAGGGGTTCCAGTACTTCTCCGCCGTCGTGCTCGCCGTCGTCGTCGGGCTGGTCCTGCTCGGGTACGCGTACCGTCTCGGCCGGGCGGTCGGGGCGCGGTGGGTGGTGCTCTGCGTCGCCGCCGGCCCGATCTCCCTCTACGGGGTCCGGCTGAGCTTCAGCGCCGCGCCGGGGCGGGCGTGCCTGATCACGGCGGTCGGCGTCGCGGCGGTCGCGGTCGGCGCGATGCTGGCCCGGCACGCGCCCCGGCTGCTGCCGTGGGACGCGCTCGGCCTGCTGGTGGCCGCCGTGGCGCTGCCGATGTCGGCCCCGGTGGTGCGCGCCGAGCTGCCCTCGGTGGACATCGTCATGCCCCTGCTGACGGTCCTCGGCCTGGGCCTGGCGTTCGGCTTCGGCACGGCCTTCGCCGCCACCGCGTCGATCGGCACCGCATCGGACGCCGTCCCGACCTCCGCCCCGACCGCTCCCGGTCCCGCCCCGACCGCTTCCGATGTGGCCTCGGCTGCCGCCGATGCTGTCGCCCCGGCCGCTCCCGGTCCCGGCGTCGCGGCACCCTCCGGGCCGTCGATCGCCCGGCCGGACATCGGCGGGCGGGTCGCGCTGCTGGTGTTGGGGCCCGCCGCGTGGATGCTCTCCGCCCAGATCCTCGCGTCGGTCGTGACGCGGTCCCAGTTCGACGGCCCCTACCAGGGCCCGGCGTTCACCGTCCCGGTCTTCGCCGGGATGGCCGCCCTGCTGCTGGCGGCGTTCTTCGGCTTCGGCCGCGCGGTGGACCGGCTCCGCCAGGACCTACGCGCGGAGAGCGTGCCCCTGCGCCGGCCCTGACGGGCACCCCGTCGGCAAGCTCAGGACGGCGGGGA
The DNA here is from genome assembly GCF_049841815.1 of Micromonospora sp. DT233. NCBI lineage: Bacteria > Bacillati > Actinomycetota > Actinomycetes > Micromonosporales > Micromonosporaceae > Micromonospora > Micromonospora sp. DT233. The sequence goes on along the minus strand of NZ_JBNCLB010000001.1, from coordinate 245,044 downwards.
GAGCAGTGCGGCCTGCGGCCCGTTCCCGGCGTGGTCTCCTACGCCGCTGCCGCTGCCGCTGCCGCTGCCGGTGCCGCTGCCGGTGCGGGTCCCTCCCGCACCCGCCTCGTGGGCGAGCAGCCACCGCTTGACGTCCAGCCCCCAGCGGTACCCGCCGAGGCTCCCGTCGGTGCGCAGCACCCGGTGGCACGGCACGAAGAGGGCGGCGGCGTTGCGGGCGCAGGCCGCCGCCGCGGCGCGGACCGCCGCCGGTCGACCGGCCAGCCCAGCGTACGCGGTGTAGGTCACCGGCCGGCCCGGCCGCACCGCGCGCAGCACCTGCCACGCGTGCGCCAGGAAGACCCCGCCCGTGTGCTGCTCCACCGGCACCGCGTCGATCGCGGTCAACTCGCCGCCGAGGTACGCCGCGACCGCTGCGGTGACCGGGCCGAGGTCGCCCCGCCGCCGCAGCGGGCCGTGCAGCCCCGGGTGCACCAACGGCAGCAGCGTCTGCGGGGCGGCGGTGAAGCCGGCTGCCCGGACCGCGCCGGAGGGGCCGGCCAGGATGCTCAGCGGGCCGGCGGGGGTGTCGACGACCACGCAGTCGAGGGTGACGTTCATGCTGCTCTCCATAGTCTGATCACGGCATACGAGCGCCAGGGACGCCAGCGTCTCGCGTACGCGTCGAGGGCCGTCGGGTCGGTGGGGAGGCCGAGGGCGGCGGCGCCCCGCCGGACGGCCAGGTCGGTGGGGAGGAAGACGTCGGGGTCGCCGAGGGCGCGCATCGCCACGTACCCGGCCGTCCACGCGCCGATCCCGGGCACCGCGAGCAGCCGCCGCACGGTCTCCTCCCGGTCGCCACCCGGGTCGAGGTCGAGGTTGCCCTCGGCGACGCCCCGCGCCACCGCCCGGATCGTCTCCCGCCGGGCCACCGGCATCCGGAACGCGTCGTCGCCGGCCGCCAACAACTCCTCCGCGCTGACGAACCCCCGCAGCAAGCCACCGTGATCATGAAGTTGGCGCCGCGTCGCGCCGGTGGCGTGGCCGCCATCCTCATGATCGACAGCGGTGGCGGTCGAGGCGAGGAGACGGGCGATAGTGGTGCGGGCTGAGGCCAGCGAGACCTGCTGCCCGACGATCGCCCGGAGCAGCATCTCGACACCGTCGACGGCGCGCGGGAGACGTACCCCGGGCTCCGCCGCGACCCGCGCGGCCAGGGCGGGGTCGGCGGCTAGGGTGCCGTCGACGGCGGTCGGGTCGGCGTCGAGGTCGAGCAGCCGGCGGCAGCGGGCCACCGCCGGGGCCAGGTCGCGCAGGTCGGCCAGGCGCAGCGTCGCCGCCACGTGCCCGGCGACCGGCGTCAGCGCCACCTCCGCCGGGCCGTGCGGCAGCCGCAACCCCCGGCGATACGTCCCGTCGCGCACCTCCTCCACCCCGGGCAGCGCCCGCAGCGCGAGGAAGTCCAGCAGCGCCGCCGCGTGCAACGGCGGCCGGTACGCCAACCGCAGGCCGATGGTGCCCGCCCCGCCGTCGACCGGCCGCCGACCGGGGGAGTTACGTAGCTCGGACGGGGCTGCGGCGTACACCTCGCGGATCGTGTCGTTGAACTGCCGGACGCTGCCGAAGCCGGCCGCGAAGGCGATCTCGGCCATCCCGAGTCCGGTCGTCTCGATCAGGATTCGGGCCGTCTGCGCGCGCTGCGCCCGAGCCAGCGCCAGCGGCCCGGCACCCAGCTCGTCGCGGAGCATCCGGTGCAGGTGACGCTCGGTGTAGCCGAGCCGGGCGGCGAGCCCCGGCACGCCGTGCCGGTCGACGACGCCGTCGGCGATCAGCCGCATGGCCCGACCCACCACGTCCGCCCGGACGTCCCACTGGGGCGAGCCCGGCGCGACCTCCGGGCGGCAGCGGCGGCAGGCGCGCAGCCCGGCCCCCTGCGCGGCGGCGGCGGACGGGAAGAACCGGACGTTGTGCCGCTTCGGCGTCGTCGCGGGGCAGGACGGCCGGCAGTAGATCCCGGTCGACGTGACGCCGGTGTAGAACCAGCCGTCGAACCGCTGGTCACGACTGTCCACGGCCCGGTAGCAGTGCTCGAAGTCCAACTCCACGGCACCGATACTGCCCCGCCGCCCGGCCCCGCGGCGCGCGGAAATCGGACCTGGCCGTGGGAGTGGATCGGCCTGGCCGTGGGGGTGACTTGGACCCGGCCGGGGGTTCGGAAGGGAACGCCGCGAACAGCCCGGAAAGGCCGGCCGGCCCCACGAGCGGAGAAAGTGTCGGTAGGGGCCGGTACCGTCCCGCCACCAACTCAAGAAGGGTGCGGGCGATGGCGAGCGTGGCCGGGCGAGGTGTCCGCTGATGCGATCGGGGCGGGCGCGGGTCGACCGTGGGGTCGCCCAGGGCTTCTACGACCGGATGCGGGCGGTCGCCCCGGCGGCGTACGGGGCGATGGAGCGGGACCGGGCTGACGACCCGGGGCGGGCGTTCCGGGACACGGCGTGCGGCCGGCTCGCCGCCTCGCTCGACGCCGCCGGCCTGCGCGCCCTCGGCATGTGGGCGCACCACTGGTGCATGCGCTTCTACGACGACGACACCCGGGTGGGGCTGCGCCTGGTCCGGGAGGTCGCGGGTCGCTGCGGCCTGGGCTGGACGGTCGACGAGGTGCGCTGGATGCTCGGCGAGTCCGAGGCGGCGGGCCCGTCCGCCGCGTACCGGTTCGCGCTGCCGGCGGCGGCGGCCCGTGAGCTGCCGCCGACGGCCCGCCGGGAGTTCGTCACCCACGAGCTGTCGGGGATCACCGAACGGGCGCTGCCGGCGGGGGAGCGCTCCGGCTCCGCCGGGCGGGACCCGAGCGCCGGCCTCGGGCGGGAGGCGACCCTTGGGCGGGAGCCGGCGGCTCCCGGGCGGGCGGCGGTCGGGCCGGGCACCGGAGAGGCTCGGCTGCTGGCAGGATGAGTTCTTCGGTGCGGCGACGGCCGGCGGGCTCGGGGCCTCGGGCCCGGGGCGGCGGCTCCCGCACCGACCGCAGGAGGAACGCCCAGGAGAGGACCGCCGTGCCCGCCAGCGAGCCGACCATCATCGCCACCAGCATGGGTTTCGTCAGCCGCCGTCGCGGCCCGACCGACCTGCGCCCCGGCCCGGTCTTCGAGCTGGCCGCCGAGCTGGCCCAGGCCGGCCCCGCGCCCCGGCTCTGCTACCTCGGCCAGGCCGTCGGCGACCCGGCGGCCTCGATCAGCGCCGTCTACGGGGCGTTCGCCGGCACCCGGTTCCGGGCGTCGCACCTGGCGCTCTTCCCGATGCCGAACGTCGACGACGTCCGCGCCCACCTGCTCGCCCAGGACGTGATCTGGGTCGGCGGCGGCAGTGTGGCCAACCTCTGCGCGGTGTGGCGGGTGCACGGCCTCGACGAGATCCTGCACGAGTGCTGGCAGGCCGGGGTGGTGCTCGCCGGGGTCTCCGCCGGCTCGATCTGCTGGCACCTCGGCGGCGCGACCGACAGCTTCGGCCCCCGGCTGCGCGGCTTCACCGACGGCCTGGGCTGGCTGCCGTACGGCAACGGGGTGCACTACGACAGCGAGGACCAGCGGCGACCGCTGATGCACGGGCTGGTCGCCGACGGCACGCTGCCGACCAGCCACTGCACCGACGACGGGGTGGGGCTGGTCTACCGGGGCACCCGGCTGGTCGAGGCGGTCGCCGACCGCGAGGGCGTCGCCGCGTACGAGGTCGGCCGGCAGGCCGACGGCGGCGTACGGGAGACCCGGATCGAGCCCCGGCTGCTCACCGCCTGGCCCGCCTGACGGCTTGTGGAGGGGTCGCCTGCCCGGCGCTGGCGGTGACCGGCGTAGGCTGGCTGGTCGTGAGTCTCACCATCGGCATCGTCGGCCTGCCCAACGTCGGCAAGAGCACCCTGTTCAACGCGTTGACCAAGAACGACGTGCTCGCGGCGAACTACCCGTTCGCCACGATCGAGCCCAACGTCGGCGTGGTCGGGCTGCCGGACGACCGGCTGCACAAGCTGGCCGAGATCTTCTCCTCGCAGAAGGTGCTGCCGGCCCCGGTGTCGTTCGTCGACATCGCCGGCCTGGTCCGGGGCGCCTCGAAGGGGCAGGGCCGGGGCAACGCGTTCCTCGCCAACATCCGGGACGCGGCGGCGATCTGCCAGGTCGTGCGGGCCTTCTCCGACCCGAACGTGGTGCACGTCGACGGCAAGATCTCGCCGGCCGACGACATCGAGACGATCAACACCGAGCTGATCCTGGCCGACCTGCAGACCCTGGACAAGGCGCTGCCCCGGCTGGAGAAGGAGGCCAAGCTCCGCAAGGACCGGGCCGCCGCCGTGACCGCCGCGAAGCAGGCCATCGAGGTCCTCGACGGCGGCACCACGCTCTACTCGGGGGCCGCCGCCGCCAAGATCGAGGTGGAGCACCTGCGCGAGCTGCACCTGCTCACCATGAAGCCCTTCCTGTACGTCTTCAACGTCGACGAGGCCGAGCTGGCCAACGCCGCGTTCCTCGACGAGCTGCGCGCCCTGGTCGCCCCGGCCGAGGCCGTCTTCATGGATGCGAAGATCGAGTCGGAGCTGGTGGACCTGCCCGAGGAGGAGGCCCGCGAGCTGCTGGAGTCGATCGGGCAGAACGAGCCCGGCCTGAACCAGCTCATCCGGATCGGCTTCCGCACGCTCGGGCTCCAGACGTACCTGACGGCGGGGCCGAAGGAGTCGCGGGCCTGGACGGTCCCGGTGGGCGCGACCGCCCCGGAGGCCGCGGGGGTCATCCACTCGGACTTCCAGCGCGGCTTCATCAAGGCCGAGGTGGTCTCCTTCGACGACCTGGTCGCGGCCGGGTCGATGGCGGCGGCGAAGGCGGCGGGCAAGGTCCGCATCGAGGGCAAGGACTACGTCATGCAGGACGGCGACGTCGTGGAGTTCAGGTTCAACGTCTGAATCCGACCCCGTTTTCACAGCTCACTCGAATGTGCCCTCGCTCGGGGCACATTCGGGGGCGTCATCAGGTCGGCGCCATCCACGTGCTTTGCGGCGTCGGGGCGAAAGCGGTAGCACCGCCGCCCTGCGGCAGGGCAATCTGTGTGCGCTCGACACTTAACTGGAGCGACGACGAGAGGCACGGCGGATGGACGAACCTGCCGGTAAGCAGGAAAAGCCGTCGGCAGAAGATCTCGCGCGCCGCGCCAAATGGTTTGAGCAGTACATGGAGGCGTTGAACCATCGATCTGTAGTGGCCAAAGCGGGTGGCGGACCGTACGCGTGTCCCTGCTGCCGGCACCCGACGCTCGATGGGCGAGGTCAGTTCGAGATCTGCTTCGCCTGCTATTGGGAGGACGACGGGCAGGACGACGAAGACGCTGACACGGTGCGGGGCGGCCCCAACGGTTCGCTCAGTCTGACGGATGCGCGGCGTGCCTACGCCGCCCGGCCGGTCAGCCTGGCAGATGCACGGCGCGCGTATGCCGAGCGACAAGCCCGTTGGGCGCAGCGCAGACGCCGCCGATCGACGCCCGAGACGGCTGAAGAATGAAACTCGCTCCGTTGTCTCAGGGTCGCCTACGGTAATTTCCGCGAATAGGACATACGTCCTGTTTGGGATGGCGTAAGGGCGGGTTGGCCGGAGCGAGCGGCTTTCCAAGGCCGCCCCCGAGGTCCGAATGGACTCCATGGGTGATCCTTGATCGACAGGTCAGCCAATGCGCTGCATGATGACGTGATGCGAACTCGGCTGCTCTTCGTTCGGCATGGTGAGTCGGTGCACCAGGTCGAGGGGGTCGTCGGTGGCCCGCACGGCTGCCGGGGCCTGACCGAAACGGGCCATCAGCAGGCAGACCGGCTGGCCAAGCGACTCGCCGACGATCTCGCGGTCGCCGGCCCGGTGGCCGTCTACTCCTCCGTGCTGCGCCGCGCGGTCGAGACCGCCTGGCCCATCGCCTCGGCGCTGGGCGTCAGCCCGGTGGCGGACTGCGGGCTCTGCGCCTGGCACACCCCGCCGTACGCGGACGGGCTGCCGATGTCCCAGTTCCAGAACGGTCACGCGACTGAGGGCGGCGGGGTGTTCCGGCCGTTCGAGGAGGGCAACGAGACCTGGGCGGAGCTGGTGGTACGGGTCAGCCGCGCGATCATGGACATCGCCCACCGGCACCGGGGCGGCAACGTCGTGCTGGTCGGTCACACCGAGACGGTCGAAGGCTCCTTCCACGCGCTCGCCTCCCAGCCGATCTTCCGGGGGTTCGACATGGAGGTGGCCCTCGCCTCGGTCACCGAGTGGACCACCGACGGCGACCCGACGGGCTGGCCCCCGCCCCGCTGGACCCTGCGCCGCTTCAGCGACGTCTCCTGACCCACCCGACCAAGCGAGTTCCCGGGCATCGGTAACGTCCAAGGTCACGCCCGACTTACCCAGGGAGGTGGCGGCGTGGAGGTCGCTCTCGAAAGCGGCGGCGGGCGGCTGCCGGCGACCGTCGACCTGCCCGTCGGGCCGGTCCGGGGCGGGATCGTGGTGCTGCACGCGGCCGAGGCCGGGCACCGGTCGTACTTCTGCTACGAGCACCTGGCCCGGCTGCTGCCCGGCGCGGGGATCGCGGTGCTGCGCTTCGACCGCCGACCCCGGCTGGCCGGCCGCGACGTCCCCCTGACCGACCAGGCGGCCGACGCGGCGGTGGCCCTCGGGGCCCTGCGCCGGCACGTCGGCGACGTGCCGAGCGGGCTGTGGGGGCTCAGTCAGGGCGCGTGGGCGGCCCCGCTGACCGCCGCGCTCCGCCCCGACCTGGTCGATTTCCTCGTGCTCGTCTCCAGCAGCGGGGTCAGCCCGGCGGCCCAGATGCGCTACGGCACCGCCGAGCAGCTGCGCGGGCACGGGTACGGCGACGCCGAGGTGGCCGAGCTGGGTCGGCTGCGGGCGACGATGGAGGCGTACCAGCGGGGTGAGCTCGACCGGCCCCGGGCCCAGGCGGTCGTCGACCGGGCCGCCGAGCGCCCGTGGTTCCCCCTGGCGTACGTGCCGCGTGAGCTGCCCGACCGGCCGGGCACCTGGCGGGACATGGACTTCGACCCGGTGCCCGTCTTCGCCCGGGTGAGCTGCCCGACGTTGCTCTTCTACGGGGCGACCGACGGGTGGGTCCCGATCGACGACAGCGTCACCGCCTGGCGGCGGGCCACCGCCGGGGCGGCCGTCGCGCCCACCGTCTGCCGGCTCGACGGCTGCGACCACTACCCGACCTTGGACCAAGGCGAGACCCTTGACGACATCAGCCCGCAGTACGAGGCGGCGATGCTGAGCTGGCTCGACGCGCTGCTGCCGCCCGGCCGACCCGGCTCCGACTGAGCGAGAGGGCCCCGAGGACCGGGGTCAGGCGCGGCTCAGCACGTCCTGCACGCCGGTCTCCCGGGGGCCGAGGTGGGCCGGGTCGCGGCCGGAGAGCACGTCGACCGCCGCCTTCACGCACGCGCCGTACTCGCGGGTGGAGCTGACCTGCCACGTCCGCTCGTACCGGCGGGCGGTCTCGTCGCCGACCCCGGCGGCGTCGATGCCGAGCCGCCGGCAGACCGCCACGGCGCGGGGCAGGTGGAAGGACTGGGTGACCACCGTGGCCCGCTCCACCCCGAAGATCCGCTTCGCGCGGGCGCACGAGTCGTACGTGTCGAAGCCGGCGTAGTCGAGCACGATCTGCTCCGCCGGCACCCCCTGGTCGAGCAGCCAGCGCCGCATCGCGGTCGGCTCGTCGTAGCCGGGGTTCATGTTGTCGCCGGAGAGCAGGATCGCCCGCACCCGGCCGGCGGCGAGCAGCCGGCGGGCGATCTCCAGGCGGGCGGTGAGGAACGGCGACGGCGTCCCGTCCGGGTGGACCTTGGTGCCCAGCACCAGCGCGACCGGGGCCTCGGGGACCTCCGCCTCGGCGTAGAGATGCCCGTCGGCCGTCCCGCGGATCCAGGACACGCTCGCCACGGTGGCGCCCGTGAGCAGCACCGCGCCGACCACGGCCGCGACGACGGCCCGGCGCAGCCAGCGCGCCCGCCGACCCCCGGCGGTAGGCAGCCGGGTGAGCAAGGTGGAGAGTCGACGCCGCATGCGGCCAAGTATCCCAGGGGCGACCGACGGGTGCGTTTGGTGCTGCCCCGGCAACAACAGACGCACCCGTCGACGGGATGGTCAGGAGGAGATGTAGTGCAGGATCACGTTGTGCACGTGGTGGCTCTTCTGCGCGCCTCGGAACTCGACCTCGTACGTGTGGGTGCCGACGTGGATGGCGATCGACCCGGTGGAGAAGAACTCCCCGCCCCACGACTTGTTGCTCACCACGCTCACGCTGGTGATCTTCGAGTACGGGATGCTGGTGATCGCGAACCGCTTCCCGACGAAGGACCGGTCCTGGATGATCACCCGCCGGTCGGTCAGGCCGATGAACCCGGTGCCGGTGCCCACGGCGTCGTAGACGGCGATGATCTGTTCCCGGTCGAGCAGCCCGCTCTGGATCTGCTGGAACTGCTCCTTGCGGTCATAAGTCGCGTTGGCCATGCATCCCACGGTAGGTCGGTCGCGCCAACGTCCCGTCCGTCGTCCGTCCGTCGCGTCGTACACGGGTATCGGCAGGGGGTCGAGGAATTCGCCGTCATGCGCCTGCGGATGGTAGCCACGGACGCACGGAGCCCCGCCGGGCGTCGACGACGCGTAGGCGGGGCTCGGGGACGCCGGCGCGCCTACCGCTTGGTGCGCGGGTCGCTGTCGCGGGTGTGGCTGCCGGACTTGGCCAGCCCCCGGCTGATCAGGTAACCGATGGTCAGCAGGGTGATGTACCACCAGGCCTTGTCGGCGGCGAAGTAGTCCGTACCGTTCTCGGCCGCGCCGTCGCCGACGGTGGCCGAGGCGATCAGGACGCCGATGACGGCGAGCACGTAGATGGCCAGCTCGCTGGTCTTCCACGAGGGCTTGGTCTCGTCGCCGTGTCGGGGGGCGTGGTGCACGTCGTGGCCCGGACGGTGGTCGACGTGGTCGGTCGGGTGGGTGGCGGTGCTCGGCGTGGTCATGTCAGCTCCGAATGGGGGTTTCGTAAGGGTTCATCCTCTACGGGAGCATTAGTGCCTCCCGCACCGAAATCCCTACCCGCGTGCCATTCGGGAAAACAAAAATCTCTCAGGAAGATCTCAGGCGCTGGTGACGGCCCGGTAGGCGTCCTCGATGCGGGCGGCCAGCAGGACCTCGCCCTCGCCCAGCGGCGCGCCGTCGCCGTGCCCGACCCGGATCAGGGTCCGGTCGTCGCGGCGGTTGATCTCGGGGCGTAGGTGCAGGGCGTCGGCCACCACCTTGACCCGTTCGGTGAGGGCGGCGTGCTGGGTGTCGTCGATCACCAGCGTGCGGCGGATCTCCTCGCCCTCCCGGGTCCACCCGGTGAGCAGGGTCAACGCGTCGCTCAGGTAGTCGTCCTTCGCCCGCGACCTGAACAGCACCCGCATCACCGCACCTCCCAGGCGTCGTTGCCGGCCTGTGGCCAAATCGTCGCCGTCCCGTGTCTCGCCGGTGCCCTCAAGTCTGTCCTCCGGCTGTGGGTGTGTCCACGCCCACACTTACCACTTCTATTGCCCTAGCGGACAGCTACGGTACCCAAACCGCCGACGGATCTGGCACTCTGGATGGTCGTGCGGACCGAACGGGCTATCGAAAACGGACACGGCGATCGACGCGCCGCCAAGGTGATCGTCGGCGCGGCGATCATCGAGGGCGGGCGGGTTCTCGCCTGCGCCCGGTCCGCCCCGCCCGAGGTCGCCGGCATGTGGGAGTTCCCGGGCGGCAAGGTGGAGCCGGGGGAGAGCGAGACGGCCGCGCTGGCCCGGGAGTGCGCCGAGGAACTGGCCGTCCGCGTGGAGGTCGGCGACCGGGTCGGCCGCAACGTGCGGATGGCCCACGGCCGCTCCGTGCTCAAGGTGTACGCCGTCCGCCTGCTGCACGGCGACCGGCCGCAGGCGTTGGAACACTCCGCCCTGCGCTGGCTCTCCGCCGCCGAGCTCGACTCGGTCACCTGGCTGCCCGCCGACGCCCCCATCGTCTCCGCCCTACGCCCCCTGCTCCTGCCCCCGTCCGCCCCGACCAGCGACGAGGAGCGCCGGGTCCCGGGCGGCGAAGAGGATGGCCGGCCCCCCGGCAGCGAATGACGCGGGCCGGCCCCCGGGCAGCGCGAAGGGGGCCGGCGGCCGTGGCCGTCGACCCCCTTCGCGGGTGGTTCAGTGCTTCTCGTCCTGCTCCGGGTGGGCGAAGTTCAGGTGCTCCGGGGGGAGCGGGAACGTCACGTCGTCGCCGAACGGCGACGGCGCGGCGGCCCGGTCGAAGGTCAGCTCCGTCAGCGGGAGCTTGCCGTTGGTGTCCGTCGCGGGGACGGTCGGCCTCGGCACCTCGCGGTGCCAGTTCACACCGCTCTGGGCCTGGGCCTCGGCGCGCGGGTCGTGCGAGCCACCCGCGTGCGAGTGGACCCCGCCCTTGGCCGCGCTGGCGTGCACGGCGCCGGGGTGCGAGGCGCTGGCCACGCTGGTCTGGGGCACCTGGCCCCTGCGGAAGATCTTGCTACCGAGCCACACAAGGGGATCGTACCTGCGATCGACGACGCGTTCCTTCATCGGGATGATCGCGTTGTCCGTGATCTTGATGTGCTCGGGGCAGACCTCGGTGCAGCACTTGGTGATGTTGCAGAAGCCGAGGCCCTGCTCCGCCTGTGCGTACTCCTTGCGGTCGGTCTTGGTGTCCAGCGGGTGCATGTCCAGCTCGGCGGCCCGGATGAAGTACCGGGGGCCGGCGAAGGCCTGCTCGTTCTCCTCGTGGTCACGGATCACGTGGCAGGTGTTCTGGCACAGGAAGCACTCGATGCACTTGCGGAACTCCTGCGAGCGCTCGACGTCCACCTGCTGCATCCGGTACTCGCCCGGGGCCAGGTCGGCCGGCGGCGCGAACGCCGGGGTCTCCCGCGCCTTCTCGTAGTTGAACGAGACGTCGGTGACCAGGTCCCGGATGACCGGGAAGGTGCGCAGCGGGGTGACCGTGACGGTCTCGTTCTCCTCGAAGGTCGACATCCGGGTCATGCAGCCCAGCTTGGGCATCCCGTTGATCTCCATCGAGCAGGAGCCGCACTTGCCGGCCTTGCAGTTCCACCGGCAGGCCAGATCCGGCGCGTCGGTGGCCTGAAGCCGGTGGATGGCGTCGAGGACGACCTCGCCCTCGTTGACCTCGACCTGGTAGTCCTGCAGGTCGCCGCCGGTCTCGTCGCCGCGCCAGACCCTGAAGTGACGCTTGGTTCCCATTACTTGCCCGCCTCCTCAGCGAGGGCGTCGAAGTCCGCGAGCTCCTCGTCGGTCAGGTACTTGGCCAGTTCCGCGCGGTCGAACAGGCCGATCAGCTCCGGCCGCATGCTCGGCAGCGGCTTGTGGGTCAGTCGCACGGCGTCGCCGTCGAGCGAGCAGACCAGGTTCACCTGCCGCCACTTCGGGTCCATGGTCGGGAAGTCCTCCCGGGTGTGCCCGCCGCGCGACTCCTGCCGCTCCAGCGCCGCCTTCGCGGTGCACTCCGAGACGACCAGCATGTTGCGCAGGTCCAGCGCCAGGTGCCAGCCCGGGTTGTACCGGCGGCCGCCGACCGCGCTGACCTTCGCCACCCGCTCGCGCAGCTCGGCCAGCCGGCCCAGCGCGTCGGCCAGCTCGCCCTCGCGCCGGATGATGCCGACCAGGTCCCCCATGACCACCTGCAGGTCCTGCTGGAGCTGGTACGGGCTCTCCCCGGTGTCGCGCTGCAACGGCGCCAGCGCCGTCTCCACCGCGGCCTCGACCGCGCCGACGGCGACCTTCGGGCGCGCGGTCAACTGATCGGTGTACGACGCCGCGTGCCCGCCGGCCCGCTTGCCGAAGACCAGCAGGTCCGACAGCGAGTTGCCGCCGAGCCGGTTGGAGCCGTGCATGCCGCCGGAGACCTCACCGGCGGCGAAGAGCCCGCGCACGGTGCCGAACGCCGCCCCCGAGTCGGGGTCGACCTCCACGCCACCCATCACGTAGTGGCAGGTCGGCCCGACCTCCATCGGCTCCTTGGTGATGTCGACGTCCGCCAGCTCCTTGAACTGGTGGTACATCGAGGGCAGCCGGCGGCGGATCTCCTCCGCCGAGCGCCGGGAGGCGATGTCGAGGTACACCCCGCCGGCGGGGGTGCCCCGACCGGCCTTGACCTCGCTGTTGATGGCGCGGGCCACCTCGTCGCGGGGCAGCAGCTCCGGCGGACGCCGGTTGTTGTCCGGGTCGGTGTACCAGCGGTCCGCCTCCTCCTCGGTCTCCGCGTACTGCTTGCGGAAGACGTCGGGGACGTAGTCGAACATGAACCGCTTGCCGTCGGAGTTCTTCAGCACGCCGCCGTCGCCGCGCACCGACTCGGTGACCAGGATGCCCTTCACCGAGGGCGGCCAGACCATGCCGGTCGGGTGGAACTGGAGGAACTCCATGTTGATCAGCGTCGCCCCGGCGCGCAGCGCGAGGGCGTGCCCGTCCCCGGTGTACTCCCAGGAGTTCGAGGTGACCTTGTACGACCGGCCGACGCCGCCGGTGGCCAGCACCACGGCCGGGGCCTCGAAGAGGATGAACTCCCCGGACTCCCGGTAGTAGCCGAACGCCCCGGCGACCCGGTCGCCGTCGAGCAGCAGCTCCGTGATGGTGGTCTCGGCGAAGACCTTGATCCGGGCGTCGTACGAGCCGAACTCCGCCTTGTCCTCCTGCTGGAGGGAGACGATCTTCTGCTGGAGGGTGCGGATCAGCTCCAGGCCGGTCCGGTCGCCGACGTGCGCCAGCCGGGGGTACTCGTGGCCGCCGAAGTTGCGCTGGGAGATCTTCCCGTCCTTCGTACGGTCGAAGAGCGCCCCGTACGTCTCCAGCTCCCAGATCCGCTGCGGCGACTCCTTCGCGTGCAGCTCGGCCATCCGGAAGTTGTTGAGGAACTTGCCGCCGCGCATGGTGTCGCGGAAGTGCACCTGCCAGTTGTCCCGGCTGTTCACGTTCCCCATGGCGGCCGCCGCGCCGCCCTCGGCCATCACGGTGTGCGCCTTGCCGAAGAGCGACTTGGAGATGATCGCGGTCTTCTTGCCGGCGAGCCGGGCCTCGATCGCCGCACGCAGGCCGGCGCCGCCGGCCCCGATCACGACGACGTCGTAGTGGTGTCGTTCGATGCGATTCGTGGTGGTCATGTCAGGCCCTCTAGTTGATGAACCGCAGGTCGTCGAACCAACCGGCCGCGACCGCCATGATGTAGAAATCGGTCAGCGCCAGGGTGCCGAGGGTGATCCAGGCGAGCTGCATGTGCCGGACGTTGAGCTTGGACACGACCGTCCAGGCCTTGTACCGCACGGGGTGCTTGGAGAAGTGCTTGAGCCGCCCGCCGATGATGTGCCGGCAGGAGTGGCAGGAGATCGTGTACGCCCAGAGCATCACCACGTTGACCAGCAGGACGATGTTGCCCAGCCCGAAGCCGAAGCCCTGCGGCGAGTGGAAGGCCAGGATCGCGTCCCAGGTGTTGATCAGCGAGATGATCGCGGCGGCGTAGAAGAAGTAGCGGTGCAGGTTCTGGCCGAGCAGCGGGAACCGGGTCTCACCGGAGTAGCTCTGGTGACCGTCCGGCACCGCGCAGGCCGGCGGCGACAGCCAGAACGACCGGTAGTACGCCTTGCGGTAGTAGTAGCAGGTCAGCCGGAACAGCAACAGGAACGGCAGGGTCAGCGCCGCGTCCGGAATGATCCACCAGTCGGGCAGGAACCGCCCGAAGTGCGAGGCCCCCTCGACGCACCGCTCGGTGACGCAGGGGGAGTAGAACGGGGTCAGGTAGTGGTAATCCTCGACCCAGTACCACTTGTGCATGAAGACCCGGACCGTCGCGTACGCGATCCAGGCGGTGAGCCCGACGACGGTGATCAGCGGAGCCAACCACCAGCGGTCCGTCCGCAACGTCTTCGCCGCTATGGCGGCGCGCGCTCGCGCTCCCCGCGGCTTCGTTGCCGTTGATGTCATTCGAGTCGTCTCCCTGAGGGGCCCTCACGGGCGGCATCTTGTTCCGGTCGGCACGCGGACCGGCGAACCTTCTACCGCTGCCACGTCGCGCGCACACCAACGCCGCACCGGACACACCGGCGCAGCTAAGTGCCACACGTTACGCCGATCTTCGCTGGCCGTCCGCGCAAGCGAGTGTCCCGTGTGCCCGGGCTCGCGCAAAGTCCGGGCCACACCTTCAACGTCCGATGTTAAGAACCTCACTGTCCGGCGCGACCAGCGGACCGCCCCGGTGTGGATCCCGCCACTCGGCGGGCGGGCGCCGTTGGCGGGCACGGTCCCGCCGCTCCCCGCCGTGGGCGGGCACGGTCCCGCCGCTCCCCGCCTCGCGGCGCGGCGGCGGGCCGGGTCAGCCGGAGGCCCCGCCGGTGAAGTTCCAGGCGGCCAGCCGCAGCGGTGGGGCGTCCCACCAGGTGCCGTCGACCCGGTCGGGCTGCCGGACCGGCCGGTGGCCGATCCCGAGCACCGCCCCCGGCCCCAACGCCCGGGGGTACGACTCGGTGAACCGGAAGTCCCGCACCGCCCGCACGGGCACGCCGTCCTCCACCAGCCAGACCCCGTTGCGGGTCAGGCCGGTGATGACCATGCTCTTGGCGTCCAGCACCCGCGTGTACCAGAAGTCGCTGACCAGCAGGCCGCGCCGCATCCCGGCGACCAGGGCGGCGGACTCGGCGTCGAGCACCGGCCCGACCGGCGTGGCCGACGCGGCCGGGGTGTCGGCGGTGGTGGCGAGCGAGCCGGTCCCGCCGGGCGTCGTCTCCGGCCGGGCGGCGCCGGCGGTGGCGGCGGGCCCGCCCGCGCCGATCAGTCGCAGGTTGTCGGGCGTCGGACCGAAGGTGGCCGCGCCCGGGGCCGCATGCCCGGTGGAGGCCGCGCCGGCCGCCGCACCGCTGCGCCGGTCGTGCGCCACGGCGACCGTGGTGCCGGCGTCGACCAGTCTCAGCGCCCGCCGGCCGGTGCCCTCGGCGTCGAACGGCAGGCCGGAGCCGGCCAGCGGGTCGTCGACCAGGGTCACCGCCGGGTCGAACTGGGCCGCGCCCAACTCGACGAACGACTGCCGCTCGACGTGCCGTTTGCCGTTGAAGCCCCACCTTGCGAAGTTGTGCAGCAGGTCGGCGACGGCGGCCGGCTCCAGCACGACCTCGTACCGGCCCGGCGGCAGCTCGATCGGGTCCACGGCGGCGCGGGCCTTGGCGGCGGCCCGCGCCCCCAGCGCCGCCCCGTCGAGGTCGGCCAGCCGACCGGCGCAGATCCGGGCCACGCCGTCCGCGCCCCTGGCCCGCGCGATGCCGTCCATCGCCGCCTCGGCGGCGCTGCCCCGCGCCGAGTGCCCGGCCGAGTTGGCGAACGCCGCCGCCCGGTACGCGGTGCGGCAGTAGCCGGCCGCCTCCAGCCCGCCCACGGCGGCCACGAACGCGCGCACCCGCTCGGCCCGCTCGGCCGGCTCGGCGAAGGCGGTGGCCTCGTCCCAGGCCGGGGCGGGTGGCACCGGCGACGGCTCGGCCAACCCCGGCCACGCCGGGTCGGCCGGGCAGAGCCGGGCCGCCGCGACGGTCCGCTCGACCAGCGCGGCCAGCCCCTCCGGGGTGACCACGCTGCCGCTGCCGGCCGCCGTCCGACCCTGGGCGTGCAGCCGCAGCCGCACCTCGACCCCGGAGGCGGCGACGTTCTGGTGGATGAAGGAGTTGGCGAAGCGGGTCAGGGCCAGGTCGGAGCGGCTGACCACCACCTCGGCCTCGGCCTGCGGCCCGGCGAGCCGGCGCACCAGCTCCACCACCCGCCCTGCAAGGTCGAGCTCGTCCCGCTCGCTCATGCGCGCACCCCCACTCGGACGTTGCGGAAACGGGCCGGCGCGGCCGGGTGGCCGGTGTGCCCGATCTGGCCGGGCTGGCCCTTGCCGCAGTTCGGGGTGCCCCAGGCGACGGTCTCGGACGAGAGCATGTCCATCGAGCGCCAGAAGAGCGGGCCGATCCCCGTGTAGGTGGGGTTGCGCAGCATCCGCCCCCGCCGGCCCCGCTTGACCTCCCAGCCGACCTCGCAGCCGAACTGGAAGTTCAGCCGCTTGTCGTCGATCGACCAGGAGCGGTTGATGTCCATCAGCACCCCGTCGTCGGTGGCCGCGATGATCTCGTCGAGGGTGTGCGGGCCGGGCTCCAGGCCGACGTTGGTCATCCGGACCATCGGCAGCCGGGCCCAGCCGTCGGCCCGTACGCTGCCGCCGTAGTCCAGGCCGGCGACGGCGGCCGAGTCCCGCCCGGCGAGCACCCCGACCCACCGGCCCTCGCGCACCGCGTCGCGCGGCACCGCCGGGGAGCCCTCGTCGTCGAAGCCGAAGCTGCCCAGCGCGCCGGGGATCGTCGGGTCGATGGTGACGTTCATCAGCTCCGAGCCGTAGCGCAGCGAGCCGAGCTGGGCCAGGTCCAGCCAGGAGGTGCCGGCGAAGGCGGCCTCCCAGCCGAGGATGCGGTCCAGCTCGATGGCGTGCCCGACCGACTCGTGGATCTGCAACGCCAACTGCTCGCCGCCAAGGATCAGGTCGGTCTCGCCGGCCGGGCAGAGCGGGGCGGTCAGCAGCGCCCGGCTCTCCTCGGCGATCCGGGCGGCGTGCGCGCCCAGGTCGAGGGAGGTGACCAGCTCCCAGCCGGTGGTGCCGTACTGGCCGCGGTAGCTCGGGTAGGAGCGGCGCTGGGTCTCGCCGTCGCCGATCGAGGTGGCCGAGATGCCGCCCCCGCACTCGCGGATGCGCTGGTCGATGCGGTGGCCCTCGCTGGAGACGAACCACTTCGTGGTGTCCCAGACCTGGTAGAGCCCCTCGGCCACGTCCGCGCCGTGGGCGGCCATGGTGGCGGTCGCGTCGACCAGCAGGTCGCCCTTGTCGGCCAGCGCCACGCCGAGCGGGTCCACCTCGCAGGCCGAGGCCCAGCTCGCCGTGACCGGGGCGGCCGGCACCAGCTCGATGGGCGGGCCGGGGACCCGCGCGCTCGCGGCGGCGATCCGCGCGGCCCGCCGGCCGGCGTCGCGGGCCGCCGCGTCGGAGAGGTCGGGCACGGCGTGGAAGCCCCAACTCGACCCGACCAGCGCCCGGACGCCGAGCCCGAGGCTCTCGTCCTGGGTCAGCTCCTCGATGTCGCCGTTGCGGGCGGACATCGACTCGTACCGCCGGTGCATCACCCGGGCGTCGGCGTACCGGGCCCCCGCGTCCAGGGCCGCCTGCACGGCGGCGGACGCCGCGTCGAATCCGGTCATGGGCCGACCCTAGGCGACCCCACCGACATCCGTCAGGGGACGAGATCCTCCGGCCGGATCGACGCCCGCACCGGCTCGGTCAACTCGAGCACCTCGCCCGGCTTGACGACCGACTGCTCGACATAGTGACGACCTTGCCGGCGGTACAGGTGCAGTGTCCCGCTCGCCTGCTCGACCAGCAGGTACCACTCGATGCCGGCGTCGGCGTAGTAGTGCATCTTGAGCACCCGGTCGGCGGACGCGTTGCTCGGCGAGATGATCTCGCAGACCAGCCGCACGTCGCTCGCCTCGATGTTGGGGTCGTCGAAGTCGATCTCTCCGGTGATCACGAGGTCCGGAATGGGGATGCGGCCCGGCTTGAGCCGGACGTTGACGGCCTCCAGCACGCGGAGCTTCGCTTCGCGGACCGGCGTCCGCAGGGCGGCCCGCAGTTCGCCGGAGATGTTCTGGTGCCGTGGGGTGGAGGCTGGGGTCACGTAGAGGCTCCCGTCGAAGAGTTCGACCCGTTGGGACGTCTCGCCGAGAGCGAGGTAAGCCTCCTCCGTCCACGGTCCGTCGTGGTCGAACACCGCCGCAGTCATGGTCACCTCCACCTCGGTCCGACGCGGATCGTCTCCCGGTCGCCGCCACCATGGTCGCACCGGACGTGCGAGCGAGGTTGCACCTTGACGTCGATGTCCTGGTGAGGGGTGTCGGCGGTAGATGCCGAGTCGTTACGCTGCCCCCCGCTGACAGCGCCCGACTCGTAGCTTATTTTCAGCCTCAGTGATCTGTTGCAGGTTCTCTTCGCACTGAGGGAGGCGGTCGTGGACAAGCCAGCACCGGCGCCCTCCGGGCAACCGGGCGACCGCCCCGGCGGGCCGGAGCAGCGCGCCGACGGCCCGTACCTTCGGGTCGAGGATCTGCGGGTGCGCTTCGACACCAGCGACGGGACGGTCCGCGCGGTGGACGGGGTCTCCTTCGCCGTGGAGCGCGGGCGCACCCTCGGCATCGTGGGCGAGTCCGGCTCGGGCAAGAGCGTCACCTCGCTGGCGATCCTCGGCCTGCACGACCCGAAGCGCGCCACCATCACCGGCGGGATCTCCCTGGGCGGCCGGCAGCTCGTCGGCCTCCCCGAGGAGGACGTCCGCCGGCTGCGCGGCCGGGACATGGCGATGATCTTCCAGGACCCGCTCTCGGCGCTGCACCCGTACTACACGGTGGGCAAGCAGATCGCCGAGGCGTTCCGGGTGCACCACCCGACGGCCGGCCGGCGGGAGGCCCGGCGGCGGGCCGTCGACATGCTCGGCCGGGTCGGCATCCCGCAGCCGGCGAACCGGTACGACCAGTACCCGCACGAGTTCTCCGGCGGCATGCGGCAGCGGGCGATGATCGCCATGGCGCTGGTCAACGACCCGGACCTGCTCATCGCCGACGAGCCGACCACCGCCCTGGACGTGACCGTGCAGGCGCAGATCCTCGACCTGCTGGCCGACCTGCAGGCCGAGTTCCACTCCGCGATCATCCTGATCACCCACGACCTCGGCGTGGTCAGCCAGGTCGCCGACGAGGTGCTGGTGATGTACGGGGGACGGGCCGTGGAGCGCGGCGCGGTGCAGCAGGTGCTCCGGCGCCCGCAGCACCCGTACACCTGGGGTCTGCTCTCCAGCGTGCCGTCGCTGCACGGCGACGCGGACGCGGACCTGCTCCCCATCCCGGGCAACCCGCCCAGCCTGATCGACCTGCCGCCGGGCTGCGCCTTCCACCCCCGCTGCCGGTACGCCGGACGCAACGGCGACCGCTCCCGCACCGAGGTCCCGGCGCTGCGCCCGGCCGGCGACGAGGAGGGGCACCTGGTGGCCTGCCACCTGCCGGCCGAGGAACGCACCCGGCTGTACCGCGAGGACGTCGCCCAGGTGGGAGTGGCCCGATGAGCGGGATGAGTGTCGACACCGAGCCGCTGCTGCGGGTCAGCGGGCTGACCAAGCACTTCCCGGTGCGCTCCGGGTTCCGCTCCACCGGCCTCGTGCGGGCCGTCGACGGGCTGGACTTCGAGGTGCGCCCCGGCGAGACCCTGGGCCTGGTGGGGGAGTCCGGCTGCGGCAAGACCACCACCGGCCGGATGCTGGTGCGGCTGCTGGAGCCGACCGCCGGGAAGATCGAGTTCGCCGGGCGGGACATCACCCACGCCGGTCGGCGCGAGCTGCGCCCGCTGCGGCAGGACCTCCAGATCATCTTCCAGGACCCGTACGCCTCGCTGAACCCCCGGCACACGGTCGGCCGGATCGTGGCGATGCCGTTGCAGGTCAACGGGATCGACCCGCCGGGCGGCGTGAAGAAGCGGGTGCAGGAGCTGCTGGAGCTGGTCGGGCTCAACCCCGAGCACTACAACCGCTACCCGCACGAGTTCTCCGGCGGGCAGCGCCAGCGCGTCGGCATCGCCCGCGCGCTGGCCCTGCGGCCGAAGCTGATCGTCGCCGACGAGCCGGTCTCCGCCCTGGACGTCTCGATCCAGGCGCAGGTGGTCAACCTGCTGCGCGACCTGCAACGCGACCTCGGGCTGGCGTTCGTCTTCATCGCCCACGACCTGGCCGTGGTGCGGCACTTCTGCCAGCGGGTCGCCGTGATGTACCTGGGCCGGATCGTGGAGATCGGCGACCGGGCCGACATCTACGAGCGCCCGCAGCACCCGTACACCCGGGCGCTGCTCTCGGCGATCCCGGACGTGACGGCGCTCGGGTCGGGCGGTCGGATCCGGCTGACCGGCGACGTGCCGACCCCGCTGGACCCGCCGTCGGGCTGCCGGTTCCGCACCCGCTGCTGGAAGGCGCAGGACGTCTGCGCCACCGAGACGCCCGCCCTGGTGCCCCGGGACGGCGGCGCGCAGTCGACGGCCTGCCACTTCCCGGAGACCGAGCGGGCCGAGCTGAGCGGTGCGGAGGTGACGCGGTGAGCCTGTCCCCGATCGAGGGCACGGCGCTGGTCGAGATCGAGTCCACCGGCGACGGCGACGGCGACGCGCCGAAGGCGAAGGGCTTCGTCGGCCGGTCGCCCGGCCAGCTCGCCTGGGCCCGGCTGCGGCGGGACCGCACCGCCGTGGTCAGCGCCGTGATGCTGATCTTCTTCGTGCTGGTGGCGCTCGCCGTCCCGCTGATCCAGGCGGTGTACGGGGTGGGCCCGCGCGAGCAGTTCCAGAGCCGGCTCGACGGTTTCGGCATGCCGCTGGGCTACGCCGGCGGCATCACCGGCGAGCACTGGTTCGGGCTGGAGCCGAGCCTGGGCCGGGACATCTTCATCCGGATGGTGCACGGCCTGCGCACCTCGCTGTTCATCGCGTTCACCGCCGCCGTGATCACCGCCGCGATCGGCATCCTGCTGGGCACCCTCGCCGGCTACCTGGGCGGCTGGATCGACGCGGTGCTCAACTGGATCACCGACCTGGTGCTGGCGATGCCGTTCCTGATCGTCGCGCTGGCGCTGACCCCGACCATCGCGCTGCGCTTCTACGGCCAGCGCCAGGCGGTGCCGCCCGCGTTCCAGATCGGCGTGCTGATCGCCATCTTCGCCCTGTTCAACTGGACCAGCACCGCCCGGCTGGTCCGGGGGCAGGTCATCGCGCTGCGCGAGCGGGAGTTCGTGGAGGCGGCGCGGGCCAGCGGCGCGGGCCTGGGGCACATGCTGTTCCGCCAGCTCCTGCCGAACATCTGGGCGCCGATCCTGGTGTCGTTCTCCCTGGCGGTGCCGTCGTTCATCACCAGCGAGGCGGCGCTGTCGTTCATCGGCGTCGGGCTCACCGACGAGACGCCGAGCTTCGGCCGGATGATCTACCGCAGCCTGGAGTACCTCCAGACCGACCCGGCGTACGTCTTCTTCCCCGGCATCACCATCTTCGCGCTGGTACTCGCCTTCAACCTCTTCGGGGACGCGCTGCGCGACGCGCTCGACCCGAAGTCGTCCCGGTAGGGGTCCGCCATGCTGCGCTTCCTGGTCAAGCGGCTGCTCTCGGCCGCCCTCACCCTCTTCGCGGTGAGCGTGCTCAGCTTCCTGATGTTCTTCGCCCTGCCCCGGGACCCGGTCACCGGCATGTGCCCGAAGAACTGCAACCCGGAGCGGCTGGAGCGGGTCCGTCAGGAGTTGGGCCTGCGCGACCCGCTGATCACCCAGTACGCCGGCTACATGAAGGGCATCTTCACCGGCCGGGACCTGGGCAGCGCCCAGGGCGGCCGGTGCGACGCGCCCTGCCTGGGCTGGTCGTACGTCAACAACGAGGCGGTCTTCGACACCATCTCCCGGGTGCTGCCGGTGACCCTGAGCATCGTGATCCCCGCGGCGATCCTGTGGCTGCTGCTCGGCGTCGGCCTCGGCATGATCTCCGCGCTGCGCCGGGGCACCTGGCTGGACCGGGCGGCCATCGGCTTCTCGCTGACCGGCGCGTCGATGCAGCTCTACTTCGTCGGCGCGGTGCTGCTGCTGGTCTTCGTCTACACCCTGCGGCTGCTGCCGGTGCCGAGCTACACGTCGATATTCGTCAACCCGTTGAAGTGGGCCAGCGGGCTGGTGCTGGCCTGGGTGGCGCTGGCCTTCCTCTACTCCGCCATCTACGCCCGACTGTCCCGCGCGCAGATGCTGGAGACACTCTCGGAGGACTACGTCCGCACCGCGAAGGCCAAGGGCCTGACCAAACCCAAGGTGTACGGGCGGCACGCGCTGCGCGCGGCGATCACCCCGGTGGTGACCATCGCCGGGCTGGACGTCGGCGGGGCGCTGGGCGGGACCGTGATCACCGAGACCACGTTCGGCATCCAGGGGCTGGGGCGTACCGCGGTGAACGCGGTCAGCGACGGTGACCTGCCGACCATCATGGCGACCGTGCTCATCTCGGCGGTCTTCGTGGTGCTGGCCAACGTCCTGGTGGACCTGCTCTACGCGGTGATCGACCCCCGGGTGCGGTTGCGCTGACCGTCACCGGGCCGCCGCCGGAACTATCGACAACCGTTACCCAAACCGAAGTTTTCCGTCTTTACGATCCTCGGGACGTCGGGCGCCTCACGCCCGGCGGCACCGGGTGTAGGAGGTAGTTGATGAGACCACGCGCAGCGGTCGCCGCAGGCGGCGCCATCGCACTGGTGGTGACGTTGGGGGCTTGCTCGGAGAACACGGGCGAGGGCAGCACGGTGGACAACACCCGGCAGCAGACCGGGGTCATCGCCACCGACCCGAAGGACTCGCAGGGCCCGGCGGCCGAGGTGGCCGGGGCGAGCAAGGGCGGCACCTTCACCATCATCCGGGAGACGCCGATCTCCCACCTGGACCCGCAGCGGACGTACTCGTTCGCGGGCCTGATGACCAACCCGCTCTTCTCCCGCTACCTGACCACCTGGAAGGACGACGGCAAGGGCGGCCTGGTCCTCGTCGGCGACCTCGCCGAGACCCCGGGCACCAACGTCAACAACGACTGCAAGGTCTGGGAATTCAAGATCAAGGACGGGGTGAAGTTCGAGGACGGCAGCCCGATCACCTCCAAGGAGATCGGGTACGGCATCGCCCGGTCCTTCGACCCGGACCTCGCCGGCGGCCCGACCTACCTGCAGGAGTGGCTGGCCGACAGCCCCGAGTTCGACACCAAGTGGGACTTCAAGAAGAACAAGACCTCGCTGCCGCCGGGGCTGACCACCCCGGACCCGAAGACCCTGCGCTTCGAGTTCGCCAAGCCCCGCTGCGACCTGCCGTTCGCCGCGTCGCTGCCGACCAGCGCCCCGCTGAAGGCCGACCAGGACACCGGCGTCAACCTGGACCAGAAGCCGTTCTCGTCCGGCCCGTACAAGGTCGCCAAGAACCAGGTCGGCGTGCAGCTCACCCTGGACCGTAACCCGCACTGGGACGCCAAGACCGACCCGGTGCGCCACCAGTACCCGGACCAGTTCGTGTGGAGCTTCGGCCCGACCGCCGACGCCGCGAACAACCGGGTGATCGCCGACAACGGCGCCGACCAGAGCGCGATCGCCTTCAACTACGTGCCGCCGGCGCTGGTCGCCAAGGTGGCCCAGGACCCGGCGCTGAAGTCGCGCAGCATCCTCTCCCCGACGCCGAGCGCCAACAACCTCGTCATCAACAACCAGCGGGTGACGGACCTGTCGGTCCGCCGGGCGCTCAACTACGCCATCGACCGGGACGGCCTGATCAAGGCCGTCGGCGGCCAGACCGTGGCCCAGCCGATGACCACCCTGATGCCGGCGTCGACGATCGGCTACCAGGCGTACGACGCGTACCCGGCCGGGGCCAGCGGCAACGTCGACAAGGCCAAGGAACTGCTCGGCGGCAAGACCCCGGAGCTGGTCCTCGGCGTGGCCGACAACACCACCGAGCAGCGCATCGCCATCCAGCTCAAGAGCAACCTGGAGCGGGCCGGCTTCAAGATCACCGTCCGGAACATCCCGGACGACGCGAAGCTCGACGAGGTCAAGAAGAAGAACAACCCCTGGGACCTGTACATCGGCAACTGGGCGGCGGACTGGCCCAGCGGCGCGTCGATCCTGCCGGTGCTCTACGACGGCCGCAGCATCAAGGCCGAGGGCAACAGCAACAGCTCGTTCTTCAACGACCCGGCGATCAACGCCGAGTTCGACCGTATCCTCGCCCTGGAGCCGGCCAAGCAGGGGCCGGAGTGGGCCAAGGTCGACCAGAAGATCATGACCGAGCACGCGCCGGTGGTGCCGCTCTACGTCGACGTGGCGTACCTCGTGCACGGCTCCAAGGCCGGCGGGGTCTTCATCTCCAGCGTCTTCGGCTACCCGGCCTTCGTCAACGCGTTCGTCAAGCCGTAACCACCGCCTCCTGACGGTGCGCGGGGGCCCCTTCCCACTGGGAAGGGGCCCCTTTCGCGTCCCAGCCCGAGGCGGGTGCGGCGGTCCCAGCCCGAGGCGGGTGCGGTCTCAGGTCAGGTGGGTGCGGAGGAAGTCCAGCTCCAGCCGGAGCAGGCGCTCCGACAGGCCGCCCGCCGCCATGTGCGTCGCGCCGGGCAGCGGCAGCACCGAGTGCGGGCGGCCCGCGCCCAGCAGCGCCGCCGAGAGCCGCAGCGTGTGCGCGGCCACCACGTTGTCGTCGACCAGGCCGTGCACCAGCAGCATCGGCCGGGCCGGCTCGCCGGTCACCGGCGGCTCGGCGGCCAGCTCCAGCAGCGAGTGGTGGGCGTACACGTCGGTGCCGTCCTCCGGCGCGCCCAGGTACCGCTCGGCGTACGCGGTGTCGTACAGCCCCCAGTCGGTGACCGGGGCACCCACCACGGCGCAGCGGAACAGCTCCGGGTGCCGCAGCACCGCCAGCCCGGCCAGCCAGCCCCCGAACGACCACCCCCGCACCCCGACCCGACCCAGGTCCAGGTCCGGGTGCTTGCCGGCCAGCGCCGTCAGCGCGTCGATCTGATCGGTCAGCACCACGTCGGCGACCCGCCGGTGCACGGCCTTCTCGAACGACGGGGCCACCCCGGGGGTGCCCCGGTTGTCGACCGTCACCACCGCGAAGCCGGAGTCGGCCCACCACTGCCGCTCCAGCCAGGCCGCCCGGTCGGCGCGCACCTCCTGGTGCCCGGGGCCGCCGTAGACGTCCAGCAGCACCGGCAGCCGGCTGCCCTTGACGTGGTGGGTGGGGTAGACGACCGCGCTGGGCAGCCGCCGGTCGGTCACCCGCACCAGCATCGGCCGGGGCGCGTACGGCGGGGCCGCGGCCAGCGAGCGGAGCTGGGCCACCTCCCGGTCGCCGCGCCACACCGCCCAGGTGGTCCCCGGCTGCTCCAGCGAGGCGGTGCCGACCACCAGCGTGTCGCCGCCCACGGCGGCGGTGTGCCAGCCGGGGGTGGCGCTCATCCGCCGGGCGTCCACCCCGCCGCCGATCAGCGTCCGGACCCGGTACAGGTGCCGCTGGCTCGGCTCGCCCTCGCTCGCCTCCACCAGCAGGTCCACCGGGCGGTCGCCGGCGCGCAGCCGCCCCACCACCCGGCGTACGTAGAGCGAGGGCGGGGTGAGCAGGCTGCCGTCGGCGAAGAGGCAGCGGGCGTCGTACCCGTCGTGGGCCAGCTCGCCGCCGACCAGCACCCGGCCGTCGGGCAGGTGCGCCGGGGTGCCGGGGATCGGCTCCACCCAGCGCGGGTCGGCCAGCTCGGCGTGCACCTGCGTCTCCCCGGTGCGCGGGTCGACCGCCAGCACCAGGCCGTGCTGCTGGGAGCGGCGCAGCACCGTGATCAGCGGGTTGCCGTCGGCCCAGTCGACGGAGGTGAGGTACGGGTAGGTCTCCCGGTCCCAGTGCACGTCCACCCAGCCGCCGTCGAGGTCGAGCAGGTGCAGGCTCACCTCCGCGTTCGGCCCGCCGGCCTGCGGGTACGCGATGCTCTGCGGCGGGCTCGCCGGCTCCGCCGGGTCGTGCAGGTGCCAGCGGGGCAGCCGGGACTCGTCGACCCGGGCGGCCAGCACGCAGCACCCGTCCGGGGCCCACCAGTACCCCCGGAAGCGGCCGAACTCCTCGGCCGCCACGTGCTCGGCCAGCCCCCAGGTGACCCCGGCGTCCTCGCCGGCCAGCAGGGTGTCGGCGCCGTCGGCCGCGACCACCCGCAGCTCGCCCCGGCGCACCCCGTCGGCGGCGTCGGTGACGTACGCCAGCCGCTCGCCCGTCGGGTCCGGCCGCGGGTCGATCACCGGGCCCACGGCGGTCACCTCGACCACGTCGGAGTGCACCAGGTCGGCCCGGAACAGCCGGCCGGCCAGCGTGAAGACCGCCACCCGGCCGGCGGCGTCCAGCGCGTACGAGGCGATGCCGGCGGAGCTGATCCGCCGCCGCTCGCGCAGCGCCCGCTCCCCCGGGGAGAGCGCGGCCGGGGCGTCGCCGAGCAGCGCCGCCGGGTCGGCCAGCAGACGCTCCTCGCCGGTAGCCACGTCCAGCAGCCACAGCGCGTCGGCCGGGTCCTGCGGCCCGGACGAGCGCAGGAAGAGCACCCTGGCCCCGTCGTCGGTCACGCTGACGGCGCGCGGCGCACCGTGACCGAACCGACGGGTACGGGCGGCCAGCTCCGGAAAGTCCACACGTCGGATCGTAGAGCCGCTCCGGGGCCGATGTGGGTCACCTGCCCGGACGCGTCGCCCCGGAGGGGCTCCCCGGCCCGTTAGAGTGGCCGTCGTGACGACGCTGCCTGACCGCCGCCTCCTGCTGGTCCACGCGCACCCCGACGACGAGACCGTCGGCACCGGCTCGACGATGGCCCACTACGCCGCCACCGGCGCCCACGTCACGCTGGTGACGTGCACCCTCGGCGAGGAGGGTGAGATCCACGTGCCGGAGCTGGCCCGGCTCGCCGCCGCCGAGGCCGATCAGCTCGGCGGGTACCGGGTCGCCGAGCTGGCCGCCGCCTGCGCCGCGCTCGGCGTCACCGACCACCGCTTCCTCGGCGGCGCGGGCCGGTACCGGGACTCCGGGATGATGGGCCTGGCCACCAACGAGCACCCCCGGGCGTTCTGGCAGGCCGACCTCGACGTCGCCGCCGGGCAGCTCCTGGAGGTCATCCGGGAGGTCCGCCCGCAGGTGCTGATCACGTACGACCCGAACGGCTTCTACGGCCACCCCGACCACATCCAGGCGCACCGGGTGGCGATGCGGGCGCACGAGTTGGCCGCAGCCGAGGGGATCGCCCCGGCCAAGGTCTACTGGACGGCCATGCCCCGCAGCGTGCTGGAGGCCGGGCTGGACCAGTTCACCGAGTCGTCCGACAACCCCTTCGACGGCATCGACAGCGTCGACGACCTGCCCTTCGGCACCCCCGACCCGGAGATCGCCGCCCGGATCGACGCCACCGAGCGGCACGCCGCCAAGGAGGCGGCGATGCGGGCCCACGCCACCCAGATCCCGGCCACCTCCTGGCTCTACTCGATCGCCGGCAACTTCGGCGCCGAGTTCATGGGGGTGGAGTACTTCACCCTGGCGGTGGGCCAGAAGGGGCCGGGCAACGGCCCGTACGGCTGGGAGGACGACCTCTTCGCGGGGCTGGGCCTCGATGGCGGCCCCGACCGGGCCTCGGTCGCGGCGGCCGGCACCCGGTGACCCTGCCCGCCGCGCCGATGTCGGTCGTCCCGCCACCGCCCTCCGCCCCCGAGTCGGCCCCGCCCTCGCCGGGGCGGTCGCGGCGGCTGCTCGACCTCGCGCTGCGGGTCGCCGGCGGCCTGGTGGCGGTCCTCGGCGCGGTCGCGACCGGCCTGCTGGAGCTGATCTGGTCGACCGTCCGCGTCGACGGGCACCTGATCGGGGTGTCGGTGCTGCTGGCCGTGGCCGCCAACATCGCGCTCGGCTGGTTCGCGTACGCGGCGGTCGGCAGCCGCTGGGCGGTGCTGCTGCCGGGGACGCCCTGGTTCGCGCTGATGGGCGCGGCGGCCGTCCGGACCAGCGAGGGCGACCTGCTGCTGGCCGGGGACAACTGGGTCGGCCTGGCGATGATCGTCGCCGGGGCGATGACCTTCGCCGTGATCGGCTTCCGCCAGGTGCTGGCGCCGGCGCCGGCCCGCCGCCCCGAGGCGAGGCGTCACGGCGAGGCGTGACGGCGTGGCGAGGCGTGACGGCGTGGCGAGGCGTGACGGCGAGGCGTGACGGTGTGGCCTGACGGCGTGGCGTGACGGTGCCCGGCCGCGGGTGGTGACGGCAACCGGCTCGCGGTGGTAAGACATCCTGCGGAGGAGCCCGCCGTGGGTGCGGGCGGTACGGCGGGAGGCTTGTGATGAAGGATCGGTGGCGGGTGCTCGCGCTGCTGGCGGCGGCGCTCTTCGCGGTGAACGTGGCCGCCCGGGTGGTGGTCAAGCTCGGCTTCGAGGGTGACGACGCGGCCGAGTCGCGGGTGTCCCTGGCGATGTTCCTGGCGATCGGGGCGATCCTCGCCGGGCTGGTGTTCCGCTGGGGGCAGCACCGCTCGGTCGCCAACTGGGGCGGCGACGTGGCTGCCGCCGTGGGGGTCGCGCTGGCGCTGACCGTCCTGGTCGGGCCGCTGCTGGTCGGGCAGAACCCGTTCGACGGCGGGGTGGCCACGCTCTTCGGCGAGATCGGGGTCTACCTGGTGGCCGCCGCCGTCGGTGTCCTCGCCGGTCACCTGACCCTCACCGCGCTGGGCCGCGACCACCGCTCCCGGCTGCTGAAGCGCTACGCGGAGATCAAGACGGCGAAGCCCCGCCGCCCCGTCCGCCGCTGACCACCCCGATCGCCCGTCGATCTTGGAGTTGTGGTGCCCGAAGGGGCCGTTTTGTGGCGGTTCGCTCCCACCGCAACTCCAAGATCGACGGAGGCGGCCGGGCGTTGCCGTCCTTCGTCAGGGGGCGGTGCGGGTCAGGTAGCTGTGGTGGGTGGTGAAGCCCAGGGTGCGGTAGAGGGCCAGCGCGCCAGCGTTGCGCTGCTCCACCTGGAGGAAGGCGTCGGTGGCGCCCAGTGCGGCGCCCCAGTCGGCCAGTGCGCGGACGACGTGGGTGGCCAGGCCCTGCCGGCGCGCGTGCGGCAGCACCTCGAGCAGGGTCAGGCCGAGCCAACGCCCGCCCCCGGTGACCGTGCCCCGGCCGATGGCCAGCAGCTCGCCGTCGGCGTACACCTGGGCGAAGCAGAGCCGGTCCACGGCGGTGAGCACGTGCCGGGCGGCCTCCGGCAGGCCCCCCTTGCGGCCGGCGGCGACCGCGAGCCAGGCCGCCGACGGCGCGGCGACCAGCTCGACCGGCGGCAGCCCGGCACTGTCGGGCGGGCGTGGCGTGGGGCTTTCGACCGGCGGCGGCGTGGGGCTCTCGGGCGGTGAAGGCGTGGGGTTGCCGGGGCGTGGGGAGCCGGTGTCGGCCGCCCGTAGCGTGGCCAGCGGGACGGTCTGCACCAGCGTCGGCGGGCGGGTGCCCCAGCCCCGGGCGTCCAGCTCGGCGCCGACCGGCGCGGCGAGCGGCAACGGGGTGTTCACCAGGGCGGGCTGGCCGTGGTCGGCGTACCAGCGCGCGACGGCGTCCAGCGCGGCCGGCAGCGGCCGATCCGGGTCGCCCACCGGTAGCGCGGAGTTCGCCCGGCCGGTCCAGCCCTCGGCGCTGCGCAGCAACCAGTCGCCGAGCCGGCCCCGCACCGGCGCCGGCCACGCCTCGTCGGCGGCCAGTTCCAGCGCCACGACCGCAGCGGCCGTCGGCCGGCGGGCGGGCGGTACCCGCTTGGCCCGGTGCACCTCGGCGACGGGAACCCGCAGCCGGCCCCGGACGGTCAGCAGAGTGACATGGGTCTCGGTCAGCTCGACCAAGTCGCCCAGGGCGTCGGAGAAGAGCGGGCGGCCTTCGCGAATCCCCACAATCCGGCGGACCACGATCCGGTGTCCCACATCCTGCTGTCGGAGCACGATCGACCCCCTCCCCGGCGAGATACTAGGCTCTAACCGTCGCGGGTGATCGCGGCGTGTCTTGCGGAGGAGAAGACCGGTGACCTACATCATCGCCGAGCCCTGCGTGGATGTGCTCGACAAGGCATGTATCGAGGAGTGCCCGGTCGACTGCATCTACGAGGGCAACCGGATGCTCTACATCCACCCTGACGAATGCGTCGACTGTGGTGCCTGTGAGCCGGTGTGCCCGGTCGAGGCGATCTTCTACGAGGACGACGTCCCGGAGCAGTGGAAGGACTACACCGGGGCCAACTACGAGTTCTTCGAGGACCTGGGCTCGCCCGGTGGTGCCTCGAAGATCGGCAAGGTGGAGAAGGACGCGACGTTCGTCGCGGCCCAGCCGCCGCGCGGAGAGGGCCACTGAACCGGCCCGCGCCGGTCTCGTCGCGGCTGCCCGACTACACCTGGGACACCCTGGACGCCGCGGCCACCCTGGCCGCGGCGCACCCGGACGGCCTGATCAACCTCTCCATGGGCACTCCGGTCGATCCGGTGCCCCCGGTGATCCGACAGGCCCTGGCCGACGCCGCCGACGCCCCCGGTTACCCACTCACCGCCGGCACGCCCGCCCTGCGGGCCGCCATCGCGGCCTGGGTCGGCCGGGCCTGCGGCGCGGGCGTCGACGGCCTCGGGGTGCTGCCCACCATCGGCTCCAAGGAGCTGGTGGCGTGGCTGCCCACCCTGCTCGGGGTCGGCCCCGGCGACGTCGTCGTGGTGCCGTCGGTCTGCTACCCGACGTACGAGGCGGGGGTGCGCCTCGCCGGCGCCACCACCGTGCGCACCGACTCGCTGACCGCGCTCGGCCCCGACCCCCGGGTACGGCTGGTCTGGGTGAACTCGCCCGGCAACCCCACCGGCCGGGTGCTGCCCGCCAACCACCTGCGCAAGGTGGTCGACTGGGCCCGGGAGCGGGGCGCCGTGGTGGCCAGCGACGAGTGCTACCTGCCGCTGGGCTGGTCGGCCGACGCGCAGCCGGTCTCCGTGCTCGCGCCCGAGGTGTGCGGCGGGTCGTACGACGGGGTGCTGGCCGTGCACTCGCTCTCCAAGCGCTCCAACCTCGCCGGCTACCGGGCGGGCTTCGTCGCCGGCGACCCGGCGCTGGTGGCCGAGCTCCTGAAGGTGCGCAAGCACGCCGGGATGATCGTGCCCGCC
The DNA here is from genome assembly GCF_049841815.1 of Micromonospora sp. DT233. Taxonomy (NCBI): domain Bacteria; kingdom Bacillati; phylum Actinomycetota; class Actinomycetes; order Micromonosporales; family Micromonosporaceae; genus Micromonospora; species Micromonospora sp. DT233. The sequence goes on along the minus strand of NZ_JBNCLB010000001.1, from coordinate 214,208 downwards.
CCGGTGCAGGCGGCGATGATCGCCGCGCTCGGCGACCAGGAACACGCCGACGCTCAGCGGGAGCGCTACCGGGCCCGACGGGAGCGGCTCTTCGCCGCGTTCACCGGGGCCGGCTTCACCGTCGAGCACTCCGAGGCCGGGCTCTACCTCTGGATGACCCGCGACGAGGACTGCTGGGCGACCGTCGACTGGTTGGCCCGGCGGGGCGTGCTGGTCGCCGCCGGCGTCTTCTACGGCCCAGGCGGGGCGCGGCACGTGCGCGCAGCCCTCACCGAGTCCGACGAGCACATCGCGGCGGTGGCCGCCCGCCTCGCCCGGCCCTGACCCGGCGAAGCCGGTGCCGAAGCCGGTGCCGGGCAGCCGGTGCCGGGCAGCCGGTGCCGGGCAGGCGGTGCTGGTGCTGGTCCGCGTACGCGGCGGAAGCGACGGAGGTGCTGACCCGTCCCCGCTGCGGCGGCGGGGCTTGCGTGGCGTGGCGAGGTGGGCGCGTTGGTGCTCGTGCAGTGAGGTTCGGCGCTCGCTGCGGCGGGCATGGGTGGGTGAATCGCGTCCGTGCCTGCACCGGGTGCATTCCTTGTCGCCATGGCGACAAGGAATGCACCCGAAGGTGTGAGGGCGGGGGTGCCGTCACGCTGGACGGTTCCGGTGGTGCCCCGCGCCGGGCGGCCGGCCCGGGGCACCACGCGGGTCACTCGCCGATGCGGCGGAACAGCGACACCAGGGCGTCGCGGCTGTGCTTGCCCAGGAACTCGCTGGAGAAGAGCTCCTGCATCGCCATGGTCCGCCCGCCGTGCAGGGTCAGCTCGGCCTTCAGCGGCACCTCGCGCCGCACCACCACGGAGGTGATCTCCTCGTACGGCAGGAAGGGGTGCCGGGTCGCCAGCTCGGCGACCGGCACCGATCCGACCAGCGCCCGCAGCCGCTCCTCGCCCTTGCTGGCCTTGCCGGGGTCGGGGATCAGCACCAGGCCCCGGTCCAGGACCAGCACGTCGTGCTCGACACCGTCGATCTTGAAGTTGGCGAGCCCGCCGACCAGGTCGGCGTCGTCGCCGGAGACCCGCCGCTGCACCGCCGTCGCGCCGGCCGGGTCGACGCCCAGCTCGGCGAGGCGGGCCAGCGCCACGTCCAGCGTGCGCGGGTCGACCGCCAGCTTGGCGATGTCGGAGAGGTCGCAGGGCTCGCCGTCCGGGCCGACCAGCCGGGCCGGGTCGGACCAGGAGAGCTGCCAGTGCGCCCACCCGGCGCGGATCGCCGCGTTGACCACGAGCGTGTGCATCGGGCCGGCGAAGCGGGCGGCGGCCTCCTCATCGGTGGAGTCGGGGAAGAACCGGACGGCGAACTCGCCCAGCCGACCCGCGCGAACCAGCTCCAGCACCGTCGACAGGCCGGGCTCCTCCGCGCCGGTGAAGCGGCCGGCGGCCCGGTAGATGCTGTCGGCCTCCTGCTGCCCGCCGGCGGCGATCGCCGCCGCGATGAACTCCGGCCAGGGCAGGACCTGCCGCCCCTCGTGGTCGATCACGATGCCCTGCAACTGCCGGCCCGCCGCGTCGACGTCGGCCAGCAGCCCGGCGGCCGGCCGGGCGTCGACGGCGGCGGCGTCGGCCGGCGCGTCGGCCATCGCGGCCACCCGTACGCCGATGGGCGGGTGGGTGTCCCAGCGGGAGCCCGGCCGGTCGGGCGCGTTCTCCCGCAGGTCGTCGATCTGGCCCCGCCTGCCGGCGAGCAGCTGGGCGAAGCCGCCGAACAGATCGTCCGGGGCGAGCCCCGCCGACCAGCCCGGCTGGACGTAGCTGCGCATGTAGAACGACCAGGCCGCGTCCAGCGCCGGCAGGGTGCGCAGCGCGGAGGCGGCCGCCTCGCGGCCGGCCAGCCGCACCGAGGACCGGTCGGCCTCCAGCTCCTGGCGGCGCGACGCGGCATTGTCCACCAGCAGGTAGAGCCGCGCGTATCCCCGGAAGACCCAGCCGACCGGGTTGTACCGGCCGATGCGGCCGATGGTCTCGCCGATCGCCAACCGCCCCCGGTACGCCACCCCGCCGAGGCGGGTGTGCCGACCCGAGTAGTGGCCCAGCTCGTGTGCCAGCACCGAACGGAGCTGGTCGACCCGCATCGCCTGCAGCAGCGGCAGCCCGACGTACATGGTCCGCCGACCGCCGACCAGGCCGAGCATGGTGCTCTGCTCGGCGACGGCCGCGTTCACCTCGGGCACCAGCCGGATCTCGTCCGGTGCGCGGGTGCCGACCTCGGCGGCCAGCGCGCGCACGGTGGCCCAGAGGCCGGGCGCGGCCCGCTCGTCGAGGATCAGCCCCGGCGCGGGCTCGTTCTTGGTACGAATGGCCCGCCAGAGCCCGACCAGCACCGCGCCGAGCGCGACCAGCAGCGGGATCGTGAGCTTGGCGGTGGCCAGGCCGCTGAGCCGCTGGTGCAGCCAGAAGCCGAGCGCGGCGACGGCGACGAGCTGAAGCAGCGCGACGACGTAGAAGCCGATCAACATGAGCACCGAGGCGAGAGCCCGGTACGTCGCGGCCATGATGTTGCCCTTTCCCCGTACGGCCACCGGTGTGGTGGCCGGCGGGAGGGACCGTACGGCGTGGATCTTGATCGGACATCCCCCTTCCGGCCAGGGCGGGAAGGCCTACCATCCACCGCACCCGATGGCACCCGCGCCGGCAGCCGACGGCATCCTCCGGCGGGCGTTATCCTCGGGGCCGAACGGGTCGGGGGACCTCGACGTGTGCCGATCGAGACGCCGAGGTGCGTAGATGGTGGAGAGGCCCGGTGGGCTCCGACGGGCGGCGGTGGTGGGCACCGGGCTGATCGGCGGTTCCGTGCTGCTGCGGCTGCGCGAGGCCGGGCTCGACGTCACCGGCTGGGACCCGGACGCCGCCACCCGCGCGCAGGGGCGGGCGTGGGGCGTCGCCTTCCCCGACGAGCTGCCCGAGGCCGTCCGCGACCGCGACGTGGTGTTCCTCTGCGGCCCGCTGTCCCGCCTGCCGCAGACCCTGCTGGCCGTGGCCGGGCTGGCCGGCGGCGACTGTGTGCTCACCGACGTGGGCAGCACGAAGGGCGGGATCGCCGACTTCGCTGCGGCGCACGGCCTGACCGGCCGCTTCGTGCCGGGGCATCCGATGGCCGGGGCGGAGCGCGCCGGCCTGGCCGCCGCCGACGCCGGGCTCCTCGACGCCGCCGCCTGGGTGCTCTGCCCCACCGCGGCGGGCCTCGACCGGTTCCGGGCGCTGGCCGCCCTGGTCGTGGACGTCTTCGGCGCGCGGGTGGTGCCGATGACACCGGACGCCCACGACGCGGCGGCGGCGCTCGCCTCGCACGTGCCGCACCTGCTGGCCGGCAGCCTGGCCGGCGCGGTGGCGGACGCCGGCGTACGCGACGCCGTGCTCGGCCTGGCCGCCGGGAGCTTCCGCGACGGCACCCGGGTCGCCGGCACCCCGGCCGCGCGGACGGCCGACATGCTGTTGAACAACCGGGCGCAGGTCCTCGACCAGCTCGCCCGGGTGACCGGGTTCCTCGACCAACTCGCCGCCGCGCTGCGGGCCGGCGACGCGGCGGCCCTGGTGGGGCACTACCAGCGGGCGCGCGAGCTGCGGCTCACTCTGCTCGACCGCGCGCTCTCCCCGGCCGACCGGCAGTTCCCGGTCGACGGGGCCGTCGCCGAGGAGTTGGCGTACCTGCTGGGGCTCGGGGCGGCCGGCGGCCACCTGACCGGCTGCCGGGTGGCGGGGGGCACGGTCACCTACACCGGGCACCTACCCGCCGCGCCGGCCTGACCCCCGGCCCGGCCTGACCCCCGGCCCGGCGCGCGGGCAGCGGTCGACAGAGAACCCGCAGGCGTCGATGAGGTGCCCGGCTCTGCTCTAGGGTGGGGGCATGGTGGACGAGCCGGTCGTGGTGGTGCGGGGCGAGGCGTACCGGGAGGTCGCCCCCGAGCTGGCCCGGTTCACGGTGACCGCGACGGCCCGCGACCGGGACCGGGAGGCCACCCTGACCCGGCTCGCCGAGCGGGCCGCCGCCGTCCGGGTGCTGCTCGACGCGGCCGAGCCGGCGGTGGACCGCCGGGAGACCGGCGACCTGCGGGTGTGGCCGGAGACGAGACGCTCCGGCGAGCGGGTGGTGGCCTGGCACGGCAGCGTCGCCACCACCGTCACCGTCACCGACTTCACCGCGCTGGGCGAGCTGATGCTCCGCCTCGCCGACCAGGACCAGGTGGAGCTCGCCGGCCCGTGGTGGTCGCTGCGCCCGGACAGCCCGGCGTACCGCGAGGCCCGGCACGCCGCGATCGCCGACGCGGTGGCCCGCGCCCGGGAGTACGCCGAGGCGCTGGGCGCCCGGGTGACCGCCCTGCTGGAGCTCGCCGACGGCGGGGGTGGCCCGCAGCCGATGATGGCCCGCGCGGCGTTCGCCGGTGACCTCGCCCAGGGCGGCCCGCCGGAGCTGGAGCTGGATCCGCAGGCGCAGAGCGTGCACGCGGCGGTGCAGGCACGCTTCACGATCACCGCAGCGGTCCTCGACTGATGCCGGCCGCGCGGGTGCTGCCGGTGGCGGAGCTGGTGGCCCGCGCCCGCGCACTGGCCGAGAGCGGCCCCCGGCAACTGCTCGGCATCGCCGGCGCACCGGGGGCCGGCAAGTCCACCCTGGCCGAGCGGATCGTCGCCGAGCTGGGGCCGGTCGCCCGGCTGGTCCCGATGGACGGGTTCCACCTGGCCCAGGCCGAGCTGCGCCGGCTCGGCCGGGACGGGCGCAAGGGCGCGGTGGACACCTTCGACGGCGGCGGCTACGTCGCGCTGCTGCGCCGGTTGCACCGGCTGGAGCCGACCTCGGTCTGGGCCCCGCAGTTCCGCCGGGAGCTGGAGGAGCCCATCGCCGGGGCGATCGAGGTGCCGCCGCAGGTCCGGCTGGTGGTCACCGAGGGGAACTACCTGCTGCTGCCCGAGGACCCCTGGGACGAGGCGCGCTCGCTGCTGCACCAGGCGTGGTTCCTCGACCTCGACGCCGACCTGCGCCGGGGCAGGTTGACCGCCCGGCACGAGGCGTACGGGCGGTCGCCGCAGCAGGCGCGGGCCTGGGCGCTGGGCAGCGACGAGACGAATGCGGCCCTGGTGGCCGCCACCGCCGACCGCGCCGACCTGGTGGTCCGGGTGGCCCCGCAGCCGCCGCCCGACTGACGCCACGGCCCCGCCGCCCCGGACGCCACGGCCCCGGACGGGCCGGCCGGCCCCGGACGCGGCCGCCGGGGGCTAGTCGACGCCCTCGCGGGGGGCCGGGACCGGCCGGCGCAGCAGCCAGGTCACCCGGGCCCGCTCGCGGCGGAACTCGGCGGCGTCCGGGTAGCCGCCGTGGTTGCGGATCGGCGGGTCGGCGACCTCCCCGCCGGTCGGGTGCAGGGCGTCCGGGTCGGGCACCGGCAGGTCCCGTTCTCCGGCGGCGACCTGCCAACCCAGCGGGTCCGTGGGCCGCCAGAAGTTGGTCCAGCCCGGCCACCCGGACGGCCCGCGCAGGGCGTCGGTCAGCGCCGGCAGCCGCTCGGGCCCGAAGTACGCCGGGAAGATCCGCCCGTAGAGGCGGGTGAGCTGGGAGCCGTAGGAGAAGAACCAGATCCGCTGTCGCCACCGGGCCGGGAGCTGGAGGATCACCGCCGCGCAGAGCACCGTGCCCTGGCTGTGCCCCGACAGGATGATGCCGTCCACCCGGCGCGGGTCGTGTTCGCCGAGCGCGAGGAGGCCGGCGGTGCGGGTCTGCAACTCGGGCACCGCCCGTTCGGCGTAGCTCGGTGGGGCGAGCGGGTGCGCGGCGCGGGGCCAGAAGGTGCCGATGTCCCAGAGCACCCCGACGGAGCGGCGCACGGTGTCGTTGCGGTACACCAGCAGCCCCACGGCGGCGATCGCCACCGGCAGCCAGCCCAGCAGGGCGTCGCCGAGGTCGGCCACCGTGCCGATGATCGTCGGCCAGCCGGTGACCGTGGCGGCGTCCGGCGCGCGGTGGGACAGGGCGGCGGCGACCCCGAGGGCGCCGAGCAGCGCGCCGAGGGCCGCGTACCAGCCGATCAGCCGCAGGGCGTGCTCACCGACCAGGCGGTGCAGGGCCCGGAAGGCGCTGACGTCCCGGCAGCGCCGCCGGTCGTGGGCGGAGAGGGTGTTCCCGGCAGGCACCAGCTCGGCGTACTCCTGGCGGCGCAGCCGGTAGAAGAGCAGGCCGGCGCGGAGCGCGAGCCCGGCGAGGGCGAGCAGCGCGACGGCGAAGGCGAGCCCGGCCCACATCACCGGCAGTGGCGCGACCACGCCGGCCCCGGCGTCCGTCGGTGAGCCGTCGGTGAGCCGGGCGGTCACCCAGTAGAGCATCCCGGCGCCGTACGCGATGCCGAGCAGCCAGCCGAAGCCGGCGACGACCGCCGGTCCCCGGCCGCCCCAGGCGAGGTCGGCGTGCGGTTGTCGGGGTGTGGCCGGTGTGGCGGGGCCGGTGCGGGGCAGCAGCAGCCCGACGCCGGCCAGGGCGAGCGCGGGGGCGCTGAGCATCCAGCCGTCCAGCCACGACGGCGCGGCGGGCGCGGCGGGCAGCCAGCCGGCGATCCAGCCGAACCCGAGGGGGAGCAGCAGCGCGGCGGCGAGCGGCGCGGCCGCCGCCCGTCGACCGGAGCGGGACACCGCGGCGATGGCCGCCAGCAGGAACACCTGGCCGGTGCCGTACCAGGCGATGACCCAGTCGTAGCCGGGCAGCGAGTGGTCGATCGCGCAGCCGGCGGTGGCCGGGTCGCGCAGACACCCGGCGGGCGGGCGTAGCTGTGCCAGCGGGGTGCCGGCGGGGCCGTCCGGCAGCAGCAGGAGCAGCACCGTGCCGCCGATCCCGGCGCAGGTCAGGACGATGACCGTGACGCTCCACGCCCCGAGCGGGGTGTCACCGGCGCGGCGGCTCAGCCAGGGTCGGCCCAGCGCCACCACCGCGATCGTCACGACCGCGACGAGCAGCCCGACGGTGGGCCAGGCGACGACGGCCCGTACGCCCAGGGGCGGGTCCATCGCCAGCACCGCGCCGAGCGGCACGGCCACCGCGACCGCTGCCCCGACGCAGAGGTGGAGCACCCCGGAGCGGCGCAGTTGCCCCTCGCCGCACCAGAAGGTGTGATCCTGCAACGGGTTGGTGGCCGGCGCGTCCTGGGTGGGGGCGTCGGCGGCCGGCGCGGCGGGCATCTCTGCCTCGTACTGGTAGGTCCGCCAGGCCAGCAGGCCGAGGAGGACCAGCAGGCCCAGCGGGACGGCCAGGCCGACGACCAGGGCGTGCGGGCCCTGCCGCCACCAGCCGTGGGCGAGGAACTCCCACGGCCCGGGGAGGCGACGCAGGCACTCGTCGTCGACGCACTGCCAGGCGATGAGGTCCACCCCGATGCCGGTGGCGGCGAGCACGAGCGTCCCGGTGAGGCTGAGGCAGAACAGCCGGATCAGCCAGGCGGTGATCCCGGAGCGGCTGCCCCAGCGCTCCTGGTCCGGGTCGGCCGGGATGCCGGGCCGGGCGTGCAGCGCCACGTTCGCGAGCGTGAACGGCAGCAGCAGCGTCCAGAGGGCCCGCTCCACGTCCCGCGCGGTCCGCGCGCCGGAGGTCAACTGCCCCCAGCTGTACGCCTCGACGACGACCGAGTCGTCCGGGCGGACGGCGGTGGAGCGGTAGAAGCCGGTCACCTCGTCCCCGGCGACCAGCCAGGGGCGGGGGGAGTCCTCGCCCGGTGCGGGGGTCAGCCCGAGCACCTGTGCCGGGGGCGTGTTGGACACCCCGTGGACGCGAAGTTCGAGCACCCGGCCGGCCATCGGTGCCTCCTAGTAACTGTCTCGCTACCCAGAGTGCACCCTGGGGGCCTGCTTCGGCTACCCCCGGGACGAGACGTTTTCGCAGGTCGGGGCGGTTGTGGCGGTCAGGCGAGGCGGCGTGCGACCCGGGCGGGGTTGCCCACCGCGACGACGTTCGCCGGCAGGTCGCGGGTCACCACGGCACCCGCGCCGACCACGGTGTCGTCGCCGATGTGGACCCCGGCGAGCACGATCACCCCGCCGCCGAGCCAGACGTTCTCCCCGATGGTGATGGGTTGGGCCGCCTCCCACTTCTGGCGGCGGGGCTCCGGGTCGACCGGGTGGGTGGCCGTCAGCAGTTGCACGTTCGGCCCGATCTGGGCGTCGGCGCCGATGCTGATCCGGGCCACGTCGAGGAAGACCGCGTTGAAGTTGACGAAGCCGCGCGGGCCGAGGTGGATGTTCCAGCCGTAGTCACAGTGGAACGGCGGGCGGACCCAGGCGTCGTCGCCGACCGTGCCGAGCAGGTCGCGCAGCGCGGCCAGTCGGCCCTGCGGATCGGCGGCCGAGCTGCGGTTGAACGCCTCGTTGCGGCGGGCGGCCCGGTCCAGGTCGGCCAGGATTTCCGGGTCCTCGGCGCGGTAGAGCTCGCCGGCGAGCATGCGGTCCCTCATGGAGGTCATGGCCCGATCCTCCCCGAAGTCGCTTGCCGGATCGTGCGAACTTTGTCACCTTCTGGTCTTCTCCTACGCATACCGAGTATGCAATTCTTCTCTGTGTCCGCGCGACCCCAACAGTGAAGACGACGCACGAGGAGGATCCGTTGCAACGAAGAGGAAGAAAACCGGTCGGCCTGGCGCTGGCCCTCGGTCTGGTGCTCGCGGCACCGCTGACCACTCCCGCCGGTGCCGCCCCCGCCGCCGGCCCGACCGCGTTGACCGCCACGTCGGTCGACGGGGCGCAACCCGCCGGCACCCCACCGGCCGGTTCCACGGCTGGCCGCCCGGTGACCGTCACCCTGGTCACCGGCGACCGGGTCACCGTCGCCGCCGGCGGCGCGGTCTCCGTCCGGCCCGCCACCGGCCGCGACGACCTGCGCTTTCTGATCCAACGCAACCGGGGCCGGGTGAGCGTGCTGCCCCAGGACGCGCTTCCGCTGCTGCGCTCCGGCAAGGTCGACCGGCGGCTCTTCGACGTCACCGGGCTGATCGAGGCCGGCTACGACGACGCCCACCGCGACACCCTGCCGCTGCTGGTGTCGTACCGCGCGGGCGAGGCCCGCCGGGCCGTCGCCGCCATCTCCGGCACCCGGGTGACCCGCGACCTGCCCGCCATCGGCGGCGCGGCGCTGAGCGCCGAGAAGACCCGCACCGGCGCGGTCTGGGCGGCGATGACCACCGGCCGGGCCGCGGCCCGCGTCGACACGGCGGGGGGTGTCGACCGGCTCTGGCTGGACGGCCGGCGTCAGGTCACCCTGGACCACAGCGTGCCGCAGATCGGCGCGCCGGTCGCCTGGCAGGCGGGCCTCACCGGCCGGGGGATCACCGTCGCGGTGCTGGACACCGGCGTCGACCCCGACCATGCCGACTTCGCCGGCCGGCTCGCCGAGTCGCGCAACTTCAGCGAGGCGCCCGAGCCCGGCGACGTGATCGGCCACGGCACCCACGTGGCCTCGATCATCGCCGGTAGCGGCGCCGCCTCCGGCGGGAAGTACCGGGGGGTCGCGCCGGACGCGACGCTGCTCTCCGGCAAGGTCTGCGAGAGCTTCGGCTGCTCGGACTCGGCCATCCTCGCCGGCATGCAGTGGGCGGCGGCGGAGAAGCACGCCACCGTCGTCAACATGAGCCTCAGCGGCATGGACACCCCCGAGGTGGACCCGCTGGAGCAGGCGGTGCAGACGCTGACCGCGCAGACCGGCACCCTCTTCGTCCTCGCCGCCGGCAACGACGGCTCCGACGGCTCGGTCGGCTCCCCGGCCAGCGCGGACGCCGCCCTGGCCGTCGGCGCGGTCGACCGGGACGACGAGCTGGCCGAATTCTCCAGCCGCGGCCCCCGCGTCGGCGACGACGCCCTCAAGCCGGACCTCACCGCCCCCGGGGTGGAGATCGTCGCGGCCCGCGCCGCCGGCAGCGACATCGGCGAGCCGGTCGGCGAGAAGTACATGTCGCTCTCCGGCACCTCGATGGCCACCCCGCACGTCGCCGGGTCGGTGGCGCTGCTGGCCCAGCGGCACCCCGACTGGCGGGCCGGCGCGCTCAAGTCGACCCTGATGGCCGCGGCGAAGCCGCACCCCGAGCAGACCGCGTACCAGCAGGGCGCGGGGCGGGTCGACGTGGCCCGCGCCATCGACCAGCGGCTCACCAGCGAACCGGTGAGCGTGTCGTTCGGCCGGGCGCAGTGGCCGCACGGCGACGACCCGGTCGTCGAGCGGACGGTGGCCTGGCACAACTCCGGCACCGCCCCGCTCACCCTCGACCTCACCGTCGAGGCCACCGGCCCCGACGGCGACCCCGCCCCGGCCGGCGTGTTCCGCCTCGGCGCGTCCCGGGTCACCGTGCCGGCCGGCGGCCGGGCGCAGACCACCGTCACCGCCGACACCCGGGTCGCCGGCCCCGACGGCTACTACACCGGGCGGGTCGTCGCCCGCTCCGGCGCGACGACGGCGGTCACCCCGATCGCGGTGAACCGCGAGGTGGAGAGCTACGAGGTCACCATCAGCCACGTCGGCCACGACGGCCGGCCCACCGCCGACTACTCCAGCTCCCTGGTCAACCTGGGCGCCTTCGGCTACGCGGACGTCTACGACGCCGACGGCACGGCCACCGTGCGCCTGCCGAAGGGCCGCTACGGGCTGCTCAGCTACCTCTTCGCCACCGACGACGCCGGCGAACCCGCCGGGGCCGCCACGCTCGCCCGGCCCGAAGTGGTCGTCGACCGGCCACTGCGGCTCACCGTCGACGCCCGCGCCACGAAGCCGGTGCTGAACACCGTGCCGCAGCGCGGCGCGGTCCCGCACCTGATCGACGTCAGCTCGACCTTCTTCGCCGCCGACGAGAGCACCTACTCCTTCGGCCTCTGGTCCGCCAGCTTCGAGGGGCTGACCAGTGGGCACCTCGGTGCGGCGAGCACCGCCGAACGCTTCGTCGCCACCATCGGCAGCCAGTGGGCCGAGGAGGACACCGCCGACAGCCGCTACCTGTACGCGCTGCTGGAGGCGTTCCCCGGCCGGATGCCGACGGGCTTCGTCAAGCACTACCGCAGCGGGGACCTGGCCACCGTCACGCACACCTTCCGCGACGCGTACCCGGGGTTGGAGGCCGAGCGGATCGTCTTGGGCACGCCGGAGTACAACACCGGTGGTTCCGCGCTGGTCCTGCCCACCCCCACGCCCGGCCGCCGGGTCGAGCACTACAGCACCAACCGGGTGCGGTGGGAGACCGAACTGGACTTCGGCACCCGCGAACCGGAGGGCTGGCTGGAGACCCAGGCGATGCTGCTCAGCCGGCCCACCGCGTACCGGGCCGGGCGGACGTCCCACGAGACCTGGGGCGCCGCCCCGTACGGGCCGTCGTTCCCGAAGCGGTACTGGGAGGGCGAGGGGATCACCCGCACGGGCGACATCATCGTGGCCGACCTGCCCGTGCACAGCGACGCGGCCGGGCACCCCGGCGGGTCGCTCAACGCCGCCGAGTGGACCCGGCTGTACCGCGACGGCAAGCTGGTCGGGGAGAGCGAGTACGCCGGTTACGGTGAGTTCAAGGTGCCGGCGGGCGCGGCGGACTACCGGGTGGAGATCCTGGCCAAGCGCGACTTCACGGCGCTGAGCACCGAGGTCACCGGCGCCTGGACGTTCCGCTCGAAGCACGTCCCCGGCACCCGCTTCGCGGCGCTGCCGGCCATGGCGGTGCGCTTCGCCCCGGCGCTGCGGGTCGACAACAGCGCCCCGGCCGGCCGGTCCTTCACCGTGCCGGTGCGGGTCGAGCGGCAGGACGGTGCCCCGTCGGCGAAGGTCGTCAAGCTGACCGTCGACGCCTCCTACGACGGCGGGAAGACCTGGCGCAAGGCCGAGCTGCGCCGCCACCAGGGCGGCGGCTGGGTGGCCACGCTGAAGCACCCGGCCGGCCCGGGGCACGTCTCCCTGCGGGCCACCGCGCGCGACAGCGTCGGCAGCACGGTGACCACCCGGATCATCCAGGCGTACGCGCTGCGGTGATGCGGCGTCCGGGCCCGGCGGCCACGTTCGGCGCCGGGCCCGGACGCAGCGGGGTCGGTGGCGGCGGGTCAGTCGTTGGCGTGCAGGGCGGCGTTCAGCTCGATGCCCCGGCCGGTGCGGGGGCGGGCCTCCAGCGCGCCGGTGACCGAGTTGCGCCAGAAGAGCAGGCCGTCGACGCCGGAGAGCTCGCGGGCCTTGACCACCCGGCCGTCCGGCAGGGTGATCTTCGAGGCGGCGGTGAGGTAGCAGCCCGCCTCCACCACGCAGTCGTCGCCCAGGGAGATGCCGACGCCGGCGTTCGCGCCGACCAGGCTCCGCTGGCCGATGCGCACCCGCTCGGTGCCGCCGCCGGAGAGGGTGCCCATGATCGACGCGCCGCCGCCGATGTCGGAGCCGTCGCCGACCACCACGCCCTGCACGATCCGCCCCTCGACCATCGAGGTGCCCAGCGTGCCGGCGTTGAAGTTGACGAAGCCCTCGTGCATGACCGTGGTGCCGGCGGCCAGGTGCGCGCCGAGCCGGACCCGGTCCGCGTCGGCGATCCGCACCCCGGAGGGGACGACGTAGTCGGTCATCCGGGGGAACTTGTCCACCCCGTAGACGGCCAGGTGCCGCCCCGCCGCCCGCTCGATCACCCGCAACTCGTCGACCCGCTCCGGCGGGCACGGCCCGGCCGAGGTCCAGGCCACGTTCGCCAGCTTGCCGAAGATGCCGTCGAGGTTGAGCTCGTTGGGGCGGACCAGCCGGTGCGAGAGCAGATGCAACCTCAGGTACGCGTCGGCGGCGTCCGCGATCGGGTCGTCCAGCGCGCCGATCACGGTGACCACCTGGGCCGTACGCAGACCGGGCAGCGCCCGCTCGCCGACCGCCCCGGGCGGCAGGTCCAGCACGTCCGCCTCGTCCTCGCCCGGGACCAGAGGCAGCTTGCCGAGGCCCAGCTTCCCCGTCGGGTACCAGGTGTCGAGGACCTGCTCGTCGGCGGTGATGGTGGCGAGGCCGATGCCCCACGCAGGCTGTGCAGTCGTCACGTCTGTGACGGTACCGTGCCAATCATGGAGAACCCGCTGACCCCCGAGGTCCTCGCCGATCCGGTGGAGCTGACCCGCGTCCTGGTCGACATCGAGTCCGTCTCCCGCAACGAGAAGGCGATCGCCGACTGCGTCGAGCAGGTGCTGCGTGGCGTGCCGCACCTGACCACGTACCGGCACGGCAACACGGTGATGGCGCGGACCGACCTGGGGCGGGCCTCCCGCGTGGTGCTCGCCGGGCACCTCGACACGGTGCCGCTGAACAACAACTTCCCGTCGACCACGCGCGGGGACCTGATGTACGGCTGCGGCACCTCCGACATGAAGTCCGGGGTGGCGCACGCGCTGCACCTGGCGGTCACCCTCCCCGAGCCGAAGTACGACGTGACGTACTTCTTCTACGAGGCCGAGGAGATCGAGTCGAAGTACAACGGCCTCACCCTGGTCGCCGAGGCGCACCCGGAATGGCTCACGGCGGACTTCGCGCTGCTGCTGGAGCCGACCCACGGCATCGTCGAGGCCGGCTGCCAGGGCACCATGCGCTCCGTGGTCACCACCACCGGCGTACGGGCCCACTCGGCGCGCTCCTGGCACGGGGTCAACGCCATCCACGCCGCCGCCGAGGTGCTCAACCGCCTCGGCGGGTACGAGGCCCGCCGGGTCACCATCGACGGCTGCGACTACCGCGAGGGGATGAACGCCGTCCGGATCACCGGCGGGGTCGCCGGCAACGTGGTCCCCGACCACTGCGAGGTCGAGGTGAACTACCGGTTCGCGCCGGACCGGACGCCGGCCGAGGCCGAGGCGCACCTGCGCGAGGTCTTCGCGGGCTTCGAGGTGCGGGTGACCGACGCGGCCCCCGGCGCGGCCCCCGGGCTGGACGCGCCCCCGGCGAAGGAGTTCCTGGCGGCCGTCGACGCGCCGCCGATCGGCAAGCTGGGCTGGACGGACGTGGCCCGGTTCGCCGCGATGGGCATCCCCGCGCTGAACTTCGGCCCCGGCGACCCCAACCTGGCCCACCACCCGAACGAACACGTCGAGATCAGCAAGATCCGCGCCGGCGCAGAAACCCTCCACCGCTGGCTGACCCTGCCCTAACCCCACCCCACCCCCCCACCCCACCACCCCACCCCACCCCCGGCCCGGTGATCAAGAGGTTTGCGTCAACCGGCGTCGGTTTCTTGACGCAAACCTCTTGATCAACTTCCTGGGCCGGGCCGGGCCGGGCCGGGCCGGGGGGTGGGGTGGGTGGGTGGGTGGTCAGGCGGTTGGGGTCAGGGACGGGTCGGGACGGGCGTCGGTCGGGTCGTCGGTGAGGTCGGCGACGGTGGCTTCGAACTGCCGGGCGCGGCGGCGCTCGGCCACCACGTCCCGGATCCGTCGCTGCATCTGTCGACGGATCCGGATCATCTCGGTGCTGCTGATCACGCTGTCTCCTCCCCCGAAGGCGCGTGCCGGGGCATACCCCGTATGCGAATACTAAGACGCGGGTGCGACCGAATTAGTTGCCTCGTTCGCGAGGAACTTCCCGCCCGCCCCCGGCCGGGGTCCGCAGCAGGTGGGGGGACCCTCCACTACGGTTGCTCCCATGAGTGACAGCAACGGACGCAGCCCGGGTCGCGAGCCGGGGCGGGAACGGCACCGGGGCGCGGTCACGCTTCGTCGCAGCGCCATCCCCACCAGCACCGCCGACCAGCGGCTGCTGGACTCGCGGGGGCGCGACGACTGGAAGACCCGCGACGCGTGGCGGGCGCTGCGCATCCTGTCGGAGTTCGTGGAGGGCTTCGACACCCTGGCTGACCTGCCGCCGGCCGTCAGCGTCTTCGGCTCCGCCCGCAGCGCGCCGGAGAGCCCCGAGTGCCGGCTGGCCGAGGAGCTGGGCGCCGCCCTGGCCGCCGCCGGGTACGCGGTGATCACCGGCGGCGGGCCGGGCGTGATGCAGGCCGCCAACCGGGGCGCCAGCGAGGCCGGCGGGCTCTCCGTCGGGCTCGGCATCGAGCTGCCGTTCGAGCAGGGCCTCAACGAGTGGGTCGACCTGGCCATCGACTTCCGGTACTTCTTCGCCCGCAAGACCATGTTCGTCAAGTACGCCCAGGCGTTCGTGGTGCTCCCCGGCGGTTTCGGCACCATGGACGAGCTCTTCGAGGCGCTGACCCTGGTGCAGACCGGCAAGGTCACCCGGTTCCCGGTGGTGCTGATGGGCACGGCGTACTGGCGGGGCCTGCTCGACTGGCTGCGCGACACGATGGCGGCCGACGGCAAGATCGGGCCGGTCGACCTGGAGCTGATCTGCCTCACCGACGACGTGGACGCCGCGGTGCAACACATCGTTGCGGCCGCGGACGCGCTCTCCGTCGAGCAGGAGGCGGTCCGCCAGGAGGCCGCCGCGCGGGCCGGGGCGGAGCAGTCGGCCGCCGCCGAGCAGGGGGCGGCCACAGCCGGGCAGTCGGCTGGCGAGCCGGACGGGGAGGGCTGAGTCGGTGGCGGCGATCTGCGTGTTCTGCGCGTCCTCCCGTACCCTCGACCAGCGCTGGTTGGATCTTGCCACCGAGACGGGCGCGGAGCTCGCCCGGCGCGGGCACACCCTGGTCAGCGGCGGTGGCTGCGTCGGGATGATGGGCGCGCTGGCCGACGGCGCCCGCTCCGCCGGCGGCGCCACCCTGGGGGTGATTCCGCAGAGCCTGATGGACCTGGAGGTGGCCGACCTCGCCTCGGACGAGCTGCTGGTCACCGGCAGCATGGCCGAGCGCAAGACCCTGATGCTCGACCGCTCGGACGCGTTCCTCACCCTGCCCGGCGGGCTGGGCACCCTGGACGAGTTGTTCGAGGTCTGGACCACCGCCACCCTCGCCCTGCACGCCAAGCCGATGGTGCTGGTCGACGCGGACGGCTTCTACCGCCCGCTGCTCGACTGGCTGGGCGGCCTCGCCGACCGCAACTTCCTCAAGCCGGCGGGCCTGGGCCTGCTCACGGTCGCCGACTCGGTCCCCGCCGCCCTGGACGCCCTCGAACCCCACCTGCGCTGACCCGCCGCCCGCTACCATGGCGCCTGATTTGGCCACTTCAGGCGCGCACTCTCCTGATGGCCGTTTCTCTGGGCTCCGGCATTTGCTCCACGGTAATTCGAACATGTCGGCAAGCCCGCCGTTAAGCAGCAGCGCAGCGGGTGCGGTAGGGGACTTCGCTGCCGGCGCTATTGACGGCGTCAACGATGACTTACGGGAGACGGGGACCTGTAAGCACGTGAGGCATCCGCGCAACGCTGGCCGACGGCAGGGGCATCCGGCGTCGGTCGGCGTTGCCTCGTCAACGATGCTTGTGGAGGGTGTGATGGTGCTACTTAAAGAGTTGGCTCCCAAGGAACGCTATCTTTGGGCTGCAACCTTGGCTTCAGGCTTCTTTGCTCTGTGGGTTGCCCTACCGCTCGTAACCGAGGATCTCGGCGGAAACGAGCGAATGATCCGAGCCTTGGTCCTTGTCGCGTCCCTTGCGGTATGCGTGTGGACGGCCGTACTGCTGCGACGGCACCAACGACGCTGACTTGCCGCCTTTTCAGGGGTCTGGCCGGCGTCGGCGTAGGACCCGAGCCCGCCGCGTCGAGAAGCGCGGCTTGCTGGAGTCGGCATGGCGTGCACCGCGCCGGGTCCTGCGGCGGTCAACCCGATGACCTGCGGCGCGGCGAAGCAGATGACCGGCGCCAACACCGGCACCTACGCTGGCAGCCTGCACATCGAGGATGTGAAGGGCAGGATTTCATGACCCGGGCAAGTTACGCAGCTTTCGCTGCCGCAATGCTGGTTGCTGGGCTCGTGATTGGCGGGCTGATCCTTCATGCCGGGTGGGTTGTGACAGTGGGTAGCGGCATCCTGATGGCTGTCCTCGCTACAGGCGTTATGTATCTAGTACGCCGATGAGCAGGAAGGTCAAGATGCCAGCTTGATGGCGCGCCGACTGTGGATCCGCTATCAGTGCGGTCAGCTCCAGCGCTGTAATGAGTACTAGGTTTAATCGCATCGGGGGTCTCCGTCAGACGGCGGAAACCCCGATGCGCACTGGCGCGATGCACAGACTTGCAGCTGACGGCTCTGCCGGCCCGGCCTTGGAAGGTCAGGCCGCCGCTGGTGCTCCTCGCCCTGACGTCGGCAGTACGGCGGTTGGCGCGCTGGGCTGCCTCCCGGTGGTGCCTGTCGGCACGCAGTGCCGGTGGTGCCTGCCTGTTAATCAAGCGATGAGATTGGAATGAGCCGCCTTGAGTGACTCGCCAAGAGCTTTCTTGTGGAGCCTGTTCGCGCGATGATGTTGACATTCGTGGCCATGCTGGGGAGCGGATTCGATCGGCCGCTGGAGGTGGCCGTCGGATCTGGTGCAGCAGCGATGGCGGCGTTGACCGTCGGCTTCCTCTGGGCCGGGAGGCGAGCCAACCGTAAGAGGTAAGGAGAGGCAGGCGCTGCCACTGGCCGTCGGTTCGGCGACCAGTGGGCTGGTTGTCCTCGGATGGACAATCGCCGGGCAGGGATGGAGGGTGGGGTGCGCGACCACTGATGGGGATGAGGGCCGAGGTGATCCACTTGCGTCGTTACCTGTGGCTGCTGACTGTGCTGGTGGCCCTGCTGCTGATCTACGTATTCGTCTTCTCCCGGCCGTTCTGGACGGGGTTTTTCGGGGTGCTCGGAACGGGTATCGGCATGCTGATCGCGGATCGGCTCGGGTGGACGGCGAAGAAGCCGGGGGAGACGGCGAAGAAGCCGACAGACCAGCCTGACCGATAGCGCCGTGGCCCCGCCGCGAGCGGCGGGCTGACGCGAGGCGTCCCGGCGGGGTGGTCGACCCGTGGACCCGTCAGGCCACGGTGCGGCGGTGGGTGTCGTAGGGGCGTGGTGGGATGGGGGGATGCAGGCGTACCGGCTGGTGCGTCGGCCCGCCGAGGCGGCCCCGGAGGGTCGTGGGCCCGGCGGGGCGGCGCGGGGGGACGGTCGGCCCGAGGGGGCGACCACGCGGGAGCGTCGGGCCGCAGGGCCGGGCGCCGATGGCGCGCACGCCGAGGCGCCGCCCGCCGGTGGCCCGCCGCACGCCGTCCCGACCCGCCCGGCGCAGCCCGCCGGCCCGCAGCCCGCCGGCCCGCAGCCCGCCGGCCCGCAGCCCGCCGGCCCGCAGCCCGCCGGCCCGCAGCCCGCCGGCTCCCAGGCAGGCGGCGAGCCCGAGGGGGAGGGTGGCCGGGCCGAGTGGCGTGACGACCCGACCCAGGCCGAGATCGTGGCGCGCACCGACGGGCCGATGCTCGTCCTCGGCGGCCCCGGCACCGGCAAGACCAGCACCCTGGTCGAGGCGGTCGCCGCCCGGGTCGCCGAGGGGGTCGACCCCGAGCGGGTCCTGGTGCTCACCTTCGGCCGCCGGCAGGCCACCGACCTGCGCCGCCGCATCGAGGCCCGGATCGCCGCCGACGGCCACCGCGTGCTGCGCGAGCCGCTGGTGCGCACCTTCCCGGCGTACGCGTACGGGCTGCTGCGCCGGGCCGCCGCCGAGCGGGGCGAGCCGTCGCCCCGGCTGCTCACCGGCCCGGAACAGGATCTGATCATCCGCGAGCTGCTGGCCGTGGTCGGCGACGAGCCCGACGACGACCCGGTCGGCTGGCCGGAGGACCTGCGCCCCGCCCTGCGTACCCGGGCGTTCGCGGCCCAGCTCCGCGACCTGCTGATGCGGGCCGCCGAGCGCGGGGTGGGCCCGGCGGAGCTGGCCCGGCTGGGGGAGAAGCTGGGCCGCGCGGACTGGCCGGCCGCCGCCCGCTTCCTGCGGGAATACGTCGCCGTGCTCGCCCTGCGCGACGTCGGCAACCGGGGCTCGATCGCGTACGACCCGGCGGAGCTGGTCCGGGCCGCCACCGGGCTGCTGCTCGACGACCCGGAGCTGCTGGAGGCCGAGCGCCGCCGCCTCACCCACGTGTACGTCGACGAGTTGGCCGACACCGACCCGGCCCAGCTCGACCTGCTCGCCGTGGTGGCCGGCGGCGGCAAGTCCCTGGTGGCCTTCGCCGACCCGGACTCCGCCACGTACGGCTTCCGGGGCACCGACCCGGCCGGGGTGACCGCCTTCCCGCACCGGTTCCGCACCGCCTCCGGCGCGCCGGCCGCCCAGCTCGTGCTGACCACCTCGTACCGGGCGGGGCCGGGGCTGATCGCCGCCACCCGGCGGCTCGCCGGCCGGCTGCGCGGCCCGAACGCCCACCGGCGGCTGCGCCCGCTGCCCGACGCGCCGTCCGGCTCGGCGCAGGTCTGCACGTTCCGTTCGGCCACCAGCGAGGCGGCCTGGCTGGCCCAGGCGCTGCGCGCGGCGCACCTGCTCGACGGCGTGCCCTGGTCGCGGATGGCGGTGCTGGTCCGCTCCGCCGTCCGGCAACTGCCGGTGCTGCGCCGGGCGCTGCACACCGCCGGGGTGCCGACCGTGGTGCACGGCGAGGACCTGCCGCTGCACCTGCAACCGGCGGTCGCCCCGCTGCTGCTCCTGCTGCGCTGCGCGCTGGAGCCGGAGCGGCTGGACGAGGAGGCGGCGGTGGCGCTGCTGCACTCGCCGCTGGGCGGGGCCGACCCGCTGGCCGAGCGGCGGCTGCGCCAGGGGCTGCGCGCCCTCGCCCTGGCCGTCGGTGACCGCCGCCCCTCCGGCGAGCTGATCATCGACGCGCTGCGCGACCCGGAGGAGTTGGCGGCCGTCGACCGGCACTGGGCGGAGCCGGCGCAGGCGGTGGCCGGCCTGCTGGCCGTGGCCCGGGAGACGGCCGAGCGGCCCGGGGCGACCGTCGAGGACGTGCTCTGGGCGGTCTGGGACGCCAGCGGCCTGGCCGAGCGCTGGGCCGGGGCGATCACCCGGGGGCGGGCGGCGACCGCCGAGCCGGAGATCGCCCGGCGCTGGCGGGCCGAGGCCGCCGACCGGGACCTGGACGCGGTGCTGGTGCTCTTCGACGCGGCGGCCCGCTTCGCCGACCGCCTGCCCGGCGCCCGCACGGAGGTCTTCCTCGACCACGTCCTCGCCCAGGACCTGCCGGCCGACACCCTGGCCGCGACGGCCGACCGGGGTGAGGCGGTCCGGCTGCTCACCGCGCACGCCGCGAAGGGGCTGGAATGGGACCTGGTGGCGGTCGCCGGGGTGCAGGAGGGCGTCTGGCCGGACCTGCGGCTGCGCGGCAGCCTGCTCGGCTCGGAGCGGCTGGTCGACGTGCTCGCCGGCCGGGGCTCCGGCGACGGCGGGCGGGCCGTCCTGATCGGGCAGACCTCCGCCCTGCTCGACGAGGAGCGCCGGCTCTTCCACGTGGCGGTGACCCGGGCCCGGCACCGGCTGCTGGTCAGCGCGGTCGCCTCGGCGGCGGTCGGCGGCGACGACCACGAGGAGCAGCCCAGCCGCTTCCTGCACGAACTCGACCCGACCGACCGGGCCGCCCCCGAGGACGGCGGCCCGCAGCCGGGTGGGCCGACCGAGCCGACCGCCCCCGAGGACGACGACCCGCAGCCGGGTGGGCCGGGCGGTGGCCAACCGCCTGTGCAGCCGGGCGGCGGCTCGGTGCCGAGCCCGGCCGGCGGGGAGCAGGCGGCCGGGAAGGAGCCGGCGGGGGAGCAGGAGTCGGCCGGGGAGGAAGGGGCCGGGCCGGTGGTGTTGCCGGTGGTCGGGCCGCCCCGGGCACTGACCCTGCCGGCGTTGGTCGCGGAGCTGCGTACCGCCGTGGCCGACCCGGCGGCGGCGCAGCACCGGCGGCGCGCGGCGGCGGCCGAGCTGGCCCGGCTGGCCGCCGCCGGGGTGCCCGGCGCGCACCCGGACGACTGGTGGGGGCTGCGCGGCCTCTCCGACGACCGGCCGCTGGTCGACGAGGGCGACCCGGTGCGGGTCACCCCGTCGGGGATGGAGAGCGCGCTGCGGTGCAGCCTGCGCTGGCTGCTGGAACGGCACGGCGGCAGCGGCCCGGCCAGCGCCGCGCAGGGGGTGGGGAACCTGGTGCACGCCGCCGCGATGCTCGCCGAGGACGCCAGCGCCGACCGCACCGCCCTGCTGGAGTACGTGGCCGCCCGCTTCGACGCCATCGAGCTGGCCGCCCGCTGGATGGTCGGCCCGGAGCGGGAACGCGCCGAGGCCATGGTCGACAAGCTGCTGCGCTGGCTGGCCGGCAACCCGCGCCGGCTGCTGGCCATCGAGCACGAGTTCGCGGTCCGGCTCGACGACCCGCAGCGGCCGGTCGAGCTGACCGGCCGGGTGGACCGGCTGGAGGTCGACGCCGAGGGGCGGCTCGTGGTGATCGACCTGAAGACCGGCCGGTCCACCGTGGTCACCGAGCCCGAGATCGGCGAGCACCCGCAGCTGGGGGCGTACCAGGCGGCGGTGGAGGCGGGGGCGTTCGCCGAGTTCGGCGACGAGTCCGGGGGCGCGGCCCTGGTGCAGCTCGGCACGGCGGCGAAGGACGCCAAGGAGCAGAGCCAGCCGGCGGCGGGGCAGGGGCCGGAGGCCGGCTGGGCGACCGCGCTGGTGCGGCGCACCGCCGATACGATGGCCGCCGCCACCTTCGCCGCGGTGGCCAACTCGAAGTGCCGGGTCTGCCCGGTGCGCACCAGTTGCCCGGTCTCCGGGCAGGGGCGTCAGGTCGTCGAGCCGCCGGCCACCCGCCGCCCGGACCACCCGTGAGGCGATCCTGAGCAGTCGTGAACGAAGAGCCGTGAACGAAGAGGCACCGTGACCCAGCCCGCCCTGTTCGGCGTCGCCGCCCCGGCACCCCGGGTCGCCGACTCCGGCCCCCGGTACACGCCGGTCGAGCTGGCGAAGCTGCTCCGGCTGCCCGCGCCCACCCGGGAGCAGGCGGAGATCATCTCCGCGCCGGTGGAGCCGCTGCTGGTGGTCGCGGGCGCCGGTTCCGGCAAGACCGAGACGATGGCCTCCCGGGTGGTCTGGCTGGTCGCCAACGCGTACGTCCGGCCGGAGCAGATCCTCGGCCTGACCTTCACCCGCAAGGCGGCCGGCGAGCTGGGCCACCGGGTGCGGACCCGGCTCGACCAGTTGGTGCGCCGGCTCGGGCGGCGCAGCCGCGACCCGCTCGACGACCCGTTCGCCGGCGAGCCGACCGTCTCCACCTACCACTCGTACGCCGGCCGGATCGTCACCGAGCACGGCCTGCGCGCCGGGTACGAGCCCTCCACCCGGCTGCTCACCGAGGCGTCCCGCTGGCAGCTCGTGGACCTGCTGGTGCGCAACTACGACGGCGACATGACCGGCGTGGACCGGATGCCCGCCACCATCACCGACGCGGTGCTGGCGCTCGCCGGCGAGCTGGACGAGCACCTGGTCGAGCCGGACGCCCTGGCCGCCTGGACCGGCCGGTTCTTCGCCGACGTGCAGTCGCGCCCCGGCCGGGTCTACGCCGACGTGCGCAAGGCCCTCGCGTTGCAGCAGACCCGGCTGAAGCTGCTCCCGCTGGTCCGCGCGTACGGCCGGCGCAAGGCCGACTTCGAGGCGATGGACTTCGCCGACCAGCTCGCCCGCGCGGCCCGGGTGGCCCGCGACCATCCGGCGGTCGGCGCGATCGAGCGGGACCGCTTCCGGGTGGTGCTGCTCGACGAGTACCAGGACACCAGCCACGCCCAGGTGGTGCTCCTCAACGCCCTCTTCGGCGGCGGGCACCCGGTCACCGCGGTCGGCGACCCCTGCCAGTCCATCTACGGCTGGCGCGGGGCCAGCGCCGGCACCCTGGACCGCTTCCCCGCCGAGTTCGCCCGCGCCGACGGCGCCCCGGCGGCCGTGCTCGGCCTCAGCACGAGCTGGCGCAACCGCCCGGAGATCCTCGGCGTGGCCAACGTGCTGGCCACCCCGCTGCGGGCGGCCGGGGCCCGGGTGCCGCGGCTGCGCGCGGCCCTGAGCGTCGCCGACCCGATCCCGCACCGCACGCCCGGTGGCCTGGCCGCCGGCACCGTGCACTGCGCGCTCCTGCCGACGTACGCCGACGAGGCCGACTGGATCGCCGACAGCGTGCTGGCGGCCTGGCGGGGGGCGGCCCGGCTGCCGGGGGCGCTGCCCGAGCACATCCCGGTGCCGCAGCGCCCCAGCACCGCCGTGCTGGTCCGGCTGCGCAGCCAGATCCCGGCGATCTCGGCCGCGCTGCGCGCCCGGGGCCTGCCCGTCGAGGTGGTGGGGCTGGGCGGGCTGCTGGACACCCCCGAGGTGCGCGACGTGGTGTGCACGCTGCGGGTGCTCGCCGACCCGACCGACGGGGCGGCGCTGCTGCGGCTGCTCACCGGCGCCCGTTGGCGGATCGGGCCACGTGACCTGGTGGCCCTGCACCGCCGGGCGCGGGCCGTGGCCGTCGCCCGCCGCCGGGTCGCCGTCGACGACGGGCCGGAGATCGCGGTGGACCTGCTCGACGAGGCCACCCTGGTGGAGGCGTTGGCCGACCTCGGGCCGGCCCAGGCGTACTCGGTGCAGGGCTATGCCCGGCTGCGCGCGTACGGCGAGGAGCTGGCGCTGCTGCGCTACCGGCTGGACCAGACGCTGCCGGAGCTGATCGCGGACGTGGAGCGGACCATCGGCCTGGACGTGGAGGTGGCGGTCCGGGCCGGCCGGGACGGCACCGGCGACGCCGGCCTGGCGCGGGGCCACCTGGACGCCCTCGGCGACGTGGCGGCCCGGTTCAGCGGGGAGTCCCCGGCGGCCACCCTGTCGGGGTTCCTGGCCTACCTCGCCGCCGCCGAGGACTCCGAGCGCGGCCTCTCCCCGGGCGAGGTGGAGGTCGTCGACGGCGCGGTGCAGATCCTCACCGCGCACGCCGCGAAGGGCCTGGAATGGGACGTGCTGGCCGTCGCCGGCCTGAGCCGGGGCAGCTGGCCCGGCCCGGTGCGCAACTCCGACCACTGGCTCGGTGGGCTGGGGGTGCTGCCGTTCCCGCTGCGCGGCGACGCCGACGGGCTGCCGGAGCTGGGCCTGGCCGAGGCCGCCGACCAGCGCGCGGTGGCCCGCGCGCTGGCCGACTTCACCGACGCCTGGCGGGCCCACGACGAGCAGGAGGAGCGCCGGCTGGCGTACGTGGCGGTGACCCGCCCCCGGCGGCTGCTGCTCTGCTCCGGGTACTGGTGGGGCGAGGCGACGAAGCGCCCGCGCGGGCCGTCGGTCTTCCTCCGGGAGGTGTACGACGCGTGCCTGGCCGGCGGCGACGGGCACGTGGTGGACCGGTGGGCCCCCGAGCCGGGCGGGGACGCGGTCAACCCGACCACGGAGGTGGTGCTGCGCGCCGAGTGGCCGGCCGATCCGCTGGGCGCTCGCCGCCCGGCGCTGGCCGAGGCCGCCGCGCTGGTCCGCCGGTTCCTCGCCGGCGACCACCCACCCGCGATCACGCCCCCGACGCCGTCGCCGGCCGTCGCCACGGTCCCGGCGGCCACGGTCCCGCCGGCCACCGGTGACGGCGACGCTCAGGGCGAGGACCCGGAGGTGGCCCGCTGGCGGCGGGAGGCCGACCTGCTGCTGGCCGAGCGGGCCGAGCTGGCCGCCGGGACGGGGGCGGTCGAGGTGGCGCTGCCCGGCCAGCTCTCGGTGACCCAGCTCGTGGCGCTGCGCCGGGACCCGGAGGAGCTGGCCCGGGCGCTGCGCCGCCCGATGCCCGTCGAGCCCAACCCGTACGCGCGCCGGGGCACCGCCTTCCACGCCTGGCTGGAGCGGCGCTTCGGCGCGGACCGGCTGCTCGACGTCGACGAGTTGCCGGGGGCGGCCGACGCGGACGCCGCGCCCGACGAGGCGCTGGCGGAGCTCCAGGCGCGGTTCCTGGCCGGGGAGTGGGCCGAGCGGGTGCCGGTGGAGGTGGAGGTGCCCTTCGCCACGGTGATCGCCGGGCTGGTGGTGCGCGGCCGGATGGATGCGGTCTTCGCCGGCCTCGGTGGCCGGTACGACGTGGTCGACTGGAAGACCGGCCGGCAGCCCGTGGGGGCGGCGGCCGAGGCGGCGGCGGTGCAGCTCGCCGTCTACCGGCTGGCCTGGGCCGAGCTGGCCGGGGTGCCGGTGGAGCGGGTCGGCGCGGCCTTCCACTACGTGCGTGACGGGGTGACGGTCCGCCCGACGGACCTGCTCGACGCCGAGGGGCTCACCGCCCTGATCACCCGCGTGCCCGAGGCGTCCCCCAGGGTCACCCGCGTGCCGGACGCGTCCCCGCAGGTCAACGGCGTGCCGGAGGCGTCCCCGCCGGCCGGTCTGCCGGGGCGGGAATGAAGTTTTTCGGCACCGCCTGGTTCGCGGCCCGAAATCTGTGCTACCTTAGCCGGGTTGCAGTTTTGGTTACCAGAGACTTTATGTGCGCCTGGCGGATTGTAGCCCCAGGCGCACTTTGTTGTGTCCGGTGCTCTCCGGGCGGGGCGACCAGAAGCGACAAGTGCTCCACGCATACCGGCGTGGTTCACTCCTCCCTCTTCGGGCCGCAACACGTGCGTGTCCGAACGTTCCGTCAAGGAGACTGAACACATGGCAATTGGCACCGTTAAGTGGTTCAACGCTGACAAGGGCTTCGGCTTCATCACCCCGGACGGCGGCGGCGCTGACGTCTTCGCCCACTTCTCGGCGATCCAGTCCTCCGGCTACCGGAGCCTGGACGAGAACCAGCGGGTCGAGTTCGAGATCACCCAGGGCCAGAAGGGCCCGCAGGCGGAGAACATCCGCCCGCTCTGATCGCCCCGCACCACTGCTCCTCGGAGCAGGCACCACCGTTCTTCGGAACACCCATCGCGCCTCGGGCGCGGTGCTCGCGGCCGGTCCGCCTCGTGCGGGCCGGCCGCACCCCACCTTCGGTTCGTGCTTGTGACCACCGCGGCCCCGCCGCCGGTGCAGCGCCGTCCGGCGCCTCCTCGACACGTGCCGCGTCGAGGAAGGCTCTTGCATGACCACCGTCATTCCCTCGTTCTCCGCCACCGGCCTCGCGCCGGAGCTGCTGGCCGAGCTGACCAGGCAGGGCATCACCGAGCCCTTCCCGATCCAGACGGCCACCCTGCCGGACTCGCTGGCCGGCCGCGACGTGCTCGGCCGGGGCCGCACCGGCTCCGGCAAGACCCTCGCCTTCGGGCTGCCGCTGGTGCACCGCACCGCCGGCCGCCGGGCCCGCCCGGGGCGCCCGCTGGCCCTGGTGCTGGTGCCCACCCGTGAGCTGGCCCAGCAGGTGACCACCGCGCTGACCCCGTACGCCCGGGCGCTCGGACTGCGTACCGCGACGATCGTCGGCGGTCTGTCCCTGCAGCGTCAGGCGGACGCCCTGCGCTCCGGCACCGAGGTGGTCGTGGCGACCCCCGGCCGGCTGCACGACCTGATCAACCGCGGTGACGCCCGGCTCGACCAGGTGGCCATCACCGTCCTCGACGAGGCCGACCAGATGGCCGACATGGGCTTCCTGCCGCAGGTCACCAAGCTGCTGGAGCAGGTGGCCCCCGACGGCCAGCGGATGCTCTTCTCCGCGACCCTGGACGGCGGCGTGGACCGGCTGGTCCGCCGCTTCCTCAGCAACCCGGTCTCGCACTCCGTCGACCCCGGCACCGCCACGGTCACCGCGATGACCCACCACGTGCTGCACGTCGACGCCGAGGACAAGCCGGCCACCCTGACCCGGATCGCCGCCCGCGAGGGCCGCACCATCCTGTTCATGGGCACCAAGCACCGCGCCGACCGGCTGGCCCGCCAGTTGCTCTCCAAGGGGGTACGCGCGGCGGCCCTGCACGGCGGCAAGTCCCAGCCGCAGCGCACCCGGATCCTGGAGCAGTTCCGCACCGGGCAGGTGACCGCGCTGGTCGCCACCGACGTGGCGGCCCGGGGCATCCACGTGGACGGCCTCGACATGGTGGTCAACGTGGACCCGCCGACCGAGGCGAAGGACTACCTGCACCGTGGCGGGCGTACCGCGCGGGCCGGCGAGTCGGGCACCGTCGTCACCCTGGTCCTGCCCGAGCAGCGCCGGGAGGTGTCCCGGCTGATGGCCACCGCCGGCATCCGGCCGCAGGCCACCCAGGTCCGCGTCGGCGACGAGGCGGCCGTGGCCCGGGTCACCGGGGCCCGTGAGCCGTCCGGGATGCCGGTGACCATCGTCGCTCCGGCGCCGGAGCGCTCCGCGTCGGGCGGTCGTGGCTCGCGCTCGTCCCGTCCAGTGGGCTCGTCCCACGTCGCGGGCGGCTCCGCGCCCGGGGGTGCGCCGCGCGTCGGCGGCAGCGCCGAGGACGGGCGGAGCCGCACCGGAGCGGGTGCCGGGCGGGACGGCCACCGCGCCTCGGGCCGGTCGCGTCGGCCGCGCCGCCCCCGGATCGCCTGACCCCATCGACCCGGCGCTGCGCCGGGTCCGCTTCGTTCGCGCAGGCCGCCGACCGGGTTCTTCCCGGTCGGCGGCCTGCGTCGGTCGCCCGGCCCCCTACTGCGGCCGTTCGCCCGATGATCGAGTCGGAAATCAGACCGGCAGGGGCCGATCGGCGACTGTTCCACCGGGCCGGCGTACTCGATGCTGTCCCCGGGGGAACACGGGTCGGTGGGGGCCGGTCCGGATGGGGGAGGGGTGGACCATGTCGGGCGAAGTCGAGTCGGGGGCACTACGGGAACTGGCGGTGGTGCTGGCGGTCGCGGGGGTGGGGTTGTTGCTCGCCACGGCCGTGGCGTTCTCGCCCTGGCAGCCCGCGCGCAGCGGCCGGGCGCCGGCCGGGGTGGTGGGGCTGCACCAACCGGGTGCCGGCGCCGACCTGACCGGTTCCGTCGTCGAGGTGACCGACGAGTCGGCCGGCTGAGCCCGGCCGGCACGCGTAATCCTGGGCACCTCATGTTGCTGGCGTGGGGACGCGAAGTGTCGAGGTCTGCTCAGGTCGCTTGGTGATGGCGGTCAGGGGCCGCCGACGCGGTCGACGGGCCGCACCCGCACCGGGGCAGCCCCGCTGTGCTCGTCGCCGTCCTGCCCGGTGAGCAGGTCGGCCAGGGTGGTCCGGTCGACCACCAGGGCGATCGCCCCGTCAACGGCCAGCCACACGTCGTGCAGCCCGGTGGCCACCCCGTGGTAACCGGTGTGCCCGGCCGGCAGGCCGCGCACCGAGGTGAGCGACCCACCGGCGGCGCGGAGCACGTCGCCGACGCTGATGTCGGCGGCCGGGCGGGCCAGGGCGTAGCCGCCCTCGGTGCCCCGGTGGCTGTGCAGCAGCCCGGCCCGCCGCAGGTCGAGCAGGATGCCCTGGAGGAAGCTCAGCGGGATGGCCTGGCTCTCGGCCAGGGCCGCCGCCTTGACCAGCGCCCCGCCCGCCGCAGGGGCGCCGGCCGGGTCGCCCGCCGTCGGGGTGCCGGCCGCCGGGCCGTCGGGCCGCCGGTCGCCGCCGCCCGAGGCGGCGGCGACTGCGAGCATGGCCCGGAGCGCGTAGTCGCTGCGCGCGGAGACGTACACGTCACTGCCCGGCCTGGTCCAGCACACCCCAGCGGCGGCGGATCGCCTTGTCGGCTGCCCCGAACGCGGCGTCGACCCCCAGCCCGACGGCCAGAATGACGATCATCGTGGCGAGTAGCCACGGCGCGTCGCTGAACTCGCGGGCGTAGGTGAGCTGGGCGCCCAGCGAGGTCTGGGAGATGCCCACCACGATCAGCTCGCCGGCCATCAGGCTGCGCCAGGAGAAGGCCCAGCCCTGCTTGAGCCCGGCCACGATGGCGGGCAGCGCCGCGGGGGCGATGACGTACCGGTAGAGGTTCAGCCCCCGGGCCCCGAGGTTGCGCCCGGCCCGCACCAGCAGCGGCGGCACGTAGTCGACGCCGCTGATCACCCCGTTGGCGATGGACGGGGCCGCGCCGAGCACCACCACGAAGAAGATCGCCTTCTCGCTCAGCTCGAAGAGCAGGATCGCCAGCGGGAACCAGGCGATCGACGGCATGGTCTGCAATGCGGTGATCATGGAGCCGATGGCGGCGCGGAGCACCCGGAAGCGGGCCACGGCGAGCCCCAGCAGCAGGCCGACCCCGACGGAGAAGACGTAGCCGACCGCCGCCCGGCGCAGGGTGGTGGCCATCCCGTCCCAGAGCTGCGTCCCGCCGGCCTGCCGAAGCAGCTCCTGGCCGACGGTGACCGGGCCGGGCAGCGAGTACGGCGGCCAGATCTCGGCCCAGACCACGATCTGCCAGGCACCGACGGCGATGCCGAGCGCGGCCAGCTTCGGCCAGGTCGAGGCCCAGATCGTGGCGGCCCGGGAGGTCACCTTCCGGCGACCGGCGATCTCCAGCGCGTCGAGTCCGGAGATCTCCGCGTCGGCGCGGGCTCCGGCGAGCGTGTCACTGGCCATGGCGGCCCACCTCCGTACGGAGCTTGTCGGTGACCTCGGCGGCGATGTTCGCGATCTCCGGGGAGTCGATGCGGCGCGGCCGGGGCACGTCGACCCGGGTGGAGTAGATGATCCGGCCGGGCCGGCTGGAGAGCAGGATGATCCGGTCGGCGAGCCGGGCCGCCTCGCGGACGTTGTGGGTCACGAAGAGGACGGTGAGCTTGCGCTCGGTCCAGATCCGCTCCAGCTCGTCGTGCAGGATGTCCCGGGTCATCGCGTCGAGGGCGCCGAACGGTTCGTCCATCAGCAGCACCGGGGTGTCCAGCGCGAGGGTGCGGGCCAGCGCGACCCGCTGCCGCATGCCGCCGGAGAGCTGGTGCGGGCGCTTGCGCCCGAAGTCGGACAGGTGCACCGTGCGCAGCAGTTCGGCGACCCGCTCGCGGCGGGCGGCCCGGGAGAGGCCGCGCAGCTTCAACGGCACCTCGACGTTGCCCTCGACGGTGAGCCACGGGAAGAGGGCGGACTCCTGGAACATCAGCCCGGGGTTCACCCCGTCGCCGAGCTCGATCCGCCCGCCGCTGACCCGGTCGAGGCCGGCGACCAGGTTGAGCAGGGTGCTCTTGCCGCAGCCGGACGCGCCGACGAGGCAGACGAACTCGCCGGGCGCGACGTCGAGGGAGACCCCGTCCAGGGCGAGGACGGCGTTCTCGCCCTGCCCGTACGCCTTGGTCACGCCGTGCAGCGCGACCGAGCCGGTCGCGCTGCGTGGCGTCGTGGTGGTCGTGGTGGTCGTGGTCATGGCTGGGCGATCTCGGGCTTGCCCTGGGCCTTGAGGATCTCGTTGAGGTCGGCGAGGTCGTAGAGCCCGTTGAGGTCGACCGGCTGGGTGAGCTGGACGGCGACCGCGTGGTCCAGGCCGGTCTTCAGCGAGGACGCGATCGGGTCGTTGGTGAACTCCAGCGTCGGCCAGGCCTGCTTGATGAGCTTCACGTCCAGCGGCTTGCCGGTGATCTTGCCGATGTGCTCGGAGATGGCCTGGTGCGACTCGTCGGGCTTGGTGTTGACGAACTCGTTGGCCGCGACCTGCCCCTCGACCAGCTTGCGCACCACGTCGGGGTGGGCCTTGAGGAACTTGGTGGAGACGATCAGGTTGGTGATGACGAACTTCTTGTCCGGCCAGAGGTCGCGCTCGTCGATCAGCACCTTGCCGCCGGCGTTGACCAGTCGGGAGACGAACGGCTCGGGCACCCACGCGCCGTCGATCGCCCCACTGGTGAAGGTCTCCACGGTCTGGGCGTTCTCCTGCGGGACCACCTTGACGTCGCCGCCGCCCTCCTTGGTGGCGGTCAGGCCCTTCTCCTTGAGCCAGTAGCGCAGCGCCACGTCCTGGGTGTTGCCGAGCTGCGGGGTGGCGATCTTCTTGCCCTTGAGCTGCTCGACGGAGGTGATCCCCGGCTTGACCACCAGCGCGACGCCGCCGGAGGCGGCGCCGGAGACGACCCGGACCGCCTCGCCCTTGGACTTGGAGTGGGCGTTCACGGTCGGGTTCGGCCCGATGTACGTCGCGTCGAGCGCCCCGGAGAAGATCGCCTCGATGGCGGCGGGGCCGGCGTTGAAGGTCTTGGTCTCCAGCTTGGCGGCCCCGCCGAGCTTCTCGGCGAAGATGCCCTTCTCCACCCCGACCACTGCCGAGGCGTGGGTGATGTTGGGGAAGTAGCCCAGCCGCAGCGTCACCGGCCCGGAGCCCCCGGCGGCCGCGTCGTCGTCGGAGCCGCAGGCGGCGGTGAGGCCCAGGGTGGCCGTGCCGACCACGGCGAGGGTGGCCAGGGTGGTCAGTCGACGGAAGGGGAACCGTCTCATCAGCTATGTCCAATCCGCAGTATTCCTACTTAGTTAGTGGGAAGGTTGGGCGAGGGGCGGGGCGACGTCAAGAACCGTCCACATCGCGGGATGAGCGCTCGTTGTTATTCCCGTTTTTCCTACCTTCTTGGTAGGTTGATCGGCGGCTCCGGGTGGTCCCCTCCGGCCGCCCGGCCGACGCGGAGAGGCGGTCGGCGTGACCTTCCACTGGTTCCTTCCCACCTCCGGCGACGGGCACCAGGTCGGCGCGGCCACCGTCACGGCCGGCGCGGCGCGGCACGACCGGGCCGCCACCGTCGGCTACCTGACCGAGGTCGGCCGCGCCGCCGAGGCGGCCGGCTTCGCCGCGCTGCTCACCCCGGTCGGCTCCGGCTGCCCAGACCCGTGGATCGTCTGCGCGGCCGTCACCCAGCACACCGACCGCATCGGCATGCTGGTCGCCGTCCGGGCCGGATTCGCGCTGCCCACCCTCGTTGCCCAGCAGGCCGAGGCGTTCCAGGCCGTCTCCGGCGGCCGGCTCGCGCTCAACGTCGTCACCGGCGGCGATCCCGCCGAGCAGCGGGCGTACGGCGACTTCCTCGACCACGACGCCCGCTACGCCCGCACCGGGGAGTTCGTCGACGTGCTCCGCCGCGCCTGGCGGGGCGGGCCGTTCGACTTCACCGGCGAGCACTACCGCATCGCCGGCGGCGGCCTGGCCGCCCCGCTGGCCGACCCACCGCCGATCTACTTCGGCGGGGCGTCCCCGGCCGCCGAGGCGGTGGCCGCCCGGCAGGCCGACACGTACCTGATGTGGGGCGAGCCGCCGGCCGCGATCGGCGCCCGGGTGGCCCGGGTGCGCGCCCTGGCCGCCGGGCGGGGGCGCGCCCTGCGCACCGGGCTGCGGCTGCACGTCATCGCCCGGCCCACCGCCGCGCAGGCGTGGGCGGAGGCCGACCGGCTGCTGGCCGGGATGGGGCCGGAGCGCATCGCCGCCGCCCAGGCCCGCTTTGCCCGGATGGACTCCGTCGGCCAGGCCCGGATGGCCGCCCTGCACGGCGGCCGCGCCGACGGGCTCACCGTCGCGCCGAACCTCTGGGCCGGGATCGGCCTGGTCCGCGAGGGCGCGGGCACCGCGCTCGTCGGCAGCTACGCCGAGGTCGCGGCCCGCCTCGACGAGTACGCCGCCCAGGGCGTGGACGAGTTCGTCCTCTCCGGTTGGCCGCACCGGGAGGAGGCGCAGCGGGTCGGCGCGGAGGTGCTCCCCCGGGTGACCGCGCCCCTGGCGGTGCCGACGCGCTAGGGTCGGTCACGTGGCGGCGCGGAGATCGAGAATTCCAGCGACGAAGTATCCGGTCGAGCGGTTCACCCTCGACAACGGCCTGCGGGTGGTGCTCACCCCCGACCGCAGCGCACCGGTGATCGGGGTGGCGGTGGTCTACGACGTCGGCATCCGCTCCGAGCCCGAGGGGCGCACCGGCTTCGCCCACCTCTTCGAGCACCTGATGTTCCAGGGCTCGGAGAACCTGGAGAAGCTGGCCCACTTCCGGCACGTCCAGGGCTCGGGCGGCACCTTCAACGGCTCCACCCACCACGACTACACCGACTACTACATGACCCTGCCGAGCAACGCCCTGGAGCGGGCGCTGTTCCTGGAGGCCGACCGGATGCGCGGCCCCCGCCTGACCGAGGAGAACCTGCGCAACCAGGTCGACGTGGTCAAGGAGGAGATCCGGGTCAACGTGCTCAACCGCCCGTACGGCGGGTTCCCCTGGCTGACCCTGCCGCCGGTCATGTTCGACACCTTCGCCAACGCGCACGACGGCTACGGCTCCTTCGTCGACCTGGAATCGGCCACCGTCGCCGACGCCACGGACTTCTTCCGCCGCTACTACGCCAGCGGCAACGCGGTGCTGGCCGTCAGCGGGGACGTCGACGTCGCCGAGGCCACCGGCCTGATCCAGCGGCACTTCGGCGACGTGCCGGCCCGCCCCGCCCCGCAGCGCCCCGACTTCGCCGAGCCGGACCTGACCGCCGAGCGGCGCTCCTCGTACACCGACGCGCTGGCCCCGCTGCCCGCCGTCGCCGCCGCCTGGCGGGTGCCCGACCCGATCACCGACTTCGCCGGGTACCTGCCGTACGTGGTGCTCGCCGAGGTGCTCACCGACGGCGACGCGTCCCGGCTGGTCGAGCGGCTGGTCCAGCGCGACCGCGCGGTCACCGGCCTCGGTGGGTACGTCGGCTTCATGGGTGACCCGTTCGACGTGCGGGACCCGACCGCGCTGCTGCTGGAGGCGCACCTGCCGCCGGGCGGGGACGTGGAGAAGGTGCTGCGCACCGTCGACGAGGAGCTGGACCGGCTGGCCACCGACGGGCCCGGCGACGGGGAGTTGGCCCGTACCCAGGCCCGGATGGCCACCCACCTGCTGCGCGACACCGACGCGGCGCTCGGCCGGGCGCTGCGGATGGCGGTGCTCGAACAGCAACGCGGCGAGCCGGGCCTGCTCAACGAGCTGCCCCGGCTGGTCGGCGAGGTCACCGACGAGCAGATCCGGGCCGCCGCCGCCACCCTGCGGCCGGAGCGCCGCGCGGCGGTCGAGGTCATCCCCGGAGGGGCACGATGAGCGCGAAGACGACGACCACCACCACCGGGGCGCGGACGCTGCCGCCGCTCGGCCCGAACCGCCCGCTGAAGCTGCCCAAGCAGGTCGAGCGCACGCTCGGCAACGGGCTCACCGTCCTCGCGGTGCGTCGCCCGGCCGTCCCGCTGGTCGAGCTGCGGCTCTGGATGCCGACCGGCCGGACCCACCTGGCCCGGGGTGCGGTGCTCGCGCAGACCATGCTCTCCGGTACGGAGTCGATGAGCGCCGTGCGGATCGCCGCCGAGCTCCAGGCGGTCGGCGGCGGGCTCTCCGCCGGCATCGACGCCGACCGGCTGATGCTCTCCGGCGCGGGGCTGGTCACCGGCCTGGACCGGATGCTGGAGATCCTGGCCGACGTGCTGACCGGCGCGACGTACCCGGCCGAGGAGGTCGGCACCGAGCGGGACCGGCTGGTCGACCGGATCCAGATGGCCCAGAGCCAGCCGGCCCACCTGGCCCGCACCGCCCTGCTGCGCCGGGTCTACGGCCGGCACCCGTACGCGGTGCAGACCCCGGAGCCGGAGCAGGTCCGG
Organism: Micromonospora sp. DT233; assembly: GCF_049841815.1. NCBI lineage: Bacteria > Bacillati > Actinomycetota > Actinomycetes > Micromonosporales > Micromonosporaceae > Micromonospora > Micromonospora sp. DT233. The sequence goes on along the minus strand of NZ_JBNCLB010000001.1, from coordinate 179,910 downwards.
GCGGTCCGGCCGGCGGCGCTGCGCCGGCTGCACGCCGAGCGGGTGCACCCGGGCGGCGCGGTGTTGGTGCTGGTCGGCGACGTGCAGCCGGAGCGGGCGCTGGACGCCGCCGAGAAGGCCCTGTCGGGCTGGGCCGGCGCCGGGCACCGCGCCGAGTTGCCGCCCGCGCCGCCGCTGGAGCCCGGCCCGCTGCTGCTGGTCGACCGGCCCGGCTCGGTGCAGTCCTCGCTGCGGATCGCGCTGCCGGCGGTGCCCCGCACCCACCCCGACCACGCCGCGCTGCAACTGGCCAACCTGATCTTCGGCGGCTACTTCTCCTCCCGCTGGGTGGAGAACATCCGCGAGGACAAGGGCTACACGTACGGCCCGCACTCGCTGGTCGAGCACTCGGTGGCCGGCTCGGTGCTGGTCGCCGCCGCCGAGGTGGCCACCGAGGTCACCGCGCCGGCGCTGCTGGAGACGACGTACGAGCTGGGTCGCCTCGCCACCGTCGCGGTCAAGCCGGAGGAGCTGGAGCAGGCCCGCCAGTACGCCCTGGGCACCCTCCAGCTCGGGATCTCCACCCAGGGTGGCCTGGCGTCGCTGACCAGCGCGTACGCGGGCAGCGGCCTGCGCCTGGGCTTCCTCGCCGAGTACGCCGCCCGGCTGGCGGGGACCACCGTCGACGACGTGGCGGAGGCGGCCCGGCGCTACCTCGCGCCGAACAGGGCGGTCACCGTGGTGCTCGGCGACGCCGAACGGATCGCCCCCGCCCTGACGGCGTTGACCCCGGTCGACACCGCCCCGGCCAGCCCGTGAGCGTTCGGGAGGGGGCGGTGACCGACGGCGAGACGGCCCTGCCGCTGGCCCGCTCCACCCTGGACCGGGCCGCGCACCGGCGCTCCGACCCGCAGTGGCTGGCGCAGGCGTGGGAGCGGGCCCGGGTGCTGGTGCTCGACTCGGCCAGCGAAGGGCGGGCCCTGGTCCGCGCCGGGGGTTCCCCGCCGGAGCTGGTGCTCCTCGCCTCCGGCGAGCTGCCGCCGGCCCCCCGCTCGGTGCCGATGTTCCTCGGCGTCGAGCCCGACGATGTGCCGGTCTTCGCCGTGGACTCTCCGCTGCCCGAGCTGCCGGGCACCCGGGCGGCGCACCTGACCGAGGTCGGTCACCTGCTGGGCGACCGCGACGCCGGGATCTTCACCGCCGCGCTGGCGCTGCTGAACTGGCACCTGCGGCACGGCTGGTCCCCGGCCACCGGCCACCGGACCACGGTGGACGAGGCCGGCTGGTCGCGGATCGACCCGGACGGGGGCCGGGTCTGGCCGCGCACCGACCCGGCGATGATCGTCATGGTCCACGACGGGGTCGCCGGGCTGGACGGGCGCTGCCTGCTCGGCAGCAACGCGGCCTGGGCCGGCACGTCGGGTCGACGCCGATTCTCCTGCCTCGCCGGGTTCGTGGAGCCGGGCGAGTCGGCCGAGGCCGCCGTCCTGCGCGAGGTCGGGGAGGAGGTCGGCCTGGCGGTCGAGGAGATCACCTACGCGGGCAGCCAGCCCTGGCCGTTCCCCGGCTCGCTGATGCTCGGCTTCCTCGCCCTGGCCGACCCGGAGCACCGGGTGCGGGTGGATCCGGCCGAGATCGCGCACGCCCGCTGGTTCACCCGCCGGGAGATCGGCGCGGCGCTGGCCGGGCACCGGGTGGAGGTGGGGGAGGGCAACGAGCTGTCCCTGCCCCCGCCGACGTCGATCGCCCGGTTCCTGATCCACCGCTGGCTCGACGGCCACTGCTGACCCGACGGCGTTCGCCGCCCCGGCCCGACCCGGCCGCGATCGGGGTCCGGCCCGCCTGCGCCCCGGACCCGGACGCGGTCCCGGCCCGGGGCCGTCGTTGCCGCGACGAAACCCGGGCCGGGAACACGGGCCGTCCTGGTCGGGATGGGTGGGAACCACGGCGGGGAGCCGATCCGACCGGGACGGACGTCGGTCGCCTCAGCCGCCGGACTCGTACTGCCAGGGGGTGCGGGCGTCGTCGAGGGGGAGCACCTTGATCCGCTGTCGGCCTCGGCGGACCGAGCCCGCCGTGGCGAGGGCCCGCGCCAGCAGCAGGGCGGCGTCCCGGTCCTCGGCGCGCATCACCTGGCGGCGCGGCTCGGGGGAGATGGTCTCGTCGCGCACCCGGCCACCCCCGGCCCAGGCGGTCACGATGTCGAGGTCTGCGGCGGCACGGATGTCGGTGCGTACGATCAGGAACCGCATGGGGGTCTCCGGATGCGACCGTGACGGACGGTACTGAGTGGAAGTTCCACGTCACTCTGCCGACACATGTTACGCCCGCGCCAGGGCCCAGCAAGTGAAACCCGACGATTGGTTCCCCAGGTCCCTCGATCGGATGAACCCTGCTCAGCGGGGTTGCCGATCGCAGCTGCGACGGGGCCGCCGGCAGCGCGCCGACGGCCCCGACCCGCTCGGTGGGATCAGCTCAGATCGAACTGCCCGCCCTTCGTCCCGGCGAGGAACCCCCGCCAGCCGGCCCGGTCGAACAGCAGCACCGGGCCGCCGCGGTCCTTGCTGTCGCGCAGGGCCACCGCCGCCGGCCCGCCGCGCAGCGGGGCCACCTCCACGCAGTTGGAGGTCTGGCTGCGGGTGCTCTTGCGCCAGGCGGCTGCGGCCAGGCGCGGGGCGAGGGCGGACGGCGTGTCGCTGATGTCGTGCATGATCTGCTCCTGACTGGAACTCTTCCGACGGGACAGTGGTGCCGCACGCCGGACGGCGTGGTCCCGGGCGGGATCACCGATCCGTCAGGCGTCCGGAGTGCCGGCGGCGTTGGGGCGGCGCCGTTGCCGACCCGTGGGCCGCCGTGGACGGCTCCCCCGCCTCCACCAGCCGCTCCGACTCCTCGAAGAGCCAGGTGACGGTGTCCGATGCGGAGAGCGCCGCCGCGCGCAACCACTCAAACGCCACTTTATAGCGATTTACGGTGTTTGCCTCGGTAGACATGGCATTGGTGAAGTCGCCTTCGATGGCCAGCGTCTCCGGGTCGAGGGGGTCGGCGAAGAGGTAGATCGAGAACGCGGTCGGTGGGAGGTACCACTCGCCGATCCGCGCTTCTCGGGGCAGCACGTGCAGGGTGACGTGTGGCTGCCCCGCCAGCTCGGCGAGCTGCCGCAACTGCTCCCGCAGCACCTCCGGCGGGCCGGCGCGGCGGCCCAACGCGGCCTCCTCCAGCACCGCCGTGTAGTGCGGCGCGTCGGCGCGGAGCAGCCGCGACTGGCGGGCCAGCCGGGCGGCCATCTGGGTCTCCGGGGCCACCGGGGCCGGCGGCGGCTCCGGGACCGCGTCGGGTTCCGGGTCGCCGACCCCGGACTCGACCTGCTGGGCCGAGACGATCCGCAGCCGGGCGTACCCCTGGGTCTGCAACAGCCCCGGGACCAGGACCGGGTTGTATTCCCGGATCTCGGTGCAGCCCGCCTCCAGCTCGGCGAAGATGCGCTGCTGCGGGGTCATCACCGGGTACTTCTTCAGCCAGCCCCGCATGTCACCGGCCTGCCGGGCGATGTCCAGCAGCTCCGCGCCGGTGGCCTCGTCGGCCCCGTAGAGGTCCAGCAGGGCGCGCACGTCGTCGGGGTCGGGGCGGCTGCGGCCGTTCTCCAGACGGGACAGTTTCGACGCGGAGGCCCAGCCGACCGCGGCGATGACCTGCTCACCGGTCAGCCCGGCGGCCTCGCGTAGTCGGCGCAGATCGGTGCCCAACCTGCGACGACGCATGATCGGGCTGAGTCCGGCAGGAGGCACGGTGTCCTCTTCTCCATCGGCCGCGCAGACGCGACGGTAACTGTCTGAAAGTCGCCCCCCACGGTCAGTATGGACGGCGCGACCGACGTCGGAAGCTCCGACGGGGGTGTGTCTCGCGGAAAAGAGAACCGCTGCCACGACGCGGGCCACCCCCCACCCCACCCCTGCGAGAGGAAAACCGATGTGCACCGTCCTGCGCCGCCCCGAGTTCCGCCTGCTGTTCGGCGCCCTGCTGGCCAGCATGGCAGCCGAGTCGATCCTGCTGCTCGCCCTCGCCATCTGGGTGAAGGACCTGACCGGCTCCGACGGGCTGGCCGGGGCGACGATCTTCGCGATCATCGCGCCGATGGTGCTCGCGCCGCTGGTCGGCTGGGCGACCGACCGCTATCCTCGCCGGCCCTTCTTCATCGCCGCGAACCTCGCCACCGCGCTCCTGCTCACCCCGCTCTTCACGGTCTCGACCAGCGCCGACGTGCCGACCATCTACGTGGTCGCCGCCCTCTACGGGCTCTCCTACCTGACGCTGAGCGCGCTGATCGGCGGGCTGACTAGGCAGCTGGTCCCGGTCGAGCTGCTGGCCGACGCCAACGGGGCGTTGCAGACCGTACGCCAGGCGCTGCGACTCATCGGGCCGCTCGCCGGTGCCGCGCTCTACGCCGCCGTCGGCGGCTGGCTGCTGACCGCGCTGGCGATGGCCGGGTTCGTCGTGGCCGCCGTGGTGGCCGTCCTGCTCCGGGTGCCCGAGACGCCGTCGGCCGGCCTGGGACGGCGGTGGTCGGTCGAGCTGGGGGCCGGGCTGCGGCACCTCGCCGGCGAGCCGGCGCTGCGCCGGGCGCTGCTCGGCTACGGCCTCGCCTCGCTGGTGATGGGCTTCACCGAGGCACTGATCTTCGCGTACGTCGACCAGGGGCTGCGCCGCGACGCCGCGTTCGTCGGCGTGCTCGTCACCGTGCAGGGCCTCGGCGGCCTGGTCGGCGGCCTCTGCTCCGCCACCGTGGTGCGCCGCACGGGGGAGGTGGGCGCACTGGCCGCCGGGGTGACCCTCTTCGGCCCCGCCGCGTTCGCCCTGGCGTATCCGGGGCTCTGGCTGGGCTGCGCGGCGCTGCTGCTGGCCGGGGCCGCGCTTCCGTTGATCACGGTGGGGATGAACACGCTCATCCAGCGGCGCACCCCCACGGGCCTGGTCGGCCGGGTCACGTCGGCGTCGGAGGCGCTGATCAGCGCCCCGCAGGCGATCTCCATCGGGGCCGGCGCGCTGCTCGTCGGCGTGTTCGACTACCGGCTGCTCTTCGCGCTGGTGGGCCTGACCACCGCCACCGCGGGCGTCTTCCTGTGGCGGGGCCGGCGGCTCTCCGCGCCGCCGCCCGCGCCCGGCGCGTTGCCCCGCATCCCGCTGCAGCGCCGCCCGCCGGCTCCCGCCGCCGCCGAGCCCCGGGTCGCCCACCGGACGCCCTGAACCCGCCGCGCGGGCCGGGTCGCCCTGGACCCGCCGCGCGGGCCGGGTCGCCCGGCCCCCGGGCCTGCCGTGCGACCGGCAGAGGTGGTGCGCCGACCACCTCTGCCGGAGCCCGGTCGCGCGGTCAGCCCGGCAGGGCCGCCAGGTGCTGCTTGACCTGGTTGATCGACGGGTTGGTCAGGGCGCTGCCGTCGGCGAAGCGCAGCGTCGGGACGGTCTGGTTGCCGCCGTTGACGCCCATCACGAACTCCGCCGCCTTCGGGTCCTGCTCGATGTCGACCACCTGGTACGCGATGCCCTCCCGGTCGAGCTGCGACTTGAGCCGGTGGCAGTAGCCGCACCACGGGGTCGAGTACATCGTCAACATGATCAGGTCCTCCAAGATCCGTCAGCCGGCCCGGTCAGGCCAGGCTAACCGCTGCAACATCACCCGGAGCTGAGATGATTCCTCGCTGTGGTGGTTCATTCAGCGTCGGAACGGGTGCTCGCCGGGCTGGACCCGGAGCAGCGCGCCGCCGTGACCGCCCCCGCCGGCCCGGTCTGCGTCCTGGCCGGCGCCGGCACCGGCAAGACCCGGGCGGTGACCTCGCGGATCGCCCACCGGGCGCTGACCGGGGAGGTCTCCCCCCGGCACGTGCTCGCGGTCACCTTCACCGCGCGGGCGGCGGCCGAGCTGCGCAGCCGGCTGACCCTGCTCGGGGCGGCCGGGGTGCAGGCGCGCACCTTCCACGCCGCCGCGCTGCGCCAGGTGCGCTACTTCGCCCCCCGGCTGCTACACGGGCGGGGGATGCCCGAGCTGCTGGACAGCAAGGCCCGCGTGGTCACCCTCGCCGCCGCCCGGGTCGGCCTGCGCACCGACCGGGCCGCCGCCCGGGACCTGGCCGGCGAGATCGAGTGGGCCAAGTCCTCCCTGGTCGAGCCAGGGGAGTACGTCGTCGCGGCCGCCAAGGCGCTGCGCGACACCCCGCACGAGCCGGCCCGGGTGGCCGAGGTCTTCGCCGCGTACGAGACGATCAAGCGGGCCAACGGGGTGATCGACTTCGAGGACATGCTGCGCGCCGCCGTCTGGGGCATCGAGGAGCACCCGGACGTGGCCGAGCAGGTCCGCACCCAGTACCGGCACTTCGTGGTCGACGAGTACCAGGACGTCAACCCGTTGCAGCAGCGGCTGCTGGAGGCGTGGCTCGGCGGCCGGGACGACCTGACCGTGGTCGGCGACGCCAGCCAGACGATCTACTCCTTCACCGGGGCCACCTCGGCGTACCTGGTGGACTTCCCGCGCCGCCACCGGAACGCCACCGTGGTCCGGCTGGTGCGCGACTACCGCTCCACCCCGCAGGTGGTCGGGCTGGCCAACGCGGTCATCTCCCAGGCCCGGGGCGTGGAGGCCCGGCTGCGGCTGGAGCTGCGCGGGCAGCGCCCACCCGGCCCCGAGCCGGACCTGCGGATCTTCACCGACGAGCCGGCCGAGGCCGCCGCCGTGGCGGCCCGCTGCCGGGCCCTGGTGGCCGCCGGCACCCCCGCCCGGGAGATCGCCGTGCTGTTCCGCACCAACGCCCAGTCCGAGGCGTACGAGAAGGCGCTCACCGAGGCCGAGGTGCCGTACGTGCTGCAGGGCGCCGAGCGGTTCTTCGAGCGCGTCGAGGTGCGCCAGGCGATGGTGGCGCTGCGGGCCGCCACCCGTTCGCTCCCCGGCGACCTGCCGCTGCGCGACGCCGTGGCGGAGGGGCTCTCGGCGGTCGGCTGGTCCGCGGAGGGCGCCCCGGCCGGCGGCGCGGCCCGGGAACGCTGGGAGGCGCTGGCCGCGCTGGTGCAGCTCGCCGAGGAGCACGCGGCCACCCCGCCGGTGCTGCCGATCGGCGAGGCCGCCGCCGTGCAGCGGCCGGTGACGCTGAGCGACTTCAACGACGAGTTGGCCCGCCGCGCCACCCAGCAGCACGTGCCGACGGTCGAGGGGGTGACGCTGGCGTCGCTGCACTCGGCCAAGGGGCTGGAGTGGGACGCGGTCTTCCTCGTCGGGCTATCCGAGGGCACCCTGCCCACCACCTACGCCCGCACCGCCGAGCAGGTCGAGGAGGAGCGCCGACTGCTCTACGTCGGGATCACCCGGGCCCGCGAGTGGCTCTGGCTGTCGTACGCGGTGGCCCGCTCGCCCGGTGGGCGGGCCCGGCGGCCGTCGCGGTTCCTGCCGCAGCTCGACCGCTCCGGCGGCGGCGGTCCGGAGCGGGCCAAGGCCGGCGGTGGCGCGGCGACCAAGCGGGTCGAGCGCCGTCGCCCCCAGGTGGTCTCCTGTCGGATCTGCGGCGCGACCCTGGTCGCCGGCCCGGACCGCAAGCTCGGCCGCTGCCCGACCTGCCCGTCCGACATCGACGAGGAGCTGTACGGGCGGCTGCGCGACTGGCGGGCCCGGGTGGCCGCAGCGCAGAAGGTCCCGGCGTACGTGATCTTCACCGACGCAACCATCGTCGCGTTGGCGGAACGACGGCCCGGCCGGCCCGAGGAGTTGATCGCGATCGCCGGGATCGGCCCCCGCAAGATCGGCCTTTACGGGGAGACGGTGCTGGCCCTCGTGGCGGGCGCGACGGTCGAGGAAGTCTGCCCTGAGAAAACTTTCGAAATCGACCCGTAAATTCGTTTGCCCTCGCCCCCGGGCGAGGAATAGCCTCAGGACACACCTCGCGGCCAGCTCCATTGTGGCTGCTCAGGCGGGGTGAAGAACAGTCGACTTCGAGGAACGTCAGGGAGGTGTCACCGATGGAAATTCTCACCTATGAGCGCCCCGCGGCGATGCCCGCTGCCGTGTCCCCGCTGTCGACTGTCCGGGTGGCCCCCGCCGCCCGACCGTGGGCTCCGCAGACGCACCAGGTCCAGGTTCAGGCCGAGCTGCACCTGACTGTTGCGCCGTTCGCCGGAGTCGAGGGGACCAGTGGCTTCATGGGCAATGGAGTCGACGGTGCCAAGCGGCGCAGCGATGGCCGCGGTGTTCCACCTCGAGGTAGACCGGTCTGAATCTCAGACTCCGGCTCACCTTGAGGCCGCGGAACCCGCTACCGGGATCCGCGGCCTTAATTTTTTGCCCCGAAGTTCGTCGGAATGCGATCCACGAGATCGAAGTGAGAGAGAGGTGACCGGGAGATGAGTCTGGCGTTGGCCCCCATCGACGCGCGCGTCGACCTGGAGGCGAACCTGCCCTGCCGGAAGTTCGACCCCGACCTGTGGTTCTCCGACTCGCCCGCCCAGCTGGAGCTGGCCAAGTCGCTCTGCGGGGACTGCCCGCTGCGCGTCGAGTGCCTCGCCGGTGCGGCGGAGCGGGCCGAGCCCTGGGGCGTCTGGGGCGGCGAGATCTTCGAGCGTGGCGCGGTCGTCCCGCGCAAGCGGCCCCGGGGCCGCCCGCGCAAGGAGGACGTCGCCCGTGACGCCGCGCTGAAGGTCGAGGCCGAGGCGCGGTTGGCGGCCAGTGGACTGGCCCAGCCGCGGGAGAGCGTCCGGCTCGCTGCCTGACACACCCGATCCGCACCAACCCCGTCGGTGCCCCGCACCGGCCACGAGAGAGAGCTGAGAGACATGCTGCACCTGCCCAACGGCACCATCGAGATGCAACTACTCCACGAAGCGTTGTCCCGGGCCCGAATGCCCCGGCCTCAGGCCGGTCACATCACCACGAGCACTGAGGCAACGCGTTCCGCCCGTACCGTCGCGATCGACAGCAGCCACCGGGCTGCGCGCGAGCTGGGCGTCCGATAACCGAACCGAACCCGCGGGGGGTGCCGGCCGATCGGCCGGCACCCCCCGCGTCGTCGTGCGGCCGGCCCGGTCAGGCGGTCGTCTCCCCGGGGCGCTGCGTCGAGGCGGGGGCGTCGGGTTTCGGCGGGACGAAGCCGGGCAGCCAGCGCTCCAGGATCGCCCGGTACGGCGCCTTGGCCTCCAGTTGGCAGAGCACCCCGATCGACCCGAGCGTCACCCGGTGGATCAGCAGGTACGACGGCGGCAGGTTGAGCTGCCGACTGAGCTGGTACGCCGGCGAGCGGGGGCTGGCCAGCCGCGTCGCCTCGGCCCGCAGCCAGGCCCGGGTGAACCGGAACTCCTCGGTGGCGACCGGATCGAGCATGGGCCGGATGAAGTCGAGGACCGCCTGGGCGTCGATCGGCTCGGTGGGGCTGACGAAGCCCTCCTCGCGCAGCCCGGAGACCACGCCGTCGGCATCGCCGCGCAGCGCCAGCCCGGCGAGCCGGCCGATGGGCTCGGGGGTGCCCTCCGGCATCCGGGCCACGGCACCGAAGTCGATCACGCCGAGCCGGCCGTCCGGCAGCAACCGGAAGTTGCCCGGGTGCGGGTCGGCGTGCAGCAGGCCGGCCCGCGCCGGCGCGGAGAGGTGCAGGATCGCCATCAGCCGGCCGGCCTCGTCGCGCTGCTCCTCCGTCCCCGCCCGGATGATCTCGGCGAGCGGGGTGCCCCCGATCCACTCGGTGACCAGCACCCGGGGGGTGGCCGTGAGCACCGCCGGAATGAAGATCTCCTCGTCGTCGGCGTACGCGGCGGCGAAGGCGCGCTGCGACTCGGCCTCCAGCTCGTAGTCCAACTCCTCGGCGATCCGCTCGCGCAGCTCGGCCAGGAGCGGCTTGACGTCCAGGCCCGGCTGGATGGCCCGGAACATCCCGCCGAGGCGGGAGAGCTGCTTGAGGTCGCCGAGCAGCGCGTCGCCGGCCCCCGGATACTGGATCTTGACAGCCGCCTCGCGGGACGGGCCGCCGTCCGGGTCCCGCCACACGGCCCGGTGCACCTGCCCGATGCTGGCGGCGGCGGCCGGGGTGTCGTCGAAGGATTCGAAGCGCTCCCGCCAGCCCGGCCCGAGCTGCTCGGCGAGCACCTTGTGCACGGTGGCCGCCGGCAGCGGCGGCGCGGCCTCCTGGAGCTTGGTGAGGGCCTGCCGGTAGGGGGCGGCGATGTCCTCCGGCAGGGCCGCCTCGAAGACCGACAGGGCCTGCCCGAACTTCATCGCGCCGCCCTTGAGCTGGCCGAGGACGCTGAACAGCTGCTCGGCGGTGCGCTGTTGGATCTCGGCCGAGATCACGTCGGAGGCGAGCCCGGTGACGCGCTTACCCATGCCGAGGACGGTCCGACCGGCGAAGCCGAGCGGCAGAGCGGCGAGCTTGGCGGTCCGGGACACGGCCCGGCGCGGGATGTCGGTCACCCGGCCATTGTTACCGACTCGGGCCCCTCCCTGCTGCTCCGTGGGCGGGCTGGGGCCGGTCACCGCCGATTCGGGGTCGGCGTACGGCCCGCGCGGCGTCTCCCGGCCGGCGCGTCACGGGCCCCGCGCCGGAGCATCGGCAGTACGGGTGGGGCGACCAGGCCCGCCGTCGCAGCCGACCGGCGCCGGTCACCTCGACGGCGCAGCCCAGCGTCTCCGGGGTCGCCCCGTCGAGGTGGGCCAGCGCCTCGGCGACGGCGTACCCGGCGGCGGCCAGCAGGGTGGCCGTGTCGCAGCACTGGTCGGCCGCGTCGCCGGCGAGCTGGGCGGCGAGCGTCGGCCAACCCGGGTCGCGGTCGGTGCGGTGCAGGTCGACGCAGCGCAGGCAGGGGCCGCCCGGCGGGTGCACCAGCGGGCCGACCGTCGCGACCCCCTCCCGCAGGGTGAGCAGCAGGTGTGGCTGGCGACGCTGGGCGAACCCGGCGGCCAGCAGCTCCGCCGGCCGGTCGACGCCGAGCTGGAGCACCAGGTCGGGCCGGCAGCGGCGCAGTGGGCGGGTGGCGGTGCCGGGCGCGACCCGGTCCACCGCCGCACGGACCGCCGGGGCGAGCGGGCAACCCAGGTCGGCCGCGCCGAGCCCGGTGCCGACCAGGTCGGCCGGGCGCACGACGCCGGTCAGCTCCGGGTGCACGTGCCCCACCCCGGCCTGGGCGAGCCCGACGACGACGGGGGCACCCAGCCGACCGGCGCCGGTCACGAGCACCCGGGCCGCCCGCCGTCGCCGCAGCACCTGGGCCGGCGTGCCGGGCAGGCCGGGCGCGGCCAGGGCCAGCGCGCCGGCCTCCGCCGCCAGGCGGTGTCGCGCCGGGCCGGCGAGGTCGCGGGGGAGCAGGGTGTGCGCGGGTACGACCAGCCCGGCGCCGCGCAGCGCGTCGATCAGCCCGCGCGCCTCGTCCGGCGACACGTCCACGTCGGCCGCGCGCGCCAGCACGAGCCGTTCGCTGCGGCTGCCGTCGAGCAGGTCGAGGACCCGCACGGCGCGGGGGTTGGCCACCTCGACGAGGACGGCCCGCCCCGAGCCCAGCCCGAGCTGGAGGGTGTGCCGGTCCCGCCAGAGACGGGTCAGGCCGGGAAGCAGGGTGGGCCGGGGCGACACGGCGGGGCTGGCGCTCATGGCAACAGATCGTCACCGAGTCCGTGCTGTCGGTCGATCGTTGTCCACAGGCCGGCATCGCCCTGTCCAGGGTTGTCCACAGGAAAAGCCGAGTTATCCACAGCCCGTCGGTATTTGTGTCGCCCACCCGACAGTGAGCGGCGGCGGGGGCGTGAAAAGGTGGCGGGGGAGGGTGGCCGTGGCCGCCCTCCCCCGCACCGGGGCCGTACCGGTCAGACCTTGGCCTTGCCCAGGATGCGGTTCACTGTTGTCCCGCACACCGGACACTTGCCCTTGGCCATGTTCATCCCGGTCTTCGAGACCTCGACGTGCCCCTCGAAGTCCCGCTTCTCCTTGCACTTGACGCAGTAACCGTTGTAAGTCTGGGCCTGGTCGGCCACGGTGCCCTCCTCGTCTCGTCCGCCGGTCAATCCGGTTCCGGCGGTGTGCCCGGTGCCGGGCCACGCGGGGCGCCGGCGCTGGGACTTCTCCGCGGCCACGCTCGTGACCGCTGGTCCGCGGACCCTACCCAGGTGAGGGCGGGTTCATGTCAGCTGTGCTTCGACACTGTGAGCAAGTCGACGTCGAGAGTGTGCATGCCGAATTAGGTCGGATAAGTCAGTTTGGCGGGGACACGCCGGACGAAAGCCCCAGAACCCCTCTCGGTGGGCCCCGGCAGGCGAACGGGGAGCTGATCCCCTACGGTGGGGAGAGCGAGCCGGTGTGCCGTCCACGAGGCAGCGGGCACCGTCACGGAGCGTCTCCGTGACTTTCCGCAAGGATTTTTTTCGGACTCTAGCCGACAAATCCGGACTCTTTGGGCGCGTGTCGTGGTGTTGACTCTTGCGTACCCCTGGTCAGTACGCATTAGCTTTCCTTCGTGACAGCAATCCGAGGCTGCGCGGCCCACTGATGGCGGGCGCGCGGAAGCCGGTCGTCGAGGTCCGACGCAGCCAGCGCCGGCGACGCACGGTGTCCGCCTACCGCGACGGTGAACGCGTCGTGGTGCTCATCCCCGACCAGTTCTCCCGCGCCGAGGAGACCGAATGGGTCGACCGCATGCTGGCCCGGCTGGCGGCCCGGGAGGGGCGCCTCGGCCGCTCCGACGACGACCTGTTCGACCGCGCCACCCGGCTGCGCGGCCTCTACTTCGCCGAGTACGGCGACCGGGCGATCCCGGCCAGCGTGCGGTGGGTGACCAACCAGAACGGCCGCTGGGGCTCGTGCACCCCCGCCGACCGGACCATCCGCATCTCGCACCGCATCCAGGACATGCCCGACTGGGTGATCGACTACGTCCTGCTGCACGAGCTGGCCCATCTCATCGTGCCCAGCCACAACGCCCGCTTCTGGGCGCTGGTCGGCCGCTACCCGAAGGCCGAGCGGGCCCGGGGCTACCTGGAGGGCGTCGCCGCCGCCTCCGGCAGCCCACTGGTCGACTGACCGCCTACCGCCCGACCCCGCGCCGTTCATCGTCGAACGAATCGCGTGTGGCCCCGGCCTCACCCCGCCCATGATCGACTTCATGTCAATGACATTCGGTGATCATCGGTGCGGGAATGCCTTGTCACTGACATTGCGTCGGCCCTCGGCCTTGGCCGCGCCGCCTCGCCTTGGCCGCGCCGCCTCGCCTTGGCCGCGCCGCCTCGCCTTGGCCGCGCCGCCTCGCCTCGATTCCGTCGGGCGTTCCTCGCCTCAGCCCGGGGGAGCGGGCGGGGCACCGACCGCCTAGGGTCGGGGCGTGGCCAGACGTGTGGTGGTGGCATTGCTCGGGCCGGTGCCGTGGACACCGCCGGGAATCGACCCGGCGGCCTGGCGGGCCGCGCTCGCCGAGGACGTGGTCGACCTGCTCGCCACCCTCCAGGAGGTGGAGACCGCGATCGCCGCCACCCCGCAGGACCGGGCGCTGGCCGAGTCGCTGGTCTGGCCGGGGACCACCGTGTACGAGGTGCCCGCCGCGACCGGCACCGCCGTCCTGGCCGCACTGACCGGGTACGACCAGGCGGCCGTCGTCGCCGCCGACGCGCCGGACCTGCCCGGCCTGACCGTCGGCAAGCTGCTCCGTCCGCTGACCACCCGGCCGGTGGCGGTGGCCCCCGCCGAGGGGACCGGTCCCGGCCTGCTCGGCATCGCGTCGCGGCTGCCGGTGCCGGGCTGGCTGCCCGAGGTGGACCTCGACACGGCGTTCCCGGCCGACGTGCGCCGGGCCGCCCCGCAGCCCGGGGACGTGGCGGTCACCGCCGCCTGGCGGCGGCTGCGCGGCCCCGCCGACCTGACCAACCTCGATCCGGCCGTGGAAGGCTGGGAAACCACCCGCGCCCTGCTCTCCCACCACCCCTGACCCCACCACCCGCCTTCCTCCGCTCGCCGCCCCCGACGTCGGGTGGATCTTGGAAGCTCCCGGCCCCGGGAAGGGGCGCCGTTTCCTGCCAAGACCTGCCGGTGGGGCCCGGTGCGGCGTTGCAGGGACGGGGACGCGGCCGCCGCCGCGGGTTGCGCCGGCGGCCGTGGGTGGGGGATGCGGGTCGGGTGCGGGGGGTCAGGAGCCCTCGGCGTCGTCTCCGGTGCCCTCGGTGCGCGGGGGAGTGCCCGGGGCCTGCTCCTGCGGGCCGCCCGGCGCGCTGAAGTCGAACGTGGCCAGCTCGTCGTCCAGATCGACGCGGGCCGTGGCGAAGGCCGCCGGGTCGGCGAAGTCGTCGTCGGAGGGGAGCAGGTCGGGGTGGCCCCAGACCGCGTCCCGGCCGGCGATGCCCCGGTGTTCGGCCAGCGCCGCCCAGAGCGTCGTCGCCTCGCGTAGCCGGCGCGGGCGCAGCTCCAGCCCCACCAGGGCGGCGAACGTCTGCTCGGCCGGCCCCCCGGCCGCCCGCCGCCGGCGGAACGCCTCACCGAGGCGCACGACGTTCGGCAGCCGGTTGCCCGCCGCCTCGTCGACCACGTGGCAGACCCAGCCCTCCACCAGGGCGAGCGCGGTCTCCAGGCGGGCCAGCGAGGCCTTCTGCGCCGGCGTGTCCTCGGGGGTGAAGATGCCCTCCAGGGCGATCGTCTGCATCGACTCCGGGTCGGTCGGGTCGACCCGGCCCATGGCCTCCTCGATCGCCTCCCGGTTGACCCGGATACCCGAGGCGTACGTCTCGACGGCGGAGAAGACGTGCCCGCGCAGCCACGGCACGTGCTGGAAGAGCCGCTGGTGAGCCGCCTCGCGCAGGGCCACGTAGAGCCGCACCTCGTCCTCGGGCAGCTCCAGGCCCTGGCCGTACGCGCGGATGTTGGCGGGGATCAGCGCGGCGGTGCCGGCCGGTCCCAGCGGCAGCCCGATGTCGCCGGCGGAGAGCACCTCGGCGGCCAGCGAGCCGAGCGCCTGCCCGAGCTGCCCGCCGAAGAGCGCGCCGCCGAGGGTGGCCATCATCGAGTGCATCGGGCCGAGCTGGGCGCGTGCCTCCGGCGGCACCAGGTCGCCCATCGCGCCGACCATCCGGCTGGCCACCGGGTCGCAGAGCTTGCGCCACACGTCCAGCGTCTTGTAGATCCACTCGTTGCGGTTCCAGGCCAGCGACACGCGGATGCCCGTCGGCCAGGCGGTGGCCGGCTCCAACCAGAGGTCGGCCAGGCGCAGCGCCTCCTCGACCGCGTGCCGCTCGTGCGGCGACACCGCCGGGTCGCCCGCGGCGGCGAGCTGGCTGGCGGCCACCTGCCGGGCCAGGTCCCAGTTGACCGGCCCGCTGCCCGGCGCGGAGAGCAGGTGCTGCAACTGCGTCATGAACTGCTGCATCTGCGCGGGATCGTTGGGGTCTGGTGGCTGCCCACCCGGAAGCGCGAAACCGAACGGAATATCAGGCACGACGTCTACGGTACGCGGGCCGCGCCCCAGGTCGCCGCCTTCGGCGTTGCGCTGAGGGCGAAGTCGTCCCGTCGCCGTCGGGATCCCCGGGCGGTGGCTCGGTACGCTCTGCGCCATGAGACGTCGCGGCGTGACCGTACTCCTGGGCGCCCTGCTCACCGCCCTGCTCAGCTTCGGTGTGCTCAACGCGCCGATCCCGTACGTGGTGCTCGGCCCGGGGCCGACGGTGAACACGCTGGGCACCTCGGACGGCAAGGACGTCATCCAGGTCTCCGGGCGGGCGACGTCGGCCTCCGCCGGTCAGCTCCGCCTCACCACGGTCGGGGTGCAGCCGACGGTGCGGCTGCGCTCGGCGCTGGCCGGCTGGTTCTCCCCCGACGAGGCGGTGGTGCCGCGCGAGCTGGTCTACCCGCCGGGGGAGACCCGCAAGGAGATCGAGCAGCGCAACGAGGAGGACTTCCGCAACTCGCAGACCAGCGCCGAGACGGCCGCGCTGCGCGAGCTGGGCTACCCGGTGCAGGTGCAGGTCAAGACCGTGGCGGCGGACGGCCCGTCGGCCTCGGCGCTGCGCCCCGGCGACGTGGTCACCTCGGTCGACGGCACGCCGGTGACCAGCGCGGGTCGGCTCACCGAGCTGATCCGGGCCGAGCCGGCCGGGAGCGTGCTGACCATCGGCTACACCCGGGCCGGTGCCGCCGACACGGCGCAGGTGACCAGCCGGGAGCAGGACGGCCGGCCCCGCATCGGTGTCGAGATCGACCAGCAGCAGCCGCACCCGTTCACCCTCTCCATCGACCTGGGTGACATCGGCGGCCCGAGCGCCGGCCTGATGTTCGCCCTGGGCATCGTGGACAAGCTGGAGCCGGCCGACCTGACCGGCGGGAAGATCATCGCGGGCACCGGCACGATCGACGACGAGGGCCGGGTGGGCCCGATCGGCGGGATCGCCCAGAAGCTGGTCGGCGCGAAGCAGTCCGGGGCCAAGGTGTTCCTGGTGCCGCAGGACAACTGCGCCGAGGCCGTCCGTAACGCCCAGCCGGGCCTGCCGTTGCTCAAGGTGAGCACGCTCGACGACGCCCTGACGGCCCTGGAGACCCTGCGCGCGGGCGGCCAGCCGACCCGCTGCTGACGGCACGCACCCGCTCGGCGTGACCGTGCGCTGACGCTGTCAGGAACACCCCGTACTCTGGGTGCCTGGTCGGAGCCGATCACATCGAGCGTGCGGAGCCAAACAGTGGTCATGCGTAGCAGCCCCCTGCCGAGGATGAGCCGACGCGGACGCGTCCTGATGGGGGTGCTGATCGCGGCGGTAGCCGTCCTGATCGTGCTCTATCTGGGGGTGCGGGTCTGGACCGACTGGCTCTGGTTCGACGAGGTCCGCTACACCGAGGTCTTCACCGGCGTGCTCGCCACCCGGCTGCTGCTCTTCCTCGTCGTCGGCCTGGCCATGGCGGTGATCCTCGGCGGCAACCTCTGGCTGGCGTACCGGCTGCGGCCGCGCTCGCCGGGGCAGCCCGCCCTGGAGCGGTACCGCGCGGTGCTGAGCGCCCGGCTCGGCCTGTGGATCAGCCTCGTCGCCCTGGGCATCGGGATCCTCGCCGGGCTCTCCGCGCAGGGCCGGTGGACCCAGTGGCTGCTGTTCCGCAACGGCGGCAACTTCGGCGTCAAGGACCCGGAGTTCGGCATCGACATCGGCTTCTACGTCTTCCAGTTGCCGTTCTGGCGTTACCTGCTCGGCGTCGGCTTCACCGTGGTGGTGCTGGCCCTGCTCGGCGCGCTGGCCGTGCACTACGTCTTCGGCGGCGTGCGGTTGCAGGGCGTCGGTGACCGGATGACCGGCGCCGCGCGGGCCCACCTGAGCACGCTCGTCGCGGTCTTCGTGCTGCTCAAAGCCCTCGCGTACGTGCTGGACCGGCGCTCGATGCTGCTCGAGTACAACGAGGGGGCGAAGCTCTACGGCGCCGGGTACGCCGACATCAACGCGCTGCTGCCGGCCAAGGAGATCCTCGCCTACATCTCGGTCGTGGTGGCCATCGCGATCATCGTGTTCTCCAACGCGGTGATGCGGAACCTGATCTGGCCGGGCATCTCGCTGGCCCTGCTCGGCGTCTCGGCGGTCGCCATCGGCGGCATCTACCCCTGGGCGGTGCAGACCTTCGAGGTCAAGCCGAGCGCCAAGGACAAGGAGGCCCCGTACATCGAGCGCAGCATCGGGGCCACCCGGGCGGCGTTCGGGCTGGCCGACACGAAGACCACGCCGTACGCGGCGAACAACCTCGTGCCGCCGGCGAGCCTGGCCACCGACAAGTCGGTGGTGCCGAACGTGCGGCTGCTCGACCCGCAGCTCGTCTCCGAGACGTACACCCAGCTCCAGCAGGTCCGCGGCTTCTACGACTTCGGCCCGAAGCTGGACATCGACCGGTACGCGGTGGAGAAGGAGACCTCCGACTACGTCGTCGGCGTCCGGGAGGTCAACTACAACGGGTTGACCGACCAGCAGAACACCTGGATCAACCGGCACACCGTCTACACCCACGGCTACGGGCTGGTGGCCGCGCCGGCCAACGAGGTGGTCTGCGGCGGGCAGCCGTACTTCGTCTCGGGCTTCCTCGGCGACAAGACCCAGGAGGCGTGCTCCTCCCAGGTCGAGCAGATCCCGGCCACCCAGCCGCGCATCTACTACGGCGAGCGGATGGGCCCCACCGACTACGCGATCGTCGGGCAGGCCAACCCGGACCGCAACGCCGAGTTCGACCGGCCCACCCAGACCGGCGGCGAGCAGTACTACACCTACACCGGCGAGGGCGGCGTCGAGATCGGCTCGTTCGCCCGCCGGCTGCTCTACGCGCTCAAGGAGACGGAATCCAACTTCCTGCTCTCCGAGGCGGTCAACGAGAACTCGAAGCTGCTCTACGTGCGCAACCCCCGCGACCGGGTGGAGAAGGTCGCGCCGTTCCTCACCCTCGACGGCGACCCGTACCCGGCGGTGGTCGGCGGCCGGGTGCAGTGGATCGTCGACGGCTACACCACGGCGGCGAGCTACCCGTACGCCGAGCGGGTCAACCTCCAGGCGGAGACCACCGACGAGCTGACCGGCCGGGGCACGTTCCAGCTCGCCCGGGAGGACGTCAACTACATCCGCAACTCGGTCAAGGCCACCGTCGACGCGTACGACGGCACGGTGCGGCTCTACGAGTTCGACGACACCGACCCCGTGCTCAAGGCGTGGAACAAGGCGTTCGGCGGGGACCTCATCCTGCCCAACGACCAGATCCCGGCCGAGCTGCGGGAGCACTTCCGGTACCCGGCCGACCTGTTCAAGGTGCAGCGCAACCTGCTGACCAAGTTCCACGTGACCGCGCCGGGCGACTTCTACTCGGCACAGGACTTCTGGCAGGTGCCGAACGTGCCGGACAACCCGGACGAGGGGGAGCGGCAGCCCCCGTTCTACCTGTGGACGCAGTTCCCCGGGCAGGCCACGCCGCGCTTCCAGCTCACCTCGGCGGTCACCCCGAACGGCCGGCAGAACCTCGCCGCGCTGATCTCCGGGTCGTACGCGGACGGCAAGCCGCAACTGGAGGTGCTGGAGCTGCCGGACCAGACCCGGATCTCCGGGCCGGTGCAGGTGCACCAGCAGATGACCAACAACGCCAACATCCGTCAGCAGCTCAACCTGCTCTCCTCCAACCAGGCCCAGGTGCAGTACGGCAACCTGCTGTCGCTGCCGTTCGGCAACGGGATGCTCTACGTCGAGCCGGTGTACGTGAAGAGCAACCAGACGGACGCGTACCCGCTGTTGCAGAAGGTGCTGCTGTCGTACGGCGACGGCGGGTCGTACGTGGTGCTGGCCAACAACCTCACCGAGGGCATCAAGCAGCTCGTCGAGCTGGGTAAGAAGGTGCCCGAGGGCGGCACCGCCCCACCGCAGACCCCCGAGGCCCCGCCGACCGGCGGGACCCCGCCCACCGGTGCTCCGAACACCGCCCCACCGCTGACCGGCGACCTGGCCCAGGCGGCGGCCAAGGTGCAGATCGCCATTGCCGAGGTGAAGGCCGCGCAGACGTCCGGCGACTTCGAGCGGTACGGGCGGGCGCTCAAGGCCCTGGACGAGGCGATGACCGCGTTCCAGCGGGCGCAGCAGGCGGCCAGCCCGTCGGTCCCGGCATCGCCGGGGGCGAGCGTCCCACCGAGCGGCGGCACGCCCCCCTCGCCTTCGGCGGCACCGGGTGGCTGACCAGCGCCGCAGCCGCCGGGGAGGGGCCGTTTTGCGGCCGGACCGGGTGGTGCGCTACGGTTAACGAGTCGACGCGGGGTGGAGCAGCTCGGTAGCTCGCTGGGCTCATAACCCAGAGGTCGCAGGTTCAAATCCTGTCCCCGCTACTCGTTAGGAAAGGCCCCGGAGGAAACTCCGGGGCCTTTCGCATGCCGGCCCCCGCAACCCGCTCGCCCCGTCACCTTCGCGGCCTCTGTTGCGGGCTCGGCCTCTGGCGCGGGCTCGGCCTCTGGCGCGGGCTCGGCCTCTGGTGCGGGCTCCGGATCCCTCCCGGTGAGTCAGGCGGGGCCGGCGCGCAGGCGTGCGACGTCGGCGGCGTCCTTCGCCCGCCGGGGCCGGTGCGGCATCCAGACCGGGTACATCTCCTTGAACTCGATCTGAGCGGCCACGGAGATCACCGGCACGGTCAGCCCGCCGAGCCGACCCGGTGGGCCGTCGAGCATCCCCTCAGGCAGCGGCGTGCCCCGCCACGGCCCGCCGCCGACCACCACCCGACCCGTCGCGTCCCGCTCCAGGTAGGCGAAGCTCATCTCGACGTCGGCGCGGAGCAGGTCGAGTTGGTTGTCGACGGGCACCCGGTGATCCACCCGCCAGCCCCGGCCGAGCAGCGCGTCGGCCAGCCAGTCGGCGTCGGAGCGCCAGCAGTACCAGTCGACGTCGAGGTGCGGCCGGGTCACCTCGCCGAGGTGGAAGTCCATCGCCCACCCGCCCCGCAGCCACACCGCGACCCCACCGCACCGAGCAACCCCCATGACTTCCCCGATGCCCCGCAGCTGCGCCTCCACCCCCTCATCGTCGCCCACCGACCGGCCTTTTTCGTCGATCATGGAGTCGTGGTGGGTCGTGAAGGCCGCTTATCGCCACGAAACCGGCACCACAAGTCCATGATCCACGATTTCGGGGGTGTGGGGGTGGGGGGTGTGGGGGTGGGGGTGGGGATGGGATAGACTATTGAAGTCGACGCGGGGTGGAGCAGCTCGGTAGCTCGCTGGGCTCATAACCCAGAGGTCGCAGGTTCAAATCCTGTCCCCGCTACGAGTGCGAAAGGGTCCGGAGGAAACTCCGGGCCCTTTCGCCGTTCCCGCCCTTCGGAGCCGGTCCTTCTCCGGCGAAGCCGCGCCGAATCCTCGTCGTCCAGCGTGCCGTTGTTGCATTGCTCGGCGAGGATGACCACATGACTTCTTTGAACAGGTGGTGGGGACGGCTCGGCGCGGTCCTCACGGCGGTGATGGTGTCGGTCTTCGTCCCGGTGGCGGCGTGGGCGTCCTCCGGGACGGGCGAGCTGGTGGTCGAGGCGGCCAGGCGTAAGTCCCGGGGTGGCGGGCTGGGCGTCGTGGGCCTGCTCTGCTGCCTGGTCGTGGTCGGCGGGATCGTGGTGCTGGTCCTCATGCTGATGCGCAACCGTCGCAATCGGCCGCCGCGCTGACCGACGACCGTCCGCCGCGCTGACCTACGACCCCGTCGGCGGGGGTCTCACTGGGCCAGCGCGGCGTTGGCCTCGGCGACGAACCGGGCCGCCGCCGGCCGGATGCCGATCCGGCCGGAGCGAACGGTCTCGGCCGCCGCGACGAGCAGGGCCCGCACCCGCGCGTGTCCCTTCGGGGGCGGGCTGGGTGCCGGGCCCAGCCCGTCGGCGAGGGCTGCGGCCAGGTCCGCGGCCCGCTCCTGGCCGACGTCGGTGAGGCTGCCCCTGACGTAGCGGCGAATGGCGAGGTTGGGGTTCACGCCGCGTTCGTTGCCCAGGGCGATGCCCGCATCCATGTTCGTGGTGAGGAAGTTGATCACTTCCGCCACGACGCCGGGGTGGCGCGTGCCGCGGAACGCCGCCCAGTACATCGACGCCCGCGCCCACTGGACGCCGGGCGGGCCGGGGATCGCGGCCACCGCCAGCTCGTCGTCGGTGTAGCGCTGGAGCTCGGGGAGCTGGTGGGCCCACGCGAACGAGGCGGCGGTGTGCCCGGTGACCACGAGCTGCCGGTTGGCCTCCCCGCCGTCGGCCTGGTCGATCAGGGCGGCGCTCGGGGTGGCCCGGCGGGTCCGGGCACCCTGCCACAGCTCGAACCAGTCGAGCAGGTCGTTCTCGGTGAAGCCGAGCTGACGGCCCTGGTACAGCTCACCGCCCCGGGAACGCAGCCAGAGCCAGAGCGCCCGGTGGTCCCCGGAGGGGTCCATCGTGCCGGCCACCCGCCCCCGCGCGGCCCGGGTGACCCGGGCGGCCCAGTCGACGTACGCCGGCCAGGACAGGCCGCTGGCCGGCGGCGGGACCTCCAGCCGGCGCAGCAGCGCGCGGTTGTAGACCACGGCGGCGGTGGTCTGGGCCGCCGCCACGGCCATCGGGCGGCCGTCGACCTCGCCGTAGCGGACCAGGCCCGGCGGGAGCCCGCTCAGGTCGATCCGCTTCTCGGCGGCGTACCCGCCGAGGTCGAGCAGGACGTCCCGCCGGGCGTACTCGGTCAGGACGCTGTCGTCGACCTGGATCAGGTCGGGCACGTTGCCGCCGACGGCCTGGGTGGCCAGCCGGTCGTAGTAGCCGTCGAAGCCCTGCCAGGTCACCCGGAAGTTGACCCGGGGGTTGCGGGCGGAGTACAGCCGCAGCGCCTTCTCGGTCAGCTCGGCCCGCTTCGCGCTGCCGTACCAGAAGACGGAGAGCTCGACCGGCCCGTCGTCGACGGGGGTCTCCTCCTCGCCACCGCAGCCGGCGAGACCGGAGGCGGCCAGCGGCATCCCGAGCAGCGCCCCCAGCAGCCGGCGACGGCCCGGATCGGCGGCGGGACGGGGCGGCAGCGGGGGACGGACGATGGGCACGCGATTCTCCTGGTCGTCCGGTGGGCGGTCGGACCATTTACACAGCCGACGCGGGCGGGTGTCAACGGCCGTCCGGCCGGTGCCGGGTGACCGGGCCGGGCCGGGCCTCCCACCGGCCCATGGTGTACTAGGGCGCGTGAAACTTCTGCACTCCGGCAAGGTCAGGGACGTCTACGCCGACGGCGAGGAGCTGATCCTGGTCGCCTCGGACCGGATCTCCATCTACGACGTGGTGCTGCCGACACCCGTGCCGGAGAAGGGGCGGCTGCTCACCGCGCTCTCGCTGTGGTGGTTCGCCCAGCTCGCCGACCTGGTGCCCAACCACGTCGTCTCGGCCACCGACGTGCCGGCGGAGTTCGCCGGCCGGGCGATCCGCTGTCGGCGGCTGGACATGGTCCCGGTCGAGTGCGTCGCGCGGGGCTACCTCACCGGCGGCGGCCTGGCCGAGTACGAGCGCACCGGCGCGGTCTCCGGCGTGGAGCTGCCCCGCGGGCTGGTCGAGGCGTCGATCCTGCCGGAGCCCATCTTCACCCCGTCGACGAAGGCCCCCAAGGGCGAGCACGACGAGCCGATCACCTTCCAGCAGGTGGCGGAGAAGGTCGGCCCGGAGACCGCCGAGCGGCTGCGGCAGATCACCATCGACATCTACCGGCGCGGCGCGGAGATCGCCGCCGACCGGGGCATCCTGGTCGCCGACACCAAGATCGAGCTGGGCTGGGCGCCCGACGGAACCCTGGTCCTCGCCGACGAGGTGCTGACCTCCGACTCGTCGCGGTTCTGGCCGGCGCAGTTCTACCAGCCGGGCCGGGCCCAGTTCTCCTACGACAAGCAGTACGTCCGGGACTGGGCGACCAGCGGTGGCTGGGACCGGCAACCGCCGGCACCCGAGGTGCCCGCCGAGGTGATCGAGGCGACCCGCGCCCGCTACGTGGAGGTCTACGAGCGGCTCACCGGCGAGACCTGGGCCTGACCGCGACGCCGGGTTTGGGCGCGAAATGCCGCCGGATGCCGCTGTTGGTAAGTAGGGTATCGCTTTCAGTGATAGCGGCGGCGCTCCAAGGATGGATGCATGCCACGAGCGGAGATCGGACCTACGCCCGAGCTGGGAAACCTCGCTTGGGCACCCCTACCTACCGTCGAGGCTGTTGAGATCATCGATCGCTATAACGGCGTGCCCACCCTGGGGGTGGTGCGAGCGGAGGGTGAGCCCTGTCTGTTCTGGCGGGTCCTTTCCGACGACGAACACGTCTCGGTGTGGCTCTACGTGCCGCTGAGCAGCGAGGATCAGGGTCACCTCGCCGCAGACGACGACACGGAGTTCTTGGACACCATCGTCGTGGGTTCGCGGAGCTCTCGATACACGACCATGGGCGTCGCCTACGACAACCGTCTCGTCTTCGAGAGGGAGTGGTGGCTGCCGGCTGGCCTGACCGCCGATGCTGCCGCTCTTGCCTGCCTGGGTCAGGCATCTCGCGCCCTGCTGATGTGCTGAAGGATCGCCGCCCTGCCCGTCACTCCTCCCAGTCGAGGGTGCGCTGCACCGCCTTGCGCCACTGGCGCAGCTCCCGGTCGCGGTGCTCGGGCGCCATCGTGGAGCTCCACTGCGCGTCGGAGCGCCACTGGGCGCGCAGGGTGGCCAGGTCCGGCCAGAAGCCGACGGCGAGCCCGGCCGCGTAGGCGGCACCCAGGCAGGTGGTCTCGGTGATCCGGGAGCGAACCACCGGCACGTCCAGCACGTCGGCGAGGAACTGCATCAGCAGGGCGTTCGCGGTCATCCCGCCGTCGACCCGCAGCCGGCGCAGCGCCACGTCGGAGTCGGCGTTCATCGCGTCGACCACCTCGCGGGTCTGCCAGGCGGACGCCTCCAGCACCGCGCGGGCCAGGTGCCCCTTGGCGATGTACCCGGTCAGCCCGGCGATCACCCCGCGCGCGTCGCTGCGCCAGTGCGGGGCGAAGAGCCCGGAGAACGCCGGCACCACGTAGCAGCCGCCGTTGTCGTCCACGGTGCGGGCCAACTCCTCCACCTCGGCGGCGGTGGAGATCAGGCCCAGGTTGTCGCGCAGCCACTGGACCAGGGAGCCGGTCACCGCGATCGCGCCCTCCAGCGCGTACGCGGCCGGCTGGCCGGCGATGCGGTACGCGACCGTGGTGAGCAGGCCGTGCGTCGAGGCGACCGGGCTCGCGCCGGTGTTGAGCAGCAGGAAGCTGCCGGTGCCGTAGGTGCACTTCGCCTCGCCCGGCTGGAAGCACGTCTGCCCGAACAGGGCGGCCTGCTGGTCGCCGAGCGCGCTGGCCACCGGCACCCCGGCGAGCGGCCCGCCGGCCGTGCCGTACACCTCGGCGGAGGAGCGGATCTCCGGCAGCATCGCGGCCGGCACGCCGAGCGCGTCGAGCAGCTCCGGGTCCCAGTCGAGGGTGGTCAGGTCCATCAGCATCGTCCGGCTGGCGTTGGTCACGTCGGTGACGTGCCGGCCGGTCAGCTTCCAGATCAGCCAGCTGTCCATGGTGCCGAAGAGCACCTCGCCCCGCTCGGCGCGCTCGCGCAGCCCGTCGACGTGGTCGAGCAGCCAGCGCAGCTTCGGGCCGGCGAAGTACGTGGCCAGGGTCAGCCCGGTGCGCTCGCGCAGCCGCTGCTCGCCGTACGCGTCGGCCAGCGCCCGCAGCTGCGGCCCGGTGCGGGTGTCCTGCCAGACCACGGCGGGCGCGACCGGGCGGCCGGTGGCCTTGTCCCAGACCACGGTCGTCTCCCGCTGGTTGGTGATGCCGACCGCCGCCAGCCCGGCCGGCCCGATGCCGGCCGCGTCCAGCGCCTCGCGGACCACCAACTGGACGTTGTCCCAGATCTCCTCGGCGTCGTGCTCGACCCAGCCGGGGCGGGGGAAGCTCTGCCGGTGCTCGCGCTGGGCCACGGCGACGATCTCCCCGGCCCGGTCGAACACGAGGCACCGCGAGGAGGTGGTGCCCTGGTCAATGGCGGCAACGTACTCTCCGGTCACCGCAGCACCGTACCCGGCCCGCCGCCGGTCCGCCTTGCGTGGACGGCCGTACGATCGGTCATCGTGCGCGACATCGCCGTCTTCAGTGGAACCGCCCATCCCGACCTCGCCGACGAGATCTGTGCCCACCTCGGGGTGCCGCTGCGCCCCGTGCGGGTGTCCCGGTTCGCCAACGACTGCCTGGAGGTGCAGCTCCAGGCGAACTGCCGGGAGCGTGACGTCTTCCTGATCCAGCCGCTGGTGCCGCCGGTGCAGGAGAACCTGGTCGAGCTGCTGCTCATGATCGATGCCGCCCGAGGCGCCTCGGCCGGTCGGATCACCGTGGTGCTGCCGCACTACGCGTACGCCCGCTCGGACAAGAAGGACGCGCCGCGCATCTCGATCGGCGGCCGGCTGGTCGCGGACCTGCTGACCTCGGCCGGCGCGGACCGGGTGCTGGCGATGACGCTGCACTCGCCGCAGGTGCACGGGTTCTTCAGCGTCCCGGTGGACCACCTGCACGCGCTGCGCGAGCTGGCCGGTCACTTCCGCCAGTACGACCTGAGCGACGCGGTGGTGGTCTCCCCGGACCTGGGCAACGCCAAGCAGGCCGCCGCGTTCGCCCGGATGCTCGGCACCCCGGTCGCGGCGGGGGCGAAGCAGCGCTTCAGCGACGACCGGGTCGAGATCAGCACGGTGATCGGCGAGGTGGCCGACCGGGACGTGATCGTGCTCGACGACGAGATCGCCAAGGGCAGCACGGTGATCGAGCTGATCAGCCACCTGCGGGAGTTGAAGGTCCGCTCGATCCGGCTGGCCTGCACCCACGGCCTCTTCTCCAGCGGGGCGTTGGAGCGGCTCAGTGACCAGGACGGGGTGCTGGAGATCGTCTGCACGAACACGGTGCCGATCCCGACGGAGAAGCGGGTGCCGAAGCTTGAGGTGCTCTCGGTGGCGCCGGCGCTGGCCGAGGCGATGCGCCGGATCCACAACGGGGAGTCGGTCAGTTCCCTGTTCGCCTGAGCGGGCAATCGTCGCCTGAGCCGGGAATCGGCCCGGCGCGGTGCGGGTCGGTCACTCCCCGGCGGGCTCGGGGACGCCGACGGTGGAGCTGATCCGCACCGTGGTGCCGGCCGCGCCGGTCTCGACCTGCATGGCGTCGCTCAACTCGCGCGCCAGCCAGAGGCCCCAGCCGCCGGCGGTCTCGGGGGCGGGGCGGCGGTGGTCGTCGAGCCGCGCCGCGCCGATGCCCCGGCCGTGGTCGGCGACCTCGCAGACCAGTCGCCCCGGCTGCTGCCACAGCCGCAGCCAGCCCCGCCCGCCGCCGTGCCGCACCGCGTTGGTGATCAACTCGTTGACCGCCAGCACGAAGTCGTCGAGGCGCTGCCCGGCCAGGCCCGCGGCATGCGCGTGGCAGGTGACCGCGTGGCGCAGCGCGGTAACCTCGGCCTGAGCGAATGCCTCGGCGATCAGGGGCGAAGTGTCGATGGGCACAACCGTACGCGGTGCCGGTGGTTCTGCGTTCGTCATGGCCCCGTCCGGGGGGTGGGTCACGGACCTGTTTGCGGCTTATTCACCGTACGCCAGGATTTGTGGTCGCGCATCCGGCGCTCCTGCCGCCCGCGCGGCGGTCTGTGGCATCGTGTCGGGCGTGCCGTCCCCGCCCGGTGGATTCGAGGTCCCGCTCTGGCGGGCCGTCGCGGTGTTCCGCTTCGCCGCCCTGGCGTACGTCGGTCTGCTGATCCTGCGCGACGCCGACCGGTACGCCCACCCGGTGGTGGCCGGGGTGGTCCTGCTGGTGATGCTCGGCTGGACGGTGACCACCGCCTACGGGTACGCCCGCCCGGCGCTGCGGGGCTGGCCGCTGCTGCTGGCCGACCTCGCGGTCGTGCTCGGGGTGCTGCTGGTCGGCCCGTGGGCCCAGGGCCGGGGTGCGCTCGCCGCCGGTGTGCCGATCCTCGCGGTGGTCTGGCTGGCCGGGCCGGTGCTGGCCTGGGCGGTCTCCGGCGGCCGGCGGCGGGGGGTGGTGGCCGCGCTGCTGGTCGGCGGGGCCGACCTGGCGACCCGCGACCGGATCGGCCAGTCCACCCTGACCGGCACGATCCTGCTGCTGCTGGCCGGCGTGGTGGTCGGGCACGTCGCCCGGCTGGCGGCGACCGCCGAGCAGCGGCTGCACCGGGCGGTCGAGCTGGAGGCGGCGACCCGGGAACGGGAGCGGCTCGCCCGCGACATCCACGACTCCGTGTTGCAGGTCCTGGCGCTGGTGCAGCGGCGCGGCGCCCACCTCGACGGGGAGGCCGGCGAACTGGCCCGGCTCGCCGGGGAGCAGGAGGCCGCCCTGCGCGCCCTGATCGCCGGGGCGCCACCCCCCGGCCCCGCCCCCGAGGACGGGACGGGCACCCTGGACCTGCGCGCCCTGCTCGCCCGGTACGCCTCGGCGACGGTCTCGCTCTCGACGCCGGCCACCGCGGTCCCGCTGCCCGCCCCGGTGGCCCGGGAACTGGCCGCCGCGACCGGGGCGGCGCTGGAGAACGTGGCCCGGCACGCCGCCGGGCGGGCCTGGGTGCTGGTCGAGGACGAGGGGGAGACCGTGACCGTCTCGGTGCGTGACGAGGGGCCGGGCATCCCCGCCGGCCGCCTCGACGAGGCCGCCCGGCAGGGCCGGCTCGGGGTGGCGCAGTCGATCCGGGGCCGGGTGGCCGACCTCGGCGGCGCGGTGAGCATCACCTCCACCCCCGACGTCGGCACCGAGGTCGAGCTGACCGTGCCGAGGGCCGCCCGATGAACCCCGAGGGGCCGGCCGGCATCCGGGTGATGGTGGTCGACGACCACCCGATGTGGCGCGAGGGGGTGGCCCGGGACCTGACCGAGGCCGGTCACCTGGTGGTCGCCACCAGCGGCGAGGGCCGCCAGGCGGTCCGGGTCGCCGCCGCGACCCGGCCGGACGTGGTGGTGCTCGACCTGCAACTGCCCGACATCTCCGGCGTCGAGGTGATCCGGGGGCTGCGCGCCGCGCTGCCCCGGGTCCGGGTCCTGATGCTCTCCGCCAGCGGCGAGCACCAGAGCGTGCTGGACGCGGTGAAGGCCGGGGCCACCGGCTACCTGCTCAAGTCGGCGGCGCCGGCCGAGTTCCTGGACGCGGTGCGGCGCACGGCGGCGGGGGAGCCGGTCTGCACGCCGGGGCTGGCCGGCCTGGTGCTGGGGGAGTTCCGCCGGCTGGCGGCCGGATCCGAGGGGCCCGCCGGGGGGCGCGACGGCGCGGCCGGCCCGGGTGGCCGGGCCGGGGCCACGCCCCGGCTCACCGACCGGGAGACCGAGGTGCTGCGCCTGGTGGCGAAGGGGATGTCCTACAAGCAGATCGCCGCGCGGCTCGGGCTCTCCCACCGCACGGTGCAGAACCACGTGCAGAACACGCTGGGCAAGCTGCACCTGCACAACCGGGTCGAGCTGACCCGGTACGCCATCGAACGCGGCCTCGACGGCTGACGAGCCCGACCGGGGACCGCCGGTCGGGCCGTCGCGAACCGCCGCCTCAGTTCGAGGCGGGCGGTTGGGTCTCGTGGATCGCCAGCTCCTCGGCGCTCGCGCCGCCGCCGGCCGCGCCCGCGTCGTACGCGACGTTGTCGGTCTCGGTGTCGCTGCGCACCCCCTCGTCGGGCTCCACCAGCCGGCCGACCTGGGCGTCGGCCACGGTGCCGAGCTGGCCGTGGTCGTAGATCGAGACCGGGGAGTTCGGGTCGGAGGTGGGACCCGGGTCGATCACGTCCGCGGCGAGCTGGGCCTGGGCGGCGGCCTCCTCGCTGTCGGCCTCGGCGGCGATGGCCGGGTCGACCGGGGCGGCCAGCGGGTCGTCGGCGGGGCGCTCGTAGCTCTCCCGCTGCAGCTTGTAGTCCAGCGACTCGCCGTCGAGCTGCTCCTGGGCGGTGGTGCCGAAGGCGTCCACCGCCACCGGGGTGCGGTCACCGGGGAGCTGGGCCGGCTCCGGGCCGTCCGCCTCGCGGCCGGTCTCGACGTCGTCGTTGGCCGTCGAGTCGTCGTCGGCGGTGTCGGGCAGCCCCTCCGCCTCGGGATCGGAAACGGGGGTCGGGTACTCGTCGTCGCGCATGGCTGATCACTACCCACTGCCCACCCCGGGTAACCGATGCCGCCCCGGCACTATTCGCCGACCGCGTCGGCCGCTCGGCCGCAGCGCCGGCAGAACAGGGACGAACGCCCCAGGCCGGCGGTCGACCCGCCGGACCGGCGGGATCAGGGCGTTGCGGGATCGGGGCGCAGCACCGCCCAGATGAGCTTGCCGTCGGGCAGCAGGGTGCTGCCCCAGCGCCGGGCCACCGTGTCGATCAACAGCAGGCCCCGCCCACCCGCCGTGTCCACCGGGGCCGCCCCGGGGAGGGCCGGTTGCCGCCGGGAGTGGTCGCGTACGCCGATGTGCAGGGTGTCGTCCCGGGCCGCCAGGCGGACGGTCATCGCGGTACGGGCATGCGCGACCACGTTGTTGACCATCTCGGTCACCGCGATGCAGCCCGGCTCGGCCAGCTCGGGCAGCCCCCACTGGGCGCAGCGGTCGGTCAACAGCATCCGGACCAGCCGCGCCGCCCCCACGGTCGGCGGCAGTTCGGTGCTGGTCGCCGTGGCCAGCGGGGGGCGGGCCAGCGCCACCGTCGCCTCGTCGGCGGTGGCGCAGCCCGAGGGCCCGTCGTCGCCGGCCGTCGCCCCGGTGGGGTCGAGGACCAGCAGTTCGGCGGCCGGCCAGTCGGCGACCTCCCGGCGCACCTCGGCGAAGATCCGTCGGGCGGTCGGGTCGGCGATCCGCAGCCCGGTCAGGTCGACCACCAGCGGGCCGGGTCGTTCGCAGAGCCGCAGGAGCAGCGCGTCGCGGACCGCCTCGGTGGCGGTGGCGTCGAGCACCCCGGAGAACCGGAGCACGCCCGAGCCGTCGGCCTCCATCCGGCAGTGCGCGTCGACGCCCTGGCGCGGTGCGGTCCGCTCGCGGGCGTCCGGTCGGTCGGTGCGCTCCATCAGCGGTCCGTCCGTGGTCGGCGACCGATCGCCGCCATCGTGCCCACCGCCGTGCCGGCCGCCGCCAGCCCGAAGGCGGCGCTCATCCGGACGAGCTGCCGCCGCCGGCCGTGCCACCCGCCGTCCCGTCGGGCCGCCGCGTCGGCGGTGAAGACGTTCCCGGTGCTCTCCGGTCGGGCGGCGGACCCGAGCTCGGTCCGGCGGCCGTACCAGGCGAGCGCGCGTTCGGCCAACGCCGGGGCCACCCGCCACTGGGCGGCGATCAGCCGGGCGGCACCCCCGGCGTACGCCTCGCGGCGGGGCCGGCGCAGCACCCGGACGATGGTCTCGGCCACCAGCTCCGGCGGGTACACCGGGGGCGGCGGGACCAGCTCCCGGCCGGTGTGGTTGGCGGCGTGCCGGAAGAACGGGGTGTCGATGGTGGCCGGCAGCACCGTGCAGACCGAGACGTGCCCCCGTCCGGTGACGCGCAGTTCCTGCCGGATCGTGTCGGCGAGCCCGCGCAGGCCGTGCTTGGTCGCGTTGTAGGCCGACTGGTAGGGCATGGCCACCTCGGCGAGCACGGAGGCGTTGTTGACCAGCACCCCGCCGCCGGCCGCGTCGAGGTACGGCAGGGCCGCCCGCATCCCGTACGCGGCACCGAGCAGGTTCACCTCCAGCACCCGGCGGAACTCCTCCACCGGGATCTCGTCGAAGAGGCCCACCGCGCTGACCGCCGCGTTGTTGATCCAGGCGTCGAGGTGGCCGAACTCCTGCACCGCGCGGGCGGCGAGGTGTTCGACCGCCACCGGGTCGGTGACGTCCGTGGGCACGGCCAGCGCCCGGCCGCCGAGCGCGCGACAGCGGGTCGCGACCTGCTCCAGCGCCGCCCCGCTGCGGGCCGCCAGGACCACGGCCGCGCCGCGACGGGCCAGCGCGTACGCGGTCGCCACGCCGATGCCGCTGGAAGCACCGGTGAGCACGATGGTCGTGTCGTCGATGGTGCGGGTGAGAGGCATTCTTCGCCCGTACCCTCGGCGAGCCCCCTCATGCCGCCCAGGCTGGTCAGATAGTCGTCGCGCAGAGTAAGGGTCGGGCGGGGTGGGTCGCCCCGCCCGGGGTGGCCGCCGCGACTTGGCAGGTTTCGCTTCCCGGGGTCGCGGTTAATGGGACCCTCTGACCGGGAGGACCCACCAAGCTCAACGAAAAGCCATGGAGGTGACCCATGCGCGTCGGCCTGGTCTGCGCGCACTCCGGCCCGTCCCCGCTCGTCGACGGTCCGGTGGTGGGCACCCGCGAGCACATCGCCCGGGTCGCCGCCGAACTGGCCGGCCGGGGCCACGACGTGCATGTCTACGAGCGCCGCGACCACCCGTCGCTGCCGGCGACCCTGCAGGTGGACGGCTATCGGGTGGAGCGCGTCCCGATCGGCCCGGCCGCCCCGACGCCCACCGCCGAACTGGTCCCGCACGTCGCCGCCTTCGGCCGCTGGCTGGCCGACCGGTGGTCGGGGGAGTGGACCCCGGAGGTGGTGCACGGGCACTACTGGGTGGGCGGGCTGGCCGCCGCGCACGCGGTCCGGGAGACCGACATCCCGGTGGTGCAGACGTTCCACTCCCTCGGCGTCGAGCAGCTTCGTCACCTCGGCCCCCAGTACGACGGCCCCGGGACCCGCATCCCGCTGGAGCGGGCCCTGACCCGGGCCGTGGACATCGCGGTGGCGCAGAGCAACGACGAGGTCGACGAGCTGACCCGGATGGGGCTGCAACGCGCGGCGGTGGCGATGGTGCCGACCGGGGTGGACGTCGAGCGGTTCCACCCCGACGGCGAGGCGGCGCCGCGCGACCGGCGGCACCGGATCCTCTCCGTCGGCGGGCTCTCGGCCGGCCACGGACAGGAGGACCTGATCCGGGCGATGCTGCTGGTCGGCGACGCCGAGCTGGTGATCGCCGGTGGCCCGCCGGCCGACCAGCTGGCCGGGCACGCCGAGGCCCGCCGCCTGCGCGAGCTGGCCGAGCGCACCGGCGTGGGCAGCCAGGTGAAGCTGGTCGGCGGGGTGCCGCACGACCAGATGGCCACCTGGTACCGCTCGGCCGACGTGGTCGCCTGCACCCCGCGCTACTCCTCGGCCGGTCGGGTGTCGCTGGAGGCGATGGCCTGCGGCGTGCCGGTCGTCGGGTACGCGATGGGCGGCATCGCCGACGCCGTGGTCGACGAGGTCACCGGGAAGCTGGTGCCCCCGGGCGACGTGCGGACCCTGGGGGTGACCCTGCGCCGACTGCTGGCCGACAACGCCGGCCGGTTCGCCTACGGGCACGCCGCGGTGGACCGGGTGCGGTGCAGCTACACCTGGGAGCGCACGGCCGGGGCCCTGGAGCGGCTCTACGAGCGGGTGGTGCGCCGGCGTCGACCGGTCGAGGAGACGGCCCGGTCAAGCGGCGTCGAGACGGTGCAGTCGGGCGGCGTCGAGACGGTGCAGTCGGGCGGCGGCTAGGCGGTGCGGTCGGCCAGCCCCGGGCCGGTGCGGTCGGGCGGCCTCGGGCCGGCTAGCCGCGTGGCTCCGCCGCACGGTCCAGCTGCGCCGCCGAGCCGCGCGAGCGGACCGGGGCCGGCGCGGGGGCCGGGGCGGGCGCGGGAGCGGGGGCCGGGGCGATCTTGCGCTCGCGTTGCCGGGGGGCCCCGGGCTGGTGCTGCGGCTCGGCGTACCGGGTGAGCCCGATCACCGCGACCAGCGTGGTCAGGAAGCCCAGCGCGGCCAGCCACTCCCGGCCCGGCCAGATCTTGTCGTTGAGCAGCAGCAACCCCACGATCGCGGCCGGCACCGCGCCGGCCGCGTCCATCGCGGCGACCGCCGCCGTGGTCGAGCCGCGCTGCATGGCCAGGCCGAGCAGGAGCTGACCGACCAGCGAGTGCGCCACCAGCAGGTAGAGCAGCGGGTCGCGGACGACCCCCTCCAGGCTCCCCACCCCGGCCAGCGGGCGGGCGGCCACCGCGGCGGCGGAGAAGGCCAGCCCGGCCAGGGAGCCGAGCGCCACCGACCCGGGGGCGCCGTGCAGCCGTACCGCGAAGAAGCCGAGCACCCCGATCAGCACGAGCGTCGCGGCCAGCGCGATCAGGCCGGCGGTGCCGAGCTGCTTGGACGGTGCCGGCTGCGCGGCGAGCACCAGCCCGGTGATCCCGGCGAAGAGCAGGCCCAGCAGCGCGATCTCCGCCCTCGGCAGCCGCCACTTCAGCACCAGCACGCCCAGGATGGCGGTCACCCCCAGCCCGGCCGCCACGCTCGCCTGGACCAGGAACAGCGGCAGGTCCTTGCGGGCCAGGAACGCCAGCACGAAGCCGGCGATCTGGCAGAACAACCCGACCAGGTACGTGCGGTGCCCGGCCAGCCGCAGCAGCAGCCACGGATCGAAGGTGTGGTGCAGCGTGGTGCGCGCGGCGGCAACGGACTGGAGCAGGTTGGCGATGCCGTACGCGACGATCATCGCCGCGAGGAAATACCAACCGGAGGACACCACCTGGCGAGGATAGAGGCTGCCGGCGCTCAGCGCGCGATCGGCCGAGCCAGCCTGTCGAGGACCTCGGCGTGCAGTGGGCCGTTGCTGGCCACGGCGCTGCCGTGGGTGGCCGCGTCGCCGCCGGGGGCGGGCCGGCCGGCCAGGTCGGTGAAGGCGCCGCCGGCCTCGGTGACGATCGGCACCAGCGCGGCGACGTCCCACAGCGACAGTTCCGGCTCGACCATCACGTCCAGCGCCCCCTCGGCCAGCAGCATGTAACCGTAGAAGTCGCCGTACGCCCGGCTGCGCCAGGTGTCGCGCATGAGCTGGAGCATCGGCTCCAGCCGGCCGGCGTCCTCCCACCCGGACAGTGACGAGTAGCAGAAGCTCGCGTCGGCCAGCCGGTTCACGCGTGAGACCCGGATCGGCGTGCCGTGCGCGGCGTCCGGGCCCGCGTACGCGCCCGCGCCCGCAGCGGCCCACCAGCGCCGGCCCAGCGCCGGCGCGGAGACCAGCCCGAGCACCGGGCGGTCGCCCTCCAGCAGGGCGATCAGGGTGGCCCAGACCGGCACCCCCCGGACGAAGTTCTTCGTCCCGTCGATCGGGTCGACCACCCAGCGCCGCCCGTCCGGCCCGGTGGCGGGCTGCGCGCCGTACTCCTCGCCGAGCAGGCCGTCGCCGGGCCGTCGCCGGGCCAGCACCGCGCGGATCTCCCGCTCCACGGCGGTGTCGGCGTCGGAGACCGGGGTCAGGTCCGGCTTCGCCTCCACCCGCAGGTCCAGGGCGCGGAACCGGGCCGTGGAGATGGCGTCGGCCCGGTCGGCGAGCAGGTGGGCGAGGGCGAGGTCGTCGGCGTACCCGGTCATGGCGCAGACGGTAGCGGCGGCCCGGTGGGCGGTCGGCGCGCGGGTCGCCGGCGGGTCACGACCCCGCCAGCGGGTCGCCGGGGTTGCGCTGGTCGGGCTCGCGGGAGTCGCCCTCGCCCGTGCGGGAGGCCAGCAACCGGCGGTACGACGCCAGCCGCCGGGCGTCGGCCCGGCCGGCGGCCACCCAGGCGTCCAGCGCGCAACCGGCCTGCTCGGCGGTGTGCTGGCAGTTGACCGGGCAGTCGACCGTCGCCTCGACCAGGTCGGGGAAGCCGTGCAGCAGGCTCTCGGCCGAGACGTGCGCCAGCCCGAAGCTGCGTACGCCCGGGGTGTCGACGATCCAGCCGGCGGCGGCGCCGAAGCCCGGCGCGGCCCCGGACGCCGCGGAGCGCCCGGCCTCGGTCGGGGCGCCCGGGCGGAACGGCAGCGGCAGCGCCACCGCGCTGGTGGAGGTGTGCCGGCCCCGGCCGATCGCGCTGACCACGCCGACCGCCCGGGCGGCGGCGGGGACGAGGCGGTTGACCAGGGTCGACTTGCCCACCCCGGAGTGCCCCACCATGACCGACACCCGCCCGGCCAGCAGGTCGCGCAGCGCGTCGAGGTCGGAGTCGGGCCGGACCAGCACGTACGGCAGCTCCAGCTCGGCGTAGTAGCCGACCACCTGCTCGGGACCGGCCAGGTCGGCCTTGGTGAGGCAGAGCAGCGGCTCGATGTCGGCGTCGTACGCGGCCACCAGGCAGCGGTCGATGAAGCCGGTGCGCGGCGGCGGGTCGGCCAGCGCGCTGACGATGACCAGTTGGTCGGCGTTGGCGACCACGACCCGTTCCAGCCGCCCCTCGGCGGTGGTCTCGTCGTCGTCGGCGGTGCGCCGCAGCACCGAGCGGCGCTCGGCGATGCGGACGATCCGGGCCAGCGCGCCGGCCGCCCCGCCGGTGTCGCCGACCAGGCCCACCCGGTCGCCCACCACCACGGACTTGCGGCCCAGCTCGCGGGCGCGCATCGCGGTCACCGGCGGGTCATCCCGGCCGGCGTCGGAGAGCACGCAGGTGTAGCGGCCCCGGTCGACGGCGATGACGAAGCCGTCGACCGCATCGTCGTGCCGGGGCCGGGTCCGGGTACGAGGGCGCGAGGACTTCCCGGGCCGGATCCGCACGTCGTCCTCGTCGTACTCCCGCCGTTTGGTGGTCAGGACGTCCCCCCGCCGGTCAGCTCTTCTCGGTCACCACTGCCGACCATAGTGCCGGAAACTCCGGCATGGTCTTCGAGGTGCACGACACGTCGTCCAGCTCGATGCCGGGCACGGCCAGCCCGGTCACCGCGGCGGCGTGCGCCATCCGGTGGTCGTGGTACGTGCGGAAGGCGCCGCCGCGCAGCGGGCGGGGGCGGATCTCCAGCCCGTCGACGGACTCGGTGAGGTCGGCGCCCAGGCCGGTGAACTCGCGGGCGAGCGCGGCGATCCGGTCGGTCTCGTGGCCCCGGATGTGCGCGACCCCGGTGAACCGCGACGGCGAGTCGGCGAGCACGGCCAGCGCGGTCAGCGCCGGGGTCAGCTCGCTGACGTCGGAGAGGTCGGCGTCGATCCCGTGCACCGTGCCGGTGCCGCGCACGGTCAGCCCGGCGGTGCCCAGCGTCACCTCGCCGCCCATCCGTTGCAGCAGCGTGCGGAGCTGGTCGACGGGCTGGGCGCTGCTGCGCGGCCAGCCCCGCAGGGTCACCTCGCCGCCGGTGACCAGCGCGGCGGCGAAGAACGGCACCGCGCCGGAGAGGTCGGGCTCGATCTCCCAGCTCCGCCCGGTCAGCGCGCCCGGCTCGACGACCCAGACGTCGGGGGTGCCGTCGTCGACGGCCGCGCCGGCGGCCCGCAGCATCTGCACGGTCATCCGCAGGTGCGGCGCGGAGGGCACCGGCGGGCCGACGTGCCGGACCACCACGCCCCGGTCGAAGCGCGGCGCGGCCAGCAGCAGGCCGGAGACGAGCTGGCTGGAGGCGGAGGCGTCGATGACCACCTCGCCGCCGGTGACCCGGCCGGCGCCGAAGACGGTCAGCGGCAGGCTGCCGGTGGCCGGGGAGTCGACCCGGACCCCGAGGGAGCGCAGCGCGCCGATCAGCGGGCCGAGTGGCCGGGTGCGGGCCTGCGGGTCGCCGTCGAAGGTGATCCGCCCGTCGGCGAGGCCGGCGACGGGCGGCACGAAGCGCATGATCGTGCCGGCCAGCCCCACGTCGACGTGGGCCGGGCCGACCAGTGGGTGCGGCCGCACCAGCCAGCGGTCGTCGTCGGCGATCGACATGTGCGCCCCGAGCGCCCGCAGCCCGCCGGCCATCAGCTCGGTGTCCCGGGCGCGCAGCGCCCCCAGCAGCGTGGACGGGCCGCCGGCCAGCGCGCTGAGCACCAGCGCGCGGGCGGTCATCGACTTGGAGCCGGGCAACCGCAGCGTGGCCGCCACCGGGTCGGCGGCGGTGGGCGCGGTCCAGGGCCGCAGCGGCCGGGTGACGATCGAATTCTCCACGGTCGTATTCTGCCGTCTTTCGCCCCCGGCGCGGCCGGTCGACAGCCGCGCTCCCGCTTCGCGGGACGCCCCCGGCGGGACAACCGAACGCGGCGTGGCGAGTTAGCGTGTGCCCATGTGCGGCAGGTACGCGACGACCCGGAACGCGGGCGAGTTGAGCGAGCTGTTCTCCTCGTCCGACGAGACCGACGGCGCCGTGCGGTCCAGCCACAACGTCGCCCCGACCAGTGCGGTGCCGCTGGTGCGGCTGACCCCCGAGGGGCACCGCGCCCTCTGCGTCGGCCGGTGGGGCCTGCTGCCGCCGTGGTCCCGGTCGCCCGCCGCCGGGGCCCGGATGATCAATGCGCGGGCCGAGACGCTGGCCACCAGCCGGGCGTACGCGTCGTCGTTCGCCCGCCGCCGCTGCCTGGTCCCCGCCGACGGCTGGTACGAGTGGGTCCGCCGGCCCGAGGGCGGGCGGCAGGCGTACTACCTCACCCCGGCGGACGCCTCGGTGCTGGCGCTGGCCGGCATCTGGACCACCTGGGACGGCCCGGCCGGGCCGGTGCCGACGTTCAGCGTGCTCACCACGGCCGCCCTCGGCGCGCTGGCCGAGGTGCACGAGCGGATGCCGCTGTTGCTGCCCCGGGAGCGCTGGGCGTCCTGGTTGGGGCCGGTGGACGAGCCGGCGGCGCTGCTCGACCCGCCGCCCGCGCGGTGGCTGGCGGGCCTGGAGATCCGGCCGGTCGGGCCGCAGGTCGGCAACGTGCGCAACGACGGGCCGGGGCTGACCGCCCGGCTGGCGGAGCGGAGCGCGCCGGCGGAGGAATTGACGCTTTTCTGACAGCAGGTGGGCGCATTGTCGGGTGCTGATTTGCTCGCATTGTGGGTGAATCGTCGCCCCGCTCTTCAGGCACACTTTCCCGCCGGCCCTTGTCTCCGTGTCCCCAAATGCGATAGAACACAGCGCCGGTAGTGGGCGACGATTCGTACGGTGCGAACGACGTCCATCGATCTTGCCGGTCCCACGGGGGAGGTGGGTGAATGACACGGGCGCGTATGCCGCGGCCGCACGAGGTGGCCGCCGCGCGACGGGACCCGCGACTACTGCGGGCACTGCGTGAACGGCGACAGGACGATGCGTGGCGGACCAGAGGCACCTGCCAGAGTGTGGATCCGGAGACGTTCTTTCCGGCGCCAAACGAGCCGGCCGACGCGGCCGTCGCGCTCTGCCGCAGTTGCGATGTGCAGGGCTCCTGCCTGGCCTGGGCGTTGGAGGTCGGTGACTGCCACGGAGTGTGGGGCGGCACCACCCCGCGCGAGCGGCGGGCGATGCTGGTCGCCTGGCGCGGCGAGGTGGATCCGGACCCGGAGGCGGCCGGGGAGGCCGGCCCGCCGGTGCGCGACCGGCTGCTCACCCTGGTGCCGCTGAGCTGAGCCACGACGGGCTCGGCAGGGCTGGGCGCGGGTCGGCCGGGGAGCAGAATGGGCCCGGTGCGCCACACCGACGAGATCGCCACCCCACGCGGGCCGGCCCGGATCGACACCGACCTGCCCGCCGCCGCGCCGCACGCCCTGCTGGTGCTCGGTCACGGCGCGGGCGGTGACGTCGACGCGCCGGACCTGCGGGCCGTACGGGACGCGGCGGTCGTCGCCGGGGTGGCCGTGGTCCGGGTGACCCAGCCCTACCGGCTGGCCGGGCGGCGGGCCCCCGCCCCCGCCGGGCACCTCGACGAGGCGTGGACGGCGGTCCTCGGGCACCTGCGCCGGCGGCACCCCGCCGTGCCCGCGCTGGTCGTCGGCGGCCGCTCCAGCGGCGCGCGGGTGGCCTGCCGGACCGCCGTGGCCGTCGGCGCCGACGCGGTGCTGGCGCTGGCGTTCCCGCTGCACCCGCCGGGCCGCCCGGAACGCTCCCGGGCGGCCGAGCTGGCCACCGGCCTGCCGACGCTGGTGCTCAACGGCGACCGCGACCCCTTCGGGGTGCCCGAGGCGGGCCCGCCGGTCCGGGTGGTCCGCCGTCCCGGTGACCGGCACGACCTGCGCGGCGACCCGGTCGGCACGGCCGCCGTGGCGGTCGACTGGCTGCGTGCCCACGGCTGGGCGGCCGGCGGGAGCGCCGCCCGGCCGTGACCCGGTGCGGCGCGCGTCGTTGTCTCCGGTGGTGTCGGATTGCCCGAAACTTCGGTGGCCGACGCCGCCCTCCCAGGCCCTTCCTGGTCCCAGCGCCGGCGCACCGCCGGGGCCGGGACCAGGAACGGGGAGCGGCCAACCGGAATGCGGGGCCCGTCGATCCGCGTTACCCCCGAGGGAAGCGATCTCTGCTAGGGGGGTGACCGGTGCCGACGCAAACACGGAGCCGGGAACGGGGCGAACGGGAGGCGCGGCAGCTCAGACGGCTGCTCGACGCCCCAGGCTGGTCCGCGACCACGCGGCCGGACGCGCCGGCGGTGGTGGTGAGCACCAGCACACCGGCCGAAAGTGAATCTACGGCCGGGTTTCGGCGCGTATCCTCGGCGAGACAGCATCCGACGCGAGGGGATGTGCGGTTGACCACCGAGAAGACGGACGAGCGCAGGGCCCGCTTCGCGCGGGACGCGATGCCCTTCGTCGACCAGCTCTATGCCGCCGCGCTGCGCATGACGCGCAACCCGGCGGACGCCGAGGACCTGGTCCAGGAGACGTACCTGAAGGCGTACGCGGCCTTCCACCAGTTCGAGCAGGGCACCAACCTGAAGGCCTGGCTGTACCGCATCCTGACCAACACCTACATCAACTCGTACCGCAAGCGGCAGCGCCAGCCGATCCAGGCGCCCACCGAGGAGATCACCGACTGGCAGCTCGCCGCCGTCGAGTCGCACACCTCCAAGGGGCTGCGCTCGGCCGAGACCGAGGCGCTCGACCGGCTGCCCGACAGCGACGTCAAGGAGGCCCTCCAGCAGTTGCCGGAGGAGTTCCGGATGGCTGTCTACCTCACCGATGTCGAAGGCTTCTCCTACAAGGAGGTGGCCGACATCATGGGCACGCCCATCGGCACGGTGATGTCGCGGCTGCACCGCGGCCGGCGCAATCTGCGCAAGCTGCTCGAACGGTACGCCGGGGAGCGCGGCTTCTCCGCCGCCCAGCCAAGCAAGGACTCGACCGCCGTCGCCGGCCGGGAGGTGTGACGTGAGCTGTGGGAAGCCGCACGAGACGGACTGCCACGAGGTGCTCGCCGAGGTCTACCTCTACCTCGACCTGGAGTGCGGCGAGGAGCGCCGCACCCTCATCCGCCGCCACCTCGACGAGTGCGGGCCCTGCCTGCGCGAGTACGGTCTCGAGCAGGAGATCAAGGCGCTGGTCGCCCGCTGCTGCGGCAACGAGACCGCGCCCGACCAGCTGCGCGAGCGGCTGCGCATTCGACTGACCGAGCTGGTGGTCGTCGAGACGACGACGACGGTCGAGCCGCGCGAGCTGGCCGACTGACGCGCACCGAGCCCCGCGAGCTGGCCGACTGACGCCCCTGCGGGACCGCTGGCCGCGCTGGCCCGCCCGTCGAGGCCCCTGCGCGGCACCGAGACACGACGATGGCCCGGGTCGACCGACCCGGGCCATCGGCCGTCCGTGGGCCCCGAGGGGCCGGGCGGGACGGCTGAACGGTCGGCGGGCGGGCCCGCCGCGCCGGTCAGGAGTTGGGACGCTTGCCGTGGTTAGCGTTGCTCTTCTTCCGGGCCTTCTTCTTCCGGGACTTCTTCGCCATGTCGACCTCCTCTGGTGCTGGTCACTTCCCGCCCGCGCGCAGAAGCGCGGCGGTGGTCGCGTACCGGCCCCCGAGGCAACCGGGGGCCGACCCGCTGATGCTAGTGCGGTCGGCGTCCGCCCTGCGCCGCCGGGGCGGCCCACCGGCCCGCCGAGGGCCGTCCTGCCGCGCGCGGGTCCTCCCACGGGCCGTCGGCGCATGATTGGATACCCAGACACGCAGGCACACCTGGAGAGGGAGGGTCGAGATGGCCGAGGAGGTCCGCGCCGAGATGGTGGCGAACGTGTGGAAGGTCGTCGCTTCGGCCGGTGACACCGTGTCCGAGGGCGACACCCTGGTGATCCTGGAGTCGATGAAGATGGAGATTCCGGTCGTCGTCGAGTCCGACGGCGTGGTGCAGCGGCTCGCGGTCAGCGAGGGCGACGTGGTGCAGGACGGCGACCTGATCGCGGTGATCGGTTGAGCGGCGTCGCGGTCCGGCGGGCCACCGAGGCCGAGTTCGCGGCGGTGGGGCGGCTGACCGTCGCCGCGTACGACAACGACGGGCAGCTCAAGGGCGAGAACGCGTACGCCGTCACGCTCGCCGACGTGGCGTCCCGGGCGACCGACGGTGAGGTGCTGGTCGCCGTCGACGAGGCCACCGGCGCGCTGCTGGGATCGGTCACGTTCGTGCTGGCCGGCACCGCGTACGCCGAGATCAGCGCCCCCGGTGAGGCCGAGTTCCGGATGCTGGCGGTGGACCCGGCGGCCCAGGGGCGCGGCGCGGGCGGGGCGCTGGTGCGGGCCTGCCTGTCCCGCGCGGCCGAGCAGGGCTGCACGGCGGTGGCGATCTGCGTCCGGGACGGCTTG
This sequence comes from Micromonospora sp. DT233, assembly GCF_049841815.1. Classification (NCBI taxonomy): domain Bacteria; kingdom Bacillati; phylum Actinomycetota; class Actinomycetes; order Micromonosporales; family Micromonosporaceae; genus Micromonospora; species Micromonospora sp. DT233. Next base: position 138,023 of record NZ_JBNCLB010000001.1, on the reverse strand, counting down.
GCCGCGACCGCCCGAGGCATGTACGAGCGGCTCGGCTTCGTCCGCGTCCCGGAGCGGGACTGGTCCCCGGCCCCCGGGATCACCCTGCTCGGCCTGCGCCTGGAATTCCCCGCCACGGCCGCCTGACCCGGGCTGTCGGCCGCCTGACCCGGGCTGTCGGCCGCCTGACCCGGGCTGTCGGCCGCGCCTCAGGGGCGACGGCGCAGCCGGGTGAGCCGGCCCCAGAGCCGGCGCAGCGGGCCCGGCCGGCGCGGTGCGGGCCCCGGGCCGGAGATCAGCTCACCGGCCAGCGTGGTCGTCGCCGGGTCCAGCGCCGGGGTGGCCAGCGCCAGGTACGCCAGCGACACCGCGATCGGCACCGGCCGTTCCTTCGCCACGGCGGCGGCGTCGGCGAGCCGCTCGGCCACCACCCGGGCCACGTCGGCGCGGGCGGACGGGTCCACCCAGGCGGCGGTGACCAGGGCGAACAGCGCCGCCTCGGTGATCCAGTCCTCCACGCCCCAGACCAGGTCGACCAGCGCCCTGCGGCGGGTCGACTCCGGCCACGGCTCGTCGGTGCGGTGGTGCAGCAGCCCCAGGCAGGCCCAGACCTGCACGCAGCGCACCCACAGCGACGGGTCCTGCCCGGCCAGCAGCCGGCCCATCCCGGTGGCGGGCGCCGAGGGCGGGTGCACCAGCAGCCCGAGCAGGTCGGCCAGGCCCAGCGTGGCCAGCCCGACCGCCGCGTCGTACGCCGCCGGGGGGTGCGCCCAGGCCGGGTGGGCGAGCTGCCGGATCCGGTCGGCGGCCTCGGCCGACGGCGCGGGCACCGTCGGGGCGGCGACGGTGCCGTCCCAGCGCCACAGCGGCCGCTCGGTGGCCCGGCGGGGCTCGCGCGGGTCCGGGTCGGCCACCTCGGCCACCTCGACCCGCAGCCCCGGGGCGGCCGTCGCCACGGTACGCATGGCGCTCGGCGGCTCCAGCGTCTCCAGCCGCACGGTGGTCACGCCGAGGCCGCCGTGCTCCTCCGCCAGGGCGTGCCGCAGCACCGCCACCGCCGCGCCGGCGGCGGGGGTCACCTGGCCGAGCCAGGGCCGGCTGCGGCAGCACTCGGCGAGGTCGCCGTGCTCGTGGGTGTCGTCGGGGTGGTCGCGGACGAAGTCCGCCAGGGCCACCAGGTGCGCCACGTCGCCGTCGCGCTGGAAGCGCAGCCGGTGCGCGGTGTGCACGGCGCAGTCGAAGGTGGGGTCGCGGGCCAGGGCCCGGTCGGTCCACTCCAGCGCCTCGTCCAGCCGGCCGGTGTCGGCCAGTGTGCCGGCGATGTCGGCGTACACGGCGAGGTCGCTCGGGTCGTGGTCGACGGCCCGGCGCAGCGCCGCGAGGGCGTCGCGGGTGCGGCCGGCGCTGCGGTAGGCGTACCCGAGCCAGACCTCGCCGAGCTTCGACGGCGCGACACGTACGCCCCGGGCGGCCCAGCGGATCGCCAGGTCGACCTCGCCGAGCCGGCGGGCCAGCGCGGAGGCCGAGCCGAGCAGCAGACCGTGCCGGGGGTGGGCGGTGGCCGCGTTGCGGGCCAACGCGAGGTACGGCTGAAGTGGGGCCCGCTCGGCGCGTGGCACCGGGTCGGGCACGGCGGCGCAGACCTGCATCAGCACCTGGGCGATCCGCTCGGGATCGAGCCGTTGCGGCAGGTCGGCGGCGCTGACCCAGGGCACCCCGGCCCAGTCTGCGCTCCGGTCGTGCCCGGTGGCGGCGGCCAGCAGCTCCAGCCCCTCGGTGGGTCGGCCCGACGCGGCCAGCAGGTGCGCGCGGGCGACCACGGTGCCGACGAAGACGCGCTGGTGCAGCGGGAAGAGCTCGACGCCCCCGCCGCCCCCGGCGGCGGCCAGCCGGGCCAGCGTCTCGTGCGCCTCGGGCAGGGTGGGCTTGAGGGCCAGCGCCCCCGCGACGTGCCCGGCCGCATGCGCCAGGTCGCCCTCGTCCAGCGCCAGCCGGGCAAGGGCGAGCTCCTCCTGCGCCGACAGCGGGGAATCGTCCCTTCCCTCGGACACGTGGGCCTCTCGCTCGTAGGGTGCTCGTCCCACCCGGCGGCCGGAGCGCCACCGCGCGCGGTCGCCCCCGCGCGGTCGCCCCACGCGTCGGCGGGTCGGGCAAGCCTAGGTGATGTTGGGTCGGGAGGGCATACCCTGCGCGATGCTGCTCACTCCGTTGCCCGGGTCGGGTGAAAAGTGCAAGACTGAACAGCAAACGCGCGGCAATCGCGCAGGGAAGGGGTTTTCGTGACGCGTCCAGGGGCCGGGATGGCCGCCGACATCAGCGAGCAGCCGGCCGGCTACGAACGGCTGCTCACCGCCGAGCACGCTCGCGCGATCGCCCGGGTGGCCGCCGTCATCGCGCAGCGCCGCCCCCGGCACGTGGTCTTCACCGCCCGGGGCACCTCCGACCACGCCGCCCTCTACGCGGCGTACCTGACCGAGATCCGGCTCGGCCTGCCCGCCGGGCTCGCCTCGCCCAGCGCGGTCACCCTCTACGGCGCCCGGCCCGACCTCTCCGGGGCACTGGTCGTCGGGGTGAGCCAGAGCGGTGGCTCGCCCGACCTCGCCGAGGTGCTGCGCGCCGCCCGCGGCTCCGGCGCGCTGACCCTCGCCGTCACCAACCAGCCCGACTCGCCGCTGGCCGAGGTCGCCGAGCTGAGCGTCGACATCGCCGCCGGGCACGAACGCGCGGTGGCCGCCACCAAGTCGTACACCGCCGAACTGCTCGCCCTGCTGATGCTCGTGGAGGGCATCCGGGCCGGCGACGGGGCGCTGCCCGCCGAGGAGCGCGCCGCGCTGGCCGCCCTGCCCGAGCTGGCCGCCCGCACCCTCGACGACGCCACCCCGGCCCAGCTCGCCCCGCGCTACCGCTTCGCCGCCCAGCTCGTCACCACCGGCCGGGGCTACGCGTACCCGACCGCCCGGGAGGCGGCGCTGAAGCTGATGGAGACGTCGTACCTGCCGGCCCTGGCCTTCTCCGGCGCGGACCTGCTGCACGGCCCGCTGGCCATGACCGACCCGGACGTCCCGGTGCTGGCCGTGGTCGGCTCCGGCCCCGGCGGCCGGTCGATGGGCGAGGTGCTGCCCCGCCTCGGCGAACGCCGCGCCGACGTGGTGGTGGTCGGCTCCGCCGACGTCGAGGGGGCCACCCGGCTCGCCGTCCCCGAGGTCGACGAGCGGTACGCCCCGCTGCTGGACATCCTGCCGGTGCAGCGCCTCGCGCTGGCGTTGGCGCTGACCCGGGGCGAGGACCCGGACGCCCCGCGCGGCCTGAAGAAGGTCACCGCGACGATGTGAGGGCCGGCGTGGCAGGCTGGGCGGCGTGTCCACGCTGCGCGAACTCGCCGAGGAGCACACCCAGCTCCGCCCCGCCGACATCGACCACCTGCACCGGATCGCCGGAGACTGGCAGCTGCTCTCCGACCTCTCCTTCGCCGACCTGCTGCTCTGGGTGCCGGTGAACGACGAGGGCAGCTTCCTCTGCGTCGCGCAGGTCCGCCCGACGACCGCCCCCACCGCGTACCAGGACGACCAGGTGGGGCGGATCGTCGGCGGGCCCGAGGTGGCCCACCTGGACATCGCCTACGGGCAGGGGCGGATCTGGCGGGAGGGCGACCCGGTCTGGTACGGCGACGTGCCCGCCCGGCACGAGGCGATCCCGGTGCGGCTGCGCACCGCCGACGGGGAGGCCGGCGAGGTGATCGCGGTGGTCGGGCGGGACACCAACCTCTCCACCGCCCGCACCCCCAGCCAGCTCGAACTGAACTACCTCACCACCGCCGACGACCTGGCGCAGATGATCGCCGACGGCACGTTCCCGCCGCCCCGGCACCCCGGGGAGACCACCTCCGCGCCCCGGGTGGGCGACGGGCTGGTCCGGCTCGACGCCGGCGGCAAGGTCACCTACGCCAGCCCGAACGCGCAGTCCGCGTACCGGCGGCTCGGCTACGCCGCCCACCTGGTCGGGGAGGACCTGGCCAAGCTGCACCGCCGGCTGGCCGGCGACCCGCTGGAGGGCACCGACGCCGGCAACGCCATCCTGGCCGCCCTGCGCGGCGAGGCCCCGCCCCGGCGGGAGATCGACGCCCGGGGCGCGACCATGCTGACCCGGGCGCTGCCGCTGATGCCCGCCGGGGTGCCGATCGGCGCGCTGGTCCTGGTCCGCGACATCACCGAGGTACGCCGCCGCGACCGCGCCCTGATCACCAAGGACGCCACCATCCGGGAGATCCACCACCGGGTGAAGAACAACCTGCAGACCGTCGCCGCGCTGCTGCGCCTACAGGCCCGCCGGGTCGCCATGCCCGAGGCCCGGGTCGCCCTGGAGGAGTCGGTACGCCGGGTCGCCTCCATCGCCCTGGTGCACGAGACGCTCTCCATGTCCAGCGACGAGGCGGTCGAGTTCGACGGCATCGTCGACCGGGTGGCCAGCGCGGCGACCGAGGTCGCGGCGACCGAGCAGACCGTGGGAATGCGCCGCAAGGGCAGCTTCGGGGTGCTGCCCGCCGAGATCGCCACCTCGCTGGTCATGGTCCTCAACGAGTTGCTGCTCAACGCGGTCGAGCACGGCTTCCCGCCCCCGGAGGGCCCCGAGGACGGCTCCGGGCCGGCCCCCGGCGGTGCTGTTGCGGTGGTGGCCGGCGGCGCCGTGGTGGCCGCCGGCGGGGTGGCCGGTGGCGGCGCGGTGGGGCCCGGCAGCCTGCTTCCCGTCGCCGGGGTCGAGTCGGCGCTCGCGCCGCAGGTGGTCGTCTCGGTGCACCGGTTCCGCAAGCAACTGCACGTCACCGTCGCCGACAACGGGCGCGGCCTGCCGGCCGGGTTCGACGCCGAGCGCAGCGGCCGGCTCGGCCTGCAGATCGTCCGGGCGCTGGTGACCGGGGAACTGCGCGGCACCATCGAGCTGCGCAACGGTGCCGAGGCGGGCACCGAGGCGGTGCTGGTGGTCCCCCTGGCCCGCTCCTGACCGCCCCCGAGGGACCGGGGCGCGTGGCCCCGACGGATTGATCAACTTCATGTCGATGACATCGCGCGTTAGGCCGAGGCGGAGACCGCAATGTCACTGATATGAAGAGCGATGCCCACGGCACCACACTCAGCGCTCAGGCTGAGCCCGCACGGGCAACGGCCCGGACCAGAATGGTCCGGGCCGCTTCGTGTGCACTCTCCTGGCCGCTCAGGGCTGCCGGACGTACACGCCGCGCCCCGGCACCGTTTCGGTCAGGCCGCGCATCCTCAGCGTCAGGAATACGCGGTCGGCCACGAAGTCGGAGACTTCGTACTCCGCACAGAGTTCCGCGCGGCTGGGCAGCTTGCCTCCTGGCGGGAACTCACCGGACGCAATGCGCTCCGCCATTTCGTCAGCAATGCGTTCATAAATGGATGAATAGGGCGGCACGGTAGAAATCCCCTCCGGTCGGCGATTCCAGTGAACCACCCTCGGGGATGCTTGACTACCCATGGCTACCATGGCAAGTTGTGTGAGAGGTCCCCTTCGGTTGGCAGCCCGGGGACTGAGGTAGCAGTCCGGCCACGTGACCAGGGGCTCCGTGGCCGGACCTGCTGCCCATCCCTGGAGGCGGAGATGGCGATGGACGACGGGCCCCCGAGCCGCACGGACCTGTTCCACGCGGCCAGGGGAAGTGCGGAGGTGCACCGGGACGGCAAGCGGTGCGGTTCGTGCACCGGGCACAGCGGGTGTCGTCAGTGGCGCTGGGCGGAGGGGCACCTGGCCGCACGGCGTACCGGGGAACCCTCCCGGTGCGCCCCGGTTGCTTCGTGGAGCGGTGACCGGCGGGGTGCCGGTCAGCGGTTCTCTTACGTCATTCGGGCCGACCTAACGGGTGAGCAGCGCCACCGTGAGGCCCGGCCGGGGCGTGACCCGTTCGACGGTGAAGCCGTCGCGCAGCGCCCGTCCCGTCGCGCCCGGCACCGCTTCGACCGGGTCCGCCCGCCGCCCGGCGACCACCAGCCAGACCCGACGCGTCCCGGCCAGACACTCGGCCGGGCGCGGACACTCGTCGACCCAGTAGTCGCCGCGGGCGTCCTGGCCCCGGACGACCAGCACGTCGCGGGGTTCCCCGTCGCCGAGGTGGTAGCGCAGCCCCAGATCGAGGAAGAGCCAACCGTCGCGGGGGGAGAAGACGATCGCGTCCCCGCTGCGGCTCTGCTCGCCGATGACCCGGGCCGCCCCCGCGTAGTCGATCAGCGCGCCGCGTGGCCACTCGTGGCTGTGCCGCAGCGCCGCCTGGTCGGGCAGCCCGAAGAGGCCGGCGAGGAGCACCACGGCCAGCGCCGCCGGCAGCGGCACCCCGGCCGTCTTCTCCGTACCCGCTCCCGTCCCCGGTGGGCGGGCCGCCGGGTCGGTTCCGGCCAGCGCCGCGCCGGCCAGGACGCAGGCGAACGGGACGGTGAAGAAGAGGTAGCGCGGCACCCAGAGCGGCCCGGCCAGCCCCGCCAGGAAGACCAGCAGCACCGGCAGCGCCGCGCAGGCGGCGGGGAGCAGGGCCCGTCGCCGCGCGCGGGCGGCCCCGAGCGCGGCGAGCCCGAGCAGCAGCCCGCCCACGGTGCCGCTCTGGGCCAGCGCGCCCGGCAGCGCGATCAGGTCGGCGGGGCGAGCCGGGTCGACCCAGTCGAGCTGCCGGCCGCGTTGGCCCAGCGCCAGCAGCGCCAGAGGGGCCAGCACGACCAGCGCGGCCAGCACGGCGGCGAGCCAGGCCCACAGTGGCCGGCCCGACAGCGGCCGGGCCCACAGTGGCCGGCCCCGCACCGCGCGCCGGGAGGCGTCGGAGCGGCCCGGCGGGGTCTCGCGGCGGCGGTCGGCGCGTCGGTCGGCGGCCAGCACGGCCGTCGCGTGGGCGGCGAGCAGGACGAGCGCGACCAGGTGGGCCAGGCCGAGCGCGACGACGGCGGCGGCGTAGCCGGCGCTGCGCCGCCGACCCGGCCGGTCCAGCGCCCGGACCAGCAGCAGCGTCGCCAGCACCGCGAAGAGGGCGACGAACGCGTACGGGCGGGCCTCCTGGGCGTACCGGGAGGTGCCAGGGAGGACCGCGAAGAGCAGCCCGCCGAGCAGCCCGGCCCGGGGCCCGAGCAGCCGCGCCCCGAGGACCGCCGTCAGCCCGGCCGTCGCGGCCATGGCCAGCGTGGACGGCAGGCGCAGCGCGGCGGGCGAGTCGCCGAACGCCCGCACCCAGCCGTGCATGAGCAGGTAGTACGGCCAGCTCGCGGCGTCGATGACGCCGGCCATCCGGGCCAGGGCGCCCAGCGGCCGGGTGGCGGCGCTCCAGGTGGCCAGCTCGTCCCGCCACGGCTGGGCGGAGCCCAGGCCCACGCCGCCGATCGCCAGGGTCGCCAGCGTCGGCCAGAACCACACCGGGCCGAGCCACCCCGGGCCGAGCCACACCGGGCCGAGCCGCCCCGGTGGTTGCCGCATAGCGGGCGAATCGCTCACGCCGCCGAGCCTTCCACACCCCGCCGACCCCCGGCGGGCGGACGCCGTAGCGCCCCGCCCCGCCGGGAACTCCTGCCTGATCGAGGGCGATTACGCATCGGTGGCCCGTGATGTGGGATCACACCCGCGCTCGCTGGATGGGTGCCTCGGGGTGTGGGAGCATGGCCGTATGGCCGCCGCTTTCCTCCGTCGCTTCGTGGCCCGTCGCCACGTCGACTACGGCCGCGTGCGCAGCGCCATCTGTCCGGCCACCTGACGACGCCCGACCCATCTGTCTCGGGCGCTTCGCGCCGGCCGTCCGACATCGCCGTCCACGGCCCGTCCCACGGGCCGGCCGCGCGTGCGCGCCACGAGGCACAGCAGACAACGGAGGACGCCGCGATGGCGGTCAGCAGCACCCCGGCCCGGCCCGACGTGCCCGGCGCACCCACGGCACGGGCGCCCCGGCAGAACCGGGGAGAGGGGCAGTGGGCGCTCGGTCACCGCGAGCCGCTCAACGCCAACGAGCGGATCAAGAAGGACGACGACCCGCTGAACGTCCGGGCCCGGATCGAGAACGTCTACGCCCACCGGGGCTTCGCCTCCATCGACCCGCAGGACCTGCGCGGCCGGTTCCGTTGGTGGGGGCTCTACACGCAGCGCCGGCCCGGCATCGACGGCACGGGCACCGGCGTGCTGGAGCCGCACGAGCTGGAGGACGAGTACTTCATGCTCCGCGTCCGGGTGGACGGCGGACAGCTCACCCTGGCCCAGCTCCGGGTCATCGCCGACATCTCCCGGGAGTTCGCCCGGGACACCGCCGACCTCACCGACCGGCAGAACGTCCAGTTCCACTGGATCCGGGTGGAGGACATGCCGGAGATCTGGCGTCGGCTGGAGTCGGTCGGCCTGCAGACCACCGAGGCGTGCGGCGACTGCCCGCGCATCGTGCTCGGCAGCCCCGTCGCCGGGGTGGCCGAGGCCGAACGGCTCGACCCGACCCCGGCGATCGACGAGATCGTCCGCCGGTACGTGGGCGACAAGAACTACTCCAACCTGCCCCGCAAGTTCAAGACGTCGATCTCCTGGCTGGTGGACACCCCGTACGAGGCGAACGACATCGCGTTCCTCGGCGTCGACCACCCCGAGCACGGGCTCGGCTTCGACGTCTGGGTCGGCGGCGGCCTCTCCACCAACCCGATGCTGGCCAAGCGGCTCGGCGCCTGGGTGCCGCTGGCCGAGATCCCGGACGTCTGGGCGGGCGTGGTGGGCATCTTCCGCGACTACGGCTACCGCCGGCTGCGCAGCCGGGCCCGGCTGAAGTTCCTGGTCGCCGACTGGGGCGTGGAGCGCTTCCGCGAGGTGCTGGAAAAGGAATACCTGGGCCGGACCCTGCTCGACGGCCCCGCCCCGCAGCTGCCCGCCCGGCCGGTCGACCACATCGGCGTGCACCGGCAGCGCGACGGGCGCAACTACGTCGGGGCCGCCCCGGTGGTCGGTCGGGTCTCCGGCCCGCAGCTCGCCCGGCTCGCCGACGCGGTCGAGGCGCACGGCAGCGACCGGGTGCGGCTCACCCCGTACCAGAAGCTGCTGGTGCTGGACGTGCCGCCGGAGCGGACCGAGTCGCTGGTGGAGGCGCTGCGCGGGATCGGCCTGGCGGCCCGGCCGTCGGCCTGGCGGCGCGGGACCATGGCCTGCACCGGCATCGAGTTCTGCAAGCTGGCCATCGTCGAGACCAAGGCGCGCGGCGAGGAGCTGGTGGCCCGGCTGGAGGAGCGGCTGCGCGACTTCGACGCGGACATCTCCATCCACCTCAACGGCTGCCCGAACGCCTGCGCCCGCACCCAGGTCGCCGACATCGGCCTCAAGGGGCAGCTCGTCCTCGCCGCGGACGGCCGCCGGGTCGAGGGCTTCCAGGTCCACCTCGGCGGCGGCCTGGGCATGGCGCAGGGGCAGACCGCGGGCTTCGGCCGCAAGCTGCGCGGCCTGAAGACCACCGCCGAGGAGCTTCCGGAGTACGTCGAGAGAATCGCCCGCCGCTACCTGGCGGGCCGCACCACGGGGGAGACGTTCGCCAACTGGGTGGTCAGAGCCGACGAGGAGGAGCTGCGATGAGTGAGACCAGATCGGTGCCGCTGTACTGCCCGTACTGCGGCGAGGAGGACCTGCGACCGAGCGAGGCCGGCCACGGCGCCTGGGAGTGCCACGCCTGCACCCGAGTCTTCGCGGTGAAGTTCACCGGGCTGCTCGACCGGGCGGTGACCCGATGAGGGTCGTCTCCGCCGTGAGCCTGGGGCTGATCCAGACCGGCGGCCCGACCCCCGGCGGCGGAGTCGACGCCGACCCGGCCCGACGCGACCCGCAGGAGCTGCGCACCCTGGCCGAGCGGGCCGGGCGGGAGCTGGAGGGGGCACCGGCGCTGGAGATCGCCCGCTGGGCGGCCGAGACGTTCGGCGACCGGTTCTGCGTCACCAGCTCCATGGCCGACGGCGTCCTCGCGCACCTGGTCTCCCGGGTCGCGCCGGGGATCGACGTGATCTTCCTCGACACCGGCCTGCACTTCCCGGAGACGCTGCGGGTCCGCGACGAGGTGGCCCGGCGGCTGCCCGTCACCGTGCGCTCCATCCGGCCCCGGCTCACCGTGGGCCAGCAGGACGGCGAGTACGGCCCCCGGCTGTTCAACCGCTCCCCGGACGAGTGCTGCCAGCTGCGCAAGGTCGAGCCGCTGGAGCGGGCGCTGACCGGGTACGACGCCTGGGCCGCCGGGCTGCGCCGGGACGAGTCACCGACCCGGGCCAACACGCCGGTGGTGACCTTCGACGCCCGGCGCGGCCGGGTGAAGGTCAACCCGATCGCGGCCTGGACCCAGTCGGACGTGGACGCCTACGTCGCCCGCCACGACATCCCGGTCAACGAGCTGTTCCGGCGCGGCTACGGCTCGATCGGCTGCTGGCCGTGCACCCGCCGGACGAAGGCGGGGGAGGACCCCCGGGCCGGCCGGTGGGCGATGTTCGAGAAGACCGAGTGCGGGCTGCACCTCTGAGCGCCGCCGCGACCGGCCCACCGGAGCCGGTGCTGCCTGGCGTGGACGGCAGCCGGGACCCGGTGGTCCTGGTCGCGCACGGCAGCCGGGACCCCCGGGCGGCCGAGGCGACCCGCGCGTTGGCCCGCGCGGTCGCCGCCGCCCGCCCCGGCGGGTCGGTGTGGGCGAGTTGGCTGGACCACACCGACCCCGGTCCGGCGGCGGTGCTGCGGTCGCTGGCGGCGGCCGGTCACCGCCGGGCGGTGCTGGTGCCGCTGCTGCTCACCGCCGCGTACCACCGGCGGGTGGACATCCCGGCGGCGCTCGCGGCGGCCCGTGGGTCGGGCCCACCGATCGAGGTACGCGTCGGCGACGTGCTCGGCCCGGCCGGCGGCACGGTCGACGCCGGCCTCCTGGCCGGCCTGCGGCGGCGGCTCACCGAGGCGGCGCCAGGCCGGTTCGACGCGTTGGTGCTGGCCGCCGCCGGGACCCGCGACGCCGGGGCGCGCGGCTCGGTGGGGCGGGTGGCCGGGGCGCTCGGCGCCGAGCTGGGGGTGCCGTGCCGGGTGGCGTACGCCTCGGCCGCCCCGCCGGCGGTCGGCGCGGCGGTGGCCCGGCTGCGGGCGGCGGGTGCGGGCCGGGTGGCCGTGTCGGCGTACTTCCTGGCTCCCGGCCTCTTCCACGACGCGGTGGTGGCGGCGGGGCGAGCGGCCGGCGCGGTGGCGGTCTCCGGGTCACTCACCGACGCCCCGGAGCTGGCCGCCCTGGTGGCCCGCCGGGTGGACCGGGCCGTGGCGACGGCCTGAGCGGTGCCACGCCCCTTCCGGGTGCGCAGCCCCGGGCAGCAGAACGCCCCGGCAGGGGTTTCCCTGCCGGGGCGTGAGCCTTGTGTGGTGTGGTGCGGTGTGGGTCGGTCAGGCGGAGTGAGCGCGCAGCACCCGGAGGCCGCCGCGCCGCTTGACGGCGCGCCGTTCCTCCTCGCTCATCCCGCCCCAGACGCCGGCGTCCTGACCGGACTCCAGGGCCCACTGCAGGCACTGGTCGGTCACGGAGCAGCGCCGGCAGACGGCCTTGGCCTGCTCGACCTGAAGGAGAGCCGGACCAGACGTCCCGATCGGGAAGAACAGCTCCGGGTCCTCGTCGCGGCAGACAGCATGGTGACGCCAGTCCATGGCGGCAACACTCCTCATTCTGGATGGGTGGTAGAGATTGTCTTTGGGGCTTTTCTTAAATGCGTACGCAAGCCGGATGGTTACTGTTCGCGTCCATCAATTCGGCGTTGCGTGAGCAGACTCTTGTGGCCCTGGGACCTGCTGGAACGGCTCAACGTGGTGAACGCTCCAAGCAATGCCCCGGTAACTCAAGTTCGTTTGTGAATACTTTCACGAACTCACGCAATGTCAAGGGTGACACCCGGAAAAAACTCCGAGTGGGTGAGCGAGCTCACGACCCTTTGTGCCGGTTACTGGAGTGACCCAGTCACCCGGCGTACCACAGTCGAGGATCAATATAGTACAGTCGGCGTGACATTGCTGACATTTCCGGCACCTCACCCTCGGTGTGGCGGCCACCGCGGTCTGCGGTGAGGGGGACCGCTCCACGAAGGCCTGTACCCGAGGCCTAACAGATTACTCTCAGTGCCGCCGGAACGGATGCGAATCTGACTATTTCCCGCTCGCCGAGATAGTCGCCGTCCAGCTGGAAGGCCTGCGGACGGCCCGCTAGCAGGGTGAACTCGCCCACGTCGTGCAGCCGAAGAACTTGGCGGCCGCGCGGGTCCGGCGCCCGGGAGAAGGCCTGCGTCACAGTGCGTGTGGTGCTAGCCACGCGGAGCTGACGCATCGCCAACACGTCGAGCCGAAGATCGAACGACGCCTGCGGGTTCGGATTGATCTCCCGGTCGCCCAGGTACGTCCACGGCGCGGTGTTCTGGACGATCACGGTCGCCAGCCCGCTCTCGGCGGGCTCGCCGGGCCGCTCCAGGGTGATCGTCGGGTGCCGACGGTCCGCCCCGACGAAGTACTGACCGATTGCCGACCGTAGGTAGAGCCCCGGCGTGGAGACCCGGCCGCGCCGGCGGGACTGCTCCACCCGGTGGATCACCGCCGCGTCGAGGCCGAAGCCCGCGCAGAAGGTGAAGTAACGGTCGTCGGCCCGGCCCAGCCCGATCGTCCGCGACCGGCCCAGGCGCAGCCCCTCCAGGATCATGCTCGTGCCGTCCGGCCACTCGCGGGGCAGGCCCAGGGCCCGGGCGAAGACGTTGGTCGAGCCGCCCGGCACGGTGGCCAGCGCCGGCAGCCGCTCGGCGGTCGTCTCGCCGGTGCGGAAGGTGGGTGACTGGGCCGTCATCAGGCCGTTGACCACCTCGTTGACCGTGCCGTCACCGCCGAGGGTGACCACCAGGTCGACGCCCTCCTCGGCCGCCTCCCGGGCCAGGTCCATCGCATGGCCCCGCCGCCGGGTGTACCGCACCGACAGCTCGACTTCGCTGCGCAACGCCCGGACCAGGACGTCCCGGCTGCGTTCGCTGGTGGTGGTGGCCTTCGGATTGACCACCAGGACGGCCCGCATGGGCGGCACTGTACCCCGATCCACCACGGGTATCGTGTCGCGCGTGACCATCGACTCGGACCGGAACCCGACCCCGCTGCGCTGGGCGGTCGGGCTGCTCCGGGGGGAGGCGGTCGCGCTCGGTCTGGTCGCCGCGTGGCTGGTCTGGGCCGACCTCACCGCGACCGTCACCGACCTGCCGTCGGCGCTGCTGGTGACCGGCTTCGCGATCGCCGGCGCGGCGGGGCTCTGGGCCCTGGGCGGGCTGCTGGGCCGCCGACGGGCCGGCGGCCGGGCCCCGGCGATCGCCCTTCAGCTCCTGCTGCTGCCGATCGGCTGGTACATGATCCAGGGCGGCCTCGCCTGGCTCGGCGTCCCCGTGATCGCCCTGGGCGTGACCGTCCCCGCCCTCCTGGTGACCCCGGCAACGACCAGGGCCCTGGGCTTCTGACCCCGGCCCCGCCCGGTAGCGGGAGGCGCGGCTAGTAGCGGGAGGCGCGGCGGGTGAGCAGGGCGATGGTGGCCCGGCCGTTGGCGGCGTTCGCCGAGGCGGCCGTGGTCAGGGCCGTCAGCACCTTCCAGGCGAAGGACGACTCCGAGGGCAGCGTCGCCCCGCGCACGGTCGGCACGGTCACCTCGACGGTGAGCGCATCGTCGGTCACCGCGAAGCGGCACTCCAACTCGGCGTCGCGGGTGGCGATGGCCAGCAGCATGGCGCACGCCTCGTCCACGGCGATCCGCAGATCCTCGATCTCGTCGAGGGCGAACTGGAGACGGGCGGCGAGGCCGGCCGTGGCGGTACGGAGCACGCCGAGGTAACCGCCGTCGGCGGGCACCGTGAGGTGCACCACGTCGTCGTCGGTAGCTGGCTGGCCGGTCAGTTGAGTCACGCCTCATCCCCCCGGTGCGGGACTCTACCCGCTCGGGCCGGCTCCCGCGTGGGGGCGCTGCCCCGGGCGGCCGGCACCTCGCCCGGCACCCCGCCCACCTGCGCCGCGAGGCGGTGCAGCGCCGGCCCGGCCAGCCGGTACGACACCCAGTCCGACATCGGCGTGGCCTCGACCGAGGCGTAGAAACCGGCGGCCGGGTTCCAGTCGAGCATCGACCAGTCCAGCCGGCGGTAGCCCCGCTGCACGCAGATCGCCGCCAGGGTGGCCAGCAACCGCCGCCCCGCGCCGGTGCCCCGGGCCTCCGGGCGGACGTACAGGTCCTCCAGGTAGATGCCGTGCACCCCGGCCCAGGTGGAGAAGTTGAGGAACCACAGGGCGAAGCCGAGCGGGCGGTCGGCGTCGTCCACCGCCAGGTGACCGTGCAGCGCCGGCTGCGGGCCGAAGAGGGCGGCGTGGAGCTGCTCGGCGGTCAGGTGGCACTGCTCGGGCGCGCGCTCGTACTCGGCCAGCTCGTGCACCATCGCGACGACGGCCGGCACGTCCTCGGGACGCACCGGCCGCACGGTCGGGATCAGGCCGGCAGTCACGCCTGCTTGGTCTCCCAGAAGATCTTCGAGATCTCGTCGATCTTGCCGAGCAACTCGTCGGCCTTGGCCGGGTCGACGCTGCCCTTGGCCCCGCCCGCGCCGGCGAGCTTGGTGGCCTCGTTGAACAGGGTGTGCAGGTGCGGGTACTTCTCGAAGTGCGCCGGCTTGAAGTAGTCGGTCCAGAGCACCCACAGGTGGTGCTTGACCAGGTCGGCGCGCTGCTCCTTGATGATCAGCGCCCGGGTGCGGAACTCCGGGTCGGTGTTCGCCTGGTACTTCTCGGCGATGGCCTTGACCGACTCGGCCTCGATCCGGGCCTGGGCCGGGTCGTAGATGCCGCAGGGCAGGTCGCAGTGGGCGCTGGCGGTGACGCGCGGCATGAGGATGCGGGGAAGTCGCATCGGGATCCTCCATAAGAAGTTTGCGATGATCCAAGACGACACTACTCCTGACATCGTCCCCAACGGGGCGGAGGTGAAAACGGGTGCGCCCCGACGAATCCCCGGCCGCGCCCGACCCCGGGGCCGCGCCGCGACTGCGTGGGCCGCTGGCCGCCGTACTGGTGACCGGCCCGTCCATGGCACCCACCCTGCGCCACGGCGACGCCGTGCTGGTCCGCTGCGGGGGGCGGCCCGTGCGTCCCGGCGACGTCGTGATCGCGGTCTTCCGCACCCGCCCGGAGCTGCTGGTGGTCAAGCGCGCGGTCCGCGCGCAGGACGGCGGCTGGTGGGTACGTGGCGACAACGACCTGGTCACCGACGACTCCCGGGCGTACGGCGTGGCCGACGTGCGGGGACGCGTGGTGGCCCGCTACTGGCCCCGGCCGGGTAGGCTGCGCCGCCCGGCAGGCTACCGCCGAGTATGACCCTGCTCACATCAGGGCCCGGGCGCCGACACTATGCTCAGCAGGTGCCCGGGTGACCCCCGCACCGCGTACCACCGCCGACGCCTCACCTAGCCTCCGGCCCGGACGCCCCATCTGCTCGACAGATCCTGGAGTCACCATGTCTTCACCCACCGTGGACCCCGCCGAGCCCGTCTTCGCGCTGCACGCCGGCGGCAAGATGGCCATCGCCTCGACCGTTCCGCTGACCAGCCGGGAGGACCTCTCCCTGGCGTACACCCCGGGGGTGGCCCGGGTCTGCCAGGCGATCGCCGCCGACCCGGCCCTGGCCGACGAGTACACCTGGGCGGGGCACACCGTCGCGGTCGTCACCGACGGCTCGGCCGTGCTGGGGCTGGGCAACATCGGCCCGCGCGCGGCGCTGCCGGTGATGGAGGGCAAGGCGGTGCTGTTCAAGCAGTTCGGCGGCGTGGACGCGGTGCCGATCTGCCTGGACACCCAGGACGTGGACGAGATCGTGGCGGTGGTGCGGGCGCTGGCCCCCTCGTTCGGCGGGATCAACCTGGAGGACATCAGCGCGCCGCGCTGCTTCGAGGTGGAGCGCCGCCTCGACGAGGCGCTGCCCATCCCCGTGTTCCACGACGACCAGCACGGCACCGCGATCGTCGTGCTCGCCGCGCTGCGAAACGCCACCGCCCTGCTCGACCGCAAGCTCGGCGACCTGCGGGTGGTGGTCGTCGGCGCGGGCGCGGCCGGGGTGGCGGTGACCCGAATGCTGATCGCCGGGGGAGTGGACGCCGCCCGGGTGGTGGTCTGCGACTCGAAGGGGATCATCGGCCGGCACCGGGCCGAGCTCACCGGCACCAAGGCGGCCCTCGCCGCCGACACCAACGCCGAGGGTCGCCACGGCGACGTCACCGAGGCGCTGCGCGACGCCGACGTGCTGATCGGCGTCTCCGGCGGGCGGATCCCGGAGGCGGCGGTGGCCGGGATGGCCCCCGGCGGCATCGTCTTCGCGCTGGCCAATCCGACCCCCGAGGTGGACCCCGACGTTGCCGCCCGGCACGTCGCGATCGTCGCCACCGGGCGCAGCGACTACCCCAACCAGATCAACAACGTGCTGGCCTTTCCCGGCGTCTTCCGGGGGGCGCTGGACGCCCGGGCCACCCGGATCACCGAGGGGATGAAGGTCGCCGCCGCCCAGGCCATCGCCGGCGTGGTCGCCGAGACGCTGACCGCCGACGCGATCGTGCCGTCCCCGCTGGACCCTCGGGTCGCGCCCGCGGTCGCCGAGGCCGTGGCCGACGCCGCCCGCCGCGACGGCGTCGCCCGCGCCTGACCCGCCTGCTTGGCCTTCTTATGGGCCTCGGTGCTTGTTACGGTGCGGGTCATGCGTGCTGCCTTCGCGTCGAGCTTCGACGCCGCCGACCCGCTCTCCGCGCTGACCGTCGGCGAGCGTCCAGAGCCGATCCATCCCGAGGACGACTGGGTCACCGTGCGGGTGCGGGCCAGCTCGCTCAACCACCACGATCTGTGGTCGCTGCGCGGCGTGGGGCTGGCCGCGGACCGGCTGCCGATGATCCTCGGCTGCGACGCGGTCGGCACCGACCCGGACGGCAACGAGGTGGTGGTCTACCCGCTGGTGCCCGATCCGGGCGACCCGCGCGGGATCTCCATCCTCTCCGAGCGCTTCCCCGGCACCTTCGCCGAGCGGGTGGCCGTACCCCGGGTGAATCTGCTGCCCCTGCCGGGCGGGGTCTCCGCCACCGACGCCGCCTGCCTGCCCACCGCGTGGCTCACCGCCTGGCGGATGCTCACCACCAAGGGTCGGGTCTCCGAGGGCGAGTCGGTGCTGGTCCAGGGCGCGGGCGGCGGCGTCGCCACGGCGGCCGTCGCGCTCGCCGTCGCGCTCGGCAAACGGGTGTACGCGACCAGCCGCGACGCCGGCAAGCGGGACCGGATCACCGAGCTGGGGGCGACCGCCCTGGCCCCCGGCGCGCGCCTGCCGGAGCGGGTCGACGTGGTGATCGAGACGGTCGGGGAGGCCACCTTCGACCACTCGCTGAAGTCGGCCGCGCCGATGGCCCGGATCGTGGTCTCCGGCGCGACCGCCGGGTACGAGCCGAAGGTCAACCTGCGCCGGGTCTTCGCCATGCAGTTGGAGATCCTCGGCACCTCGATGGGCACCCCGGGCGAGCTGACCGAGTTGCTGGCGTTCTGCGCCGAGCACGAGGTGCACCCGGTGGTGGACAGCGTCGTGCCGTTCAGCCGGATCGGCGACGCGTTCGCCCGGATGCACTCCGGCGACGTCTTCGGCAAGATCGTCATCGACCACACGGCCTGACCGCCCGCCCGGGTACGTCGGTCGCCCGCCGGATGGGGTGGGCAACGGGCCTTCTCCGTTCCGGGAGAGCGCGATATGCCGTACATGGAGTGGAGCGAGGGGGATTCCGGGCACCGGGGGAGACCGGCCGTGGCGGTCATGCGTGCCAGGCTGGCCGCGCACTCCTAGGGCTTCCCGCCGCTCTGGCTCGTCTCTGTGCGCGCCGAGGGACCACTTCATCGAGCCCGAATTTCGGGAACCTTGTTCCACTCTATGGAAAACGTGAAGATCTTGGTAGGAATCGGCCCCTATGGGGGCCATTTCCTACCAAGATCTCGAGCGCGGCGCGCTGTCAACCTGCGCCGGCCCTCTGGTCCGCGCGGGAAAGCTGTCGTGCCGCGCCGGCTGACGGCTGAACACCGCCCGGAACTGTCCGAGGAATAGCACCGGGAGCCCTCGTGGGGCCCCGGGTGCTCTGGCGTCAGTCGACCGGGGTCACGGGGGCGTCAACGGCGGCCAGCCAATGACCGGGGGTGATCTCGGTAAGCATGGCGCCCCTCCTCAGGCGGGGAAGGGCCCGGCCAGCCGCACAGTCAGGAGAGCCGGTCGTCGAGGGTGGCCAGCTCGCCGCGGGCGGCCTCGGCCGGCAGGCGTCGCCGGGCCTCGGCGTCGCCGTAGAGGCTCCAGCGGAGGAACTCCACGCAGGTGTCCGACACCACCCGCAGGGCCGCGCCGTCGGTGAGCAGGGCGCGGCCGTGGTCGCCCTTCGGCAGGCTCAGCATCGCCTTGGGCCACGGCACCTTGTCGTACGCCGCCCGGCCCGAGGCGTAGTCGACCACCTCGTCGGCCTCGCCGTGCACGAAGAGCTGCGGGGCGGCGGCCCCGGCGAACGCCGTCCCCACGCCGAGGGAGGTGCCGGCGAAGACCACCCCGGCGTCCAGCCGCTCGTCGCGCCCGGTGGTGAAGAGGCCGATCGTGGTCACCCCGCCGGCCGAGTGCCCGGCCGCGGCGACCCGGTCGGTGGCGAGCCGCCCGCGCAGCGGATCGCCGGCCTTGGCGTTCAGTGTCAGCACCCGGGTCAGCGCGTACGACACGTCGGCGGGCTGGTTGAGCACGTCGAACAGGGTGCCGTCGCTGCCCTGCGAGGTGTGCGGGAAGGTCGGCGCGGCCACCACGAACCCGGCGGACGCCCAGCGGGCGAGCAGGGTGGCGTACTCGGCCGGTCGGCTGTTCATGCCGTGGCTGAACATCACCACGGGGAAGCGCCCGGTCGCCGTGGGCGCGGAGCGCTGCGGCGACTTCCCGGCCGTCCCCCGGGCCGGGTACCAGATCGTCACCGGCAGCGGCCGGTCGTCGCGGCTGAGCTTGAGCTGCCGTACGCCGACCGCGAAGGTCGCACTCGGCGCGCTACCGGCCGGGACCCGTGGCGCGGGGGCCGACTCGCTCCGGGCGGGGGTCGGCGAGCCGGGTGACCCGCCCGACCCATCCCCGCCCGAGCACCCGCCCACCCCGACGACGAACAGAGCGCTGACGACCAGCGCGACGACACGACGACCCATGGGCCCATCCTCCCTCACCCGCCGCCGCGCGACGCCGGGTCCGTCGATCTTGGAGTCGTGGTGGCTCCGGAAAGCCACTCAACGGGACAAGGCCGGCACCACACCTCCATGATCCACGGAGGGTGGGGGTGGGGGTGGGGTGGGGAGGTTGCGGGGATGCCAGGTGGTGTGGGGGGAGGAAGCGGGTGGGGGGAGGGCGGGGAGGGCCCTGGGGTCGTTGTAGAGGGTCCAGCGGAGGAAGTTCGTGGTGGTGGCGAGGACCTCCGGGAAGGCGGGGTGGGTGGGGCCCAGGTAGCCGCCGTGGTCGCCGCCCGTGACGGTGAGGAAGGCGGCGGGGCCGGGCGCGCGGGCGTACGCGGCCTGGCCGACGGTGACCGGCACCACCTGGTCGGCGTCGCCGTGCACGAAGAGCACCGGCGCGCTCGCGCCGGCGAACGCGCCGGCCAGGCCGCCTCCGGCGATCACGATGCCCGCCCGGAGCCGCGACGGGTGCCCCGAGGTGAACATGCCGGCGGTGGTGAAGCCGCCGGCCGAGTGCCCGGCCGCGGCGAACCGGGCGGTGTCCAGGTGGCCGGCGAACGGGTCGCCCCGGCGGCCACCGAGCAGGACCAGGTGCCGGATCAGCCGCCAGGCGTCGGCGGGCTGGTTGCGCACGTCGGCCCGGCTGAACCGGGCGGCTCCCCGCCGGGTGTGCGGATACGCCGGCGCGGCCACCACGAAGCCGGCGGCGGCCCAACGGGTGGTCAGCGGGGCGTGCAGGGCGGGGAGGCTGCCCAGCCCGTGACTGAACACGACGACCGGGAAGCGCCCCCGGGCGACCCCGCCCGTGGCGGCGGCCGGGTACCAGACGGTCACCGGCAGTGGGCGGGCGCCGGTGGGGTCGAGGGTGAAGGTGCGCACCCCGACCGGGTACGCCACCGTGGGTGCGGACCGCACCGACAGGGCGGCACCGGGGGCGGCCGGGGTGACCGTGCCGCAGCCGGCCAGCAGGGCCGCCGTCAGCACGGCGAGCAGGGCCACCAGCGGCTTGCCACGCGGAGGTGCCGGCGGGACGCCGACCGGGGATGCCGGCGGGGCGGCGCGCGGGGGTGCCAGCGGGGCGGCGCGCGGGGGTGCCAGCGGGGCGGCGCGCGGGGGTGCCAGCGGCGCGGCGCGCAGCCGTCGGGCGTTCACCCCCTCACGGTAGGCGGCCCGAGGGCGGGCCGGTCCCACCGTCCGGGCCGGTCCGGAAGGCCACCCGGAGCGGCCGGGCAGGCCACCCGGGGGAGCCGGCGGTGCCGATCCGTCGTCTCGTGCGGCGCGTCGCCCGGGTGGGCGCGGCGCGGTCGGCGGCCTTGGCTATGGTCAGGCCATGGCTGACAAGTACGTGGACCCCAGCGGCAACACCGAGCAGTTCCAGGCGTTCGCCCACGAGCCCGACGGTGCCGCCCCGGCCGCCCCGGTGGCGTCCCGCACGCCGCTGCTGGTGGGTGGCGTGGTCGTCGTGGTGCTGCTGCTGGCCGTGGTCGCCTGGCTGGCCCTGGCCTGACGGGCGCAGTCGCCGGCCACGCGCAGTCGCCGGCCACGCGCAGTCGCCGGCCACGCGCAGTCGCCGGCCACGCGCAGTCGCCGGCTCCTGCGATCGAGGGGCGGTCAGTGGGGCCCTTCGACCACCGTGCGGGTCTCCCGGGCGATCTCGCGCTCCTCGTCGGTGGCGATGACGCAGACGGCGACCTCCGCGCCGTCCGGGGAGATCACCCGGTCGCCGCTGCCCGCGTTGCGCTCCGGGTCCACGGCGATGCCCAGCCGGCCCAGGTTGGCCAGCGTGGCGGCCCGCACCTCGGGGGAGTGCTGGCCCACCCCGGCGGTGAAGGTGATCGCGTCCACCCGCCCGAGCAGGGCGTAGTACGCCCCGACGTAGCCGGTGATCCGGCGGCAGTAGACGTCGAAGGCGAGCGTGGCGGCGGCGTCCCCGGCCTCGTAGCGGGCCTGCACCTCGCGCATGTCGTTGGCCCCGGTCAGCCCGAGCAGGCCGCTGCGGTGGTTCAGCAGGTCGTCGATGTCGTCCACGGTCATGCCGCCCTCGCGGCGCAGGTGGAAGATGACCGTCGGGTCGAGGTCGCCGCTGCGGGTGCCCATCACCAGCCCCTCCAACGGGGACATCCCCATCGAGGTGGCCACGCTGCGCCCACCGGCCACGGCGCAGGCGCTCGCCCCGTTGCCCAGGTGCAGGGTGATGGTGTTCAGCTCCTCGTACGGCCGGCCCAGCAGTTGCGCCGTGCGCCGGGAGACGTACGCGTGCGAGGTGCCGTGGAAGCCGTACCGGCGCACGCCGTACCGCTCGGCGGTGGCCCGGTCGATCGCGTAGGTGGCGGCGGCCTCGGGCAGGGTGTGGTGGAACGCCGTGTCGAAGACGGCGACCTGCGGCACCCCGGGCAGCGCCTCGCGGGCGACCCGGATGCCGGCGAGGTTCGCCGGGTTGTGCAGCGGGGCGAGCGGGACGATCTCCTCGATCGCCGAGAAGACCGCGTCGTCGACGACCACCGGCTCGGTGAAGCGCCGCCCGCCGTGCACCACCCGGTGCCCGACGGCGGCGAGCCCGCCCAGGTCCAGCCCGTCGAGGATCTGCCGTACGGCGGTCTCGTGGTCGGCCGGACCGCGCCCGGCCTCACCGACCCGCTCGACGGTGCCGGAGCCGAGGATCTCCTCGCCGTCGTAGAGCCGGTACTTGACCGACGACGAACCGCAGTTGAGCACCAGCACCCGACTCATGACGCCTCCCCGGCGGCCTGGATGGCGGTGATCGCCACGGTGTTGACGATGTCCGCGACGGTGGCGCCCCGGGACAGGTCGTTGACCGGGCGGCGCAGGCCCTGCATCACCGGGCCGACGGCCACCGCCCCGGCCGAGCGCTGCACCGCCTTGTAGGTGTTGTTGCCCGTGTTCAGGTCCGGGAAGATGAAGACCGTGGCCCGCCCGGCGACCGGGCTGTCGGGCAGCTTGGTGGCCGCCACCCGGGGGTCGATCGCCGCGTCGTACTGGATCGGGCCCTCGACCAGCAGCTCCGGGCGACGCTCGCGGACCAGCCGGGTGGCCGCCGCGACCTTCTCCACGTCCGCGCCCGCCCCCGAGGTCCCCGTCGAGTACGACAGCATCGCCACCCGGGGCTCGATGCCGAACCGGGCGGCGGTGTCGGCCGAGGAGAGGGCGATGTCGGCGAGCTGGGCGGCGTCCGGGTCGGGGTTGACGGCGCAGTCGCCGTAGACCAGCACCCGGTCGGCGAGGAGCATGAAGAAGACGCTGGAGGCCACCGAGAGCCCCGGCACCGTCCGGATGATCTCGAAGGCGGGGCGGATGGTGGCGGCCGTGGTGTGGGTGGCCCCGGAGACCATCCCGTCGGCGTGCCCGGTCTGCACCATCATCGTGCCGAAGTAGTTCGGCTGGGCCACCACGTCGTGCGCCAGCTCGACGGTGACGCCCCGGTGGCTGCGCAGCTTCGCGTACGCCTCGGCGAACTCGTCGCGCAACTCGCTGGTCGCCGGGTCGACCACGGTCGCGCCGGTGATGTCGATGCCGAGCTCCCGGGTGCGCCGGGCGACGTCGTCGTGGCGGCCGAGCAGGGTCAGCTCGGCCACGCCCCGGTGCAGCAGGATCTCCGCCGCCCGCAGGATGCGCTCCTCGGTCCCCTCGGGGAGCACCAGGCGGCGGCGCTGCGACCGGGCCCGGTCGATGAGGTCGTACTCGAACATCAGCGGGGTGACCCGCTCGGAGCGGCTGACCCGCAGCCGGCGGGACAGGTCGTCGGTGTCGACGTTCGCCTCGAAGGCGCCGAGCGCGGCCTCCACCTTGCGGGGGTTGGCGACGCTGGGCCGCCCCTCGATGCGGCTGGACGCGGCCACCGTGTCGTAGCTGTCGCTGGGCACCGAGAGCACCGCGAAGCCGGTGTTCAGCCCCGCCACCACCCGCATCGCCCGCGGGTCCGGCTGCTCGCCGAGGGTGAGCACCACCCCGGCCAGGGAGACCTGCCCGGCGACGTGCGCGGCGCTCGCCGCCACCACCAGGTCCGCCCGGTCGCCGGGGGTGATCACCAGCGCGCCCTCGGTCAGGTGGTCCAGCAGGGTCGGCACGTGCGCCGCGCCGACGACGTAGTCGAGCACGTCGCGGCCGAGCGCGGCGTCGTCGCCGGCCAGCATGGTCGCGCCCAGCGCCGCCGCCACCTCGGCCACCGTCGGCGCCGACACCGCCGGCACCTCCGGGATGGCGTACGTCGGGACGGGCAGGTCGGGCAGCGTCATCGGCCCCGGCACCCGGTTGGCGATCACCGCCAGCACCGTCGCGCCCAGGTCCGCCAGGTCGTGGTACGCCCCGCGCGCCGCCGCCGCGATGGCCTCCGGCTCCTGGCCGAAGCCGTCGATCACCGGCACCACCACGCTGCCGAACTCGGTGGCCAGCCGGGCGTTGAAGGCCAGTTCACGGGGGCCCGCGCCGTCGCCGCCGTCGGCGAAGTCGCTGCCCACCACGACCATCGCCGGGCAGCGCCGCTCGACGTCGCGGTACCGCTGCACCAGCCGGGAGATCAGCTCCTCGCGCCGGCCGTCGGCGACCAGCGCGCTGGCCTCCGCGTACGTCGTGCCGTACAGGTCGGCCACCGGAAGGTCGATCCGGTAACGTTCGGTGAGCAGGGCGAGGATCGGGTCGGGGCCGGCGCCGCCGACCAGGGGGCGGAACGCCCCGATCCGCTCGACCTGTCGGGAAAGAAGTTCAGCGAGGCCGAGCGCGATGGTCGACTTGCCCCCGCCGGAACTCACACTGGTCAGATACACGCTGCGGGCCACGGCCCCACGCTACAAGATCGCACCCCGGCGCACCCAGGCTGTGTGACCTGGGCCGAAGGTCACGAAATCAGTCGTCGTCGGGGTCGTCGAGGCGGGCCAGCCAGGTCGCGAAGCGCTCGATCGGGGTCTCGAACTCCGGGTTCAGGTCCACGAAGTCGCGCAGCCGCTCACCGAGCCACTCGACGCTGACCTGCTCCTCGCCGCGGCGCTCGACCAGTTCCTCGATGCCACGATCGGTGAAGTACATCCGTACGTCCTCATTCCTCGCCACCCGGCCGGCGGCCGGGTCGGGTGGGGTGCCGACGCGCGCCGGGGCAGCGGCCCGTCGTGGCGACGGTCGCTGCCCCGGCGCGCGGCAGGGTGCCTCGGGTCACGGGCGGGGCAGGGCCGCCTCGATCAGCGCGTGCTGCTCGGCCTCGTGGGTCTTGGCCGAGCCGCCGGCCGGGGCGGCGGCGGCGGGGCGGGAGATGCGCCGCAGCCGGATCTCGCTGAGGTGCTCCAGCAGGTTGAGCGCGACGAAGCTCCACGCGCCCTGGTTGGCCGGCTCCTCCTGCACCCAGGCGTAGTCCTCGGCGTTCGGGTACTGCGCCAGGGCGGCCCGGATCTCCTCGACGGGCAGCGGGTAGAGCTGCTCCATCCGCAGGATGGCGGTGTCGGTGACGCCCCGCTCCGCACGGGCGGCGAAGAGGTCGTAGTAGACCTTGCCCGAGCAGAGCAGCACCCGCTTGACCTGCTCCGGAGCCGGCGCGGCGGCGTCGGCCAGCACCGGGGCGAAGGTGCCCGTGGTGAAGTCCTCGACGTCGGAGACGCAGAGCTTGTGCCGCAGCAGCGACTTCGGCGTGAAGACCACCAGCGGCTTGCGCTTCGGCGACAGGGCCTGGCGGCGCAGCAGGTGGAAGTAGTTCGCCGGGGTGGTCGGGATGGCCACCCGCATGTTGTCCTCGGCGCAGAGCTGCAGGAACCGCTCCGGGCGCCCGGAGGTGTGGTCCGGGCCCTGCCCCTCGTGGCCGTGCGGCAGCAGCAGGGTGACCGCGGAGCGCTGGCCCCACTTGACCTCGCCGGAGGAGATGAACTCGTCGATCACCGACTGGGCGCCGTTGACGAAGTCGCCGAACTGGGCCTCCCAGCAGACCAGCGCGTCGATGTTCTCCACCGAGTAGCCGTACTCGAAGCCCATCGCCGCGTACTCGCTGAGCAGGGAGTCGTGCACGAAGAACCGGGACCGCTCGCCGTCGCCGGTGAGCGAACTCAGCGGCAGGTGGTCCGCGCCGGTCTTGGCGTCCACCACCGAGGCGTGCCGCTGCACGAACGTGCCCCGGCGGGAGTCCTGCCCGGCCAGCCGGACCGTGACCCCGTCGTGCAGCAGCGAGCCGAGGGCGATGATCTCGCCGAAGCCCCAGTCGATGTGGCCCTCGACGGACATCTTGGCCCGCCGGTCGAGCAGCTGCTGGATCCGCTTGTGCGGGGTGAAGCCCTCCGGCAGGTTGACGTGCGCGTCGCCGACGGCCTTGACCACCTCGGCGGTGGTGGCGGTCTGCACCTGCGGCTCGGGCTCCGGCTCGCGGCGCGGGCGGGTCGACTGCTTCGGCGCCGAGGCGGCGTCGCGGGTGGCCTTGAAGACCCGCTCGAGCTGCGCCTGGTAGTCGCGCAGCAGCTCCTCCGCGTCCTCCACGGTGATGTCGCCCCGGCCGATCAGCTCCTCGGTGTAGAGCTTGCGGACCGAGCGCTTCGAGTCGATGATCTTGTACATCTGGGGGTTGGACATCGACGGGTCGTCGCCCTCGTTGTGCCCGCGCCGGCGGTAGCAGACCATGTCGATCACGACGTCCTTGTTGAACGCCTGCCGGTACTCGAACGCCAGCCGGGCGACCCGGACCACGGCCTCGGGGTCGTCGCCGTTGACGTGCAGGATCGGCGCCTCGATCATCCGAGCCACGTCGGTGCTGTAGAGGCTGGACCGGGAGTGCTCGGGGGCGGTGGTGAAGCCGACCTGGTTGTTGACCACCACGTGCACCGTGCCGCCGGTGCGGTAGCCCCGTAGCTGCGACAGGTTGAGCGTCTCGGCGACCACGCCCTGACCGGCGAAGGCGGCGTCACCGTGCACCGCCAGCGGCAGCACCGTGTACCCCTCCAGCTTGAGGTCGATGCGGTCCTGCTTGGCCCGCACGATGCCCTCCAGCACCGGGTCGACGGCCTCCAGGTGCGACGGGTTGGCCACCACCGACACCTTGACCGCGTGCTCGCCGCCCGGCGCGGTGAACTTGCCGTTCTGGCCCAGGTGGTACTTCACGTCGCCGGAGCCCTGGGTGGAGCGCGGGTCGAGGTGCCCCTCGAACTCCGAGAAGATCTTCTCGTACGGCTTGCCGACGATGTTGGCCAGCACGTTGAGCCGGCCCCGGTGGGCCATGCCGATGACGACCTCGTCGAGCCCGGCCTCGGCGCAGGACTCCAGGATCTCGCCGAGCAGCGGGATCAGCGACTCGCCGCCCTCCAGCGAGAAGCGCTTCTGGCCCACGTACTTCGTCTGCAGGAAGGTCTCGAACGCCTCGGCGGCGTTGAGCCGGTTGAGCACGTGCTTCTGCTCGTCGGTGCTGGGCTTCTCGTACTTGCGCTCGACCCGCTCCTGGATCCAGCGCCGCTCCTCCGGGTCCTGGATGTGCATGTACTCCACGCCGACGCGGCGGCAGTACGAGTCGCGCAGGGCGCCGAGGATGCTGCGCAGCTTCATCCGCTGCTTGCCGGCGAAGCCGTTGACCGGGAAGACCCGGTCGAGGTCCCACAGGGTCAGCCCGTGCTGGAGGACGTCCAGGTCCGGGTGCTTACGGATCTTGAATTCCAGCGGGTCGGTGTCGGCCATCAGGTGACCGCGCACCCGGTACGCGTGGATCAGCTCGTGCACCCGCGCGGTCTTGTTGATCTGGCCCTCGGAGCTGACGGCCACGTCCTGCACCCAGCGCACCGGCTCGTACGGGATGCGCAGCGCGGTGAAGACCTGGTCGTAGAAGCCGTGCTCGCCGAGGAGCAGCTCGTGCATGACCTTCAGGAACTCGCCGGACTGCGCGCCCTGGATGATCCGGTGGTCGTAGGTGCTGGTCAGCGTGATGGTCTTGCTGACGGCCAGCTCGGCGAGGGTGGTCTCGCTCATGCCCTGGTAGGGGGCCGGGTACTCCATCGCGCCGACGCCGATGATCGCGCTCTGCCCGGTCATCAGGCGGGGGATCGAGTGCACCGTGCCGATGCCGCCCGGGTTGGTCAGCGAGATCGTGGTGCCGGAGTAGTCGTCCATGGTCAGCTCGTTGCGGCGGGCCCGCCGGACCACGTCCTCGTACGCCTGCCAGAACTGCCGGAAGTCCATCGACTCGCAGCCCTTGATGGACGGGACCACCAGGTTGCGGCTGCCGTCGGGCTTGACCAGGTCGATCGCGATGCCCAGGTTGACGTGCTCGGGGCGGAGGATCGCCGGCTTGCCGTCGACCTCGGTGAACGAGTTGTTCATCTCCGGGTGCTCGACCAGCGCCCGGACCATCGCGTACCCGATCAGGTGGGTGAAGCTGACCTTGCCGCCGCGCCCCCGGGCGAGGTTGTTGTTGATCACGATGCGGTTGTCCACCAGCAGCTTGGCGGGGACGACGCGCACGCTCGTCGCGGTCGGCACGCTCAGCGAGGCGTCCATGTTCTGGACGATCTTCGCGGCGACGCCGCGCAGCGGGCTGGTCTGCGCGCCGGCGGCGGCGGGCTTTGCCGGCGCGGCCTTGGCGGGTGCGGGCTTGGCGGGTGCGGCCTTCGCGGCGGGGGCCGGCTTCGCGGCGGGCGCGGCGGCCTTGGTGGCGGGGGCCGGCTTCGTCGCGGGTGCGGGGGCCGGGGCGGTCCTCGCGGCCGGCTGGGCGACGGTGGCGGCGGCCTCCTGCTGCCCGGCGGGCTCCGGCGCGGCCTTCGCGGCCTTGCCGTCGGCGGCGTCCGGGCGCGGTGTGGCGGCGCCGGGGGCCGGCCGGTAGTCGGCGAAGAAGTCGTGCCAGGCCGGATCGACGCTGCTTGGGTCGGCGAGGTAGCGCTGGTACATCTCCTCGACGATCCACTCGTTCGGGCCGAAACCCGCCAGTGGGTTCTCCTGCGAAGTCTGCTGGGTCGACACGCCGGTAATCGCCTCTTTCACGCGGGTTTGTGTGTCACGCGGCGTCCGCCGTCCCGCCCCGGAGCGCGGGCGGACAAGGGACGGCTCCCAGGCTACGCCGTAGCAATACGCTAAGCATTTCCGCCTCCGCCGCGTGGTCCGTTTCACAGAAGATGCGAAGTTCGGTCCGGCCCGGCGTCGGCATTGACGCCGGCCGACGAGGCACCGGCCCCGGGGCGCGATTGACGATCACGCCCGGGGCCGGTGCCACCGGATCTGGGTCAGGAGATGTCGCGCCGCCGCAGGGTGAGGGCGCCGATCGTGCCGGCGACCACGGCGTACCCGATCAGGACCGCCGCGCCCACCCAGCGCGCCGGGTTGCCCGGGATGTCCTCGCCGCTGACCATCAGCGACGACGCCAGCGACGGCACCGCCACCTGGAGCTGGTTGATCCACTCCCCGTAGCGGGACGCGAGGATGCCCAGCACCGCCACGGCCCCGATCGAGCCGCCCAGGTAGAGCAGGATGCCGGTGACCGTGGCGCCGATCTGGCTGCGGATCAGCACCCCGAGGCCGACCCCCAGCACCGACCAGAGCAGGTACGCCAGGGCGTTGAGCCCGATGGCCTGCCAGATCGCGCCGCTGCCGAACTGCGTGCCGACGTCGACGGAGGTCAGGATCAGCGCGCCGACCAGCACGTTGAGCACGGTGGTGACCAGCCAGAAGAGCATGGCCAGGACGGCGGCGGCGACCAGCTTCGCCACCATCACCGCCGTGCGGTGCGGCGCGGTGAGGAACGTGGTGGTCACCGTCTGGTGGAAGAACTCGCTGGTCACCACGATGATGCCGAGCAGCATCACGATGAGCAGCCCGAAGAACTGGGCGTTGGTGTAGAGGTTGGCCGCCAGGCTGTCCGCGGAGGCCACCGCATCGAGCTGCTCGGCCTGCTCGGCCGGCACGTCCTCGAAGCCCCCGGAGGCCAGCGCCTCGGTCTGCAACCAGTTGATCAGCAGGGTGAGGCCCCAGAGCGGCAGCATGATCAGCCCGAAGATCCACCAGGTGCTGGTGGTACGGATCTTGAGCAGCTCGGATCGGACGAGGTTCATCGGATGCCCGCCTTTCCGGCCGTCAGCTCCAGGAAGACCCGTTCCAGATCGGGTCGCTCCGGTGTCAGTTCGTGCAACTCCGCCTGCACGGCCAGGGCGGCCCGGCCGATCGCCGGGGCGTCCGCCCCGCTGACCAGCAGCACCCCGTGCTCGTCGGTCTCCACCGTCGCCGACTGCTCGCGCAACGCCGCGACCAGCTCCTCGGCCTGCGGGGTACGCACCCGCACCCGGCCGCCCTGGGCCATCGAGCCGAGCACCTGCTCGACCGGGCCCTGCCGGATCAGCTTGCCGGCCGCGATGATCACCACGTCGTCGGCCAGCAACTGCATCTCCGACAGCAGGTGGCTGGAGACCAGCACCGTGCGCCCCTCCTGGGACAGACCCTTGAGGAAGCCACGCATCCACCGGATGCCCTCCGGGTCGAGCCCGTTCGCCGGCTCGTCGAGGATCAGCACCCGGGGGTCGCCGAGCATCGCGGCCGCGATGCCGAGGCGCTGCTTCATGCCCAGCGAGTAGCCCTTGAACTTGCGTTTCGCCGCCGGCGTCAACCCGACCAGCTCGAGGGCCTCGTCGGCCCGCCCGCTGGGCAGGCCGGCCGCCGCGCAGATCACCCGCAGGTGGTTGATGCCGGTGCGGCCCTTGTGCGCGCTGGACGCCTCCAGCACCGCGCCCACGTGCCGCAGCGGGTCGGTCAGGTCCGCGTAGCGCTGCCCGCCGATGGTGGCGGTGCCGCCGGTCGGGGTGACCAGGTTCAGCAGCATGCGCAGCGTGGTGGTCTTGCCGGCGCCGTTCGGGCCGAGGAAGCCGGTGACCCGCCCCGGTTCGACCGTGAACGACAGATTGTCGACCGCCCGGACGTTCTTGTACTGCTTCGTCAGGCCGGACACCACGATCTGACCGTCGGTGGTGAGGGGGCTTCGCTGCCCGTCAGACATCGTTCTCCTTCCGTGCGTGGCGCGCGGGGCGCGCCGACAGGTGCGGCGCTGCTGTTCACGCGCCGTGGCACAGCCTGGCAAGGCCGCGCAACCAGGTCAATCAGGTTGGTGTCGGTCTGCCCGCGTGGCGGCCCCTCCCGGTGCCGCGGGGGCACCGCCGAGGTCGTCCGCGTCGGGCACGTCCGCCCCGACTCCGGGGCGTTTCAGGCCGTTTCCAGGGCGATCCAGGCGGCGCGGGAGCGGGCCAGCAGCCGGCCGTCGGGGCCGTACAGGCTGCTGCGCACCAGCGCCCGGCGGCCGTGCGTCTCGTCCATGACGCCGGTCACCACGCACTCGTCGCCCGGTGCCGGCAGCGCATGCGACACGACGGTGATCCGGCCGAGCACGTACGGGCGGCCGGGGACGATCACCGCCCAGCCGCCGGGGCAGTCCAGCGCCGCCCAGACCGTCGCGGCGGTGACCTCCGCCGGGGCGGTGAACGGCGCGGCCGTCCGCCCGTCCGGCAGCCGGCCGGGGAAGATCCGCAGCCCGTCGGCGCGCTGCGGGCCGCAGACGTAGCAGCCGGGGAAGGGGTGGTCCACCAGACCGGCGTACGTCGCCGCGGCGACCCGCGCCACGCCGAGCTCCACCGGCGGCACCGGGTCGGGGACCGCCCCGGTCGGCCGGACCTGGGCGACCAGCCGGCCCTCGGGGTCGCGGACCTCGTCGCCCGACAGGGTCAGCGGGGTCTGCAACGGCGGCGGCCGGCGCAGCGTCACCTCGACCGGCCCGTCGTGCCCGGCGGCGGCGGCGAAGAGGCCGGCGCTCCAGCCGCCGTTGCCCGAACCGGGCGGCCCGTTGAACCTCGACGGAATGATCATGGGTAACCTCCTGCTCCGGTGTCGGGGACGGCCAGGGCCGCGTCGACGGTGCCCACCCTCGCACGGCCGGGCGCCGGACGCCGCCTCGGCCACGCCCGGCCCGGCGGGTCGGGTCGGCCACCCCGCCGCGCCCGCTCTCAGGGTTTTTTCAGCACGCGTCCAGCGCCGGCGCAGCGACATCGCGGATGATGGTCGGCATGGCCGCTACCCAGACCGAGGCGCGACTGCTCGTCGTCGAGGACGACCCCAACATCCTCGAACTGCTCTCCGCGAGCCTCCGCTTCGCCGGCTTCGACGTGGCCACCGCGACCAGCGGGAGCTCCGCGCTGACCGCAGCCAAGGACCACCGCCCCGACCTGGTGGTCCTCGACGTGATGCTGCCCGACCTCGACGGCTTCGAGGTGATCCGGATGCTCCGCGAGGGCGGCACCCGCACCCCGGTGGTCTTCCTGACCGCCCGGGACGCGACCGACGACAAGATCCGCGGGCTGACCCTGGGCGGCGACGACTACGTCACCAAGCCGTTCAGCCTGGAGGAGCTGACCGCCCGGATCCGGGCCGTGCTGCGCCGCACGGCCGGCGGCGAGCAGACCCCGTCCCGGCTCACCTTCGCCGACCTGGAGCTGGACGAGGAGACCCACGAGGTGCACCGGGCCGGGCAGCGGGTGCAGCTCTCGCCGACCGAGTTCAAGCTGCTGCGGTACCTGATGCTCAACGCCAACCGGGTGCTCTCCAAGGCGCAGATCCTCGACCACGTGTGGAACTACGACTTCCGCGGCGACGACAACATCGTCGAGTCGTACATCTCCTACCTGCGGCGCAAGGTCGACAACACCCAACCCCGGCTGATCCACACCCTGCGCGGCGTGGGATACGTGCTGCGCAAGCCAGCGGCGTGAACGCGGTAGCGCAGGCGAAGGGCCGGCTGCGCAGCGTACCGCTGCGGTTGAAGCTGGTGACGGCCGTGCTGACGCTGGTCGCCGTGGCCCTGGTGGTGATCAGCTCGCTGACCACCTACTTCCTGCGCGACTACCTGGTCGCCCAGGTCGACGGCGAGCTGCGGACCTCGGTGGAGAACCTGGAGACGGCGGCGCTCACCGCGCAGGTCACCCACCCGATAGTGCCGACCGACTACCTGCTGGTGGCCACCGACCACCGCACCGGCAAGGTGTTCCTGCAGTACGACTCCCGGTACCGCGAGGGGGACCTCCCCCAGTTGCCGAGCGACGCGGCCGGCTTCGCCCAACGGGTGGGCGAGCCGCGCACCGTCCGCGCCAGCGACAGCGGGATGCGCTGGCGGATCATCTACGCCGAGCTGCCGAACTCGCAGATGGTCGCCGTCGCGCAGAACCTCACCGACATCGACCAGGCCGTCCGGCGGCTGATCTGGATAGACCTCCTGGTCGGCGGGGCGGTGCTGATCCTGCTGGCGTCCATCGGCGCGGCGATCGTGCGGACCAGCCTCAAGCCGCTGGTCGAGATCGAGCGCACGGCCGCCGCCATAGCCGGCGGCGACCTGACCCAGCGGGTGCCCGACCCGGAGGAGGGACAGGCCTGCCCCACCTCCGAGCTGGGGCGGCTGTCCCGGGCGCTCAACACCATGCTGGCGCAGATCGAGGCCGCGTTCACCGCCCGCGCCGCCTCGGAGATCGCCGCGCGGTCGGCCGAGGCCGGCGCGCGGGACGCCGCTGCGGCGGCGCAGGCGTCCGAGACGCGGGCCCGCCGTTCGGAGGAGCGGATGCGGCAGTTCGTCGCCGACGCCTCGCACGAGCTGCGTACCCCGCTGACCACCATCCGCGGCTTCGCCGAGCTGTACCGGCAGGGGGCCGCCCGGGCACCGGAGGAGACGGCGGGCCTGCTGCGTCGGATCGAGGGCGAGGCCGCCCGGATGGGGCTGCTGGTGGAGGACCTGCTGCTGCTCGCCCGGCTGGACCGGGAACGGCCCCTCTCGCTCGGTCCCGTGGAGCTGCCGCTGCTGGCCGGCGACGTCGTGCAGGCGGCCCGGGTGGTGGCCCCGGACCGGCGCATCGAGTTGGAGATCGAGCCCGGCTCCGGGCCGTTGGTGGTGCTCGGCGACGACGCCCGGCTGCGCCAGGTCGTCGGTAACCTGATGACGAACGCACTCAGCCACACCCCGCCGGACGCCGCGGTGACCCTGCGGCTGCGTACCGAGCCGGGGAACGTGGCGGTGGCGGAGGTGGCCGACACCGGCCCGGGGCTCCCTCCGGAGCAGGCCGAACGGGTCTTCGAGCGCTTCTACCGGGCCGACGCCGCCCGGACCCGCCGCGCCGACGGCGCCACCGGGACCGGGCTCGGCCTGGCGATCGTGGCGGCGCTGGTGGCCGCCCACCACGGCAGCGTCGAGGTGGCCCAGACCCCGGGCGGGGGAGCGACCTTCCGGGTCCGGCTGCCCCTGCTGCCGGAGATCGACGATCCGAGCGAGTGACTTTCAGAAAACGTCCAGCCCGGGTCCAGGTTGGTCGCAGTGGCAGCGGGGAAGGTGGAAACATGACCGAGTACGAGACCGACCCGCAGCGGCGGCCGGCACATTCCGACGCCGAGCCGTCGTACCCCACCGCCGAGCAGCCCCGCGTCTCCTCCGGGCAGCCCGACTCCCCAGCCGTCGAGCAGTCCGCTCCGGCCACCCCGCCGGCCGCCGCCCCCGGCAATCCGTTCGCCCCGTTCGCCCCGCAGGCCGCCGACGCCGCCGGGGCGCCACCGGCCCCCGCAGCCCCGGCGTACGGCTCCGGTGCCGCCGGAGGCGACGGGCCCGCCGGCCACGCACCGCAGCCGCCCGCCGGGTACGGCCCGCCGACCGGCACCGGCTCCGCGCCGCCGTACCCGGTCTCCGGGCAGCAGCACCCGAACGGCCCCTGGCCGGCCGGGCAGCAGTCCGGCTGGGCCGCCGGGGGCCAGCACGGCCCCGCCACCCCCGGCTACGCCCCGCACGCCGCCGGCGCCGGCTACGCCCCGCAGGCCGCCGGCGCCGGCTACGCCCCGCACGCCGCCGGCCCCGGCTACCCGGGCGGGCCGGTGCCGCCGCAGTACCCCGGCCAGCCGGTGCCGCCGTGGGCGCAGCCCCCGAAGGCGAGCCGGGTCGCCAAGTTCGCCGGGGCGGGCGTCGCGGTCTTCGCGCTGATGCTCGGCTCCGGTGTCGCGGGCGGCGCGCTCGCGCTCGCCGTGGACGGCGACTCCGGCGGGATCACCCGCAACTACTCCGCCGCCCCGGTGCTCAACAGCGCCGACCTGCCGAGGATCGCCGCCGCCGTGCAGGACAGCGTGGTCTCGATCAGCACCGGCAGCGGCGAGGGCTCCGGCGTCATCCTCAGCGACGACGGCTTCGTGCTCACCAACAACCACGTGGTGGCCGCCGGTGGCGGCCAGACGGTGCGGGTGGTCTTCGCCGACGGCAAGTCCGCCGACGCGAAGATCGTCGGCACCGACCCGAAGACCGACCTGGCCGTGGTCAAGGCCAGCGGGGTCGACGGGCTCAAGGCCGCGAAGTTCGGCGACAGCGACGCGATGCAGGTCGGTGACCAGGTCCTCGCCCTGGGCAGCCCGCTGGGGTTGCAGGGCTCGGTGACCGCCGGCATCATCAGCGCCCGCGACCGCACCATCCAGGCCGGCGAGGGCCAGCAGCAGGCCCCGCAGCAGGGGGTCAGCTCGATCGCCGGGCTGCTCCAGACCGACGCCCCGATCAACCCGGGCAACTCCGGCGGCGCGCTGGTCAACACCCGGGGCGAGGTGATCGGCATCAACACCGCCATCGCCACCTCCGGCCAGAGCACCGGCAACATCGGCGTCGGCTTCGCCATCCCGAGCAACAAGGCCAAGGACGTCGCCGGCAAGCTCCAGCGGGGTGAGAAGGTGAGCCACCCCTCCCTCGGGGTGAGCGTCAGCCCGGCCGAGGACGGCGGCGCGGTGGTGGCGACCGTCACCCCGGGCAGCGCCGCCGAGAAGGCGGGGCTCCAGCGCGGCGACGTGATCACCAAGTTCGGCGCCACCGTGGTCAACGACTCCAACGACCTGGTCGGCGCGGTGCAGGCCGGCAAGGTGGGCGACCGGGTCGAGGTGCAGTACAAGCGCAACGGATCGGCGGCGACGGCGACCGTGACGCTCGCCGAGACGTCGTGACAACCAGCGGACCTGCCTCCTGAGGGGCGGGGGGGGGGGGGGGGGGGGGGGGGGGGGGGGGGGGGCGCCCCCCCCCCCCCCCCCCCCCCCCCCCCGCCCCTGCCCGTTGCGCCCCGGCCGTTTGACCGTGGCCGGGTCGGGAAAGCGTCGCCGATCACGCGGCACTGGGACCAACGGGGAGGACGCGTGGCCGTGAACCACCGGCTGGCCGATCGCTCGGGGGAACGACCGTTGCGCGTCGCGATGGTCGTCCCGCCGTGGCTCCCCGTGCCGCCACCCGGCTACGGCGGGTTGGAACACGTCGTCGCCGGCCTGGTCGACGCGCTGGTCGAACGCGGGCACGCGGTGACCCTCTTCGGGGCCGGCCCCCGGCACGGCACCCGGGCCCGCTTCGTGCCCACCTGCCCCGACATCCAGTACCCCCGGCTGGGCGAGTCGCTGCCCGAACTGGCCCACCTGGCCCAGGTCAGGCACCTCGTCGACCCGGCGGAATTCGACCTCGTGCACGACCACACCACGATCGGGCCGCTGGTCGCCGGCCG
Organism: Micromonospora sp. DT233; assembly: GCF_049841815.1. NCBI lineage: Bacteria > Bacillati > Actinomycetota > Actinomycetes > Micromonosporales > Micromonosporaceae > Micromonospora > Micromonospora sp. DT233. Next base: position 102,306 of record NZ_JBNCLB010000001.1, on the reverse strand, counting down.
CCGGGCGGTGCCCACCGTGGCCACCGTGCACGGCAACCCCGTCGGTGAGTACGGCGTGGTGCTCGGCGACGCCGACCGTGGCGTCGGACTGGTCGCCATCTCACACACCCAGCGGCGGCTGAACCCGACGCTGCCGTGGCTCGGCACCGTGCACAACGCCCTGGACATCGCCGACGTGCCGCACAAGACCGAGCCGGGTCGTGGCCCCGTGCTCTGGCTGGCCCGGTTCAGCCCGGACAAGGGGCCGGACCTGGCGATCCGGGCCTGTCGGGCGGCGGGCCTGCCGCTGATCCTGGCCGGCAAGTGCAACGAGCCCGCCGAGCGCCGGTACTACGAGCAGGTGATCGCCCCGATGGTCGGCGACGACGTGACCGTGGTGTTCGACGCCGACCGGGAGGCCGCCCTGCGGATGCTCGTCGACGCCCGCTGCCTGATCATGCCGATCCAGTGGGACGAACCGTTCGGCATGGTGATCCTGGAGGCGATGGCGACCGGCACCCCGGTGGTGGCGCTCGACCGGGGCGCGGTGCGGGAACTGGTCCGCCCCGGCGTGACCGGCCTGGTCTGCGACGGCCCCGACGACCTGCCCGGCGCGCTGCGTCGGGTCGCCGAGCTGGAACCGGGGGAGTGCGTGGCGCACGTGGCGCGGAACTTCTCCACCGCGACGATGGCCCGGGGCTACGAGGGGGTGTACCGGGGGTTCCTCGGCGGTCCGGAGCACGTCGCGACCGGCCGTCCCGTCCCGGTCGCCGCCCGCTGACCGCAGGGGGACGGGCGACGCCCGTTGGACGGACCCGAGGCGGGCTCGGTGCTCAGACCTGAGCCGCGCCGAGCTGCTGGAACGCCGTGTCGAGCTGGCGGGCGTACGCCGTGGTGATGCTCCCCTCGCGCTGCCGCTCGGCGACCTTGACCCGGGCCTGCTGCGCGGCCACCGCCCGGGCGCCCCGGCCGCTGGCGGCGGTGGCATGACCGAGCAGGTTGCGCAGGTCGGTGCCGACGTCGGTGCGGATCCCGCCGTCGGCGACGCCCGTGTCGATGAGCCGGCCGATCCGGTTGGCCGCCTCGGTCAGGCTGCTGCCCGCCGGGGTCGGCGGCGTGGTCGTCGCCACCGCCGACGGGGTGGGCCGACCACCGCCGGAGGGGCGGGCCGTGGCGGTGCCCGGCCCGCTCGACGACTGCGCCCCGGCCGGGGTGGACGGCCCCGCCGGCGCGGCGTCCGTCCGGGGCGGCGCGGCGTCCGTCCGCGCCGGGGCGGCGGGCGTCGGCGCGGCCCGGGGCGGCGGGGCCGCGTCCGGGATCAGCGCCGGCAGGAGCAGCGCCAGCCCGGCGACCACCACGACGCCCACGAGGACGACGCCCACCGCGACCAGTGGCAGCGACCGCCGGCCACCGCGCCCGCCCGGCCCGGTCGACAGGGCCGCCGCAGCGGGGACGTCGGGGGTCGCCCCCCCGCCCGGATAGTCCCGCCCGCCCGGCACCGTGGTTCCGTGCGACGGGAACGGCGGCGGGTGCTGCGGCGGGGCGACGAGTGACGGCAGGGTCATGGTCGGGGCGAGCATGGTGGCGGCCTGCGGATCGGCCGGCAGGAGCTGGTCGCGCAGCACCAGGGCCACCTGGTGCGCGGTCGGCCGGTCCCGCGGCTCGCGGGACAGGCAGCGCAGGCAGGTGCGGGCCACCTCGGGCGGCAGCCCCGGCACCTCCAGCGGCGGCGGGGCCTCGCCCCCGGCCAGCGCCACACCGAGTTGCTCCCAGGTGTCGGCCGGGAAGGGCACCCGGCCGGTCAACGTCTCGTACAGCAGCACCCCGAGCGAGTAGATGTCCGTGGCGGGCTGCGTCGGCGCCCCGTCCAGCCGCTCCGGGGCGACGTACGCGGGCGTGCCGAAGGTGCCGCCGTCCTCGTCCTCGTCCGGGGCACCGACGTGGGTGGCGATGCCGAAGTCGAGCACCTTGGCCCCGACCGGCGTCATCATCACGTTGGCCGGGGTGATGTCCCGGTGCACGATGCCGAGCCGGTGCGCAGCCGCCAGCGCCTCCGCCACCTGGGCGCCGATCTCCACCGCCTCCGGCCAGGGCAGCGGCCCCTCGGTCAGCCGGTACTCCAACTCCTCGCCGGTGAGCAGCTCCATCACCACGAACGAGGTGATCGAGCCGTCCGGGGCGAGCGTCTCGCCGTAGTCGTGCACCGAGGTCACGTGCGGGTGGACGAGCTGCGCGGCGGAGCGGGCCTCCTCGCGCACCATGCCCCGGAACCGGGCGTCCGCCGCCAGCGACGGCGCCAGCACCTTGAGCGCGATGGTCCGGTCCAGCACCTCGTCGCGGGCACGCCAGATGACCGACATGCCACCGGCGCCGATCTGGTCGATGAGCCGGTATCTGCGGGCCAGCAGTGTGCCGGGGTGCAGCGTTGCCTTCACGGGTCGCACCTGTCTGGACGTCGGGGCGGTATCAGGTTGCGCGAATGTGTCCGGCGTGTCAACGGTCATCCGGCCCGACCGGGCCGCTCCCGCTGCGGCGGGCGGTCGGGCGGGCCCGCCCGACGGGACCGCCCGTGCCAGGATGAACGGCATGGTGGGCGGTCCGGTGGCGTTCGTGCTCGGCGGTGGGGGAGTCCTCGGCGCGGTCGAGGTGGGCATGCTGCGTGCCCTGTTCCGCGCCGACATCCGGCCCGACCTGGTGCTGGGCACGTCGATCGGCGCGGTCAACGGCGCCCTGGTGGCGGCCGACCCGACCGAGGCGGTCACCGACCGGCTGGTCCGGCTCTGGGCCTCGCCCGAGGCCAGCGAGGTGTACGGCGACTCGATGGCCCGCCAGCTGCGCCGCTTCGCCGCCCGTACCCACCTGCACTCGCCCCGGCCGCTGCGCCGGCTGCTGGAGGCGGAGCTGGGGGCGGCGACCACCTTCGCCGACCTGCGGGTGCCGTTCCGGTGCTGCGCGGCGAACATCGAACGGGCCGCCGAGCACTGGTTCGTCGGCGGGCCGCTGGTGCCGGCCGTGCTCGCCTCCGCCTCCGTGCCGGGGCTGCTCCCACCGACCGAACTGGACGGACAGCACTACATCGACGGCGGGATCGTCAACTCCATCCCGATCGGCGAGGCGGTCGCGGCCGGGGCGCGGCGGATCTTCGTCCTCCAGGTGGGGCGCATCGAACGGGAGCTGACCCCGCCGCGCCGGCCGTGGGAGGTGGCCCAGGTGGCGTTCGAGATCGCCCGCCGGCACCGGTTCGCCCGGGAGATGGCGGCGCTGCCCGAGGGCGTGGAGGTGCACGTGCTGCCCACCGGCGGGCTGGAGCCGCGCGACGACAGCCCGTGGGCGTACCGGGACATGGCGGCGGTGGGACGACGGATCAGCCGCGCCTACACCGCGTCGCGCCGCTACCTGGCGACCAACCTGGAGAACTGAACTGATGCCGCTGCCCCCTCGGTGGCTGCGCCGGTTGCTGCTGGCCCCCGGCGTGGTGCTGCTCGCGATCCTGGTGGTGACCACCCTGCCGGTCTGGGCGTTCGCCGCGCTGGCGTTGTCCCCCCTGGTGCCGGGGCGGCTACGACCGCTGCGCCTGCTCTGGATCGGCTGCCTCTACCTGGTCTGGGACGCCGCCGCGCTGCTCGCCCTCTTCGGCCTCTGGCTGGCCTCGGGCTTCGGGGCGTGGAAGCGGACGCCGACCTTCCAGCGGGCGCACTACGTGCTGGCCGGCCACTTCCTGCGGGTCTTCTTCTGGCAGGCCCGGTGGACGCTGCGGCTGAGCATCGACGTGGTCGGCACCGACCCGGACACCGCCCTGCCCGGCCGGCCGGAGCTGGTGCTCTGCCGGCACGCCGGCCCCGGCGACTCGTTCATCCTGATCCACGCGCTGGTCAACTGGTTCCACCGGGAGCCCCGCATCGTGCTCAAGGACAGCCTGCAGTGGGACCCGGCGATCGACGTGCTGCTCAACCGGCTGCCGAGCCGCTTCATCGCGCCCCGCTCGGACCGGCAGGAGTCGGTGACCGCCCAGATCCGGCACCTTGCCACCGGCCTGGACGACAACGACGCGTTCGTGATCTTCCCGGAGGGCGGCAACTTCACCCCGCGCCGCCGGGTGCGGGCCATCGCCCGGCTCCGCTCGCTCGGCCTGGAACGGATGGCGCTGCGGGCGGAACGGATGCAGCATGTGCTCGCCCCGCAGCCCGGCGGGCTGCTGGCCGCCCTGGACGCCGCCCCGGACGCCGGGGTGATCTTCGTGGCGCACACCGGGCTGGACCGGATGCTCACCGTCGCCGACATCTGGCGGGAGCTGCCGATGGACAAGCGGATCGTGATGCGGTTCTGGTCCGTGCCGCCCGAGGACGTCCCCACCGGCAAGCAGGAGCGCATCGACTGGCTCTTCGACTGGTGGGCCCGGATCGACGAGTGGATCGCGGCCCACCGCGACGGTGCAGGCGCCGCGTAGGGTGCGCTCGTGGAACAGATCAGCGTGGTGACGACCGTGGTGGACAGCCGCGCGGTGGCGGACGTGTTGGCGGCGGCCGCGGTCGCCGGCCGGCTCGCCGCCTGCGCCCAGGTGGGCGGGCAGGTGGACAGCACCTACTGGTGGCGGTCGGCGGTGGAGACGAGCTCCGAGTGGTCGGTGCTGTTCAAGACCGCACCCGACCGGGTCACGGCCCTGGTCGACCAGATCCGCGCCCACCACCCGTACGAGGTGCCGGAGATCCTGGTCAGCCGGGTGGAGAGCGGCAACCCGGACTACTCGACGTGGGTGCACGAGCAGACCCGTCCCTGAGTACGCGCACTCTGGGCTCAGTTGATCACGGTCGGCATGATGGCCGGGTGGAGACGAACGGCTACCCCTGCCCGGGGTGTGGCGGGCCGGCCGACCTGAGCGTCGGCTGCCGCCGCTGCGGGCGGGCACCCGATCCGGCTGCGGCCGAGGTGATCCGGCTCGACCGGGAGATCGTCGCGCTCACCGGGCGGACGGATCAGGCCCGCCGGGCGTACCTCGAACTGGCCGCTGCGGTGCGCGTGGCGCAGGACCGTCGCGCGGAGCTGGCGGCACGGGTGCGGGCGGTAGTTCCCGCCCCCGCCCGGTCGGCCGCCCCCGCCCGGCCTGCCGCTGCCGCCCCCGCCCAGCCGGGTGCCCCGGCGGGGGTGGCCGCCGCGACGAGCGGTCCGATCCGGCCGATGCCGGCGGTGCGGCCGGCCGGGCCGGCGTCGCCTTCGTACGCCCCGGCGTCGCCGTCGTACGCCCCGGTGGGTGGCGCGGAGACCTCCACCCGGACGGTGCAGGGCCTGCTCTTCGTCCTCGGTGGGCTGCTGCTCGGCACCGCCGCCGTGGTCTTCACCGCGGTCGCCTGGGCGTCGGTGGGGATCGTCGGCCGGGCGCTGATCCTCTGCGCGTTCACCGCGCTCGCCCTGGCCGCGCCGCCGGTGCTGGCCCGGCGGGCGCTGCGCGGCACCGCCGAGACGTTCGCCGCGGTGGGGCTGCTGCTGGTGCTGCTCGACGGGTACGCCGCCTGGTCGGTGGACCTGTTCGGGGTGACCGGCTGGTCGGGGGCCCGCTACGCCGCGCTGGTCGGGGTGGCCGGCGCGGCGGTGGCGGCCGGCTACGGCCGGCTGACCCGGCTGACCGTGCCGTGGTTCGCGGCGCTGCTCACCGTGCAGCCGGTGCTGCCCCTGCTGGTCGGGCCGGCCCACCCGTCGCCGGCCGGCTGGACGCTGGTCGGCGTCGGCGTGGCGGCGCTGAACCTGGCCGTGGTCGCCGTCCTGCGCCGTGGCCCGGCTGCGGCGCGGTCGCGGCCTGCGGCGCGCGGCCCGCTCCCGGCGGGAGCCTCGGCGCCGGCGGGCGGCCCGTCGCCGGCGGGGACGCCGGCTGCGGCGGGTGGTCCCGTGTCGGGTCCGGTGGGGGCGCCGGGCCCGGTGGGGCCACCTGCTCCCGCGACGACGGCCGCCGGGGGGTCGGCCGTCGTCGCGGGGCGGGTGCTCGCCTGGCTGGGCTACGGCGTCGCGCTGGCCGAGGCGGCGGGTTGCGCGCTGGTGCCGCTGGCCCAGGGGCGGGCCGCCGGCTCGCCGCTGCTGGCCGGGGCGCCGCTGCTGCTGGTGTCCCTGACGCTGCTCGGCGCGGCCCTGGTCGCCCGCGACCGGCTGTTCCGGGCGGTCGCGGCCGGGCTGGTCGTCCCGGTGCTCGGGCTGGCGCTGCTGCGGCCGGTGGCGGAGTCGCGCGCGGGACTGCTGACGGTGGCGACGGCGCTGATCGCCCTCGCGCTGGCCGGCGCGGTCCGGCTGCTGCCCCGCCGGGTCGGGCCCGGCCCGCGCGCGGGCGCGCTGGCGGTGGCCGCCGGGTTCGGCGGCCTCGCCGCGCTGCTGGCCGTCGTGGTCGGCGGGATGGTGGCGGGCCGGGCGCTGCCGCCGTGGCAGGGCGTCGAGGCCGGGCCGGACCTGCCCTGGGGGTGGCAGGTCCCGGTCGCGGTGGCGCTGTCGGCGGTGGCGCTGGGGGCGCTGCTGCCCCGGGCGCTGTGGCCGGTCACCGGGGCCGTCGCGGTCGGGCTGGGCACGCTCGCGCTCGGCGGCGTGGGGGCGGTGCCGTGGCCGGCGGTGCCCGCCGCCGACCTGGCCGTCGGGACGGCGCTGCTGCTGGCCGCCGTCGTCCGGGCCCGGCGCTGGTGGGAGGCCCCGGCGGCGGTGGCCGCCGGGGCGGCGCTGGTCGGGCACGCGCTGCTGACCGGCCTGGCCACCCCGGCGGGGGAGGCGGTCCTGCTCGGCGCGGTCGCGCTGCTCGGTGCGGCGGTCGCGGGGTGGGGCCGGCGGGCCGGCGGCGTCGGCCGGGGGGTCGCCGGCACGGCCCTGGCCGTGGCGCTGCTGGCCGCCCCCGCCGCCGTGACCGTGGCGGCCTTCGCGGCCGGGGCACCGCCCTGGTGGCAGGCCCGGGTCGCCCTGGCCGCCGTCGTACTGCCGCTGGTCGCCCTGCTCGCGGTCCGCCGCCGGTGGCCGGAGCTGACCGGGTACGCCTCGGTCGCCTTCGCCGCCGTGACGGTGCTGGCCGGGCTCGCACCGCTGGTCGTACGGGCCGACGAACCGGTGACGCTCTACGCCGCGCTGGCGGTGCTGCTGACGGTGCTCGGCGGGCCGGGCACCCGCCCGGCGGGCGCCACCGAGGCGACCGGCATCGGGCTGCTCGTCGTCGCGCTGCTGGCCTGCGCCCCGGCGGTGGCGGTGGCGCTGGTCGCCCCGCACGGTGGGCCCGCCCTGCCCTGGTCGGGTGCGCCGAGCGGCACGCCGCCGCCCGCCGCCACCGTGACCGGGGTGGCCCTGCTCGTGCTCGCGCTGGCCGCCGCGCTGGTCGGTCGGACGTCCGGCCGCCGGGCACCGGAACCGACCGGCCCGTACCCGGGCGGGGAGCACCCGCTGCCGGCGGGCGGGCCGCCGCTCGGGCTGCGGCGGCCCCGGACGGTCCTGGGTGGCATGTCGCTGGCGGCGCTGCCCTTCGTCGCGGCGGCGCTGCCGGTGCTGCTGGTCGCGGCGGGCACGCCGTGGCCGGTGGTGCCGACGGTCCTCCTGCTCGGCGGGCTGGCCGCGCTGCTGGTGGCCGCCCTGGCCACGCCCGCGTCGCGGCTGGTCGCGGTCACCGCGCCGGTGGGTGTGGTGACCGCCGCGTGCGGCCTGACCGGGCTGCTGGCCACCCGCGCCGGCACCCTGTTCGGCCTCGGTGCGGTGCTGGTGGTCGCCTCGGCGGTCACCGTCGCCGGCCGGGTCGGCCCGGTCCGGCTGGGCGGCGCGCTGGTGGCGGTCGGCGCGGCGACCGGGTTCGCCCTGACCGCCGCCCAGGCGGCGGAGCTGCCGCTGCGGTCGACCTCGTTCGCCGTGCTGGCCGTGGCGGTGCTGACGCTGGCCGCTGCCGCCGCCCTGCCGGCCGGGCGGGACCCGGCTCGAGGGCTGGCGCTGGACGTCGCCGCCCAGGCCGTCGCCCTGCTGGCGGTGCTGCTGGCCGCCGGGTCCCCCCGGCACGCCGCCGCGGGGTGCGTGCTCTGGGGGGCCGCCGTGGGGCTGCGGCTGCTGCGCCGGGGCGAGTCGATTGGGCGCCGGTGGGCGTTCGCGGGCGTCGCCGGGGGCAGCGAACTCCTCGGCACCTGGCTGCTGCTGGCCGCCGGCGGGGTGGTGCTGCTGGAGGCGTACACCCTGCCGGCGGCGGGGCTCGCCCTGGCCGCCGGTGCGGTGGCGCTGCGTACCCGGCCGGGTTTGAACAGCTGGCTGGCGCTCGGGCCGGGGCTGGCCGCCGGGCTGCTGCCCGGCCTGGCGTCGGTGCTCTTCGCGCCGGAGCCGCAGCCCTGGCGGCGGCTGCTGCTCGGGGTCGGCGCGCTGGCCGTGGTGCTGGCCGGGGCGGCCCGCCGCTGGCAGGCGCCGGTGCTGCTCGGCGGGGGTGCGCTGATCCTCCTCGCGCTGCACGAGCTGGCCCGCAGCTGGGACCTGCTGCCCCGGTGGATCTTCCTGGCCGCCGGCGGCCTGGCCCTGATCGGCCTGGCCGCCACCTACGAGCGGCGGCGACGGGACCTGGGCCGGCTGCGCGCGGCGGTCGGCCGGATGGGATGAGCGGCGGTCGGCCGGACGGGGGGGAGCGCCGGTCGGTCGGTGGGGGGGGGAGCGGGGCGGGCGGGCCGGGGTGGGGGATGCCCCTCACCCCCGAAACGGGGGCCGCCCGCCCTGCTCACCGTTGGCGGTAGGGTCTGGCCATGGCAGACGTGCTCACCGCCGACGCGGTGCGAGACGGGCTGGGCGAGCTGGCGGGCTGGACCGGGGACCCGACCGGGATCAGCCGCACCGCCGAGCTGAGCAGCTTTCCGGCGGCCGTCGCGGTGGTCGACCGGGTCGCCGAGGTGGCCGAGCAACTCGACCACCACCCCGACATCGACATCCGGTGGCGGACCCTCACCTTCCGCTGCGTCACCCACTCGGCCGGCGGGGTCACCCACCGCGACCTGGAGCTGGCGCGGCGGATCGACGACATCGTCCGGAGTGCCCGATGAGATTCGAGATCAGCAAGGTGCTCGACGCCATCGAGGGGCGGGTCTGCACCGACCCTTCGCTGGCCCGGGCCGTCCTCGACCTGGCCGAGGTGATTCGTTTCCAGGATCTCGACGGCGGCCGGCCGGCGAATCTGCTGCGGCTCGGCATGGTGATCGACGCGCTCGCCCGCGAGTTGGAGGAGGACAGCGTCCCGGTCTACGCGATCGTGCCCCGGGCGCTGCTCTCCGACGCCGACCTGACGTCCAACGAGCGGATGGTGGTCCGCCGCTGGGCCGACGACGGCCTGGTGGAGGTGCTGGACCAACCGGGCGACCGGATGCTGGAACTGGCCGACCTGCTGGGGCTGCCGGTGCTCACCCGGGCCCGGCTGGACGGCCTGCGCGGCCGGTTCCCGTGGGTGGCCGAGCAGCCCGGTCGGGTGCTGGCCCCGGTCCCCGGCGCGGGCGGGCCGGTCTTCATCGCCCACGTCGGCGGCGGCAACGTGCCGGTGGCCGGCACCCGCTCGGCGACCGGCGCGAAGCTGCTCGCCCGGCAGTGGCGCTGCCCCGAGCCGGGCTGCGCCCTCTTCGGTGCGGCGGGCGGCGGCGCGTTCGCCGACCTGCGGGCGGAGCGGGCCCCGGCCGGGCAGCCGCCGCCCACCCTGCGCAACGGCGTGCCCACCTGCCCCCGGCACGGCGCGCGGCTCGGTGACGCCGGGCCACGGCCGCGTACGGAGGTGCTGGCCGTGCGGGTCGGCGGGCTGATCCGCCGCCGCTTCGTGCTCACCGAGGGGCAGGCGGTGCTGGTCGGGCGGGCACCGGAGCAGCAGGGCGGGATCGTGCTCGGCCAGTGGCTCAACGACGAGGCGCGGCGCTGGATCAGCCGCAACCACGTCCGGTTCGAGCTGCGGGTCGGCGAGGTGATCGCCACCGACGTCAGCACCAACGGGTCGGGCATCCGGCCCTCGGGGTCGCTGGCCGAGCAGGACCGGATCCCGCTGAAGCCGCAGCAGTCCCGGGTGCTCTCCGCCAACGACATGGTCGAGCTCTATCCGGGGGTGCAGATCGGCCGCGCCGACGAGCTGCCGTCGGGCGCCCCGTTCACCCCCACCTCGGTGATGGCCGAGGCCCCCACCATGGCGATGCGCCTGCCCCACGCCTAGCGCCGGGCGGCGCGGACGACGGCGGGCGGCGCGGAGCATCGGCCCGCGCCGCCCACCCGGTCGTACGCCGGGATCAGCCGGCCACCACGGCGGTGAGCTGGGCCACCACCTGGTCGATCTCCTCGGCGGTGATGACCAGCGGCGGAGCCAGCCGGATCGTCGAGCCGTGGGTGTCCTTGGCCAGGATGCCCCGCCCCATCAGCCGCTCGCAGGCCTCCCGGCCGGTCATCAGCGCCGGGTCGATGTCCACGCCCACCCAGAGCCCCCGCCCCCGGACGGCGACCAGGCCCTCGCCGATCAGCCCCCGCAGGCCGGCGTGCAGCCGCTCGCCCAGCTCCGCCGAGCGGCGCTGGAACTCGCCGGTGGCCAGCAGCCGGACCACCTCGGTGCCGACCGCGCAGGCCAGCGGGTTGCCGCCGAAGGTCGACCCGTGCTGGCCGGGCCGCAGCACCCCGAGCACGTCGGCGTTCGCGGCGACCGCCGAGACCGGCACGATCCCGCCCCCGAGGGCCTTGCCCAGCAGGTACATGTCCGGCTCCACGCCCTCCTGGGAGCAGGCGAAGGTGGCCCCGGTGCGGCCCAGACCGGACTGGATCTCGTCGGCGACGAAGAGCACGTTGCGTTCGGTGCAGACCCGGCGCACCCCCGGCAGGTAGCCCTCCGGCGGCACCACGACGCCCTGCTCGCCCTGGATCGGCTCGAGCAGCACCGCGACGGTGTTCTCGTCGATGGCGGCGGTCAGCGCGGCCAGGTCGCCGTAGGGCACGACCGTGAACCCCGGGGTGTACGGCCCGAAGTCCGCGCGGGCGTCCTCGTCGGTGGAGAAGCTGACGATGGTGGTGGTCCGGCCGTGGAAGTTGCCCTCGGCCACCACGATGTTCGCCTGCCCGGCCGGCACGCCCTTGACCTGGTAACCCCACTTGCGGGCGACCTTGATGCCGGTCTCCACCGCCTCGGCGCCGGTGTTCATCGGCAGGACCAGGTCCTTGCCGCACAACTGCGCCAGCTCCCGGCAGAAGTCGGCGAACTGGTCGTGGACGAACGCCCGGCTGGTGAGGGTCAGCCGGTCGAGCTGCGCGTGCGCGGCGGCGATCAGCGCCGGGTGCCGGTGGCCGAAGTTGAGCGCCGAGTAGCCGGCGAGACAGTCCAGGTAGCGCCGGCCGTCCACGTCGGTGACCCAGGCGCCCTCGGCGGAGCTGATCACCACCGGCAGCGGGTGGTAGTTCTGCGCCGTGTGGCGCTCGGCGTCCCGGACCGCGCCCGGCGTCCGCAGCATGTCGTCCACGATCATCTGTCCCGCTTCCCGAGTGGTCGGGCGGGCCCCGGCCGTCCTCGTCACGGGGCTGACGCCGTCGCCCAACCGTATGCGCCGGCATGGACGAGATCCACCGGTGGAAGTTGCGTCGATCGGCTGATCGTTGCGTAGAGCGGGCGCGGCTCGGTGATTCGTTGCGTACCGGCGGGGCCCTGCTGGGCGGCGGAGCCCGGACGTGCTTCGGGGGGCGGCGAACCGCCGCCCCCCGAAAAAGAGGAGGTGCCCGGCTGGTGAACCACCAGAGTGATCGGGCTGGGCCGGCGAACCGCCGGCGAGGAGCAAGGTGCCCGTCAGAAGCGGTCCACAAACTGTGAGTCGAGCCACTCACGGAACCGCTGCGTCCAGTCGCCGTCCGTGGTGGGCCAGTCGAACTGACCGGTCATCGCCAGCACGCCCAGCACCACGGCCGCGACGCCGAAGGCCATGCCGAGCAGGGCGTCGGTCTTGCCGGCGATGTGCCGGCGACGGGTCGCCAGCAGGCCGAAGACCGACAGCACCGCGCCGAGCGCGCCGACCGCGATGCCGTACCCGGCGAGGGTGCCGGTCAGCACCGCGAGCGCCCCGGCGACGGCGACGATCAGGCCCAGGGTGGCGATCAGGCTGGCCCGGGGCTTCGGCCCACGGACCGCCGGCTCCGGCTCCGGCCGGGTCTCGCCGTCGGCGTCCGTGCGGTCGGCCGGCCCCGGCCGGGCCCCGGTGCCGTCCCGGTCGGCGCGCTGGTCGGCGGCCGCCACGGCGCCGGGATCACCGGCGCGTCCGCCGGCCGGGTCCGTGCCGATCGGGGCCGGGTCCGTGCGGATCTGGGCCGGGCCGGTGGCGACCGGGCCGGTGCCGGCGGCGCTCCCGCCGGTGGCGGCGGTGCTCCCGCCGGTGGCGACCGGGGCCGGGCCGGCGGGCGCGGGGTCGGCCGGGCGGTGGCTCTCGCCGGTGAGTGGCCGGGCGGTCGCGGCGCGGGCCACCGCCGCCCGCTCCGCGGCCCGGCGCTCGGCGTCGGCGCTGCGCTCGTCGTCGGTGGCGGTCGCGCCGCTGCGGTACGTCGTCTGCTCGGCACCGCGATCGGTGACCACCGGCGGCGCGTCGCGCCGGCCGTCGGTCTCCGTGGTGGCGGCGGCGTCGCGCCCGTCGACCCGGCCGTCGCCGTTGCTGTCGTCCGTCGTCGCCGGCTCGCTCCGGCGCGACAGCAGCGAAGGAATCTTCACCTCGTCACCTCCTGATGGATGCGTGGAGGCTCGGGAAGTCGGCAGCCACGCGGTACGCCCGGGAGATACCCCAATGCCCGTTCCGCGACACCCGGATCACCCGATCGAGCGACGCATGCCACTGGAGGAGGTGCGAGGAAAACCGACGGATCCATCCGTCGGCGTCTTCTCCATTATCCCATGGCCGTCGCTTTTCCCGGCAATGGGGAGCGGCTTCGGGCGGCCCCGGCGACCCTTACGGTGCCCGGTATGTGGACGGTTGAAGAGAAGTTTGTGCGCTCGGGGGAACTGCGACTGTGGACGGAGCGGTGCGGCGATCCCGGCGCGCCCACCGTGTTCCTGGTCATGGGAACGGCGACGCAGGGCATCGGCTGGCCCGACGAATTCGTCGAGGCACTCGTCGACGCCGGTCGGCAGGTCATCCGATACGACCACCGCGACACCGGCCGATCCGACTGCGTCGACTTCGCCGCCAACCCGTACGCCCTCGGCGATTTGGCGGCCGACGCCGTCGCGGTCCTCGACGGCCACGGCGTCCCGACCGCGCACGTGGTGGGCACGTCGCTGGGCGGGGCGATCGGCCAGTGGCTCGCCGTGCACCGACCGGCCCGGGTGCGGACGCTGACGGCGCTGGCGTCCTCGCCGATGGGGAACGACCCGGGCCCGGCGTGGGCGCGGGCGTTCGCGGGACAGCCCCCAGTGGCCGGCGAGCTTCCCCCGCCGACGGCCCGCTTCCTGGCGCACGTGCTGGCCTCGGCGGCGGCGCCACGGGAGACGTACGCGGAGCGGGTCGACGCCGACGTGCGGACCTGGCGGGTGCTCAACGGCGACGTGCTGCCCTTCGACGAGGACGCCGCCCGGCGGTTCGTCGAGCGGTGCCACGCGCGGGCCCGCGACTACGCCGCCGCGCTGCAGCACGACCTCGCCGGTCGGCGGTTCGCCGACGACCGGCGGGCGGCGCTCTCCGCCGTCACCGCCCCCACCCTGGTGCTGCACGGCGAGCAGGACCCGCTCTTCCCGCCCGCGCACGGCGCGGCACTGGCGGCGCAGATCCCGGGCGCGCGGCTGGCGGTGGTGCCGGGCATGGGGCACCACCCGTTCTTCGCGCCCGGCCTGACCGGCCGGATCGCCGAGCTGGTCGTCGAGCACACCCGCTGATCCCGGTGGGCGGCGCGGCGGTGGCCGGGAGCGGCCGGTCGGAAGCGGCTGGTCCGGAGCGGCCGGTCGGCGTGCGACGGCCGCTGACTACGCTTGGACCCGTGCCAGAGGGACACACCATCCACCGCCTCGCCGCCCGGCACGCCGAGCTCTTGGTCGGCGAGAAGGTGCAGGCCGTCAGCCCGCAGGGGCGCTTCGCCGAGGGGGCGGCCCGGCTCAACGGCACCGTGCTGGACGACACCGAGGCGTACGGCAAGCACCTGCTGCACCACTACGCGCACGAGCTGACCCTGCACGTGCACCTCGGGCTCTACGGCAGGTTCACCGACGGGCCGGGCGAGCCGCCCCCGCCCGTGGGCCAGGTGCGGCTGCGCCTGGTCAGCGACGGCGCCGGGTCGCGGGGCGCCGAGCCGTCGTACGTCGGGCACTGGCTGGACCTGCGCGGCCCCGCCGCCTGCGAGCTGCTCACCCCGCCCGAGGTGGCGGCGCTGCGCGACCGGCTCGGCCCCGACCCGCTGCGCGGCGACGCCGACCCGGCCCGCGCGTACGCCCGGATCTCCCGCAGCCCGACTCCGCTCGCGGCGCTGCTGCTCGACCAGTCCGTGGTGGCCGGCACGGGGTTGATCTTCGTGACGGAGGCGCTGTTCCGGGCCGGGCTGCCGCCGCTGCTGCCCGGCCGGGAGCTGACCCCGGCACGGTGGCGCGAGCTCTGGGCGGACCTGGTGGAGCTGATGACCCGGGCCGTCGCGGTCGGCCGCATCGACACCGTCCGGGACGCCCACCTGCCGGAGGTGACCGGTCGCCCGCCCCGCGTCGACCGGCACGGCGGCGAGGTGTACGTCTACCGCCGCCCCGGCCAGCCCTGCCACGTCTGCGGCGACGAGGTCCGCCGGGGCGCGTTGACCGGCCGCAACCTCTACTGGTGCCCCACCTGCCAGCGGTAGGCGCCCCACCCGCCAGCGGTGGCCGTGCCGCCTGGTCGGGTGCCCTCTCCTGCCCGAGCGCGAGGGTGGGACGGTCGTCCTGCTTGGCGGCGAGGTGGGGCGGTCGTCCGCCGTGCCCGTCCGCCGGCTGCCCTGCCGGCTAGGTCAGCCCCGTCAGCCAGCGGACCGTCTCGATCTGGTGGGGGAAGACCGTCTCCCCGGAGATGCTCCAGGCCAGCGTCTGCCCGATCGCCCAGCCCCGGACCCGCTCGGCGTCCAGGCCCAGCTCGGTGGTGAGCCGGTGCAGCCGGTGCCGGACCGCAGCGGGGGAGTGGCCCAGCTCCCGGCCCCGCACGATCGCCACCACGCCGAACTCGCGCTCGCCGACCAGCGGCTTGGGGTCGATCACCAGCCACGGCTCGCGGGTGGCCCGTAGCACGTTGCCGGCGTGCAGGTCCTGGTTGACCAGCACCTGCTCGCCCTGGGTGCCGACCAGCTCGGCGAGCCGGCCCAGCGCGTGGTCCAGCAGCCGCCGCTCGTACGGCCGGCCGGCCCGTTCCCAGGTGACCGGCAGCCGCTCCAGCCAGCCCGCTGCCTCGACGGCCAGCGGGGTGAACGGTGCGCCGGCCGGTCGCCAGAGCCGGGGCAGCAGCCCGACCAGCGCGTCCAGCGCCTCGTCGGCGGGGGCGGCGTGCAGCGGCGTACCCGGGTCGCAGCGCTCCACCAGCAGGGCCCGCCGGCCCGGGTCGTGGGCGAGCAGCCGGGCGGCGCCGTCGCCCGCCCAGTGTGCCAGCGCGGCGGCCTCGTGCTCGCTGTCGGCGTCCGGGTACTGGAGCTTGAGCACCGCGCGGGTGCCGTCGGGCAGCTGCGCCGGCAGCGCCAGCGACGCGTACGCCTGCGGGAACGGTGGGCCCGGCCGCAGCCCCCACTGCGCGACGCACTCCGCCAGCCGGTCGGGCAGCTCGGCCAGCCACCGCCGCCCGGCGGGCGCCTGCCGCACCCACGCCAGCCCGTTCGGTATCCGAATCGTCGTCCCCATCGGGGCATTCTGGCGCACCCGCTCGGGCCGACGGTGTGGGTTTCCCCAGGTCACCCCTTGACTTCCCACTCAACCGGGCGTAAACAAAACACAAGCAAAGATGAAACGGCGGTGAAACAACATCGTGTACGCCGAAGAGCGGCAACAGGAGATCCTCCGGATGGCCCGCAGCGCTGGCCGGGTCGAGGTGGCGGGCCTGGCCGAGGAGCTGAGCGTCACCCCGGAGACCATCCGGCGCGACCTCACGATCCTGGAGCGCGCCGGGGTGCTGCGCCGGGTCCACGGCGGCGCCATCCCGGTCGAGCGGATCGGCTTCGAGCCCGCCCTGGCCACCCGGGACGCCGTGCTCATCGAGGAGAAGGAGCGCATCGCCAAGCTCGCCCTGAGCGAGGTGCCCGAGGAGGGCGCGATCATCCTCGACGCCGGCACCACCACCGCCCGGCTGGCCCAACTCCTCCCGGTCGACCGGGAGCTGACCGTCGTGGTCAACTCGCCGGTCATCGCCACGACCCTCGGCACGTACCCGAACCTCAACGTCCTGCTGCTGGGCGGGCGGGTGCGCGGCAAGACCCTCGCCACCGTCGACGACTGGGCGCTGCGGCCCCTGGCCGACCTCTACGTCGACGTCGCGTTCGTCGGGACCAACGGCGTCTCGGTGGAGCGCGGCCTGACCACCCCGGACCCGGCGGAGGCGGCGGTGAAGCGCGCGATGGTCCGCGCCGCCCGCCGCACGGTCCTGCTGGCCGACCACACCAAGCTCGGCAACGACTACCTGGCCCGCTTCGCCGACCTGGCCGACCTCGACCTGCTCGTCACCGACAGCCGCGGGGACGCCGATCTGGTCGGCGAACTGGAGTCCGCGGGCGTCCGAGTGGTACGAGCATGAAAGCCGGAAACAGCATGATCGTCACTGTCACCCTGAATCCCAGCCTCGACCGGGCCGTCGAGGTCGACTCGCTCACCCGCGGCGAGGTCATCCGCGCCGCCGCGGCCCGCATCGACCCCGGCGGCAAGGGCGTCAACGTCTCCCGGGCACTGCTGGCCAACGGAGTACTCTCGGTAGCGGTGCTGCCTACGGGCGGCGACGAGGGCAGCCAGCTCACCCGCCTGCTCAAGGCGGAGGGGGTCGAGGTCCTCGCGGTGCCGATCTCCGGACGGACCCGCTCCAACATCACCCTGGCGGAGCCGGACGGCACGGTCACCAAGGTCAACGAGCCCGGTCCGGAGCTGTGCGGGGCCGATCTCGACGAGATCACCGCCCAGCTGCTCACCCGTGCCGGTGACGCCGACTGGGTGGTGCTCTGCGGCAGCGTCCCGCCGGGTCTGCCCGCCGACGCGTACGCCCAGCTCTGCCGGCGGCTGCGGGCGGCCGGCGTCCGGGTCGCCGTGGACACCAGCGGCCCCGCCC
Source organism: Micromonospora sp. DT233 (assembly GCF_049841815.1). NCBI lineage: Bacteria > Bacillati > Actinomycetota > Actinomycetes > Micromonosporales > Micromonosporaceae > Micromonospora > Micromonospora sp. DT233. Next base: position 85,132 of record NZ_JBNCLB010000001.1, on the reverse strand, counting down.
TGCGCGAGGCCGCCCTGGCCGGGGCGACCCTGCTCAAGCCCAACCGCGAGGAGCTGGCCGAGGTGGTCGGCGCCCCGCTGACGAGCCTCGGCGACGTGGTCGAGGCCGCCCAGCGCCTGCGGGCGTGGGGGGCCGGCGCGGTCGTGGCCAGCCTCGGTGCCGACGGGGCCGTCCTCGTCGACGCCGACGGGGTGGTCACCGGCAACTGCCCGGTGGCCCGCCCTCGCAGCACCGTGGGCGCCGGCGACGCCCTGCTCGCGGGCTTCCTCGCCGCGGGCGCGCGAGGTGCCCCCGCCCTCGCCGAGGGCCTGGCCTGGGGGGCCGCCGCGGTGAGCCTGCCCGGCAGCCGGATGCCCGGCCCGACCGATCTGTTCCGCCAGCACGTCACCATCCACCACCAACCGGACGAGCTTCTCCCCCTGTTGCCGTCCGGCCCTCTTTCCTGAAGGAGCTGTTCCCCGTGACCTCCTACACACCCCAGGCCCAAGGTCAGGGCTTCAAGGCTTCCGTGCAACGCCTCGGCGGCTACCTGGCCGCCATGGTCATGCCCAACATCGGCGCGTTCATCGCGTGGGGCCTGATCACCGCGCTGTTCATCCCGACCGGGTGGTTCCCCAACGGGACCCTCGCCGGGCTGGTCGACCCGATCATCAAGATCCTGCTCCCGGTGCTGGTCGGCTACACCGGCGGCCGGCTGGTCCACGGCCAGCGCGGTGCCGTCGTCGGCGCGGTCGCGACCATGGGTCTGGTCGTCGGCGCCGACGTGCCGATGATCCTCGGCGCAATGATCATCGGCCCGCTGGCCGCGTTCGTCGTCAAGCTCTTCGACGGCCTGGTCGAGAACAAGATCCGCCCCGGCTTCGAGATGCTGGTCGACAACTTCAGCGCCGGCATCATCGGTGCCGCGATGGCCATCGGCGGCGTCTTCGGCATCGGCCCCGTGGTCGAGTGGCTGACCAAGCAGGCCGGCCTGGGCGTGGACTGGCTGGTCGAGGCCGACCTGCTGCCGCTGACCTCGGTGCTCGTCGAGCCCGCGAAGGTGCTCTTCCTCAACAACGCCATCAACCACGGCGTCTTCGGCCCGCTCGGCATCGCCGAGGCGGCCGAAAAGGGCAAGTCGATCCTGTTCATGATCGAGTCGAACCCCGGCCCCGGTCTCGGCCTGCTGCTCGCCTTCATGTTCTTCGGCCCCCGGGCGCTGCGCGCCAGCACCCCGGCCGCGATCATCGTGCAGTTCCTCGGCGGCATCCACGAGATCTACTTCCCGTACGTGCTGATGAAGCCGAAGCTGATCCTGGCCGTCATGGCCGGCGGCGCCGCGGGTGTCGGCACCTTCATGATCACGGGTGCGGGCCTGGTCGCCACCCCCGCGCCGGGCAGCATCTTCGCCTACCTGGCCGTGACGCCCAAGGGCGGCTACTTCGGGGTCCTCCTCGGCGTCCTCATCGCCACCGCGGTCTCCTTCGCGGTCGCCTCCGCCCTGCTCGGCTTCGGTCGCGGCGAGCCCGCCGAGGACCCGATCGGCCCCGACGAGGAGACCATCGTCAACCCCGACGAGGCCGCCAACAAGTCGGCGAAGCTGCCGGCCGAGGCCACCGATAAGCCGGCGAAACTGGAGGTCTGAACATGCCCACCATCAACGGATCCGACATCAAGAAGGTCGTCGTCGCCTGCGACGCCGGCATGGGCAGCAGCGTGATGCTGGCCAGCCAACTGCGCCGGCAACTGGCCAAGAACAACGTGACCGTCGAGCACTCGCCGGTCAACACGATCCCGGCCGACGCCGACGTGATCGTCTGCCACCAGGGCCTCGCCGCCCGGGCCCGGGTCACCGCGCCCGACAAGGTGATCGTGCCGATCCAGGTCTTCATCGGCGACCCGGCCGTCACCAAGGTCGTCAACGCCGTCCAGCGCGGCGGTGAGCTGAGTGGCTGACCTGCTCGCCCCGAACGCGATCCGGCTCGCCGAGCGGGCCGGGTCGCGGGAGGAGGCGATCCGCCGCTGCGGGGCGGTGCTCGTCGAGATCGGCGCGGTCGCCCCGACGTACGTGGACGCCATGCTCGCCCGCGAGCAGAGCGTCTCCACGTACATCGGGGAGGGCGTCGCCATCCCGCACGGCACGCTGAACAGCAAGGAGTCGGTCCGGCGCGACGCCCTCGCGGTGCTGCGCTTCCCCGACGGCGTCGACTGGGACGGCGTCGACGTGCGGGTCTGCGTCGCCATCGCCGCCGCCGGCGACGGGCACGTGGAGATCCTGTCCAAGCTCGCCTCGGTGCTGATGGACCCGGCCCAGGCCGAGCGGCTTCGAAACTCGACGGACGTCGACGAAGTCATCACCATTCTTGAAGAGGAACCATCGTGAAGGTCGTACGTTTCCACGCCCCCGGTGACATCCGCATCGAGGACGCCCCGGAGCCCACCCCGGGCCCCGCCGACGTGAAGATCCGCGTCCGGGCCTGCTCCACCTGCGGCACCGACGTCAAGATCTCCCGCTTCGGCCACCACCACATCGTGCCGCCGCGGGTCATGGGCCACGAGATCGCCGGCGAGATCGTCGAGGTCGGCGCCGACGTCACCGGCTGGCAGGCCGGCGACCGGGTCCAGGTCATCGCCGCCATCCCGTGCGGCACCTGCCCCGAGTGCCAGCGCGGCCGGATGACCGTCTGCCCGAACCAGGTGTCGATGGGTTACCACTTCGACGGCGGCTTCGCCGAGCACATGGTGGTGCCGCAGAACGTCCTCGCCGTGGACGGGCTCAACCGCATCCCCGACGGGGTCAGCTTCGCCGAGGCCTCCGTCGCCGAGCCGCTCGCCTGCGTGCTCAACGGCCAGAACCTCGCCGGGGTCGGCGCCGGCGACGACGTGGTCGTGGTGGGCTCCGGCCCGATCGGCTGCCTGCACGTACGCCTGGCGCGGGCGCGCGGCGCGGCCCGGGTCTTCCTCGTGGACCTCAACCGCGAGCGGCTCGACCTGGCCGCCGCGCTGGTGCAGCCGGACGCGTCGATCTGCGGCGCGGAGACCGACGTGGTCGACGCGGTGCTCAAGCTCACCGGGGGCCGGGGCGCCGACGTGGTCATCACCGCCACGGCCGCCGGGGTCGCCCAGGAGCAGGCGTTGCAGATGACCGCCCGGCAGGGCCGGATCAGCTTCTTCGGTGGCCTGCCGAAGGACAAGCCGGTCATCTCCCTGGACTCCAACCTCGTGCACTACCGCGAGCTGACCATCGTCGGCGCCAACGGCTCCAGCCCCGAGCACAACAAGGAGGCGCTGCGGCTCATCGCCGACGGCTCCGTGCCGGTGAACGACCTCATCACCCACCGCCTCCCGCTGGACCAAGCCCTCGACGCCTTCGGGATCGTGGCGCGCGGCGAAGCGATCAAGGTGACGATCGAACCGTAGGAGGATCCGTGCCCACCAGGACCGTTGTCGTCGGCTCCGCCAGCGGGCTGCACGCCCGCCCGGCGGCGCTGTTCGTCGCCGAGGCGGCGAAGCAGCCGGTGCAGGTCACCATCCGCACCGGGGACAAGAAACCAGTGCCGGCCCGCAGCATGCTCGGCGTGCTCTCGCTCGGCGCGAAGAAGGGCACCGAGGTCACGCTGGAGGCCGACGGAGACGGCGCGCAGGGCGCCGTCGACACGCTGGCCGACCTCCTCGAACGGGACCTGGACGCCACCGATGCGTGAACTCCGGGGGATCGGGGCCAGCCCCGGTGCAGCGGCGGGGCCGGTCTACCGGCTGGCCCCGCCGCCCGCCCTGCCGGCCGCCCCGCAGACCGTCGACGCGGCGGCCGAGAAGGCGGCCGTGCGCGCCGCCGTCGGTGCGGTCGCCGACGAGCTGACCCGCCGCGCCGACACCGCCAGCGACTCGACCGCGGCCGAGGTGCTGCGGGCGCAGGTGCTGATGGTGCAGGACGAGACGCTGGTCGACGCGGCCGACACCGCCATCGACGGCGGCGCGGACGCCCCGCACGCCGTCACCGACGTGCTCGCGGTGCACCGGGCGGCCTTCGAGGCCGCCGGCGGGTACCTCGCCGAGCGGGTCAGCGACCTCGACGACCTGCGGGACCGCCTCGTCGCGGCCTGCCTGGGGCTGCCCATGCCGGGGGTTCCGGACCCGGGGCACCCGTACCTGCTCGTCGCCCGCGACCTGGCCCCCGCCGACACCGCCGGGCTCGACCCCGACCTGGTGCTCGGGCTGGTCACCGCCGAGGGCGGGCCGACCAGCCACACCGCGATCGTGGCCCGGACGCTCGGCATCCCGGCCGTGGTCCGCTGCGCGGACATCCTGGAGGTGGCCGACGGCACGCTGGTCAGCCTCGACGGCGCGACCGGCGTCGTGACGGCCGGCGTCTCCGCCGAGACGGCGACCGACGTCAACGCCGCCCGCCGGGCGGAGGTCGAACGCCGCGCCCGCTCGCACGGCCCGGGGCGGACCGCCGACGGCCACCCCGTCGCGCTGCTGGCCAACATCGGCTCGGTGCGCGACCTCACCGGCGAGGTCGAGGGCGTCGGCCTGTTCCGCACCGAACTGCTCTACCTCGACCGCACCGACCCCCCGCCGTACGAGGAGCAGGTCGCCGCGTACCGCGAGGTCTTCGCGGCGCTGCCCGGCCGCAAGGTCGTCGTGCGTACCCTCGACGCCGGTGCCGACAAGCCGCTGCCGTTCCTGAACCTGGCGGTCGAGCCCAACCCGGCGCTGGGCATCCGTGGGCTGCGCGTGGCCCGGCAGTCGCCGGCCGTGCTCACCACCCAGTTGGCGGCCATCGCGGCGGCGGCGAAGTCCGCCGACGCCGAGGTCTGGGTGATGACGCCCATGGTCGCCACGGCGGCGGAGGCCGCCGCCTTCGCCGAGTCCTGCCGCGAGCACGGCCTGCCCACCGCCGGCGTCATGATCGAGATACCGGCGGCGGCCCTGCGCGCCGGCCACGTGCTGCGCGACGTGGACTTCCTCAGCATCGGCACCAACGACCTGAGCCAGTACACGTTCGCCGCCGACCGGATGTGCGGGGACCTCGCGGAACTGCTCGACCCGTGGCAACCCGCGCTGATCTCGCTCATCGCCTCCTGCGCGGCGGCGGGCGCCGCGGCCGGCAAGCCGGTCGGGGTGTGCGGCGAGGCCGCCGCCGACCCGCACTTCGCGCTGGTCCTGGCGGGCCTGGGCGTGACCAGCCTCTCCATGGCGCCCCGCAGCATCCCGGCGGTGCGCGAGTCGCTGGCCGCGCACACCCTGGACGAGTGCCGTCGGATCGCCGAGGCGGCCCTGGCCGCCGACACCCCGGCGGCGGCGCGGGCAGCGGCAACCGGTCGCTGAACGGCGACGTCATCATCGGGTGCGTTTCTTGCCGCCATGGCGACAAGAAACGCACCCGATGTGCGTTGGGCATCCTTACGGGCGCCAGCCGGCCGCAAGAAGGGCCGCGCGGAGTTGGGCGGCCACCTCCGCCGCTCGGTGCCGCACGTCGAACGCGGTGAAGCGGAGGATCCGATCGCCCTCGATCCAGACCCGGTTCTGCCGGCGCAGGTCGGCGGCCCAGTGCCGCACGTCCATGTGGTGCGCCCCGTCGACCTCCACGTGCAGCCGCCACGCGGGCCAGTACGCGTCCAGGTAGCGCACCCGGCCGTCGGCGCCCCGCCGGCGTTGCTGGCCCTGCGGTGTCGGCAGGCCGTGTTGCCGGCAGAGCCGTACCAGGTCGATCTCGGAGAGCGCCTCGGCGCCACCCGCCACGTCCCGCAGGGTCTGCCGGATCAGCGACCGGCGGCGGGCGCGGGGTGTTCGGGCCAGCACCGTCTCCAGCTCGCCCGGCGTCACCCGGCGCTGCTGACAGCCGGCCGCCAGGAGCTGTTGGGCCTGCTCGTCGTCCCGTGCATGCTGTTCGCAGGTGTACGGGGCGTCCGCCGGGCCGGCCCGCAGCAGCCCCCGGCAGACGCGGTGCCACCTGCCGGAAGCCAGCAGATGCCGGGCCCTCGACGGGCCGAGCGCAGCGACCGCCTGCCCCCAGGTCAGCATCGCCGCCTGCTCGAAGAGCAGCCAGTCGAGCCCCGACGCGTCGTCCCCCGGCATCCGCACCCCGCCACCCCACCAAGAACCGCCCCGCCTCGTCCGCCCCGAACCGGCCTCCGGTGCGCAACAAAGGTCCTGAAACAGGATCGGGTGCGTTTCTTGTCGCCATAGCGACAAGAAACGCACCCGTTGTTCGACGGGGGATCAGAGAGCGAGGGCGTCGACGGCCTTGCGGGCGGCGATCAGCACCGGGTCCCAGACCGGCGCGTACGGCGGGGCGTAGCCCAGGTCCAGGGAGGTCATCTCGTCCACCGTCATGCCGTTCCAGAGCGCCACGGCCAGGGTGTCGATCCGCTTCGCCGCCTCCGACCAGCCGACGATCTGCGCGCCGAGCAGCCGCCCGCCCGGCCGCTCGGCGATGAGCTTGACGGTCATCGGTCGTGCCCCCGGGTAGTAGCCGGCCCGGTTGGTCGACTCGGCCACCACGGAGACGAACTCGAACCCGGCTGCCGCGGCGTCGCGCTCGCGCAGCCCGGTGCGCCCCACCTCCAGCTCGCAGACCTTCGTCACCGCCGTGCCGATCACCCCGGGGAAGGTCGCGTACCCGCCGCCGATGTTGATTCCGGCGACCCGGCCCTGCTTGTTGGCGTGGGTGCCCAGCGGCACGTGCACCGGCATTCCGCTGACCCGGTGCAGGGTCTCCACGCAGTCGCCGGCCGCCCAGATCCCGGGCACTCCGGCGACCCGCATCCGCCGGTCCACCCGGATTCCGCCGGAGGGGCCGATCGGCAGGCCGGCGGCCTCGGCGAGGGCGGTGTTGGGGCGTACCCCCAGGCCCAGGACCACGACGTCGGCCGGCACCGGCCCGTCGGCGGTGCGCACCGCGCGCACCCGGCCGTCGCGCTGGTCGAGGCCGGTGACGGCGACGCCGGTACGGATCTCGATGCCCAGGTCGCGCATCGCCTTCGCGACCAGCACGGCCATGTCGGGGTCGACGGTCGCCATCGGCTGGTCGGCCTGCTCGACGAGGGTGACCGTGAGCCCCCGCTGGACCAGCGCCTCGGCCATCTCCACCCCGATGTAGCCGCCGCCGACCACCACGGCCCGGCGGGGTTCCGGGTCGGCGCCCAGCCAGTCGCGCAGCGCCGCGCCGTCGTCGAGGGTCTGCACGCCGAAGACGCCGCCCACGTCCGGGTCGGCCCAGTCGGGGTTCTTCGGCACCGCCCCGGCGGCGTACACCAGGTCGTCGAAGCGCTCGCGGAGCTCGCCGCCGCCCTCCAGGTCGCGGGCGACGACCTCGCGGCGCTCCAGGTCGATCGCGGTGACCTCGTGCCGCAGCCGGACGTCGATGTCGAAGTCGTCGCGGAAGGTCTCCGGGGTGCGGGCGATGAGCTGGTCGCGCTCCGGGACCACCCCGCTGATCCAGTACGGGATGCCGCACGCCGAGTACGACGTGAAGTGCCCCCGCTCGAACGCCACGATCTCCAGGTCGGCGCGGTCGCGGCGGCGGCGGCGGGCCTGGGAGGCAGCCGCCATGCCGGCGGCGTCCCCGCCGATGACGACCAACCGTTGCGTCACGCGGACCATCCTGTCACGCCGCGTGCGTCGGCGGACCCGACCGGCCGCCGCGCCCCCACCCGACGGGCACGCTCCGCCACGGGGCTGCCCGCATGCTCAGCCACGGGTCTGCCGGGCCACGTCCCGCACCACGTCCACCAGGCTCCCGGTGCGCGCGAAGACCGCCCGCTGCCGGGCCGCCCCGGAGCCGTGCCGGCGCAGCCCGCCCAGCAGGTCGGTCACCTCGGCCAGGTCGCCGTGCCGCTCCAACTGCGGCCCGAGCCGTTCGACGAGCCGGTCCAGCAGCTCCCACGCGGGGCGCACCTCGCCGTCGAGCACGTCCACGGCGTCACCCTCCAACCCGTCGTGGGAGGCCCGCCAGTGCGCGCCGACCAGCAGGTGGTGGTCGGTGCGCAGGGCCGGCCGACCGGCGGCGACGTCGGCGATGGCGGTGGCGACCAGGGCGCGGGCCAGGGCGGCGACCAGCACCGCGTCTTCCACCGACGGGCAGACGTCACCGATGCGCAGCTCCACCGTCGGGTACTTGGCCGACAGCCGGGCGTACCAGTAGAGCATCCCCTCGTCCAGCATCACGCCGCTGGAGATGAGCTGCCGGATCAGCCGCTCGTAGTGCTCGTGCGACTCCAGGTACGGCGTCGGCGCCACCGACGGCCAGCGCTCCCACTCCACCGAGCGCCAGCTCGCGTAGCCGGTGTCCTCGCCCGCCGAGAACGGGGAGTTCGCGGTCACCGCGTGCAGCAGCGGCAGCCAGGGCCGGACGTGGTTGAGCACCTGCACCCCGGTCTCCGGGTCCGGCACCCCGACGTGCACGTGCATGCCGTTGTTGCCGGGGCCGGGCACCAGCAGCCGGAACCGTTCGATCATGCGGTCGAAGCGGGGCTTGTCGGTCACCGGCGGCACCGGGCCGTCGACGGGGCCGGTGCCGATGGCCAGCACCCGCACCCCGGCCCGCTCGGCGGCCTCGGAGAGCGCCCGGCGCAGCACCCCGAGGGAGTGCCGGATCGAGGACAGTTCGAGCCCGGGTGGGCTGCCGATCTCGATCTGACTGGTCTGGAACTCGCGCTCCACCTGCCCGCGCAGCTCGGCGGGCACCTGCTCCATGACCAGGTCCACGGCGGGCACGGCGGCGCCGGTGTGCGGGTCGACGAGCAGGAACTCCTCCTCGACGCCCACGGTGAGCAGGTCGGTGCCGGCCGAGGCCGAGTCCGGTTCCCGTTGCGCCACTGAACTGCTCATCGCCCCCACCGTCCGTCGCGTGCCGGCCCGCGGCGTCGCGCCGCGAACGAGATTGTCCGGCATGTACCCATGACATCGGGGTCGGAAAACTCCCCAGCGACGCGCGTGTCCCAGACCTCCGCCGGGCGTCGACGAAGAGACCCGGCGGGGATGGCCGACGAAGCCGGCCCGGGGGTGGACGGCGGGTTCTAGGCTGGCCGCGTGGCGGGGTTGCCGGCGGTGTTGACGGGGATGTGGGCGTACGCGCTCACCCACTTCGCCGTGCTCACGGACCGCCCGACCGACCTGCTGGCCGGGGCGGCGGTGGCCGCCGTCGTGCTGCTCACGGTGCTGCTGGCCGCCACCCCCGGTGCCGCCGCCGGCCCGCCGGCCCGCGCCGCGCGGCGCGGTGTCGGCCTGCGCGAACGCGCCCGTCGGCGCGGCGTCTGCCGGCAGGCGGATCCGGATGCCGCCGGCCGCCCCCGACCCCGCGCGCCGGGCGCGGCCCCCTCGGCCGGGTAGCGACCCCTGGCCCGCCGGCTTGCGCCGGGCGAGGGCCAGGTGCGAGCGGGCGGCTCACGCCCCCGCACCGGTGGGCAGGGCTCGCCGCGTCACCGGTGGGCGGAAGGCTCGCCGCGTCACCGCCACCCGGCCGGTTCCGTCGTCATCCGTCCCGCCGCGCGTTCGCCCACCGGGCCGCCGGCCGGACCTCCGGGATCGGACCAAGGGGTCAACCAACCATGCTCGCCTTCGCACCGCTGCACGGCGCGGTCACCGTCGCCGCCACCGCCGTCACCTGGCTCGCCGACACGCTGCACCCGCTGACCGGCGGGGCCGCCACGGCCGCCGCCATCGTCCTGTTCACCGTCGCCGTCCGGCTGGCGATCTCCCCGCTCACCCTGGTCCAGGTCCGCGGTGAGCGGCGTCGCGCGGCCCTCGCCCCCCAGGTCCGCGACCTGCAACGCCGGTACGCCGACGACCCGGCCCGGTTGCAGAGCGAGGTCTTCGGGCTCTACCGGGCCGCCGGGGCGAACCCGGTCGCGGGCTGCCTGCCGGCGCTGCTGCAGGCCCCGTTCTTCCTGGTCATGTACCGGCTCTTCAGTACCGCCGACGGCGGGACCGGGCTGCTCGACGAGCGGTTGGCCGGGGTGCCGCTGGGCTGGCACGTCTCCGACGGCCTGGGCGGGGCGGCCGGGCCGCTGTTCGGGGTGCTCCTCGCGGCGCTGCTGGCGCTGGCCTGGTGGTCGTCGCGGCGGGCGCGGCGCGCGGCGGCGGCCGCCGGCACCGTCGCCGGTACGCCGACCGAGGGGCCGGGGGCGGCCGTCCTGGGCCGGCTGATCCCGCTGCTGCCGTACCTGACGGTGGCGGTGGCGGTGGTCGTGCCGCTGGCGGGGGTGCTCTACCTGCTGGCGACCACCGCGTGGACCGCGCTGGAACAGGCGGTCCTGCGCCGGCCGCAGGCCCCCGCCCCGGCCGTGGGCTGACGGGATCGCCCCGGCCGCAGGCTGACGGGTCGGCGGGCCGGGCCGGGGCAACCCCTGGACAAAAACAGTTAACAGTCCTAATAATAAGCGGACACTTTGATGTCCATAGATGCCCGTCCGGGCCTGGAGGGTGGCATGAAACGTCCCCGATCCGTTGTTCTGGCCCTGGTGACGGCGCTGGCCGCGACCGTCGGGGCGGCCTGGGCGGCGCTGCCGGCCTTCGCCGCCGGTGCCACCGCCACCTTCGTCAAGACCGCCGACTGGGGCACCGGCTGGGAGGGGAAGTACACGATCACCAACGGCGGCAGCGCCACGCTCTCCGGCTGGACCGTCGCCTTCGACCTGCCCGCCGGCACCACCATCGGCAACTACTGGGACGCGCTGCTCATCAACTCCGGCCAGCGGTACGCCTTCACCAACCGGTCCTGGAACGGCAGCGTGGCCCCCGGCGCGTCGGTGTCGTTCGGCTTCCTGGTCGTCGGCTCCGGCAACCCGGCCAACTGCCTGCTCAACGGGGCGCCCTGCGGCGGCGGCCCCACCCCGACCACCCCGGTGCCGACCACCACCGCGCCCCCGACCACTCCGCCCCCGACCACCCCGCCGACCAGCCCGCCCCCGCCGACCAGCACGCCCCCGCCGCCCACCGGCCTGCCGAAGCACCTGCTCACCGGCTACTGGCACAACTTCGACAACCCCGCCGTCGAGCTGCGGCTGCGCGACGTCCCCGCCGAGTACGACGTCGTCGCCGTCGCCTTCGCCGAGGCCACCGCCACCCCCGGCGCGGTCACCTTCGGCATCGACCCCGGCCTCTCGGCATCGCTCGGCGGCTACACCGACGCCGACTTCACCGCCGACGTGCGGACGCTGCGCGCCCGCGGCAAGAAGGTCATCCTCTCGGTCGGCGGCGAGACCGGCCGGGTCGCGGTGAACGACGCCGCCTCGGCCACCGCGTTCGCCGACACCGCGTACGCCCTGATCCAGCGGTACGGCTTCGACGGCGTCGACATCGACCTGGAGAACGGGCTCAACCCGACGTACCTGGCCCAGGCGCTGCGCGCCCTGCGGGCGAAGGTCGGCGCGTCGCTGATCATCGCGATGGCCCCGCAGACCATCGACATGCAGTCCCCGGCCGGCGGCTACTTCAAGCTCGCCCTGGACATCCGGGACATCCTCACCGTGGTCAACACCCAGTTCTACAACTCGGGGGCGATGCTCGGCTGCGACCAGAACGCCGCGTACCCCCAGGGCACGGTGAACTTCATCGTCGCGCTCGCCTGCATCCAGCTCGAAGCCGGCCTGCGCCCCGACCAGGTCGGGCTCGGCCTGCCGGCCGGCGCGGGCGCGGCCGGCGGCGGGATCGTCGCCCCGAGCGTCGTCAACGCCGCCCTCGACTGCCTGGCCCGGGGCACCAACTGCGGCAGTTTCCGCCCGCCGCGCACCTATCCGGGCATCCGGGGCGCGATGACCTGGTCGATCAACTGGGACGTCAGCAACGGCAACGGCTTCGCCCGCACCGTCAAGCCCCACCTGGCCACCCTGCCCTGAGCCGCTGTCATAGCCCGTCGCACCGTCCCGCGCCACCGCCGGCCCGCGCCCCCTCGCGGCCGGCGGCCCCGCCCACCCCCTCGGGCGGAACAACCCCCACCACCGGTCCCTGGAGGACGCCGTGAAACTCCGTACCCCCCGCGTGGCGACGTTCGCCGTCGCGCTCGCCGCCGCCGTGGTCGCGGCCACCGTGGCGGCCCCGCCGCCCGCGTCGGCCGCCACCGCCGCCTTCGTCCGCACCTCCAGCTGGAGCAGCGGGTACGAGGCGAAGTTCACCGTCACCAATGACACCTCGGCCAGCATCGCCTCCTGGAACGTGCAGTTCGACCTGCCGTCGGGCAGCTCGCTCGGATCGTTCTGGGACGCCACGATGACCACCTCCGGCCAGCACGTCACCGCCGTCAACAAGTCCTGGAACGGCACCCTCGCCCCGGGCGGCACCGCCTCGTTCGGGTTCGTCGTCGCCGGCACCGGCGACCCGACCAACTGCACCGTCAACGGCGGCTCCTGCACCGGCGGCGGCAACCCCTCCGGCCCGGCCACCCCGGGCGGGCTGCGGGTCACCGGCACCACCGCCTCGGCGGTCTCGCTGGCCTGGAACGCCGTCAGCGGGGTCACCGGCTACCGGGTGTACGAGGGCAGCACCGTGAAGGCCACCGTCACCGGCACCGCCACCACGATCTCCGGGCTGGGCTCCTGCTCCTCGCACAGCTACACCGTCACCGCGTACAACTCGGCGGGGGAGTCGGCGAAGTCGTCCGCCGTGGCCGCCACCACCACCGGCTGTTCCGGCGGGACCGGTGCGATGGCCGCCGCGCCCTACCTCTACCCCGGCTGGGGTGACCCGCCCGCGCCGTCGACCGTGATGAGCGCGACCGGGGTCAAGTGGTTCACCATCGCGTTCGTCCTCTCCGGCGGCGGCTGCACCCCGGCCTGGGACGGCAGCGGCCCGCTCACCGGCGGCGCGCACGCCGCCACCATCGCCGCGATCCGGGCGGCCGGCGGCGACGTCATCCCCTCCTTCGGCGGGTGGAGCGGCAACAAGCTCGGCCCGAACTGCGCCTCGGCCAGCGCCCTGGCCGCCGCCTACCAGCAGGTGATCAACGCGTACGGGCTGAAGGCCATCGACATCGACATCGAGAACAGCGACGAGTTCGAGAACGAGGTGGTGCAGGACCGCATCCTCGGCGCGCTGAAGATCGTCAAGCAGAACAACCCGGGGATCAAGACCATCGTCACCTTCGGCACCTCGACCACCGGGCCGTCGTACTACGGCACCCGGCTGATCAATCAGGCCGCGGCGCTCGGGGCGAACATCGACACGTTCACGATCATGCCGTTCGACTTCGGCGGCGGCGCGAACATGTACCAGAGCACCGTCAACGCCGCCGAGGGGTTGAAGACCGCGCTGAAGAACGCCTTCGGCTGGTCCGACGCCACCGCGTACGCGCACATGGGCATCTCCGGCATGAACGGCCTCTCCGACCAGCAGGAGCTGACCACGGCGGCGACCTGGACGCAGCTCCGCGACTGGGCGAAGGCCCGCAGCCTGTCCCGGTTCACCTTCTGGGCCGTCAACCGCGACCGGCCGTGCCCCGGCGGGGGAGTGGTGGCGAACTGCTCCGGCATCGCCCAGAACACCTGGGAGTTCACCAGCATCACCGCCCGTTACTGAGCGACCTGCCGCACCACCTACCGGGCGACCTGCCGCACCACGCGCGCGGTCAGCGGCCGGCGGTCACGGACTGCCGGTCGCGCCGCGCGCGGCGGCGGCGCACCTTCTTCACCACCCAGCTCACGATCATGATGCCGAAGATCGCGAAGATGGCGTAGTTGAACCAGTCGCTGTACTTGTCGACCTCCTGCCAGCGCGACCCGAGCGCGAAGCCGGCGCCGACGATCAGCGCGTTCCACACCGCGCTGCCCAGCGTGGTCAGCAGGACGAACTCGCCCAGCGGCATCCGGTCCGCCCCGGCGGGCACCGAGACCAGGCTGCGCACCACCGGCACCATCCGGCCGATCAGCACCGCCCACCGGCCGTGCCGCTCGAACCAGCGGTCGGCCTTCTCCAGGTCCTCCGAGTCGACCAGGGGGATGTGGTCCAGCCACCGCTTCAGCCGCTGCTCGCCGACGGCGGCGCCCAGCCAGTAGAGCACCAGCGCGCCGACCAGCGAGCCGACGGTCGCGGCGACGACGATCAGCACCACGTTGAACCGGCCGGCGGAGGAGAGGTAGCCGGCCATCGCCAGCACGATCTCGCTCGGGATCGGCGGGATGATGCTCTCCAACGCCACCAGAGCGGCCACCCCGATCGGGCCCAGCGTGTCGATGACGCTGGCCACCCACCCGGTCAGGCCGGTGAACTGCGACGGGTCGACGTTCTGGGCCTCAGCCATCGGGATCCTTCCTCGGGGTGCCGTCAGGGGTGTTCCGGCGGATCGGAAGGTGGTACCCCGGTCCGCCGAACTCACACCTGACGGCGGCAGGTTGCGTCCTCCGACACGGGCCCGGCTCACGTTTGGCGAGGAAGCGGATCGGAGAAGTTAGCCGGACATGGGTGACAGGTGGTATTCCGAGGCCGTCGTGTACTGCCTCGACATCGACACGTACGCGGACTCCGACGGCGACGGGGTGGGTGACATCCGGGGCCTGATCGGCCGGCTCGACTACCTGGCCCGGCTCGGGGTGACCTGCCTGTGGCTGCACCCCATCCACCCGTCGCCGAACCTCGACGACGGCTACGACGTCACCGACTTCTACAACGTCGATCCCCGCTTCGGCACCCTCGGCGACTTCGCGGAGCTGCTGCACCAGGCGCAGAACCGGGGCATCCGGGTGATCATCGACCTGGTGGTGAACCACACCTCGGACCAGCACCCCTGGTTCCAGTCGGCCCGCTCCTCGCCCGACTCGCCGTACCGGGACTGGTTCATCTGGTCCGACACCGAGCCCGACGACCGGCACCAGGGCATGGTCTTCCCCGGCGAGCAGGACGAGACCTGGAGCTACGACCGCACCGCCAAGGCCTGGTACTACCACCGCTTCTACAAGTACCAACCCGACCTGAACTTCTCGAACCCCAAGGTGCGCGACGAGGTCAAGAAGATCGTCTCCTTCTGGCTCCAGCTCGGCGTCTCCGGGTTCCGGATGGACGCGGTGCCGTTCATCATCGAGCTGACCGAGCCGGGCAACCCCAACTCGCCGAAGGACTTCGAATACCTCACCGAGCTGCGCCAGCACGTGCAGTGGCGACGCGGCGACGCGGTCCTGCTGGCCGAGGCCAACGTGGAGCCCGACCAGCTTCCGCAGTTCTTCGGCGACGGCAGCGGCTCCGGCAACCGCATCCACATGCTCTTCGACTTCATGCTCAACGGCCGGCTGATGCTCGCCCTGGCCCGCCGGGACCCGGAGGCCGTGATCGAGGCGCTGCGGGACACCCCCACCCTGCCCACCGGCGGGCAGTGGGCCACCTTCCTGCGCAACCACGACGAGATCGACCTGTCCCGGCTCACCACCGAACAGCGCAACCAGGTGTACGCCGAGTTCGGCCCCGAAGAGACCATGCGAATCTACGACCGGGGCATCCGCCGCCGGCTCGCCCCGATGCTCGGCAACGACCGGCGGCGCATCGAGCTGGCGTACGCGTTGCAGTTCTCGCTGCGCGGCACGCCGGTGCTGCGCTACGGCGAGGAGATCGGCATGGGCGAGGACCTGTCGCTGCCCGGCCGGGAGGCGATCCGCACCCCGATGCAGTGGTCGTACAAGCCGAACGCCGGCTTCTCCACGGCCGAACCGGAGAAGCTGGTCCGCCCGGTGATCGACTCCGGCGACTTCTCGTACGAGAAGGTCAACGTCACCGCCCAGCGCGGTGACCCGCGCTCGCTGCTGTCGTGGTTCGAGCGGATGATCCGGACGCTGCGCGAGGCCCCGGAGATCGGCTCCGGCTCCACCTCCCACATCGACGTGCCCGTGCCGGCCGGGGTGCTCGCCCACCGCGCCGACGGGCCGACGGGCACGATGGTCTTCCTGCACAACCTCGGCACCGAGGACGTGGAGGTCGACCTCGGCACGCTCGCCGGTGAGGCGGACATGCCGATCGACGTGCTCGCCGACCGGGGCTACGGCGAGGTGGGCAAGCTCGACTCGCTGAAGCTCGCCGGGTACGGCTACCGCTGGATCCGGCTGCGTCGCGGGGACGCGTTCTGACCCAGCGGTTGGGTAGGCTCCGGTGGTCGCCGTAAGTTACCGGGAGGTAGGGGCATGTCCGAGGAGCAGCGGGTCGCGATCGTCACCGGGGCCGCACGGGGGATCGGGGCGGCCACCGCCTGCCGGCTCGCCGCCGACGGCCTGGCGGTCGCCGTGGTCGACATCGAGGAGTCGGCCACCAAGGACACCGTGGACGCGATCGTGGCGGCCGGCGGCCGGGCGCTCGGCGTCGGCGCGGACGTGGCCGACCGGCCCCAGGTCGAGGCGGCCGTCGAGCGGGTCGCCGCCGAGCTGGGCGCCCCCACCGTGCTGGTCAACAACGCCGGGGTGCTCCGCGACAACCTGCTGTTCAAGATGACCGACGCCGACTGGGACACGGTGCTGGGCGTGCACCTGCGCGGGGCGTTCCTGTTCAGCCAGGCCACCCAGAAGCACATGGTCGAGCGGAAGTGGGGCCGGATCGTCAACCTCTCCAGCACCTCCGCGCTGGGCAACCGGGGCCAGGCCAACTACGCGGCGGCGAAGGCGGGCATGCAGGGCTTCACCAAGACCCTGGCGATCGAGCTGGGCCCGTTCGGGGTGACAGTCAACGCCGTCGCGCCCGGCTTCATCGTCACCGACATGACCGCCGCGACCGCCGCCCGGATGAAGGTCGACTTCGAGGCGCTGCAGAAGCACGCCGAGTCGGAGATCCCGGTGCGCCGCGTCGGCCGCCCGGAGGACGTCGCGCACACCATCGCGTTCCTGGTCAGCGAGGGCGCATCCTTCGTCTCCGGCCAGGTCGTCTACGTCGCCGGCGGCCCGAAGGACTGAACCGCGTCGGCCCGCCGCCTGGTTCCGAGCCAGCGGCGGGCCGGCCCGCCGAACCGCCGGAATGACCCCTAATCCTGCGGGTCGTTCGAGTCGGGCGGGGTCGGCGCGCGACCCTGCCGTACCTTCTCGGCGGAGTCGAGGACATCGCGGGCGGCGATCGCTATCCGGCAGTCCGGGATCCGGCAGGCCAGGCAGCGCCCGTCGCTTCCCGGCAGGTGCCGGCGGAGGATCGTGCGGGCGGTGAGGACCAGTCGGTTGCGGATCTGCGCCAGGGACAGTTGCGGACCGGTCATCGTTCAGCCCACTCCCAGCGCGATGGCGAGGCGGACGGCCGCGGCCGGGGCACGCGGGTCGCGGACGACCTGAACCAGCAGGTCCCGGGCCATTGGCCGATGGCGGATCTCGGCCGGGGCGGTGCAATCGACCTCGACCAGGAGCCGCCCGGCGTTGGCCGGGTCGTCGGTGTGCAGATAGGCGCGGGCGGCGTCGATCAGATGGGCGGCCCGATGCTCGGGGGGCAGCCATCGCCAGCCGTCCTGCTGGGTGACCTGCTTGTGCTGGGCCACCGCCTCCCACACGTCGCCCAGTTCGGCCGCCGCGACGCAACGGGCGAGGTCCACAGCGGCCGGCCCGAATCCGGTGCGGTAATGGTCGTGGCCCTCACCGACCCGGGCTGCCAGTTCGGCAGCCTCATCGATGAGCTCGGCCATCGCCGCGCCGTCCCCGAGTCGGGCGGCGGCCAACGCTGCCTGCACGAGCAGCGTCCCGCACAGGGACAGCTCCGGGGGGAGGCCGAACTCAATCACCGGCGGAGCGATGCGGTATGCGGCGGCGAGCATCGCCGACTTGGCCGTCCGCGCCCACCCGCAGGCGCGTAAGGCCTGACCAAGCTGCATCGCTGCGGCGGCAACCAGCACGCGGTCAGCAGCCGCAGCGATCATCGCCCGGTCGGCGGCCAACCAGGCGAGGTCGGCATCACCGAGCTTGACCAGCAGCGCGGCGGTGATCCGATACGCCTCTACCAGCGGCACTCGACCCGCCTCAGGGCCAACGGCGTGGGTGCGCTCCGCGTCCCCCAGCAGGTCGGGCAGCAGATCGATCACTTGCTCGTAACGGGCGTGCCGGAAGGCCGTCCAGGCGTGCGCTACCTGAGGAATCAGCCGTCCAGGGGGGAGCACCGGGCGGTGGCCCGCCGGTCTTTGCATTGCTGTCTCGTAGCGGGACAGCGCCGCTCGGATGCGCTCGACGCCTACGGCCCGTGCGGTCGCCTCGGCGGACCGGGTGTCCCCGTTGAACAGCACGGCCGTGTCGATACGTAGGACGGCGGCAATGTTCTGGAGGGTCGACACCTTGTCGAGGGATCGGACGCCCCGCTCAACCTTGTCCACCCAGCTCTTCGACTTCCCCAGGCGATCGGCGAACACCTGCTGCGACAGCTTCCGCCGCCCCCGCCAGTACGCCACTCGCCGCCCGATGGGCAGGAGTTCATCGCTGCCCACGCCGCCACCGCCGTTCCGGCACCGCCCGGGTCGTCTCCTCCACCGGTATCCGCTCCGCCTCAGCCAGCGCCAGAATGCGCAGCTTCGCGGCCTCTCGCTCCGCAGCCTGAGCCTGCTCGCTCCGGCACGCCGCCGGTTCGTCGTCATGACGCCGCATCGCGCCTCCATCGGTTAGTGCCATGGTGGTGAACTCGGTTGCTGTACCGGTTCGAGCCGACGAGACTCGTCGTCCTGTAACCATGACGTCGGGACGTCGCCCACCGCGACGACACGGGCCACGACAATCCGGTCACATATCCGGCGACATTTCGGCGACATGGCGCTACCGTGACGGGCATGACCGCTCCGAACACCGCCCTCCGCGCCGTTCGCACCGGGATGCGCATGAGTCAGGACGACTTCGCACGTGCCCTGCAAGCCGTCGGCCACCGGGTCGGCGAGCCCAACGACGCCAACAAGAGACTCGTGCAGCGGTGGGAGTCCGGCGCGACAGCCGCGCCGCGCCCTCTCTACGCCCGTGCGCTGGAGGTCGTCACCGGCCTACCCATCTCGCTGCTCGGCTTCGCCTCCGTGCCGGACAGCCACGTCGTCAGCGACCAGGGCGACGGCCACGACCTGACCTCACCGTTGTCCAGCCTGGCCACCCCGGCACCGACCGCCAAGCCGGCGACGGGCCACAGGTCGTACGAGGGCGTCTGGCTCAGCCGTTACCAGTACCACTCCAGCGGCCGGGGGGAGTCCTTCGCCGGGCAGCACTTCGTGGTCGTGCTTCAGCACGGTGACCGGCTGACCGCGCGCAGCCTGCCCGGTTCGGCGACATCGTCGCTGTCGCTGGACCTCACCTTGGACGGCGCGGTTGTCACCGGTACCTGGGTGGAGCAGACCGACCCCGGCGGCTACTACCGGGGTGCCCGCTACCACGGGGCGGTCCAGTTGCTGGCCGAGCCCACCGGTCGACGGCTGGCCGGAAAATGGGTGGGCTTCGGCAAGGACATGGACGTCAACACGGGGCCGTGGGAACTGACCTTCCAAGAGGCTTCGACGTCCAAGGCGACGCTCGATCGATACAACGCAGTACCGGCGTAATGAGCTGGTATGGAGGTGCCATCGTCCCCGCAGACCTGGCAGAAGCGATCGAACGCGCCGAGGACGCCGCAGACGTCGACGCTGCCCGCGAAGCCCTGGCCCGCATCGACGACGGCGACACCCCGATTTCGCTGACCGAGCTGCGCGGCGAGTTGGGCCGGTGATCACCTAGACCGCGCCGACCTACACCGTCCAGGTCGAACGCGTCGCCACCAAGCTCGCCCCCATCGCACGGTTCGGGAAATCCGCAGATTCCGTTCGGAACGGAATAGGCCTATATGGAGAACCGATCACGGGCTGGCGCGGAGGCCTGCTCGCCTCAGCTGGCCGTCTGGTCTGCGGTTCCGCTTGACATTGCCACGGTGACAAGGTCTTGACTGTGGTGCGGAGGTGGTGCCGGTGACCGGGCCGAATCAGGACACGGAAGCGCTGCGCGCCCTGCGCGGGCTGGCGAGCGACGACCCGTCGGTGCGGCTGCGGGCCGCGCTGGCGATCGGCACGGCCCCGGACCCGAGGTGCGTCGACCCGCTCGTCGAGCGCTGCGCAGTCGAGCCCGACTTCCAGGTGCGCGAGATGCTCACCTGGGCGCTCCTGCGCCACGAGCCGTCGCTGACGGTCCCGAAGCTGATCGCCGAGCTGCGCGCGGAGCGTACGCAGGCCCGGAGCCAGGCGTTGCACACGCTGTCCAAGATCGGGGACCGGCGGGCCTGGCCGGCGATCACCCGGGAACTGCTGACCGACGCCGACGACGAGGTGGCGCGCACCGCCTGGCGGGCGGCGGTGGCGCTCGTACCCGAGGGTGAAGAACTCGGGTTGGCCGAGGTGCTGGCCACGCAGCTCGGGCGCGGCGAGCGGGAGACGCAGTTGAGCCTCAGCCGGGCGCTGGTCGCGCTCGGCGAGCCGGTCGTGCCGCTCCTGGACGCCGCCACGGCGAGCCCCGACCCGCAGGTACGTCGGCACGCCGCCGCCACGGAGCGGCTGCTGCGCGACCCGGACGCCGGGTTCGACGCCTCGATCGAGCAGGCGCAGCGCATCGTCGCCCTCGGCTCGCTCGGCGCGCTCGACCCGCAGGGGTGAGCAACGGTGCTGATCGGTGAGGTGGCGCGGCGGTCCGGGGTCAGCGCCCGGATGCTCCGGCACTACGACGCGCTCGGCCTGGTGCGGCCGACGGGGCGCACCGAGGGCGGCTACCGCGAATACTCCGGCGAGGACATCCGGCGGATCTTCCACATCGAGAGCCTGCGGTCGCTGGGGCTGTCGCTGCGCGAGGTCGGCCGGGCGCTGGACGATCCCGGCTTCACCCCGTCGGCGCTCGTCGACGACCTGATCCGCCGGACCCGGGAACGCATCGCGGCCGAGACGGAGCTGCTCACCCGGCTGAGTCGGATCGGTGCCGCCGAACCCACCGACTGGGGCGACGTCCTCCAGGTCGTGGCGCTCCTGCAGGGGCTGGGCTCGGAGAGCGCCGGGCGGCGCCAGCGCGCGGCGCTGACCTCGACCCAGGACGTGCCGCTGCCGGTGGCGGCCCTGGTCGAGGCGGCGCTGACCGAGACGAGCCCGCACGTCGCCGGCGCCCTGCGCTGGGCGTTGGCGCGCGCCAGCGACGACGACGGCGGGGCGGCCCTGCTGGCGGAGGGCCTGGGCTCACCGGTCGCCGAGGTGCGCAAGCGGGCCGTGCAGTCCCTCGCCGAGCTGCCGGACGGTGCGGCGACCGGGCCGCTGCGCGCCGCCCTGGCCAGCCCCGACCCGGTGGTCCGGCGGTGCGCCGCGCTGGCGCTCGGGGCCCGTGGCGGGGCCGACGCGGTCCCGACGCTCATCGACATGATCGTGGCGGGGGCGAACGACGTGGAGGCGGGCGACGCGCTGAGCGTGCTGGCGGGCGATCCCGCGTCGGCGGAGCGGATCGCCGCCGGGCTCGTCGACCGCCTCGCCCCGGGCGGCGACCAGGCTGCCGTACGTCGGCGGCTGGCCCAGGCCCTCGCGGAGATCCCCGGCGAGACGGCGACGGCCGCCCTCGCGGAGCTGGCCGGCGACGACGACCGTGGCGTGGCGCTCACCGCGGCGTACGTCCTCGAACTGCGCCGCCGACCGCAGCGAGCCTCGGCCGGGCGTCAGGGCGTGCGGGCGCGGGTGCGCCAGAGCCAGAGCAGGCCGAGCACCGGCAGCACCAGCGGGACGTAGCCGTACCCGTTGCCGAAGCCCGACCAGACGGTCTCGTCGGGGAAGAGCTCGGGGTCGGCCAGGCTCAGCGCGCCGACGCCGAGGACCCCGACCAGCTCCACCGAGCAGCAGGCCAGCGCCACCCGCCGGCCGGCGTGACCGGCGCGGGCCAGCCCCACGGCGGCCACGATGTAGATCAGCGCGGCCAGCGCCGAGAGCAGGTACGCCACCGGTGCCTCGTCGAACTTCGTGGCGATCTGCAACCCCGCCCGGGAGGTCGCGGCGATGGCGAAGATCAGGTACACCGCGATCAGCAGCCGACCCGGCCCGCTGTTGGTGACCGGCTTGCGGGTCTGCGTCTCAACCACCGACTGCCTCCCAGGTCTGCTGGAGCCGGACCACCACGACGGGGGTGACCAGGCAGACCGCGCAGATGATCGCCGAACCCCAGCGGGTCGGCTCCATCCGGGCCAGCACCCAGGCCAGCGCCGGCAGGCAGACCAGCGTCACCAGGTAGCCGAAGAACGCCCCCGGCTCGCCCGGCCGCTCGCCGCCGCCGAGGGCGACCAGCCCGAGCGCCGTGAGCGCGAGCAGGCCCAGCTCCAACACGGCCAGGCCGGCGAACTGCACCCGGTCCGGCGGCCGGTCGCGCACCGAGGCCACCAGCGCCCACACCGCGAGTGCCAGCGACAGCACGATCGTCGCCGTCGCAAGCACCCCGTCCACCGGCGAGCCGGCGGCAGCGAGGCTGGTCATCGACGGCACCGGGGTCGCAGTCACGGTCACCGGGACAGCCTACTGATCCCCGTGGTGCGCGCCTTCGCCCCGGTCAGCGTGGCGGCGGCCGGGGCGTCGGGGGCCCGCTGCCCCTGCCGGGCGGGCCGGGCGACTAGCGTGGATCACGGGCACCGGAGACGCCGGGGCCGACGACGACAGTGGGAGTCAACGTGCTGCGGTTCGGCTTGTTCGGCACCGGCCACTGGGCGACCCAGACCCACGCGGCGGCGATCGACGCCCATCCCGACGCCGAGCTGGCCGGGGTCTGGGGCCGCAACCCCGACCGGGCGGCGGAGTTGGCCCGGCGGCACGGGGTGCCCGTCTTCACCGAGGTCGACGCGCTGCTCGACGCCTGCGACGCGGTCGCCGTGGCGCTCCCCCCGGACGTGCAGGCCGACATCGCCGTGCGGGCCGCGACGGCGGGCCGGCACCTGCTGCTGGACAAGCCGCTGGCGCTCGACCTCGCCGGCGCCGACCGGGTGGTCGCCGCCGCCGGCTCCTCCGGCGTCGCCTCGGTGGTCTTCTTCACGCAGCGGTTCCACCCGAACGTGACCGGCTTCCTCGCCGCGACCGCCGCGACCGGGGGCTGGCAGCACGCCCGCGCGACGATGTTCGCGTCGATCTTCCAGCCCGGCAACCCGTACGGCGGGTCGCAGTGGCGGCGGGACCGGGGCGCGCTGTGGGACATCGGCCCGCACGCCCTGTCGATCATCGTGCCGGTGCTCGGCCGGGTGAGCCGGGTCGCCGCCGCCGACGGCCCGAGCGGCCTGGTCCACCTGCTGCTCACCCACGACGGCGGGGCGACCAGCACCGTGTCGCTGACTTTGGACGCGCCGCCCGAGGCGGTCACCCGCGACTTCGTCTTCTTCGGGGAGAACGGCGTCACCCAGGCCCCGCCCGGCGACGGCAGCCCGGTGACCGCGTTGGCGACCGCGATCGACCAGCTCGTCGAGGAGGTCGACGCCGGCACCCGCGACCACCACTGCGACGTCCGCTTCGGCCGGGAGGTGGTGGCCGTCCTCGCCGCCGCCGAGACCGCCCGCGCCGAGGCCCGCACCGTCGAGCTGGCCCCCTGACGCGGTCGGCCGAGGGTCGGGCCTGCTGCCCAGGGGCCGGCCGGGAGCCGGGGCGGCCTCAGGCCATGCTGCCGAGGGCCTCGGTCAGCTCGGCGGGGGAGTCGAACGACTCCGCCGGCAGCGCATGCAACAGCTGCAACGTCTCCGTGCTGACGCCGTTCTCCTGACCCCAGCGGACCAGGTCGGCGCGGGAGACCGGGTAGTGGAGCCCGGCCAGGTACTCCCGCAACTCCTCGGCACCGCTCGTCATGTCCGCCGACTACCCGCTGCGCCGCCGGCCATGTGGGTTCCGGTCGCCCCGGTCCCGGTCCGTTTGTCCCGGCGGGGGTCGGGTAGCCGCGGACATGCGGGTACAGCGGCTCGGCACGCCGAGCGACTTCGATCCGGTGCTGGAACGGATCGGCGACGCTCGGATCGTCATGATCGGCGAGGCGACGCACGGCACCCACGACTACTACCGGCTGCGTGAACAGCTCACCCGGCGGCTCATCGCCGAGCGGGGCTTCTCCTTCGTCGCGGTCGAGGGGGACTGGCCGGACTGCGAGCGGGTGCACCGCTCGGTCGTCGCCGCCCCCGGCGGCCTCGCCGATCCGCAGGCCGCCCTGGAACGGTTCGTGCGCTGGCCGACGTGGATGTGGGCGAACGTCGAGGTGGCCCGCTTCTGCCGGTGGCTGCGGGCGTGGAACCTGGACCGGCCGCCCGCGCAGCGGACCGGCTTCCACGGGCTGGACGTCTACAGCCTCTGGGAGTCCATGCAGGCGATCTTCGACTACCTGGGCGAGGAGGAGCCGGCCGCGTTGGAGGCCGCGCAGGAGGCGTACCGCTGCTTCGAGCCGTACGGGCGGCGGGTCGAGGAGTACGCGTCGGCCAGCCGCTTCGTCTCCGCCCGCTGCGAGGAGGAGGTGGTGCGGATGCTGGCGCGTACCCGCGAACGCGCCGCCTCGGACGGCCCGGACGGCCTCTCGGCGGTGCAGAACGCGGAGGTGGTGGCCGGCGCGGAGCGCTACTACCGGGCGATGGTGGCCGGCGGCCCCCAGTCGTGGAACGTGCGCGACACCCACATGGCCGACACCCTGGACCGGCTGCTGGCCTTCCACGGCCCGCAGGCGCGGGGCGTCGTCTGGGCACACAACACCCACGTCGGCGACGCGCGGGCCACCGAGATGGCGGCCGACGGGATGGTCAACATCGGCCAGCTCGCGCGGGAGCGGCACGGGGCGCACGACGTGGTGCTGATCGGCTTCGGCGGCTACCGGGGCGCGACCATCGCCGCGCCGAGCTGGGGGTCGTCGGCGCGGGAGCTGGCGGTGCCGCCGGCCCGGTCCGGGTCGGTGGAGCGGCTGCTGCACGAGCTGATGCCGCAGCGGGCGGTGCTGGTCTTCGGCGGCCCGGACCAGCCCGGCTGGGTCGGCGAGGAGCGCGCCCACCGGGCGATCGGCGTGGTGTACGACCCGAGCTTCGAGTCCTGGGGCAACTACGTGCCGACCCGGCTCGGCGAGCGCTACGACGCCTTCGTCTGGTGCGACGACACGACCGCCGTGCACCCGCTGCCGGCGCTGCGCACGTCCGGCGAGCTGGAGACGTACCCGGCGGGGGTGTGATGCGGCGGGGCCCCGCCCGCCGATGTGGCGGACGGGGCCGGCGAAGGCCGGGTCGGTCAGGCTGGCTTCTTGTCGGCGAGGTGGGCGCGCAGCCCCTCGCCCTCGATGTCCACGTTCGGCAGGATCTTGTCGAGCCAGCGGGGCAGCCACCACGCCGACCTGCCGAGCAGCGACATCACCGCCGGGACGATGGTCATCCGGACCACGAAGGCGTCGACGGCGACGCCGATCGCCAGCGCGAAGCCCATCGACTTGATGATCGGGTCTTCGAGGAAGACGAAGCCGCCGAAGACCGACATCATGATCAGCGCGGCGGCGGTGACCACCCGCGCGCCGTGCCCCATCCCGTTGACGGTGGCCTGCTGCGCGGTGTCGCCGTGCACGAAGTCCTCCCGCATCCGGGAGACCAGGAAGACCTCGTAGTCCATGGCCAGGCCGAAGAGGATGCCGATGAGCAGGATCGGCAGGAAGCTGACCAGCGGGCCCGGGCTGTCCAGGCCGACCAGGTCGGCCAGGTGCCCCTGCTGGAAGATCGCGACGGTGATGCCGAACGTCGCCGCGACGGTGAGCAGGAAGCCCAGCGCCGCCTTGACCGGCACCAGGATCGACCGGAACACCAGCATCAGCAGCAGGATCGACAGGCCGACGACCAGCAGCAGGTAGACCGGGAGGGCGTCGGAGAGCTTCTCCGACACGTCGATGCCGATGGCGGTCGCGCCGGTCAGCAGCACCTCCGCGCCGGTGACGTCGGCGGCCTGCCGGCGGATGTCCTGCACCAGATCCTCGGTGGCCTTGTCGGTCGGCCCGCTCTTGGGGATGACCCCGAGCAGCGCGGTCCGCCCGCTGGCGTCGGTCTGCGGCGGGGCCACGGCGAGCACGCCGGGCAGCTGCTGGACCTGCTGGGCGACCTGCCCGGCGGCGGCCCCGGTGGCCTGCGGCGAGTCGGACGTGACGACCAGCGCGAGGCGGCCGGTGAAGCCCGGCCCGAAGCCCTCCCGGACCAGGTCGCTGTTCACCCGGGCCGGCGAGCCGGCCGCGGCGGTGCTGGGGTCCGGCAGGGCCAGCCGCATGTCGGGGGCGGGCAGCGCGAGCAGGCCCAGGCCGATCAGCGCGACCAGGATCACCGGCACCCGCAGCCGGGTCACCAGGCGGGCCCAGCGGAAGCCGAAGCCGCTGCGGTCCTCGGCGGCGGCCGCCGCCTCGGGGGTGTCGGTCGCGCTGGCCGCCTCAGGGTTCGCCGCCTCGGCCTTGCGCAGCTTGCGGGGGAGCACCCTGGCGCCGGCGAAGCCGAGCAGGGCCGGGGCGAGGGTGATCGCGACCAGCACGGCGACGGTCACCGTGCCGGCGGCGGCCAGACCCATCACGGTCAGGAACGGGATCTGCACCACCGCAAGGCCGGCCAGCGCGATGACCACCGTGGCACCGGCGAAGACCACCGCGGAGCCGGCCGTGCCGACTGCCCGGCCGATGGCCTCCTCGGGGGAGTGCCGCTCCAGCAGGTTCTGCCGGTAGCGGGAGGTGATGAAGAGCGAGTAGTCGATGCCGACGGCCAGGCCGAGCATCAGGGCGAGGATCGGCGCGGTGCTGGTCAGCTCGATGGTGCCGCTGAGCGCGAAGAGGCCGGCCATGCCGACGCCGACGCCGATCAGCGCGTTGAGCATGGTCATCCCGGCGGCGACGAGCGAGCCGAACGTGATCACCAGGACGATCGCCGCCACCAGGACGCCCAGCGCCTCGGTCGAGCCGATCTCCGGCTCGCCGTTGAGCACCTCGCCGCCCGGGGCGACCTGCCAGCCCTGCTGCTCGGCCTGCGCGCCCACCTTCTCGTACGCGTCGCGCTGGTCGTCGGTGACGTCGTCGGCGCGGCCGGCGAACTGCACCTGGATCAGCGCGTACCGGCCGTTCGGGGAGATCGACCGGGCCTGGTACGGGTCGACCGCGCCGACCACGCCGGGCAGGGTGGCCGCCTCCTGGGTGACCTGCTTGACCAGGGCCTGCCCCTGCGGCGTGGCCAGTTGGCCATCCGCCGGGGCCTTCAGCGCGATGGTGCCGGTGGCCCCGCTGGCCTCCGGGAACCGCTCGGCCAACAGGTCGATCGCCTGCTGGGACTCGGTGCCGGGCATGGTGAAGTTGCTGGCCGTCGGGCCGCGCAGCGTCGCCGCGGCGAGACCGAGGCCGACGAGTACGACGAGCCAGACGACGGCGACGAGCCGTCGACGGCGTAGCGAGGCCCGGCCGAGCCGGTACAACAGGGTCGCCATCAGATGTCTTCCTCGGTGATTGGGGAGTGGGGCGGTGGTGGAGTCGGTCCAGGGGTTTCCAGCGCCCGCCGGACCAAACCGAGCAGGGCGTCGCGCAGCTCACCGTCGGCGACGTCGCCGAACTCGCCGCACGTCTCGGCGATCCCGGCGAGGACGACCAGCGCCGCGATCCGGGCCGCCGGGCGGGTCGAGTGGCCGGCCAGCGCCACGATCAGCCGGTCGGAGATCCGCTGCACGTCCGCGAAGGCCGGCTGCCGGAGCAGCTCGGGGAACTCCCCACGGAGCAGGGCGATCTTGCGTCGGAAGCGCACCGCCAGGTCCACGAAGCCCTCGCCGGCGACGCGCTGCGCGTCCGCCCCGGTCAGCCCGACGAGGGCGTCGTCCAGCTCGTGCAGGGCCACCAGCCCCGGGGCCATCAGCTCGGTGAGCAGGGCTTCCTTGCTGGCGAAGTGGTAGAGCACGCTCGCCTTGGAGATGCCGACCTCGCGGGCGATGTCCTGCAACGAGGTGCCCTTGTACCCGGTCGCGGCGAACTGCCGCGTCGCCGCCGCGAGGATCTCGGCGTGGGTCTCGGGGGTGGCTCGGGCCATGCCGTCCAGCATGCCTGACCGATCGGTCAGGCGCTGACCGATCGGTCAGGAAGGTGGGCTTCGCCACATCGGGCCGCCCGGCCGCCGCTCGGCGCGGCGTCGGCGGTTCCGGTTGCCGACGCGCGGCCGGGCGACCAGGGTGGGGTGATGAGCGGCGCGGAGCAGACCCGGGACGGGGTGTCGCTGACCAACCTCGACCAACCGTTGTCCCCGCGGACCGGGGCCACCAAACGGGACCTGGTCGACTACCTCGACGCGGTGCACCCGCGACTGGTGGCGGTGCTGCGCGACCGGCCGCTGTCGGTGGTGCGGGCGCTGCGCGGGCAACCGGCGTTCATGCAGAAGAACCTGCCGAAGTACACGCCGGACTGGGTGCGCCGGGCGGCGGTCTGGGCCGAGGCGTCGCACCGCGCGGTGTCGTACGCCCTCTGCGACGACCGGCGCACGCTGCTCTGGTTCGCCAACCAGCGGGCCGTGGAGTACCACCCGACCTGACCACCGCCGGCCGTCCGGGCCACCCGACCCACCTGGTGCTGGGCCTCGACCCGCCGGAGGGGGCCGCCTTCGGCGTGGCCGTGGCCGCCGCCCGGCTGGTCCGGCAGGCGCTCGCCGACGCCGGGCTCACCGGGGCGGTCAAGACCAGCGGGGCGAAGGGGCTGCACGTCTTCGTCCCGGTCGACCCGGCCACCGACGCCGAGGAGGCCGCCGCCGCCACCCGGGCCCTGGCCGTACGCGCCGAGCGCCTCGACCCGGCGCTCGCCACCACCGCCTTCATCCGCGCCGACCGGGGCGGCCGGGTCTTCGTCGACTCCACCCGTTCCGGCGCGGCGAGCGTGGTGGCCGGGTACAGCCCTCGGTTGCGCCCGGGGCTCCCGGTGTCGTTCCCGGCCGGGCCCGCGCCCGCCGCGCCGCGGACTGAGCGGCCACCCGCCCGCCGCGCCGCGGACTGAGCGGCCACCCGCCCGCCGCGTCACCGTGCTCCGGTGTCCGTCTCGTCGGTGGCCCCCGTGGCGGCCGTGGCCGGCGTGGCGTCCGTCGGGAACTCCTCGACGCCGAGCACCCGCAGCAGGTCCAGCCGCTCGCGGGCCTCGGCGTCGGCCGGGGTGAGCACCAGCAGCTGCTGCCGCTGGTCGGGCGTCACCAGGGTCTCGCAGTCCAGCACCACCCGGCCCACCCGAGGATGCACCAGGGTCTTGCGGTCGGACCGCCGGACCGCCACCTCGTGCTCGGCCCAGAGCCGGTCGAACTCGGCGCTGGCGGCCCGCAACCGGTCGACCAGCCCGGCGACGACGGGGTCACCCGAGCGCCGGCCGGCCGCCGCGCGCAGGTCGGCCACGAGCCGACGGGCCTGGTGCGGCTGCTCCTCCGGCGGGTGGCCGGCGCGGGTGTCGGGGTCGGTGAACCAGCGGTACACGTGGTAACGCCGGTCGCCGGTCAGCCCGGTGTAGTCGCCCATCAGCACCACCGCCGCCCGGTTCTGGGCCAGCGCCTCGCCCAGGTCGGACAGGACCAGTGCCGGGGTGTCGCCGAGCAGGTCGAGCATGCGGACCAGGCCGGCGCGGGCCAGCCGGGCCAGCCCCTCGGCGGGCGGCGGGCGGTGGCCGGCCATGTGGAACAGGTGGGCGCGCTCGTCGTCGGTCAGCCGCAACGCCCGAGCCAGCGCGCCGAGCAGTTGGGTCGACGGCTGGCTGCTGCGCCCCTGCTCGAGGCGGACGACGTAGTCGACCGACATGCCGGCGAGCATGGCCACCTCCTCGCGGCGCAGCCCGGCGGTGCGGCGGCGAGGGCCGCCGGCGATGCCGACCTCGGCCGGGCGGATCGCCTCGCGGCGGCGGCGCAGGAAGTCGGCGAGTTCGGCACGCTGCATGACGCCATGCTCCCTCGCGGTCGCCGGGTCGATCCAGGGAGGCGCGCTCCCATGATGAACGCTCCGCTACCGGCCGTACCGCGCCCGGCGCAGGGTGGGTGACGACACCGACGACGAAGGAGCACACGATGCGGACACGAACCCTGGGCAGCACCGGACCGCACACCTCCGCGCTCGGCCTGGGCGCGATGGGCATGTCGGACGGCGCCTACGGCATGGCCGACCGCGCGGAGAGCATCGCCACGGTGCACGCCGCGCTGGAGGCCGGCGTCACGCTGATCGACACCGGCGACTTCTACGCCATGGGCCACAACGAGCTGCTGCTGGCCGAGGCGCTGCGCGGTCGGGACCGGGACAGCTACCAGCTCAGCGTCAAGTTCGGGGCGCTGCGCGGGCCCGGCCACGAGTTCGGCGGGCAGGACAACCGCCCCGAGGCGGTGCGCAACTTCCTGGCGTACTCGCTGAACCGGCTCGGCACCGACCACCTCGACATCTACCGCCCGGCCCGGCTCGACCCGGCGGTGCCGATCGAGGAGACGGTGGGCGCGATCAAGGAGATGGTCGACGCCGGGTACGTGCGGCACATCGGCCTGTCGGAGGTCAACGCCGAGACGATCCGCCGGGCGCATGCCGTGCACCCGATCGCCGACCTGCAGATCGAGTACTCGCTGCTGGTGCGCGCGGTGGAGGCGGACGTGCTGCCCACCCTGCGGGAGCTGGGCATCGGCCTGACCGCGTACGGGGTGCTGGGCCGGGGCCTGCTCTCCGGGCACTGGCGCGCCGACCGGGTGGCCGGCCCCGGCGACATGCGCGCGATGAGCCCACGCTTCGCGGCCGGGAACCTGGAGCACAACCTCGCCCTGGTGGAGGCGCTGCGCCGGGTCGCCGAGACGAAGGGCTGCACCGTCGCGCAGCTGGCCATCGCCTGGGTGGCCGCCCAGGGCGAGGACATCGTGCCGCTGGTCGGGGCCCGTACCCGGGAGCGGTTGGGCGAGGCGCTGCCCGCGCTGGAGGTGCAGCTCGACGCGGACGACCTCGCCGCGATCGAGCGGGCGGTGCCGGCGGGCGCGGCGCGCGGCGACCGCTACCCGGCCCCGATGATGGCCCTCCTCGGCGTGGGGAACTGAGGCCCGCTCTCTGGGGCGGCACCGACTGTTCGGGCGCGGGCTCCGTGGGGAGCCCGCGCCCGAGGCCGGGCCGCCGTACGGGCCGTGCCGGGTGGTGCGGGTCGGTCCGGGTGCCTGCCGGGCCCGGGTGCAGCTCGGTCAGCGGGTGCAGCGGACCTGCGCGTACACCACGTAGTAGCCCAGGGAATGCCGGGTGGTGAAGTGCCCGTCGGCGACGCACTGGGTGGCCTGGTCGAACCCGTCGGCGGTGGCCAGGGCGCGCGCGTTGGCGTCGGCGTAGTACAGGGCCGTGAAGGGATTGTTGTTCATCCCGGTGCCCGAGAAGGTCTTCGTCTCGCTGGCGGACGCCGCCGTCGCGCCGAGCACGACGGTCGCGCAGGCCGTCGTGGCCAGCACGGTGGCCGCGAAGATCCGACGAAGCGCAGGCATGTGAACCCCATTCTGTCGATGCGAACGAGCCACCCCACGCCCGAGTCTGCAAGAAGACATGCATCCCCATCAACCCCTAGCGTGGTCGGCCCGGCTCCGCCTCAGCGGGTCATCGACGCGCGGGCCCGCCGGTTCACGGCGATGACCTCGTCCAGCGCGTCGCGCGTACGCAGCAAGTCGGCGATGTGCTCGTCGAGCCGCGCGCGTTGGGCGGCCATCCGCGCCCAGGCGTCGTCGGCGCTGGCCCCGCTCGGGGAGTCGACGCAGGGGAGGAGGTCGACGATCGTGCGACTGGAGAGCCCCGCCGCGTAGAGCCGTTGCAGGAATTGCACCCGCTCGACGTCGGCGGCGACGTAGACGCGCTGCCCGCCGGGGCTGCGGCTGCTGCTGAGCAGCCCCTGCTCCTCGTAGTAGCGCAGCGCACGGACGCTGACCCCCGCCCGCGCCGCGAGATCCCCGATCCGCACGTGAGCCCCCTCACAGCCGGTTGCCTCTGACGTCGACGGTAGGTCCTACCGTCCCTGCGTGTTGTACCACCCACATCCAGCGCGAACCCCGAGGGACAAGCCCGCCATGACTCAGCTCGGCCCCGCCGTCGGCCCCGCCGCCACCCCGATCGTCTCGGTGAAACCGCTCGTCCTGCCCGCCCCCGGACGCGGGGCGGACCTGCACGTGCGAGTCTCCGCGCCGACCACCGGCGGCAACCTGCCGGTGATCCTCCTCGCCCACGGCTACGGCTCGTCGCTCGACGGCTACGGCCCGCTCGCCGACCACTGGGCGGCGCAGGGGTTCGTCGTCGTCCAACCCACGCACCTGGACTCTAGGACGCTCGGCCTCGCCCCCGACGACCCCCGCGCGCGCCGGTTCTGGCGCTTGCGGGTCGAGGACATGACCCGCGTCCTGGACCACCTCGACGAGCTGGCCGCCGCCGTGCCCGGCCTGGCCGAGCGGGGGATCGACCACGGCCGCATCGCCGCCGCCGGGCACTCCTTCGGCGGTCAGACCGCCGGCATCCTGCTCGGCCTGCGGGTCCTCCCACCGGCGGGCACGGGCGAGGACCTCTCCGACCCGCGCGTCTCCGCCGGCGTGCTCCTCGCCACGGCCGGCACCGGCGGCGACGACCTGACCCCCTTCGCGCGGGAGCACTTCCCGTACCTCAACCCCGACTTCACGCACCTGACGGCCCCGGCGCTGGTGGTCGCCGGCGACCGGGACCAGTCCGCGCTGAGCGTTCGCGGCCCGGACTGGTCGGCCGACCCGTACCTGCTCGGCCCCGGACCGAAGAGCCTGCTCACCCTCTTCGGCGCGGAGCACTCCCTCGGTGGCATCCCCGGCTACGAGGCGGCGGAGACCACCGACGAACACCCCGGCCGGGTGGCGCTGCTGCGGCGGCTCACCACCGCGTACCTGCGCAGCGCGCTCGACCCGGCGGATCCCGCCTGGCCGACGGAGGTGGCGCAGCTCGCGGCGAGCCGGGACCCGCTGGGCCGCGTCGAGTCCAAGTAACCCGGCCGGCTCGACGCTTCGGCGAGCCGGACCGGGTCGTCGGTCACTGTCCGCGCAGGCCGTAGCGCAGGTGTACGGCGCCGTTGGCGAACCGGCGCTCGTCGAGGAGCTCGAGGTCGGCGCGGGTGCCGGCCGGCAGCCACGGCTTGCCCCCGCCGACGAGCCTGGGCCAGACGAGCAGGTGGCACTCGTCGACCAGCCCGGCCTGGAGAGCCTGCGTCGCGAGGTGCGCGCCGCCCACGGTGAGATCGCTGTCGGCCGTGGCCTTCAGCTGGCGTACGGCGGCGGGGTCGAAGTGGCGTTCGATCCGGGTGTGGGCGGTCGACACGGCGTCGAGAGTGGTGGAGTAGACGACCTTGTTCGGCGCGTGCCAGACCTTCGCGAACTCGGCCGTGAGGTCGGACTGGGCGGCCAGGGCGGGGTCGGTCTCCCAGACGGCCATCGTCTCGTACAGTCGCCGCCCGTAGAGGAACGTGCCTGCGGACCGCAGGAGGTCGGTGGTGAACGCGAACACCTCGTCGTCGTGCGGAAACAGGGTGAAGGAGCCGTGCTCGTCCTCGATGTAGCCGTCGAGCGAGACGTTCGTGACGTAGATCAGCTTTGCCATGCCTCTGCCTCTCGGTGGTGGGCCATCACGTTCTTCAGCGTGGCGTCCAGCTTGGTGAACGCCTGGTGCCAGCCCGCCCCGCTGGGCTGCGCCAGGTGTTCGGGGAGCCACTGGCGGATCTCGAGCCGGGTCCGTCCGTCGGCCTCGTCGTGGAACTCGACCCGGAGTCTCGTCTGGAACGGTTCGAGGCCCTGTTGCAGCCGGCCACCGACGTGCATGACGCCTTCGATCAGTTCGCCGTCGGCGACGTCGGTGAGGTCGACGTGGACGCGCACGCGAAGGCCGGGGTCGGCTGCGTTGACCTCCGTCCACCGTTGATGGCCGCCGGGGCGTACGTCGAACTCGATCTCGTCGCGCGGCAGTGAGTTGCCGGTCGGGCCCCACCACGCCGCCAGGTGGTCGGGATCGGTGAAGGCCCGGTAGACGAGTTGTCGCGGCGCGTGGAAGACGCGCGAGACGACGAGCTGCGGTTTGTCGGTGTTCATTCGAGCTCCTTGGGGTCCTCGGCCATCCGGTCCGTCGCCCGTTCGGTGGCCTGCACCGCGGCGAGGTGGGCATCGAGGCGGTCGAGGGACGAGTCCCAGAACCGCCGGTAGCGCTCGATCCAGTCGGCCGCCTCGCGCAGCGGGGCAGCCTCGAGGCGGCTCGCGCGCCACTTGCCCGACCGCGACCGCGAGATGAGCCCGGCATGTTCGAGCACCTTCAGGTGCCGGGACACCGCCGGCATCGAGATGGCGAGCGGGGCGGTGAGCTCGGTGACCGTGGCGTCGCGTTCGGCCAGCTCGGCGAGGATCGCCCGTCGAGTCGGGTCCGCGAGCGCCGAGAAGATCGTGCTGAGCTGGTCGCTGCCAGCCACTCGAAGCCTCCTCACTTAACCGATACGTTAAGCGTATTGGGACACTGGTGAGGTTGTCAACGAGATGGGTTCTGTCGGCGCGGCCCCAAGGTCAGCGCTGGACGTGCTGCCGGACGCCCTGCGCGGGGCGGTGTCCGCTGCTGCCGCGCTCCGGGCGCGTTCGGCACCCGTGGGCCGAGCCACGCAAAAATGCCCCGACCGCTCGGCCGGGGCATTCTTCGATCTT
Organism: Micromonospora sp. DT233; assembly: GCF_049841815.1. Lineage (NCBI taxonomy): Bacteria > Bacillati > Actinomycetota > Actinomycetes > Micromonosporales > Micromonosporaceae > Micromonospora > Micromonospora sp. DT233. Next base: position 50,623 of record NZ_JBNCLB010000001.1, on the reverse strand, counting down.
CTACTGGTCTGGAGTTCTGTGAAGTGCCCCCGGCAGGATTCGAACCTGCGCCCCCGCCTCCGGAGGGCGGTGCTCTATCCCCTGAGCTACGGGGGCTCAGCGACTGGAGAAGACTAGCAAACGCCCCCGCCGATCGCCGAATCGGTATCCGCTGATCGCCTCGCCCGGGGCCGCCGACGTGCCGCGTTCGCCCTCCGGTGCACCCCGTCCGTCCGTTCGCAGGGTGTCAGGCGGCGACCGCGCGCCCGCAGCTCGGCAGCGGGTGCAGGGCGATCCGCCGGGGCAGCCGGCGCGGCCACTCGTTCTTCGGCCAGGAGCCGTCGACGATGAGGTGCACCGGGTGCTCCTCGGCCCCGCTGAGCCGCAGCACGAACTCCCGGGGCAGCGGCGGGTCGACCGACGGCGTGGTCACCATGAACCGGACCCGCCCCCGGGAGGAGACGGCCGAGATCACGTCGGCCGCCGGCATGGTCCCGCGCAGCCGGATCCGGCCGATCCAGTAGACCTCGGCCAGGTGCTCCTGGGCGGCCCGGGTGATCGCCGGGTAGTCCAGGCGCACCCAGCGCTCGACCGCCCCGACGCAGAGCCCGCAGGCGCGCTCGCGCGGCTCGCGCGGCCCCAACCCCCAGGCCCGCAGGTACGCCCCGACGGCCCCGACGTCCATCGTCGGGTCGAAGCGGCGCTGGACCAGCGTGGTGAGACTCTGCCGGCTCCACAGCTCCTCGTCCAGGCCGAACTCGTCGGGGTGGACGCCGCGCAGGACGTCGATCAGTTCCAGTTCCTGTTCGCGGCTGAGCGTTCCGGGCTCGCCCTGCCGCTGTCCGCGACGGACGGCTGCCACCGTTCCGTCACCGCCGATGGTGTGGCGTCGGCACCAACTGGTGACCGAGCGCCGTGCGTCTCTGAGTGCAACCCCCACGTCCTACGCAACGAGCACGAATCCCACCTGGTCACGATATGTAGGTGGAAAACTCCATCAACCTCTGGTTTGCGACAAACACCCCAAAACCACCAAACCGGACGCAGGTGTGCGGGCGGGTGACCGCCGCGCGGCCAAGATCCGAGCATTTTCCCCGAAAATGCTGGCTCGATCAGGGGTTCAGTCAGCATTTTCCCCGAAGATGCGCGGATCTTGACCCTGCGGGGGGAGAGGGGGGAGGGGGAGGGAAGGGTGCGGGAGTCCAGCAGGGGGAGGTCGGCGGGAACAGGAAGACCGCCCGTCGAGCGAGTCGACGAGCGGTCTTCCTGGCGGGATGCCCCGGTCACCCTGGCGGGCTGGCGGGATGCCCGGGTCACCGGTGCGGGCTGGCGGGCAGCCCCGCGTCACCCTTGTGGGCTGGAGGGGACGCCCGGGGTCAACCCTTGAGGCGGTTCAGGGCGGCCCTGAGGTTCGTCAGGTCCGTCTGCTGGGTGTTCTTCATGGTCTGGGCCGTCCTGACCACGTCGTCCTCGTCGCTGACGTCGAGGATGCCGTCGATCATGTGGACGCCGCCGAGGTGGTGGCGCTCCATCATCTGCAGGAAGAGGACGTCCAACTCACGGCCCTGGGCGGCGCGGAGCTTCGCCATCTCCTCCGGGGTGGCCATGCCCGGCATCAGCCCGTTGCGGACCGCGGCCTCCCCGTCGGGCATCCACGCCATCCGGGGCTGCGACCCGGTCGGGTCGAGGCCCCACGAGCGCAGCCAGCCCTGCATGGTGCCGATCTCGCCCTGCTGGCCGGTGGCGATGTCGCCGCCGACGCTGACCACCTCGGGGTCGGTGCCCCGCTGGAACGCGATCAGCCCCATCTCCACCGCCTGGGCGTGATGGGTGCTCATGTCCCGGGCGAAGCCCGCCTCCGCCGAGGCGTCACCCGGGCGGGTGAGCTTCGGCGTGAGCAGGCCGCCCGCGTACCCGAGCAGGAGGCCGACCACGACGGCGGCGGCGAGGGCCAGCAGGCCGAAGCGGCGCGCGGGCCCCCGGCCGCCCTCGTCGGGAGCCGGGGCCTCGTCCGCGTCGCGGTCGAGGGTCGTGGGTACGGTCATCGCGGGTCCTCGTCGTCGGTGTCGGTGTTACTGCGGGGGCATCTGCTCGCCGAGCTCACGCGGCGCGGTGCCGGTGGCCGTGACGCCCTGGGCGCAGTTGGCGGTCGGGCCCTCGATCGAGGCGTTGACCCGCAGCGTCTTGATGAACTCGTCGATCCGGCCGTCGTCGGCGTTGTCGACCTTGAGCTGGTATCCCCAGGCCTGCAGCGCGACCGGCTTGTCCAGCCCCTCGTACGGGCTGAGCAGCATCTTCTCCTGGCCCTGGACCTTGCCCTTGAGCTTGGTCACCTGGTCGGCGGGCAGGTCGGGGCGGTAGGTGATCCAGATCGCGCCGTGCTCCAGGCTGTGCACCGCGTGCTCGTTGGCGATCGGGGCGTCGTAGACGTCGCCCATGCAGTTCTGCCAGGCGGCGTTGTGCGGGCCGGCCACCGGCGGGGCCTGCGCGTACTTGATCGCGCCCTGCTGGTGGTTGCTGCCCTTGACCAGCTCCGGGTCCTGTTTGCGGAAGTTGACGACGCCGTCGATGTCGGCGGCCCGGTCCTCCCACGGCTTGGTGCCCTGGAACGCGGCCCACGCGCCGTAGCCGATGATCGCGACGGCGAGGACGCCGACCGCGACGAAGAGCGCGATCGGCCCCCAGGGCCGGCCCTGGCTGACCTTCACGGGCGCGACCGGCTTGCGCGGGCCCTTGCCCTTGCCGCCGGCCGTGGGACGCGGGGGGGCGTCCTTGGGCTTGCCGTCCCCGGCCTTGGTGCCGGAGGCCGGCCGGCCCGCCGCCGGCTTCTTGCCGGTGGTGACCACGGTCGGACGGCGCTCCGGGCCGCCCGGGGTGCTGATGCTCATCGTGCCTCGTCAGGTCGGTCGGTCAGGGAGTGGCGGGTCGTGTTCACGCGCAGGGTCGCCGCCGGGTGCCCGAGTCTACCCCCGATAACATGGTTCGGTGACTCCCGCAGAACTGGCCGAGGTCGTCCTCTCCGCAGCCCACGCAGTCTTCGTCGACCGGGGCCTGGACCCCGCCGCGCTCCCCGGGCGCACCGCCGTCGAGCGACCGCGCAACCCGGAGCACGGTGACTACGCCTCGACGCTCGCCCTGCAGCTCAGCAAGAAGGTGGGCGTGCCGCCGCGCGAGCTGGCCACCGCGCTGGCCGAGCAGCTCGGCCGGGCGCCGGGGGTCAAGTCGGTGGAGATCGCCGGTCCGGGCTTCCTCAACATCCGCCTCGACGCGGCCGCCGCCGGCCAGCTCGCCCGCTCGATCGTCGAGGCCGGCCCGGCGTACGGGCGGAGCACGACCCTGGCCGGGCAGAAGATCAACCTGGAGTTCGTCTCGGCCAACCCGACCGGCCCGGTGCACATCGGCGGGGTCCGCTGGGCGGCCCTGGGCGACGCGCTCGGCCGGCTGCTGCGCGCCACCGGCGCCCAGGTCGGCACGGAGTACTACGTCAACGACGCCGGCTCCCAGATCGACCGCTTCGCCGGCTCCCTGCTCGCCGCGCTGAAGGGCGAGCCCGCTCCCGAGGGCGGCTACGCCGGGGCGTACGTCGCGGAGATCGCCGCCGCGGTGCGCGACCGCCGGCCCGACGTGACGAGCCTGGACGACGCCGCCGCCCAGGAGGTGTTCCGCGTCGAGGGCGTGGCCCTGATGATCGACGAGATCAAGTCGTCGCTGCGCGACTTCGGGGTGGACTTCGACGTCTACTTCAGCGAGAAGGGCCTGCACGAGCGGGGTGAGCTGGAGCACGCCGTGACCCGGCTGCGCGAGCAGGGCAACATCTACGAGGCCGAGGGCGCGATCTGGCTGCGCACCAGCGACTTCGGCGACGACAAGGACCGGGTGCTGCGCAAGTCCAACGGCGAGTGGACGTACTTCGCCGCCGACTGCGCGTACTACCTCGACAAGCGCGAGCGCGGCTTCGACCGGGTGGTGATGATGCTGGGCGCCGACCACCACGGCTACATCGGCCGGATGAAGGCGATGGCCGCCTGCTTCGGCGACGACCCGGACGCCAACCTGGAGATCATGATCGGCCAGATGGTCAACCTGGTCCGCGACGGGCAGCCGGTGCGGATGAGCAAGCGGGCCGGCACGATGGTCACGCTGGAGGACCTGGTCGACGCGATCGGCGTGGACGCCGCCCGGTACGCGCTGGCCCGCTACTCCAGCGACTCGCCGATCGACATCGACGTGGAGCTGTGGACCCGGGCCACCCGGGACAACCCGGTCTACTACGTGCAGTACGCGGCGGCCCGCACCGCCAACGTGGGCCGCAACGCCGCCGAGGTGGGGCTGACCCGGGGCGACGCCGAGGCGTTCCGGCCCGAGCTGCTCGGCCACGACAAGGAGAACGAGCTGCTCAAGGCGCTCGCCGAGTTCCCCGCCGTGGTCGCCACGGCCGCCGAGCTGCGCGAGCCGCACCGGGTCGCCCGGTACCTGGAGGAGCTGGCCGGGGCGTACCACCGCTTCTACGACAACTGCCGGATCCTGCCGCTCGGCGACGAGGAGGTCACCGACCTGCACCGGGCCAGGCTCTGGCTCAACGACGCCACCCGCACGGTGATCGCCAACGGCCTGCGGCTGCTCGGCGTCTCCGCCCCCGAGCGGATGTAGTCGCATGCGAATCCGACAGTCACGAAGCGTGCGCCGGTAATGCACTCCCACGAGGCCGGCGCGCTGCACGCCGGGATCGGCTACCGGGGGCCGGCCTGGCTGCGCCCCCCGGCCGACGTCAACGCCCTGGTGCCGGCGCTCTGGCCGCGTACCGTCACCCGGGCCGCCGACGGCGCGCTCGCCGTCGCCCGCCTCGGCGTCGCGGAGCTCGCGGCCGAGTTCGGCACCCCGCTGTACGTCCTCGACGAGGACGACCTGCGGTCGCGCTGCCGGGAGTTCCGGGCGGCGTTCACCGACGCCGACGTCTACTACGCGGGCAAGGCGTTCCTCTGCCGCGCCGTGGTGCGGATGATCGCCGAGGAGGGGCTGTACCTGGACGTCTGCACCGGCGGCGAGCTGGCCGTGGCGCTGTCGGCGGGGATGCCGCCGGGGCGGATCGGCTTCCACGGCAACAACAAGTCCGTCGCCGAGCTGACCCGGGCCCTCGACGCGGGGGTGGGGCGGATCGTCGTCGACTCGTTCGCCGAGATCGACCGGCTGACCGCGCTGGCGCGGGAGCGGGGCGTGCGTCCCGGGGTGCTGGTCCGGGTCACCGTGGGGGTGGAGGCGCACACCCACGAGTTCATCGCCACCGCGCACGAGGACCAGAAGTTCGGCTTCTCCCTGGCCAGCGGGGCCGCCGCGGCGGCCGCGTTCAAGGTGCTCGACGAGGGCGTGCTGGACCTGCGGGGGCTGCACTCGCACATCGGCTCGCAGATCTTCGACACCAGCGGCTTCGAGGTCTCCGCCCGGCGGGTGCTGGCCCTGCAGGCGCAGATCCGCGACGCCCGGGGCGTCGAGCTGCCCGAGCTGGACCTCGGCGGCGGGTTCGGCATCGCGTACACCAGCCAGGACGACCCGGCCACCCCGCACGAGCTGGCCGACCGGCTCCGCAAGATCATCGACGGTGAGTGCGCCGCCGAGCGGCTGACCGTGCCGCGCCTCTCCGTCGAGCCCGGCCGGGCGATCGTCGGCCCCGCCGTGTTCACCCTCTACGAGGTGGGCACGGTCAAGGACGTGGACGGGCTGCGCAGCTACGTCAGCGTGGACGGGGGGATGAGCGACAACGTCCGGCCCGCCCTCTACGACGCGTCGTACTCGGCGACGCTGGCCTCCCGGGCGTCGGCCGCGCCGCCGACGCTCGCCCGCGTGGTGGGAAAGCATTGCGAGTCCGGGGACGTGGTGGTGAAGGATGAATTCCTGCCCGCCGACGTGCAGCCGGGAGATCTTGTCGCGGTGCCCGGCACCGGGGCCTACTGCCGGAGCCTGGCCAGCAACTACAACCACGTGCCCCGGCCCCCGGTGGTCGCGGTGCGCGACGGCCGGGCCCGCCTGATCGTCCGGCGGGAGACCGAAGAAGACCTGCTCGCATTGGATGTCGGATGACCCAACCTGTGCGCTTGGCGCTGCTCGGCTGCGGAACCGTCGGCAGCGAGGTGGTGCGGCTGCTGCACGAGCAGTCCGCCGACCTCGCCGCCCGGATCGGCGCGCCCCTGCAGATCGCCGGGATCGCCGTGCGTCGGCTCGGCCGGGACCGCAGCGCCCTGCCGGTCGACGACGTGCTCTTCACCACCGACGCGCTCGGGCTGGTCAAGCGCGACGACGTCGACGTGGTGATCGAGGTGGTCGGCGGGATCGAGCCGGCCCGGGGCTGGCTGGTGGAGGCGCTGCGGGCGGGCAAGAGCGTGGTCACCGCCAACAAGGCGCTGCTGGCGGAGGACGGCGCGGCCCTGCACGACGCCGCCGCCGAGGGCGGGGCGGACCTCTACTACGAGGCGTCGGTGGCGGGGGCCATCCCGCTGCTGCGCCCGCTGCGCGAGTCGCTGCACGGCGACCGGGTCAACCGGGTCACCGGCATCGTCAACGGCACCACCAACTTCATCCTCTCGGCGATGGACGCCACCGGCGCCGGCTTCGCCGAGGCGCTGGAGGAGGCCACCGCGCTGGGCTACGCCGAGGCCGACCCGACCGCCGACGTGGAGGGCTTCGACGCCGCCGCCAAGGCGGCCATCCTCGCCTCGCTGGCGTTCCACACCCGGGTCACCGCCGCCGATGTGCACCGCGAGGGGATCACCGAGGTCACCGCCGCCGACGTGGCCAGCGCCAAGGCGATGGGCTGCACGATCAAGCTGCTCTGCATCGCCGCCCGGGGGCGCGACGCCGCCGGCGCGGAGACCGTCGGCGTGCGGGTGCACCCCGCGATGATCCCGCTGAGCCACCCGCTGGCCGGCGTCGGCGACGCCTTCAACGCGGTCTTCGTCGAGGCCGAGGCGGCCGGGCAGCTCATGTTCTACGGCCGGGGCGCGGGCGGCGCGCCGACGGCCAGCGCCGTGCTCGGCGACGTGGTGGCGGTGGCCCGCAACCGCCTCGCCGGGGTGCGCGCGGCCAGCGAGTCCGCGTACGCGGGGCTGGCCGTGCGGCCGATGGGGGAGGCGCTGACCCGCTACCACGTCAGCCTGGACGTGGCCGACCGTCCCGGCGTGCTGGCCTCGGTGGCCGGGGTCTTCGCCGCGCACGACGTGTCGATCGCCACCGTCCGGCAGGGCGCGGCGGGCGGCGGCCGGGTCGCCTCCGGCGCCGACGCGGAGCTGGTCATCGTCACCCACGTGGCGCCCGACGCCGCGCTCGCGGCCACCGTCGAGCAGCTGCGCGGGCTGGACAACGTCCGGTCGGTGGCGAGCGTGCTGCGGGTGGAGGGCGGGGCCTGAGCGACCCGGGTCACGATCGCGTCTCGCCTGATGGTTAGGCGCGGGTGCGCCGGCCCCGGGCCGGGGACCGTGGGTCACCCTGGAGGCGAGGCGGCCCGGCACGGCGGGGCGGCAGAGGCGAGGAGAGCGACATGTGGCGGGGCCTGATCGAGACGTACCGGGACCGGCTGCCGGTCACCGCCGCGACTCCCGTCGTCACGCTGCACGAGGGCAACACCCCGCTGGTGCCCGCCCCGGTGCTCTCCGCCCGGCTCGGCGCCGAGGTCTACCTCAAGGTGGAGGGGGCCAACCCGACCGGCTCGTTCAAGGACCGGGGCATGACCCTGGCGGTCTCGAAGGCCGTCGAGCACGGCGACAAGGCGATCATCTGCGCCTCGACCGGCAACACCAGCGCCTCCGCCGCCGCGTACGCCGCGCGCGCCGGGATCACCTGCGCCGTGCTGGTGCCGCAGGGCAAGATCGCCCTGGGCAAGCTGGCCCAGGCGCTGGTGCACGGCGCGAAGCTGCTCCAGGTCACCGGCAACTTCGACGACTGCCTCGCCACCGCCGCCAAGCTCGCCCAGGACTTCCCGGTCGCGCTGGTCAACTCGGTCAACCCCGACCGGTTGCAGGGGCAGAAGACCGCCGCGTTCGAGATCGTCGAGGCGCTCGGCGACGCCCCGGACATCCACTGCCTGCCGGTCGGCAACGCCGGCAACATCTCCGCGTACTGGATGGGGTACTCGGAGGACCTACGTGACGGCAACGCCACGAAGGCCCCGAGGATGTACGGCTTCCAGGCCGCCGGGGCGGCCCCGATCGTCACCGGCCAGGTCGTGCCGGAGCCCTCCACCATCGCCACCGCCATCCGGATCGGCAACCCGGCGAGCTGGACCAAGGCCGTCGACGCCCGGGACGCCTCCGGCGGGCTGATCGCCGCCGTCTCCGACCGGGAGATCCTGGCCGCGTACCGGCTGCTGGCCCGCGAGGTCGGGGTCTTCGTCGAGCTGGGCAGCGCGGCGAGCGTGGCCGGGCTGCTCCAGCAGGCCGCCGCCGGCCGGGTCCCGGCCGGTGCCACGATCGTCTGCACGGTGACCGGCCACGGCCTCAAGGACCCGGAGTGGGCGATCTCCACCGCGCCCGCCCCCATCACCATCGGCAACGACCCGCTGGCCGCCGCCCGCGCCCTCGATCTGGTCTGACCGCCGCCGGCGGACGGGGGCGGCCGGGCGGGCGACGCCCGCGCGTCACGCGGCGGGGCCGGTGCGGCACACTCTTTCTCACCGAGCTGTTCCGCCTTCCGTTTCAGGAGTGAGCCACGCCGATGTCACTGCTTGCCAGATTCAGCCTCGCCAACCGGGGGCTGGTGGCCCTCATCGCGGTGGTCCTGACGCTGTTCGGTCTGTTCGCTGTGCCGTCGTTGAAGCAGCAGCTCCTGCCGTCGCTGGAGTTCCCCGGCGCGTTCGTCATCGCGCCCTATCCCGGCGCCGCGCCCGAGATCGTCGAGTCCCAGGTCACCGAGCCGATCGAGAAGAGCCTCCAGGGCATCCCCGGCCTGGAGGAGGTCACCTCGACCTCCCGCGAGGGCGCCGCCACCGTCCAGGTGCAGTTCGTCTTCGGCACCGACCTGGACGACGTGGTCAACAAGATGCAGACCGCGCTGAGCCGGATCGAGGCCCAGCTCCCCGAGGGCGTCGACCCGCAGGTGCTCACCGGCGGCACCGACGACCTTCCGGCCGTGGTGGTCGCCGCCACCGGCGGCGGCGGTGACCAGCGGGTGCTGGCCGACAAGCTGCGCGACACCGTGGTGCCGGACCTGGAGTCGATCGAGGGGGTCCGCACGGTCGACGTGACCGGCACCCGCGACCAGGTCGTCACGGTCACCCCGAACCAGGCCAAGCTGGCCGCCGCGAAGCTCCCGCCGACCGCGATCGGCACGGCCCTGAAGACCAACGGTGTCGCCGTGCCGGCCGGCGCGGTCAGCGACGGCACGCGGGCCCTCACCGTCCAGGTGGGTACGCCGATCCGCTCCGTCGACGACCTCAAGAGCATCGTGCTGACCTCCAGCACGCCGAAGTCGACCCCGGTCCGGCTCGGCGACGTGGCGGCCGTGGAGCAGCAGCTCGCCCCGGCCACCTCGTTCACCCGCACCAACGGCCAGGACAGCCTCGGCATCGCGGTCACCGCCGCGCCGGACGGCAACGCCGTCGAGATCTCCAACGAGATCCGCGACCGCCTCGCCGACCTGCGGGCCGCCTCCGGCGCGGAGCTGACCGTCGTGTTCGACCAGGCGCCCTTCGTGGAGAAGTCCATCGAGAGCCTCGCCACCGAGGGCCTGCTCGGCCTGGTCATGGCGGTCCTGGTCATCCTGGTCTTCCTGCTGTCGGTGCGCTCCACCATCGTCACCGCGGTCTCCATCCCGCTGTCGGTGCTGGTGGCGTTGATCGTCCTCTGGATCGGCGACTACTCGCTCAACCTGCTCACCCTCGGCGCGCTGACCATCGCCGTGGGCCGGGTGGTCGACGACTCGATCGTGGTCCTGGAGAACATCAAACGACATCTGGAGTACGGCGAGCCGAAGCGGCAGGCGATCCTCACGGCGGTCCGTGAGGTGGCCGGGGCGGTGACCGCGTCGACCCTGACCACGGTGGCCGTCTTCCTGCCGATCGCGCTGGTCGGCGGCTTCGTCGGGCAGCTCTTCGCGCCGTTCGCGATCACCGTGACGGTGGCCCTGCTGGCCTCGCTGCTGGTCTCGCTGACGGTCATCCCGGTGCTGGCGTACTGGTTCCTCAAGCCCAAGGGCGGGACGGACGACGCCGCCCGGCGGGCCGCCGAGGCCAAGGAGCTGCGCAGCCCGTTGCAGCGGGCGTACCTGCCGGCGATCAGCTTCGCCACCCGCAGCCGGGCGACCCGTTGGATCACCCTGGGCCTGGGCGTGCTGGTGCTGCTGGGCACCTTCGGGCTCTCCAGCGCGCTGAAGACCAACTTCCTGGACGACTCCGGCCAGGACACCCTGACCATCAGCCAGCAGTTGCCGGCCGGCAGCGGCCTGGCGGCCACCGACGAGGCGGCCCGCCGGGTCGAGGCGGTGCTGACCCGCACCGACGGCGTCAAGACGTACCAGGTCAGCGCCGGCGGCAGCGAGCAGATCTTCGCGGCGGGCGGCAACAACGCGGCCAGCTACTCGGTCGCGCTCGACGGCGACGCCGACGTGGCCGAGGTGAAGGAGACGCTGCGCCGGGAGTTCGACGACCTCGGCCCCGGCGTGGGCGAGCTCAGCTTCGGCGTCGGCCAGGGCGGCGCGTCGACCAACCAGTTGGCGGTCGTGATCCAGGCGGCCGACCAGGAGGTGCTGACGCGGGCGGCCGAGCAGGTGCGGGTGGCGATGGCCGACACCGCCGAGGTCGAGGACGTCTCGTCCACCCTGGCCGAGCGGGTGCCGCGGGTGGACGTCACCGTCGACCGGCTGGCCGCGGCGAAGGCGGGGCTCACCGAGGCCGCCGTCGGGCAGCTCGTGTCCCAGCTCTACCGGGGTTCCCCGCTGGGGCAGGTGACCCTCGACGGCGGGCAGCAGGACGTGGTGCTGCGCTCCGCCGGCAAGCCGCCGACGACCGTGGAGGAGCTGCGCGCCCTGCGGGTCGGCCCGGTCAAGCTGGACGACATCGCCGACGTCACCCCGGCCGAGGGGCCGCAGCAGGTGACCCGGATCGACGGCGAGCGCAGCGTCACGGTCACCGGCACGGCGACCGGGTCGAACCTCGGCGCGACCACCGAGGAGTTGCAGAAGAAGCTGGACGCGATCGACGTGCCCGGCGCGAAGATCAGCATCGGCGGGGTCAGTGCCGACCAGGCCGACGCGTTCGCCGACCTGGGGCTGGCCGTGCTGGCCGCCATCGCGATCGTCTTCCTGATCATGGTGGCGACGTTCCGCAGCCTCACCCAGGCGCTGATCCTGCTCATCTCGATCCCGTTCGCGGCGACCGGGGCGATCGGCCTGCTGCTGGCCACCGGCACGTCGCTGGGCGTGCCGGCGCTGATCGGCGTCCTGATGCTCGTCGGCATCGTGGTGACCAACGCGATCGTGCTGCTCGACCTGGTCAACCAGTACCGGGCGCAGGGCATGCCGGTCGGCGAGGCGGTGATCGAGGGCGGCCGACGCCGGCTGCGTCCGATCCTGATGACCGCGGTGGCGACGATCTTCGCCCTGCTGCCGATGGCATTCGGGTTGACCGGCGAGGGTGGCTTCATCTCCAAGCCGCTGGCGGTCGTGGTGATCGGTGGCCTGCTCAGCTCCACCCTGCTCACGCTGATCCTGGTCCCGACGCTCTACACCATGGTGGAGCACACCAAGGAGTCGCTGCGGGCCCGCCGCCAGCGGCGCGGCGGTGACCCGGCGGAGCCCGAGGCACCGGTCCCGGGCGACGCCCCGGCCAGTGATCCCGAGCCGACGCCGACGGCGGCACCGTCGCGTCCCACCGCCGAGGCCCGGCCGGCGCCGTCGGCGGCGCTGCTGGACGGCACCGACCAGTTCGAGGTGCTGCGGCTGCCGAGGAGTCGGCAGTCGCCGCTGCCGCCGCCCGAGTAGCCGGGCACGACCACGACACGCCCCCGCCGGGTCCGCCCGGCGGGGGCGTGCCGCGTCGGGCCGCCCGGCACGGCCGTGTCGGGCCCGGCTCGTGTCGCGCCGGGCCGTGTCGGGCCCGGCTCGTGTCGGGCCCGGCACGTGTCGCGCCGGGATGCGTCGCGGATCCGACTCCGCGCCCCGGGCCGGCGATCGCATACTGACGGGTGTCGGATCGCCCCCTCGACGGCGGTCCGCCCGGAGGCGGGGGCCATGGTGGACGGTGTCGGTCGGCGGCGGCGGGCCCGGCGGCGGCCGGCGGGACCGCCGGCCGCCGCCGGGTAGGGTCTTTCCCCGTGTCGCCCACCGTCTCGGTCCTGGTCCGCAACCGGAACTTCCGCAACCTCTTCCTGGCTGAGCTGGTGGTCTTCGGCGCCGACTGGTTCGTCATGGTGCCGCTGCTCGTGCTGCTGCCGAAGCTGACCGGCAGCGGCGTCTGGGGCGCGCTCGTGCTGGCCGTGGACACCGGCGTGGTGGCGCTGCTGCTGCCGTACACCGGCACGATCGCCGACCGGTTCGACCGCAAGAAGATCATGATGGTGGCCAACCTGGCCGCCCTGCTCGGCGTGCTGCTGTTGCTCGGCGTCCGCAGCGCCGACACGGCGTGGCTGGCGATGGCGGCGGTCGCCGTGATGGCGGTGGCGAAGGCGTTCTACTCCCCGGCCGCCCAGGCCGCCCTGCCCAACGTGCTCGACCCGGAGGAACTGGCCGCCGGTAACGCGGTGGCGGGCTCCGCCTGGGGCACCATGACGGTGGTGGGTGCCTCGTTGGGCGGGGTGCTCAGCGCCGCCGCCGGCCCGTACGTCTGCTTCTGGGTGGCGGCGGGCGCGTTGACGGCGGCGGCGGGGCTGGCGGCGCTGATCCGCCGCCCCTTGCAGGCCCCCCGCGACGCCGCCGTGCCGGCGCAGCGCACCTGGCCGGCGATCCGGGAGGCCCTCGGCTACATCGCCCACCGTCCCCGGGTGCTGGCGCTGGTCACGGTGAAGTCGGCCGTCGGGCTGGGCAACGGCGTGCTCACCGTCTTCCCGCTGCTGGCCGGCGTGTACGGGGTGGGCCCGCTCGGCGCCGGCCTGCTCTTCGCGGTGCGCGGCGCGGGCGCCCTGATCGGGCCGATCCTGATGCGCCGGGCGCTGACCAGACGGGCCTGGCTGCTGCCCGGCCTGGCCCTGTCGATGTCCCTGTACGGCGTGGCCTACCTCGGCACGTCGGTGGTGGGCTGGTTCCCGCTGGTGCTGGCGCTGGTCTTCGTGGCGCACCTGGCCGGCGGGAGCAACTGGGTGCTGTCGAACTTCGCCCTGCAGGGCGAGGTGCCGGACCGGCTGCGCGGCCGGGTCTTCGCCACCGACATGATGCTGGCGACGCTCGCGATCTCGGTCAGTCAGCTCGTGGTGGCCGGGGTGGTCGACCTGGTCGACGAGCGGGTGGTGCTGGCCGGCTGTGGCCTGGTCACGTTGGTCTACGCGGTCGGCTGGCGGATCGCCACCCGCCGGCTCTCGCTGACCGGGGAGCCGGCCACCGACCCCGCCCCGGCCCGCTGACCCGCCCCGGCGGGGCGCCGGGCTCCCGCCCGAGGGCCGGGCTCGCGGGCGTCGCGCGGTGGGTGGATCGCGTGGTGGGTTGGGTCGCGCGGCGGGTGGGTCAGGCGTTGGGGCGCCGGCCGGTCAGCGCCGCGGCGACCAGCAGGCCCAGGCCGACGGGGTTGAGCACCGCCGAGACCAGGCCGAGGCCGCCGCTGAGCCAGCCGATGTCGCCCGCCGACGTCCCGGATTGGTGCAGCCGGGGGATGACCACCAACCAGGCGAGGTTGAGCAGCGCGCCGACCAGCAGCACCAGCGCGCCGCAGACCAGCAGCGTGCGGGAGCGCCGGGGCAGCCGGTCGCGCGTCAGCACGGCCAGCACCACCCCCGCGACCAGCACCAGCAGGGTCGGGAGCTGGACGGCGAACTGGATGGCGGAGTAGAGCAGGGACTGCACGCCGTCTCCCGTCTCGGGTGGTGCGGGCCAGGCTATCGGAGGTGGTCGAATCCCACGGACCGGGCGGGCGGGCCGCGGCCGGGGCGGGGCGCGGCCTAGCATGGGCGCGTGTCGACGACATTCGTGTCCGGGCCGGTGAAGGTCCGGGTCCCGGCGACCAGCGCCAACCTCGGGCCGGGGTTCGACGCGCTGGGGCTGGCGCTCGCCCTGTACGACGACGTGGCCGCCGAGGTGGTGCCCGACGGCGTGCGGGTGACGGTGACCGGGCAGGGCGCGGGCGAGCTGCCCGACGACGACGCCCATCTCGTCGTCCGGGCGATGCGGGCCGCCTTCGACGCGCTGGGCGGGCAGCCGCCGGGCCTCGCGGTGGAGTGCGTCAACCGTATTCCCCAGGCCCGGGGCCTGGGTTCCTCGTCCGCCGCGATCGTGGCCGGCGTGCAGTTGGCCCGCGCGCTCGTCGCCGACGGCGCGACCCGGTTGGACGACGCGGGGGCGTTGCGCCTGGCGGCGCAGCTCGAGGGGCATCCGGACAACGTCGCCCCCTGCCTGCTCGGTGGCTTCACGATCGCCTGGACGGAGCCCTCGGGGGCGCGGGCGGTCTCGCTGGCCGTCGACGCGCGGGTGCGCCCGACGCTCTTCGTGCCCGAGGAGCGGGGGCTGACGGCGGTGGCCCGGGCCGCGCTGCCCGGTGCCGTCCCGCACGGCGACGCCGCCCTCACCGCCGGCCGGGCGGCGCTGCTGGTGCACGCCCTGACCCGCGCGCCGGAGCTGCTTTTGCCCGCGACGGTCGACCGGCTGCACCAGGGCTACCGCGCCGAGGGGATGCCGGAGACGTCCGCCCTGGTCGATGCGTTGCGTGCGGCCGGTGTGGCCGCCGTGGTCAGTGGGGCGGGTCCGACGGTCCTGGCGTTGAGCGAGCCGCCGGCGAACCTCGGCGCAGGAACAGGTTGGCGCAGGTGGCGGTTGGGTATAGAGGTGCACGGAGCGCGGTCCGCACGGGGTACACTGGGACACGCCGAGCGGGACCCTGTTGCCGCAGGTCGGAAGAGTTGATTACGCTCTAGACTTAGCACAGCCGCGAAGCATGCGATCTCCCTGCGGGTCGGCGCACCCCTGAAGCTCTCGGCGGTCAGCCCGTCACCTCTGCTCAAGGCCCACGCCGCACCGCAGTTTCCGCAGGTCGCCGCAGAGGGCGAGAGCTGCTCACCGAGGTTGGTGAGTCGGGAAATCGACCGGCTGCTGTGTCACAGTCTCCCGCGACGCGTCATGCGAGGCGGGTGCACCGAGGCCGCCCGGCCACCTGCTTGTCGACCCCGGGCAGTCCCGGCCTATCGAGGGAAGGAATCCATTGAGCGACACCACCGACGTGACGTCGGATGTTTCCAACGTCGCTGGCGATGCCACCGCCGCCGCCCCCGTCCGCCGTCGACGCAGCGGCACCGGCCTGTCGGCGATGCTGCTGCCGGAGCTCCAGAGCCTGGCCGCGTCGCTCGGCATCTCCGGCACGGCCCGCATGCGCAAGGGCGAGCTGATCAGCGCGATCTCCGAGCGGCAGGGCGGCGCCGCCGCCGGGACCCCTCGACCGCGCGCCGAGGTGGCGGCTGCGGCCGCTGCCACCCGTGAGGAGGTGCGCGCGGAGGTCTCTCCGGCTCCGGTCGGCGCGGACCAGAGCCGGGCACCGGCCACGGGCCAGAGCCGGGTGTCGGCGGAGCCGGCCGCTGCCGCGCCGACCGAGGGACGCACCCGGGCCCGGCGCAGCCGCGCCGGCGCTGCTGTCGACTCCCGGCCCGCCGTGGTCGACTCCCGGCCCGCCGAGGCCGAGCCTCGGCCGGCCGAGAGCCGCACCGAGGAGCCGCAGGCCGTGGCCGTCACGACCGAACCCACCGACCGCGGCGAGAGCCGTCGGGAGCGGGGCGAGGGCCGGGGCGGCCGGGACCAGGCCGACCGGGGCGAGCGTGCCGAGCGCACCGACCGGGGCGAGCGCACCGAGCGTGCCGACCGGGCCGACCGCACCGAGCGTGCCGACCGCACCGACCGGGGCGATCGCACCGAGCGTGCCGACCGCACCGAGCGCAACGACCGGGGCGACCGGGGCGATCGTGCCGAGCGCAACGATCGGGGCGACCGTGCCGATCGCGCCGAGCGCAACGATCGGGGCGACCGTGCCGACCGTGCCGACCGCACCGAGCGTGCCGACCGGGGCGACCGCAACGACCGGGGACAGCGTGTCGAGCGGGACCACGACGACGACGACGAGAACGGCGGCCGGCGTGGCCGGCGCAGCCGCTTCCGGGATCGCCGGCGGGGCCGTGGCGAGCGCGGCGAGGGCGACAACGTCTCCGTCGGCGGTTCGAGCCGCGAGCCGCAGGTGAGCGAGGACGACGTCCTCGTCCCGGTCGCCGGCATCATCGACGTGCTCGACAACTACGCCTTCGTCCGGACCACCGGCTACCTGGCCGGCCCGAACGACGTGTACGTCTCGATGTCGCAGATCAAGAAGTACGGCCTGCGGCGCGGCGACGCGATCACCGGTGCCGTGCGCGCGGCGGCCCGCGACGGCGAGCAGCGGCGGGACAAGTACAACCCGCTGGTGCGGCTGGACACGGTCAACGGGATGGAGCCGGACGAGGCGAAGCGTCGCCCGGAGTTCTACAAGCTCACCCCGCTCTACCCGCAGGAGCGGTTGCGGCTGGAGACCGAGCCGCACATCCTGACGACCCGCGTCATCGACCTGGTGATGCCGATCGGCAAGGGTCAGCGGGCGCTGATCGTCTCGCCGCCCAAGGCCGGCAAGACCATGGTGCTCCAGGCGATCGCGAACGCGATCACGCACAACAACCCGGAGTGCCACCTGATGGTGGTGCTGGTCGACGAGCGGCCCGAAGAGGTCACCGACATGACCCGGTCGGTCAAGGGCGAGGTCATCGCGGCCACGTTCGACCGTCCGCCGCAGGACCACACCACCGTCGCGGAGTTGGCGATCGAGCGGGCGAAGCGGCTGGTCGAGCTGGGGCACGACGTCGTCGTGCTGCTCGACTCCGTGACCCGGCTCGGTCGGTCGTACAACCTGGCGGCGCCGGCCTCCGGCCGGATCATGTCGGGTGGTATCGACTCCACGGCGCTCTACCCGCCGAAGCGGTTCCTCGGCGCGGCCCGCAACATCGAGAACGGCGGCTCGCTGACCATCCTCGCCACCGCCCTGGTGGAGACCGGTTCCATGGCGGACACGGTCATCTTCGAGGAGTTCAAGGGCACCGGTAACGCGGAGCTGAAGCTGGACCGGAAGATCGCCGACAAGCGGACCTTCCCGGCCATCGACATCAACCCGTCCGGCACCCGTAAGGAAGAGGTCCTGCTGGCACCGGAGGAGTTGGCCATCCTCCACAAGCTCCGCAAGGTCCTGCACTCGCTGGACTCGCAGGCGGCGCTGGACCTGCTGCTCGAGAAGCTCAAGCAGACCCGTACCAACATCGAGTTCCTGATGCAGATCGCGAAGTCCACCCCGGGGGACTGATCCGTACGGCAGCGAAGGGGCACGGCCGGCAGCGGCCGTGCCCCTTCGCGTCTCCACGGCCCCGGGGGAGGGGTTGAAGTTTTTCTTCGGTTGGGCCGTAAGGTATTGAAACTTCTATTCAGGGTCGGTTGACTGGGGTCCATGCGCACCCGCAGTCGATCCGCTCACCTCGCCGGCGTCCTGCTGTTGACGCCGCTCCTCGCCCTGGCCGGCCTGACGCCGGCCACCGCCGGCCCGGTCGCCGGCCCCGCCACCGCCACCACCGCCGAGGACGCCCCCCGGGCGTCGTCCGCGTCGGCCGAGCCGGTCGCCCTCGCCGCCGACCCGGGCGCGGCCACCGCCGCCGCCCGCGCCGCCTCGGGCGTCGAGCCGGCCGGCGGCCTGGAGACCGCCAAGACCACCCGGCCGGTCGCCCCCGGCCTCGACCTGACCTCCTTCGACCGGTACGACGCCGACGGCTGGCTGCGCGCCGACGCGCTCACCGCCGACCTCTCCGGCGGCCTCGCGGTCGACTACGTCAACTCCGGTGCGGTGTCGAAGGACGAGCCGCTGCGCGCCGCCGTGGACCGCTCCCGGGCCGTCGCCGCCGTCAACGGCGACTTCTTCGACATCAACAACTCCGGTGCCGCGCAGGGGATCGGGGTGCGCGCGGGCGAGCTGGTGCAGTCGCCCGTCGCCGGGCACAACAACGCCGTGGCGATCAGCGCCGACGGCCTCGGCCGGGTGATCCAGGTCAACTTCGACGGCACCGCCACCCTGCCCGCCGGCCCGGTGTCGCTGACCCAGTTCAACAACATGGTGCAGCCGGGCGGGATCGGGCTCTTCACGCCGCTCTGGGGGGCGTACACCCGGCAGCGGGCGGTCGAGGGCGCGGCCCGCGTCACCGAGGTGATCGTGGTCGACGGCCGCGTCGCCAGCGTGACCACGGCGGCCGGCACGGGCCCGATCCCGGCCGGCACGACCGTGCTGCTGGGCCGCGACGCGGGCGCGGACGCCCTGGCCGGGTTGCGGCCGGGCGACGCGGTGAGCGTGGCGTACCGGCCGAAGGCCTCCGACGGCGGCACCCTGCGCGCGGCGATCGGCGGCGCCAGCGTGCTGGTCCGCGACGGGGTGGTGCAGAGCATCGACGACCCCACCCTCGCGCCGCGCACCTCGGTCGGCTTCACCGCCGACGGCCGCCGCATGATCATGCTCACCGTGGACGGCCGGCAGGCCGACAGCCGCGGCGTCACCCAGACCGAGATGGGCCGGATGATGGCCGAGCTCGGCGCGTCGAGCGCGCTGAACCTCGACGGCGGCGGCTCGTCGACCCTGCTGGCCCGCCGCCCCGGCGAGGAGACCGTGCGGGTGGAGAACGCCCCCTCCGACGGCAGCGAGCGCCCCGTCCCCAACGGCCTGGCCATCTACGCGCCGAAGGGCAGCGGCCGGCTCACCGGGTACTGGCTGCGCACCACCAGCGACCCCACCGCCGCGCCGGGCGTCGCCCCGATCCGCGGCGGTCGCCCCGACCGGGTCTTCCCCGGCCTGACCCGCCGGCTCACCGCCACCGGCCACGACGAGACGTACGGCCCGGCGGCCGGCGCCCCGACCTGGCGGGTGAGCCCCGTGCTGCGGGGCCTGGTCGCCCGCGACGGCGTCTTCCGGGCCGGCCTGCCCGGCCCCGCCACCGTCACCGCGCGGCGCGGCGACGCCGACGGCACCCTCGCCCTGACCGTGCTCGGCCCGCTGGCCCGCATCGACGCCACGACCGACCGGGTCGGCCTGACCGGGGCGGGCGCCACCGCCGTCTCCGGCATCGTCGGCTACGACGCCGAGGGCAACACCGCCCCCATCGAGCCCGCCGACGTCAAGCTCGACTACGACCGGTCGCTGCTGGAGATCACCCCCACCGAGGACGGCAACCTCGCGGTGAAGGCGCTCGCCGGCACCGGCTCCGCGCTGGTCACCGCCAGGGTCGGCAGCCGCAGCACGGTGCTGCCGGTGACCATCGGGCTGACCGACGTGCCGGTGGCCGGCTTCGACGACGCGGCGGCCTGGAAGTTCAGCCAGGCCCGCGCCAGCGGCTCGGTCGCCCCCGCGCCGGGCCACACCGGCACCGGCCTGAAGCTGTCGTACGACTTCAGCCAGTCCACCGGCACCCGCGCCGCGTACGCGGACCCGCCGGCCTGGATCGACGTGCCCGGCCAGCCGCAGGCGTTCGGCATGTGGATCAACGGCAGCGGCCACGGCGAGTGGCCCAGCCTGCACCTGCACGACGCCCAGGACACCCAGCACGTGCTGCGCGGCCCGCTGATCGACTGGACCGGCTGGCGCTACGTGGAGTTCGCCGTCCCGGCCGGCGTGCAGTACCCGGTGCGGGTGCGCCGGTTCTACGTCGCCGAGACCAACGCCGCCGCGCAGTACACCAGCGAGGTCGTCATCGACGACCTGGTGGCGAAGGTGCCGCCGGCGATCGAGGTGCCGGCCGAGGCGCCCCGCACCGACCGGGTGGTGCTGCGCGACGGCACCGTCGACGGCGCCCCCTGGCGCTTCGCGGTGATGTCCGACGCCCAGTTCGTCGCCGCCGACCCGGACAGCGACCTGGTCGCCCAGGCCCGTCGCACGCTGCGCGAGGTCAAGGCGGCGAAGCCGGACTTCCTGGTGATCAACGGCGACTTCGTCGACACCGCGTACCCGGCGGACTTCGCGCTGGCCAAGCGGATCCTCGACGAGGAGCTGGGCGGCGCGCTGCCCTACTACTACGTCCCCGGCAACCACGAGATCATGGGCGCGCCGATCGCCAACTTCAGCGCCGTGTTCGGGCCCACGTCGCGGGTCTTCGATCACGCCGGCACCCGCTTTCTCACCCTGAGCACCGCCACCGGCTCGCTGCGCGGGGGCGGCTTCGACCAGGTCCGGTTGCTGCGCGACACCCTGGACCGGGCCGCCGCCGACCCGGCGGTGGGCTCGGTGGCCGTGCTGTTCCACCACCCGCCGCGCGACCCCAGCCCGGCCAAGGCCAGCCAGCTCGGTGACCGCAAGGAGGCGGCCCTGGTCGAGCAGTGGGTCGCCGACTTCCAGCACCGCACCGGCAAGGGCGCGCTCGTGGTCAACGGCCACGTTGGGGCGTTCCACGCCGACCGGGTCGACGGCGTGCCGTACGTGATCAACGGCAACTCGGGGAAGAACCCCTCCACCCCGGCGCAGCTCGGTGGCTTCACCGGCTGGACGGAGTTCGGCGTCGACCCGGTCACCCCGGCCGAGGCCGCGCTGGCCCGCCTCAACCCGCTCGCCGAGGGCCCCCGCTGGGTGAGCGCCGAGACGCACGCCCACGTCGACCGGCTCGCCGTGACCGCACCGGAGACGGTGCCGGTCGGCACGCCGGCGCGGGTCACCGCGACGCTGACCCAGCCGGGCGGCCGGGCGGTGCCGGTGGCCGCCCCGGTGAGCGCGGACTGGTCGGCCTCGCCGAGCGTGCACATCGGCTCGGCCGCCGGGGTGCGGCCCTGGCACGTGGCCCGCTTCGACCCGGCCACCGGCCAGTTGACGGCGCTGCGGGCCGGGGCGTCGGTGGTGCTGGCGGTGACGGTCAACGGCGTCCGCGCCGAGGCCACCGTCGCGCTGACCCCCCGGGCGGCGTCCCGCGCCGCCTGAGCCGCGCCGCCAGGCCCCCCGGGCCGGGCCCTTCGTCGACACGCGTCGGCGCGGGGCCCGGCCCGGGGCCGGTTCAGGAGTCGCCCCCGGCCACCTGGAAGACGGTCAGGCCGAGGTCATGCCGGAGGCGGGCAGCCCGCGGGTGGCGCTCAGCCGGGGCGGTCTGCCCCGCCCGGTCGGTTCCCGGGGCGAATCGGACACCGACCACCGGACGCCGCACCGACTTCTCCGGGCGGTGGGCGGCGGCAGGTGCCCTGCCCCCCGCCCGGGGGAATGCGACACCGGGCGGGGGTGTTGACGAAGCCGGACCTGCTGTGCGGCCCGCTCGACGGGTCGGCCGAAGCCCATGGCACACTGGTCAATCGGCCACCGGTTCCGGTTCACGCCCGCGCCCGACGCAGCACGCGTCCGGGGCCGCACGGCGACCCGGCGACCACCCACGAAAGGACCGAGGCGATGAAGTCCAACATCCACCCGCAGTACACGACCACCGAGGTCAGCTGCTCCTGCGGTAGCACGTTCACGACCCGCAGCACGGCCAAGGGCGGTTCCATCCACGTCGAGACCTGCAGCGCCTGCCACCCGTTCTACACCGGTAAGCAGCGCGTTCTCGACACGGCCGGCCGGGTCGCCAAGTTCCAGCAGAAGTACGCCAAGGTTCAGGCCAAGAAGGCCAAGTAGCTCCGCGTTCGGCGCCCGCGTCCGGCTTCCCGCCGGACGCGGGCGCTGTCCGTATCGCCCCTTTTTCCGGTCGAGCCCCGCCGGCCGGTCCTCGTCGTCGAAGGAGCACCCCCAGCATGAGCAGCGAGCGGCTGACCGCCCTCCTCGACGAGTACGCCGAGCTGGAGAAGCGGCTCGCGGACCCGGCCATCCACGCCGACCAGGGCCTCGCCCGCCGGATCGGCCGCCGGTACGCCGAGCTGGTGCCGCTGCACAAGGCGGCCAGCGAGCTGGAGCAGGCCCGCGCCGACCTGGTCGCGGCCCGGGAGTTGGCCGCCGAGGAGCCCTCCTTCGCCGCCGAGGCGGATTCGATCGCCGCCGGGCTGCCGGCGCTGGAGGAACGCCTCGCCGAGCTGCTCATCCCGCGCGACCCGCACGACGCCAAGGACGTGATCGTCGAGATCAAGGCCGGCGAGGGTGGCGAGGAGTCCGCCCTCTTCGCGGGCGACCTGCTGCGGATGTACACCCGGTACGCCGAGCGGCACGGCTGGCTCACCGAGGTCATCGACGCGCAGGACTCCGACCTGGGCGGGGTGAAGGACGTCTCGCTGGCGATCAAGACCAAGGGCGTCCCGGACGGCGGCAACGGCGTCTGGTCCCGGCTGAAGTGGGAGGGCGGGGTGCACCGGGTGCAGCGCGTCCCGGTCACCGAGTCGCAGGGGCGCATCCACACCAGCGCCGCCGGCGTGCTGGTGCTGCCCGAGGCGGAGGACGTTGACGTCACCATCGACCCCAACGAGCTGCGCATCGACGTGTTTCGCTCGTCGGGTCCCGGCGGGCAGTCGGTGAACACCACCGACTCGGCGGTGCGGATCACCCACCTGCCGACCGGAATCGTGGTCTCCTGCCAGAACGAGAAGTCCCAGCTGCAGAACCGGGAGCAGGCGATGCGCATCATGCGGGCCCGGCTGCTGGCCGCCGCCCAGGAGCAGGCCGACGCCGCCGCCTCGGACGCGCGCAAGGCGCAGGTGCGCACCGTGGACCGCTCGGAGCGCATCCGCACCTACAACTACCCGCAGAACCGGATCACCGACCACCGGATCGGCTACACGGCGTACAACCTGGACCTGGCCCTCGCCGGGGAGCTGGACGGCGTGCTGGACGCCCTCACCGAGGCCGACCGCGCCGCCCGCCTGGCCGGCGACACGGAGCTCAGCCGCCGCTGACCTCGGCGCGCGGGTGGGCTCAGGAGACGCGCGAGCGGGAGCGGGCCTTGGCGGCCAGCATCTCCCGGTCGGCGGTCTCGAACGCCTCGCCGAGCGCCTCGCGCAGCCCGGCGGCGGAGGGGTTGACCTCGGCGAAGCCGATGCTGACCCCGACCGGGGTGCCGGGCACCAGCGACTCCCAGTCCTCGGTGCGCACCGCCGCCGCGATCCGGCGGGCCACCTCGCCGGCCTCGGAGCGGCCCGCGCCGGAGAGCACCACCACGAACTCGTCGCCGCCGTAGCGGGCCACGAAGTCGCCCCGGCGCATCACCCGGTTGATCACCCCGGCGATGCGCTGGAGGACCAGGTCGCCGGAGTGGTGGCCGTGGCGGGTGTTGACCGCCTTGAAGCCGTCCAGGTCGCAGACGCCGATCACCACCTGCTCGCCCCGGCTGACCACCGCCGCGACGTAGCGCTCCAACCGGCGGCGGTTGGGCAGCCCGGTCAGCGGGTCGGTGAGCGCCTCGCCCTCGTAGCGGGCCGCCTCGCGGCGCATCTCCTCGTGGTCGATGCGGGCGGCGATGCCGTCGATGTAGACGTCGCGCAGCCGGTCGTTGCGCTGCGCGGCGAGCCGGAACGCGTGCCGGTCGGCGCGGTGCGACGCCGCGTGGTCACCACCCCGGGCGTACGCGATGCTGCGCAGCCGGGCGGGCTCGGCCGCGCCGAGGGTCTCGGTGGAGACCCGCGCGGTGTCCAGCCGGGTGACCGCCTCGATCGGGTTGCCGGCGGCGATGGCCAGGCAGACCTGGCCGAGCTGGCGCATGTCCCGGGCGCGGGCGCTGTCCCCGCCGTGCGCCAGCAGCCGGGCCGGCTCCGCCTCGGTGCCCGCCTCCACGTGCTCGCCCAGCGCCGCCCGGCGGGCGGCGGCGTAGCCGTACGCGGCGAGGCTGCTCGGGCGCAGCCGGCTGCCCTGCCCACCGCGCAGGAACCGGCTCAGATCCGCCGCGACGTCCCGTAGCACCCGCAGGCAGCCGTCGCTGTCGCCGTTGTGGTCGAGGGCGACGGCGTTGCGCAGCCGGATGCCGGGCGCGGCGAAGGTCTCCTCGGGGATCCCGGCGGCGATCCCGAGTTGCCGGGCGCGTTCGATGGCGCCGAGGGCGTAGCCGTGGAAGCTGAGGTAGGAGTAGGCCATCGCCAGGTCGTGCCAGCCCCATGCGGTGTCCCGGTCCGGGTCGTCGACGGCGTTGAGGGCGCGGGCCGCCTTCACCAGGTGGGTCACGCAGCGGTCGAGCGCGCCCTGGTGGTGGGCGGCGAGCGCGGCCAGCGCGTTGACGTGCCCGTGCAGGTACGGCTCGGGCAGGTCCCGCACGGCGGCGGAGGCCGCCTCGATGGCCCGGGTGAACTCGGCGGTGCGGCCGAGATTGATCAGCGCGGAGAGTCGTTGCACCAGCGCGTCCGCGCGGGCGTGCGGGTCGGCGGTGTTCTCGATCACCCTCTCGAGGAGGGCGCAGGCCTCGGCGGAGCGGCTCACCTCCTGCAGGGCGCGGGCCCGGGTCAGGATGTCAACCTGGTCGTCGACCCGGTCGAGCCAGCCCACCCGCGACCTCCCTGTCGGTGTGCGTCCACCACGCAACGTCGTTCGTGGCCCGGCGACGCCTCATGATTATGTCGTGACCTCCCTTTCGCAACACCCGTCCGAAGGGTCAGAACGCCGGCGGCCCTCCGTGGTCGTGGCCCGTGCCGCGCGGCTGCTCGCCGCGGCGGGGGTCGAGGCGTCCCGTGCAGAGGCCGAGCTGCTCGCCGCGCACGTGCTGGCCGTGCCCCGGGGGCGGCTGGCGCTGACCGACGGCTTCACCGCCGACCAGCTCGACCGGTACGACGCCCTGGTCGCCCGGCGGACGGCCCGGGAGCCGTTGCAGCACCTCACCGGCAGCGCCGCCTTCCGGCACCTGGAGCTGGCGGTCGGGCCGGGGGTCTTCGTGCCCCGGCCGGAGACCGAACTGCTCGCGGGCTGGGGCGTCGACCAGGCCCGGCTGCGGGGCGCGGCGGCCGCCGGGACGGGCGGGGGACCGCTGGTGGTGGACCTGTGCAGCGGGTCGGGGGCGATCGCCCTGGCCGTCGCCCAGGAGACGCCCGGGGCCCGGGTGGTGGCGGTGGAGCGCTCCCCGGCCGCGCTGGCCTGGCTGGGCCGCAACGCCGCCGACCGGGCCGCCGCCGGGGACGCCCCGATCGAGGTGGTGGCCGGCGACGTCACCGACCCCGCCCTGCTGGCCGACCTGACCGGGCGGGTGGACGTGCTGCTGTGCAACCCGCCGTACGTGCCCCGCGCCGTGGCCGTGCCCCCGGAGGTGGCGGCGCACGACCCGGACGAGGCGGTCTTCGGCGGGGCGGACGGGCTGGCGGTGATCCGGCCGGTGCTCGACCGCGCCGCGCGGCTGCTGCGCCCCGGCGGGGTGCTCGGCATCGAGCACGACGACAGCCACGGCGACGCGGTGCCGGCGCTGCTGGCCGCCGACGGCCGCTACGAGGCGGTCGAGGCCCACCGGGACCTCACCGGGCGGCCCCGGTTCGCCACCGCCCGCCGCCGCCCGGCGGCAGTTGCCGGGCAACCCGATCGCGGCGAGCAGGCCGACGGGGCGCAGGCGTGGCAGACTGGCTCCTCGTGATGCTCTACGACTGTCGGTCGCCCGCCGACCGGGACCGCGGCATCGCCGCTGCCATCGAGGCCGTCCGCAACGGGGAGCTGGTCGTCCTGCCGACGGACACGGTCTACGGCATCGGCGCGGATGCCTTCACGCCGTACGCGGTGAAGGCCCTCGCCGACGCCAAGGGCGTCGGTCGGCAGCCCCCGCCGGTGCTGATCGGCTCCCGGCACACCCTCGACGGCCTGGTCTTCACGCTGCCCCGGTCGGCCCGCGAGCTGGTCGAGGCGTTCTGGCCGGGCGCGCTGACCATCGTGGTGGAGCATTCGCCGAGCCTGTCGTGGGACCTGGGCGACGCCGGCGGCACCGTCGCCGTGCGGATGCCGCTGCACCCGGTGGCCCTGGAGGTGCTGCGGGAGACCGGCCCGATGGCGGTGGCGTCGGCCAACCGGGCCGGCCAGCCGGCGGCGGTCACCGCCGAGGCGGCGCGGGAGCAACTGGGCTACTCCGTGCGGACGTACCTGGAGGCCGGGCCGTGCCCCGACCCGGTCCCGAGCACCATCGTCGACCTCACCGGCGAGGTGCCCCGGGTGCTGCGCGACGGGGCGATCGCGTTCGAGAAGCTGCGCGACGTGGTGCCGGACATCATCGGAAGCCGGGTGGGCTGAGTGTCGCCGTTCACCGTCCTGCACGTCTGCATGGGCAACATCTGCCGCTCGCCGATGGCGGAGCGGCTGCTGGCGTTGGCCGTCCGCGAGCGGCTGGCCCGACGCGGCGTCGACGTGGCCGACGCCGACGGGCTGCTGCACAGCCACAGCGCCGGCACCGGCGGTTGGCACGCGGGGGAGGAGATGAACCCCCCGGCGGCCCGCCAGGTGCTCGCCCGTGGCGGCGAGGTGGCCGGGTTCGCCGCCCGCAAGCTGCGTTCCGACCTGATCGACGGCGCGGACCTGGTGCTCACCGCCACCGCCGACCAACACGAGTACGTGCTGGCGCTGCGCCCCGACGCGGCGGCCCGCACCTTCGTGCTCGGCGAGTTCGGCCGGCTGCTGGCGGCCGTGGACGCCACCGGGCTGCCGACCGCCGAGCCCACCCCCGACGCGGTGTACGCCCGAGGGGTGGCCCTGGTCGCCGCCGCGCATGCCGCCCGGCAGGGCGCGTCCCCGCTGGCCACCGACGACCTCGACGACCCGTGGGGGCGCGGCGACCAGTGCTTCAGCCGCATCGGCGACGAGATCGAGGAAACGGTGCACCCCCTCGCCGCCGCCCTGCTCCCGTAGCCCGTCCCGTCCCGCCCCGCCGCCGTCCCTGCCCGCGCCGCACCCCACGCGCCCCAAGATCCGAGCATCTTCAGGGAAAATGCTGGGTCGATCGGGCTTTCAGGCAGCATCTTCCCCGAAGATGCTCGGATCTTGCCCGGAGCGCGGGGCGGGGGCGGCAGGGGAGGAGCGCGGGGCGGGGGCGACAGGCCGGGAATGCGCGTTGTGGGTCTTTCTCGCGATATTTGGCCTCGTTCGGGGAAAAGCAGCGGGATGTAGGGCGTTTCGGGTCATCCTGGACGGGTCCGCAAACCTGAGCGGCCCTGCGGGGAGAGCTGATGATCCGGGTCCGTCGTCTCGACAAGCTGGTCACCATCCTGCTCGCCGGGGTGCTCGCCGGGCTGGCGCTGGCCGTGGCGGCCCTGCCGGCCGCCCTGGTCTTCGGCATCGGCGTGCGCGGGCTCACCGGGCCCTGGTCCGGGCTGCCCGAGTCGCTGCGCACGCCGCCCACGGCCCAGCGCTCCACCCTCTACGCCAACGACGGCACCACCCTGATCACCTCGTTCTACGTCGAGGACCGGGTGGACGTGCCGCTGGCCGAGGTGGCCCCGGCGATGCGCCAGGCCATCGTCGCCGCCGAGGACGTCCGGTTCTACCGCCACCGGGGCGTCGACGCCCGGGGCGTGCTGCGGGCGTTGACCGCCAACCAGCGCGACGGCACCCGGCAGGGCGCGTCGACGCTGACCATGCAGTACGTCCGCAACGTGCTGGCCAGCGACCCGGCGTTGACCGAGGCGCAGCGGGCCGAGGCCACCGAGATCACCGTCGCCCGCAAGCTCAAGGAGATGCGGTACGCCCTGGCGGTGGAGCGGGAGATGAGCAAGGACGAGATCCTCGCCGGCTATCTCAACATCGCCTACTTCGGCGCCGGGGCGTACGGGGTGGCCGCCGCCAGCAAGCGGTACTTCTCCAAGCCGCCGGCCCAGCTCACCCTGGCCGAGGCGGCGCTGCTGGCCGGCCTGATGCGCTCCCCGAACACCGACGACCCGATCGACGGCGACGTCGACGCGGCGCTGAGCCGCCGGGCGTACGTGTTGGAGCGGCTGGTCGAGACCGGCCAGGTCGCGCCGGCGGTGGCCGCGGCGGCGAAGGCCGAGCCGTTGGCGCTGCGCCCGAGCACGACGCCGAACGACTGCACGGCCGTGCCGCGCGAGCACAACGACTGGGGCTTCTTCTGCGACTGGTTCACCCGGTGGTGGAACGAGCAGCCCGCCTTCGGGGCCACCGTCGACGAGCGGCAGCGCACCCTGCGCCGGGGCGGTTTCAAGATCATCGCCTCGCTCGACCCGGCCGTGCAGCAGACCGTCGCCGCGCAGGTGCGCGGGGTCTACGGCGTCGACGACGCCCGCGCCGCACCGACCGCCGTGGTGCAGCCGGGCACCGGCCGGGTGCTCGCCCTGGCGGTCAACCGGAACTACAGCGTGGCGGAGAACCCGCCGGGCTGGGTGAACCGGCCGAACACGGTCAATCAGCTCGTCGCCGGCGGCGGGACGATCGACGGCTATCAGGCCGGGTCGACGTTCAAGCTCTTCACCCTGCTCGCCGGGCTGGAGGCCGGGCTGCCGCTGAGCACCGCGTTCAACGCGCCGTCGCGCGTGGTGACCCGGTTCCCGGTCACCGGCGGCTCCGCCGACTGCGGCGGCAAGTGGTGCCCGGCGAACGCCGACCCGGCCGGGATGGACGGCCCACGCACGATGTGGGACGCCTTCGGCCGCTCGGTCAACACGTACTTCGCCTGGCTGACCGAGCAGGTGGGTGCGGACCGGGTGGTGGAGATGGCCGAGCGGCTCGGCATCCGGCTGCGCGCCGAGCCCGACGCCCGGATGGCCCGCTACGGCGCGCGGGACTGGGGGCCGTTCACCCTGGGCGTAGCCGCCACCACCCCCCTGGACCTGGCGGGGGCGTACGCCGCGGTGGCGGCGGAGGGGACGTGGTGCGCGCCCACGCCGGTGCTGTCGATCGTCGACGCCGCCGGCCGGACGGTCGCCGCCGGACGCCCGGCCTGCCGGCAGGCGCTCGACGTCGACGTGGCCCGGGGGGCCGCCGACGCCGCCCGCTGCCCGGTCGGCGACCAGTCGATGTACGGCGGCTGCACCGGCGGCACCGCCACGGGCCTGCGCGCCCGGCTCGGCCGGCCGGTGGCGGGCAAGACCGGCAGCTCGGAGGGGAACGGGACGGAGTCCGTCGTCGCCTTCACCCCGCAGCTCGCCGTCGCCTCGATCGCGGCCAACCCCGACGACCCGCGCGACGCGGTGGGCTGGCCGGTGCAGGCCCGCCTGGTCGACGTGGTCGGCGCGGTCCTGCACGACGCGCTCCGCGACGAGCCGATCCTCGACTTCGTCCCGCCCAGCGACTCGGTGGCCCACCGGCTGACCGGCCAACGCACCGGCAACTGAGCCGGTGGGGCGCGGAGCCGGGTCGGCCGGACGCGCCGGGGCCGGTCAGGCGCGGTCGGTCGGGTGCTCGGCGGCGTGGACGGTGCAGCCGCGTGGGGTGCGGCGGCGGGCGGTGCGGGCGATGTTGCGGGCCATGCCGCCGAAGACGATCGCGTGGAACGGCAGCAGCGAGTTCCAGTAGGCGTGCCCGGCCAGCCCCCGGGGGAGGAAGATCGCGCGCTGGGCGTACCGGCTGCCACCGCCCTCGACCGGCTCGACGCGCAACTCCAGCCAGGCCCGGCCGGGCAGCCGCATCTCCGCGCGCAGCAGCAGCAGCTCACCCGGCACGAGCTGTTCGACCCGCCAGAAGTCCAGCGCCTCGCCGACCCGCAGGTGGTGCGGATCCCGCCGGCCCCGGCGCAGCCCCACCCCGCCGACCAGCCGGTCCAGCCAGCCGCGCGCCGACCAGGCCAGCGGGAACGAATACCAGCCGTGCTCGCCGCCGACGCCCTCGACCACCCACCACAGCGCCGCCGGCGGGGCGGCGACGACCTGTTCGCGTACGTCGGTGTAGACCGTCCCGCCGGACCACTCGGGGTCGCTGGGCAGCGGCTCGGCCGGGGCGTCCGGCCCGCTCGCGGTGGACCACCGGGTCTCCACCTCCGCGTTGCGGATCTTCACCAGCGCCAGCTCGACCGCCCGGTCGAAGCCGGTCAGCCCGCCCGGCGGGTCGGGGACGTACCGGGCGATGTCGTGCTCGCCGGCCACGGCCTCCTGGATCAGGCTCTCCACCAGCGGCCGGGCGATGGAGCTGGGCACCGGCGTGATCAGCCCGACCCAGTGCGAGGAGAGCGACGGCGTCAGCGCCCGCACCGGCAGCACGACCCGCCCGCGCAGCCCGGCCACCCGCGCGTAGCGCTGCATCATGTCGACGAAGGTGAGCACGTCCGGACCGCCGACGTCGAAGGCCCGGTTGACCTGCGGTGGCAGCGTGGCGCAGCCGACCAGGTAGCCCAGCACGTCCCGCACGGCGATCGGCTGGATCCGGTTGTGCACCCAGCGCGGGGTGACCATCACCGGCAGCCGTTCGGTGAGGTGGCGCAGCATCTCGAACGACGCCGAGCCCGACCCGATCACCACCGCCGCCCGGAGCACCGCCGTGGGCACCCCGCTGGCCAGCAGGATCCGCCCCACCTCGGCCCGCGACCGCAGGTGCGGCGACGGGACCTTGCCGCCGGCCGCCGGCTCCGGCCCACCCAGGTAGACGATCCGGCGTACGCCCGCGGCGCGGGCCGCCGCGGCGAAGTTGGCCGCCGACTCCCGCTCGGCGGCCTCGAAGCCGGCGGTGCCGAGCGAGTGCACCAGGTAGTAGGCGACGTCGACGCCGTCGAACGCGGCCGGCAGCGTCTCCGGCCGCCGCAGGTCCGCCTCGACGATCTCCGTCTGCGCCGCCCAGGGCACGTCGCGCAGCCGGCTGGCCCGGCGGACCAGGCAGCGCACGGTGTGCCCCTGGGCCAGCAGTCGGGGCGCGAGCCGCCCGCCGATGTAGCCGG
This sequence comes from Micromonospora sp. DT233, assembly GCF_049841815.1. Taxonomy (NCBI): domain Bacteria; kingdom Bacillati; phylum Actinomycetota; class Actinomycetes; order Micromonosporales; family Micromonosporaceae; genus Micromonospora; species Micromonospora sp. DT233. Next base: position 19,772 of record NZ_JBNCLB010000001.1, on the reverse strand, counting down.
TCGCACCCGTGACGAGGCATCTCACGGCCTCCAGTGTGCGGCCCCATAGACTTTCTCGTTGTGAAGAACGCGACGAGCACCCTCCGAGGGCCGGGCCTCGAAGAGTTCCGGGCCGCCGGGCCGGGCTCCGAGCAGGCGGGGCGGCCCGCCCTGGCCCGGCCGGCGGGTCCCCGATGAGCGAGCCCCGTGCGGGCGAGCCCGGCGCCATCCGGTCCCGCCTGCCGCACCTGCGCCTGCCGCTGCTGGCCTGCGGGGTGCTCGCGCTGATCGGGGTCCCGACCGCGGCGGTGCTGCGCGGCGGCACCGGGGCGGCCGGCGTGGCCGCCGGGATCGCGCTCGTCGTCGCCAGCTACCTGGTCTCTGGCCTCTCGGTGGCCTGGGCCGACGCCGTGCACCCCCGGATGATCATGTCGGTGGGGCTGGTCACCTACGCCACGAAGATCGTGGTGCTGGGGTTGACGATGGCCGCCGTCGCGGCCACCGGCTGGCCCGGCCTGCCGGACATGGGAGCGGCGATCATCATCGCCGTCGTGGTCTGGACGGGCACCCACCTGGCGTGGGCCCTGCGCTCGCCGCTGCCCACCTTCCAGCGCCGCGAGCAGTAAGTAGGTCGTCACCCGTTGTCCGGCATTTCGGGCTGCCGCCGGGCCCCTAGCGGGAGTAGCCTGACCAACGACCTACGCGCCCGCACCTCGGCCCGCACGCTGCTCCCAGCGTGTGGGGGGTGCCGCACACCGCCGCGCGTCGATGCTGATATTGTTCGGCAGGTCATGGCAGACGACCCACAGCCCCAGAAAGCCGGCGAATCCTCGCCGGAGGGCGTGGCAGGGGCCGTTCTGGGCTACCTGCTCGCCGGCATTGTGGTGTGGGGCTTCCTCGGTTGGTTGGTGGAGCGGTTTCTCGACCTCCGAACCGGTGTCGGAGCAGCCGTCGGCATGATCTTCGGCGCGGCCGGAGCGATTTACCTGATCATGAAGAGGCTCAGTGCTTGAGTGCCAGCACGCGCGGGTCTGTCGAGTGCGGAGGATGACACGGTGAGCGGACAGCTGGTCGTCGCCCAGGACCTTCCCTGGCCCCCCAGCGTCGGGGATTTCTACCCGCCGGACGTCGCCGGGCCCTGGGTCACGAAGTTCGGCATCATGGTCTGGCTCGCGGTGGCGCTGCTGATCATCTTCTTCCTGTACGCCTACCGGAAACCCACGCTGGTTCCCGGAAAGACCCAGTTCTACGCCGAGGCGCTCTACGGGTTGGTCCGCGACAACATCGCCAAGGAGCAGATGGGCCCGGCGGGCGTCCGCTTCGCGCCCTACTTCACGGTGTTGTTCGCGTTCATCACACTGACCAACCTCTTCAGCATCGTGCCCGGGCTGCAGATCTCGCCGAACTCGCACATCGCCTTCCCGATCGTGCTCGCCGCGATCTCCTACGTGATGTACCTCTACCTCGGCGCCCGCAAACACGGCCTCGGCAAATACCTCAAGATGAGCCTGGTCATCCCGGGCGTGCCGTGGCCCATGCACATCCTGCTGATCCCGATCGAGTTTCTGCAGACGTTCATCGTCCGGCCGGTCACGCTGGCCCTCCGACTCTTCGCCAACATGTTCGCCGGCCACCTGCTGCTGCTGGTCTTCACCGTCGGCGGCTTCGTGATGCTCAACTCGAGCAGCCTGTTCATCCAGGTGACCTCTGTCTTCTCCTTCCTGATGGCGATCGTGATGGCCTTCTTCGAGGTGCTGGTCGCCGTCCTGCAGGCCTACGTCTTCGTCACGCTGAGCGCGAACTACATCGGGAGTTCGCTCGCCGACGAGCACTGATCGGGCTCGGCGGGCCACCCGGCCCGACCAAGCTTCTGGTACCGAACCGAGTACGCGTGAGCCCTCACGCGCCAACTAGGAGGAATACCCGCAATGGACGTTCTTGCCGCCATCGACGGTAGCGTCAACACCATCGGCTACGGCCTCGCCGCCATCGGCCCCGGCATCGGTGTCGCCCTGGTCTTCGCGGCCTACATCCAGTCGAGCGCGCGTCAGCCGGAGTCCGCCGGCTACAACCGCACCTGGCTGGTCCTGGGCTTCGCTCTGGTCGAGGCGCTCGCGCTCTTCGGCCTGGTGCTCGCCTTCGCAGTCTGACGAGAGCTTCTCCACGACCCGGAGGTCCGACATGTTCCTCGCCGCCGAAGGCGCGCACAACCCGATCCTGCCGATCTGGCAGGAGATGGTCATCGGAATCATCTCCTTCATCCTGCTCTGCTTCGTCCTGCTGAAGTTCGTCATGCCCCGTATGGAGGCGATGTACCAGGCACGGGTCGACGCGATCGAGGGTGGGCTCAAGCGGGCCGAGGCCGCGCAGGCCGAGGCGAACCAGCTGCTGGAGCAGTACCGGACCCAGCTCGCCGAGGTGCGCACCGAGGCCGCCCGGATCCGGGACGACGCCCGGGCCGACGCCGAGGGCATCCGCCAGGACATCCTCGCCAAGGCGCGCGAGGAGTCCGACCGGATCATCGCGGCCGGCAAGGAGCAGCTCGCCGCCGAGCGGGCCACCATCGCCCGCGACCTGCGTGTCGAGGTCGGCACCATCGCGGTCGACCTGGCCAGCAAGATCGTCGGTGAGTCCCTCGCCGACGAGGCGCGTCGCAAGGGCACCGTCGACCGGTTCCTGAGCGGCCTCGAGAGCGCGGGGGCCCGCTGATGCAGGCCGCCAGCCGGGAGTCGTACAAGCTCGGGGCCGAGCGCCTCGACGCGTACGTCCGCGGCACGGAGGCGTCGGCGGTGGCCTCCACCGCCGCCGATCTCCTCTCCGTCGCCGACCTGCTGCGGCGCGAGCCGCGGCTGCGCCGGGCGCTCTCCGACCCGGCCCGCCCGGGTGCCGACCGGGCCGGCCTGCTCAGCGAGATGCTGCGCGGCAAGGTGAGCGCCGAGGCGCTGGACCTGCTCGCCTCGCTGGTGGCCAACCGCTGGTCGACCCCCTCGGAGCTGCTCGAAGGCACCGAGCGGCTCGGCGTGGAGGCGCTGCTGGCCAGCGCCGACACCGCCGGCGACCTCGGTGAGGTCGAGGACGAGCTGTTCCGCTTCGGTCAGGTGGTTGCCGGTCAGCCCGGGCTCTCCAGCGCGCTGACCGACCCGATCGCCCCGGTCGGGCAGCGGGCCGGGCTGGCCCGCGAGCTGCTCGCCGGCAAGGCGCGCCCGGTCACCATCAGCCTCGTCGAGGTGGCGCTGAGCGGATTCGGGGGACGTTCCTTCACCGGGGCGCTCAGCCGGCTGGTCGAGCTCACCGCCGACCGGCGGGACCGGCAGGTCGCGTACGTGACCGCCGCATCCCCGTTGAGTGACGAGGACGAGCGACGGTTGGGCGCGAGTCTCTCTGCGATATACGGTCGAGAGGTTTCCGTCAAGCAGACGGTCGACCCCTCGGTTCTCGGTGGCGTCAGTGTGCGGGTCGGCTCCGACCTGTACGACGGCACCGTCCTGCGCCGCCTCAACGAGACTCGCAACGCGCTCGCGAAGCGCTGACCGGCACCCGCTGGCACACGCGCGAAGCGCCGGATTGACAGACGCCATTCGGACCGGTCGGTACTAGGTATCCCGGGCCCCTGAATTTAAGGAAGCAGAGGATGGCCGAGCTGACCATCTCGACGGAGGAGATCCGCGGCGCCCTGGAGCGCTATGTCTCCTCCTACTCGCCCGACGTCTCCCGCGAGGAGGTCGGCACCGTCGCCGACACCGGCGACGGCATCGCCCACGTCGAGGGCCTTCCCTCGACCATGACCAACGAGCTCCTGGAGTTCGAGGACGGCACGCTCGGCGTGGCGCTGAACCTCGACGTGCGGGAGATCGGTGTCGTCGTCCTCGGCGACTCCGCGAAGCTCGAAGAGGGCCAGCGCGTCAAGCGCACCGGCCGGGTGCTCTCCGTGCCGGTCGGCGACGCCTTCCTCGGCCGGGTGGTCGACGCGCTCGGCCAGCCGATCGACGCCCTCGGCGACATCGCCAACGAGGGCTTCCGTGAGCTGGAGCTGCAGGCCCCGAACGTGATGTCGCGGCAGTCGGTCTCCGAGCCGCTGCAGACCGGCATCAAGGCGGTCGACGCCATGACCCCGATCGGTCGGGGTCAGCGGCAGCTGATCATCGGCGACCGGAAGACCGGCAAGACCACGGTCGCCTTGGACGCCATCCTCAACCAGCGGGACAACTGGCGCTCCGGCGACCCGAAGAAGCAGGTCCGCTGCATCTACGTCGCCATCGGCCAGAAGGCCTCCACGATCGCCTCGATCAAGGGCATCCTGGAGGAGGCGGGCGCGATGGAATACACCACCATCGTCGCCTCCCCGGCGTCGGACCCGGCCGGCTTCAAGTACCTGGCCCCGTACACCGGCTCGTCCATCGGGCAGCACTGGATGTACGGCGGCAAGCACGTCCTGATCGTCTTCGACGACCTGAGCAAGCAGGCCGAGGCGTACCGGGCCGTGTCGCTGCTGCTGCGTCGCCCGCCGGGCCGCGAGGCGTACCCGGGTGACGTCTTCTACCTGCACTCCCGCCTGCTGGAGCGCTGCGCGAAGCTCTCCGACGAGCTGGGTGGCGGCTCGATGACCGGCCTGCCGATCATCGAGACGAAGGCCAACGACATCTCGGCCTTCATCCCGACCAACGTCATCTCCATCACCGACGGCCAGATCTTCCTGGAGACGGACCTGTTCAACCAGGGCGTCCGGCCGGCCATCAACGTCGGCACCTCGGTCTCCCGGGTCGGCGGTGCCGCCCAGGTGAAGCCGATGCGCAAGGTCGCCGGTTCGCTGCGGCTCAACCTCGCCCAGTACCGCGAGCTGGAGGCGTTCGCCGCCTTCGCCTCCGACCTGGACAAGACCTCGCGGGCCCAGCTGGACCGCGGTTCCCGCCTGGTCGAGCTGCTCAAGCAGCCGAACTACTCGCCGTACCCGGTGCAGGAGCAGGTCGTCTCGGTCTGGGCCGGCGTCGAGGGCAAGCTCGACGACATCCCGGTCGGCGAGGTGCGCCGCTTCGAGTCGGAGTTCCTCCAGTACCTGCGGCACAAGCACGAGGGCACCCTCGCGGCGATCGCCGACAACACCTGGGGTGACGAGATTGTCGCCACTCTCGACCAGGCCATCGCCGGCTTCAAGCAGATGTTCCTGGGCAAGGCCGACGAGCCCCGGATCAACGAGGCCCCGGCCGCCCCGCTGGAGGGCGAGGAGAACCGCGAGACGGTGACCCGCTACCGCGACGCCGCAGAGAAGCAGTAGGGCTGACACATGGCGGCCCAGGTACGCGTTCTTCGTCAACGGATCCGCTCGGCGAAGGGGATGAAGAAGATCACCAAGGCGATGGAGCTCGTGGCGACGAGCCGGATCGCCAAGGCCCAGGCCCGGGTGCAGGCGTCCCTGCCGTACGCCCAGGCCATCACCGGCGTGCTCACCGCGCTGGCGTCCAACGCCCGGATCGACCACCCGCTGCTCAGCCCGCGCGAGCGGGTGCGGCGGGTGGGCGTCCTGCTGGTGACCTCCGACCGGGGCCTGGCCGGCGGTTACAGCTCCAACGCGATCAAGAAGGCGCAGGCGCTGATCGCCCGGCTGAACGCCGAGGGCAAGAAGCCCGTGCTCTACGTCATCGGCCGCAAGGGCGTGGCGTTCTACCGGTTCCGGGACTGGCCGATCGAGGCGAACTGGACGGGCTTCTCGGAGCAGCCGACGTTCGAGGACGCCCGCGAGGTGGGGGAGACGCTGATCAAGGCGTTCACCGCCGGCGCGGACGACACCGACGGCAGCGCCGGGGCGGACGGGGTGCTGGGGGTCGACGAGTTGCACATCGTCTACACCGAGTTCCACTCCCTGATGACCCAGAACCCGGTCACGAAGGTCATCGGCCCGATGCAGGTCGAGGACCTGCCGAGCGCCGAGGGCCCGCTCCCGGCGTACGAGTTCGAGCCGGAGGCGGAGGCGCTGCTCGACGCGCTGCTGCCGAAGTACATCAACACGCGGATCTACGCGGCGTTGCTGGAGTCGGCGGCGAGCGAGTCGGCCGCCCGACGGCGGGCGATGAAGAGCGCCACCGACAACGCCGAAGAGATGATCGAGAAGTACACGCGTGAGATGAACTCGGCCCGTCAGGCCGGCATCACCCAGGAGATCAGCGAGATCGTCGGCGGCGCCAACGCGCTCGCCGCGTCGGGAAGTGAAGTGTGATGACTGTATCCGCAGTTGCTGGTGGACCAGCAGAGACCAGGACGGCCACGGGTCGCGTGGTCCGGGTCATCGGCCCGGTCGTCGACGCCGAGTTCCCGCGCGACGCCATGCCGGCCCTGTTCAACGCCCTGAACGTCGACGTGACGCTCTCCGGCGGCGAGAAGACGCTGACCCTGGAGGTCGCCCAGCACCTCGGCGACAACCTGATCCGCGCCATCTCGATGCAGCCGACCGACGGCCTGGTCCGCGGTGCCGAGGTGCGCGACAGGGGCATGCCGATCCAGGTGCCGGTGGGCGACACGGTCAAGGGCCACGTCTTCAACGCCATCGGCGAGTGCCTCAACCTCACCGAGGGCGAGACGCTGAGCCCGGACGACCACTGGGGCATCCACCGCAAGGCCCCGGCCTTCGCGGACCTGGAGCCGAAGACCGAGATGCTGGAGACCGGCATCAAGGTCATCGACCTGCTGGCCCCGTACGTCAAGGGCGGCAAGATCGGCCTGTTCGGCGGCGCGGGCGTGGGCAAGACGGTGCTCATCCAGGAGATGATCACCCGTGTCGCCCGGAACTTCGGTGGTACGTCGGTCTTCGCCGGCGTGGGTGAGCGCACCCGTGAGGGCAACGACCTCATCGCCGAGATGACCGAGTCCGGCGTCATCGACAAGACCGCGCTGGTCTACGGCCAGATGGACGAGCCGCCGGGCACCCGGCTGCGGGTCGCCCTCTCCGCGCTGACCATGGCGGAGTACTTCCGTGACGTGAAGAAGCAGGAGGTGCTGCTCTTCATCGACAACATCTTCCGCTTCACCCAGGCCGGTTCCGAGGTCTCCACGCTGCTCGGCCGCATGCCGAGCGCCGTGGGTTACCAGCCGACCCTGGCCGACGAGATGGGCGAGCTCCAGGAGCGGATCACCTCCGTCCGGGGCCAGGCCATCACCTCGTTGCAGGCGATCTACGTGCCGGCGGACGACTACACCGACCCCGCCCCGGCCACCACGTTCGCCCACCTCGACGCCACCACCAACCTGGAGCGGTCGATCTCCGACAAGGGCATCTACCCGGCGGTGGACCCGCTGGCGTCCTCGTCGCGGATCCTCGCCCCGGAGTTCGTCGGCGCCGAGCACTTCGCGGTCGCCACCGAGGTCAAGCGGATCCTGCAGAAGTACAAGGACCTGCAGGACATCATCGCCATCCTCGGCATCGAGGAACTCTCCGAGGAAGACAAGATCACCGTGCAGCGTGCGCGGCGGATCGAGCGCTTCCTGTCGCAGAACACCTACGCGGCGGAGCAGTTCACCGGCGTTCCGGGCTCGACGGTCCCGATCACCGAGACCATCGAGGCGTTCAAGAAGATCAGCGAGGGGGAGTACGACCACTTCCCCGAGCAGGCGTTCTTCATGTGCGGTGGCCTGGAGGACCTGGAGAAGAAGGCCGCGGAGCTCATGAAGAGCTAGTTGCGCGTTTCGTAGTGACGAGGACCGTCCCGGTGATCACCGGGACGGTCCTCGTTCTCGTGCGCCGCGCGGTACCGTGGCGGTCCACGCCGTCCCCCGGACGAGTGATTGTTGTGACAACTTATCGGCTGGGAGCGCCCGTCTTCTCCTCGTGGGCGTGACGAACGGAGATGCTCGTGGTAAAGGCCGGCAAGGGCGACAAGGCCGACGAGGCCGGCGAGGCCGACAAGGGTGGCAAGGTCGGCAGGGCCGACAAGGGTGGCAAGGTCGGCAGGGCCGACAAGGGTGGCAGGAGGAAACGCTCCGTCTGGTCGGGTGTGCCGCGCTGGGCGCGGGTGTGCACGATCCTCGGCGTCGTGCTCCTGCTGTTCAGCGGCGCGGGGCTGGTGGGCTACGAGGCGCTGGTCTCCCGGTACGAGGGGGCCGTCGGCAAGGGCGACCTCTTCGGCGACGAGGCGGCGGGCGCCCAGGAGCCCACGAGTGACGTCAAGGGGCCGCTCAACATCCTGCTGGTCGGCATCGACCCGCGCGACCCGACGATGCCGCCGCTGGCCGATTCGATCATGGTGCTGCACGTCTCGACCCAACTGGACCGGGCGTACCTCTTCTCGCTGCCCCGGGACCTGCGGGTGGAGATCCCGAGGTTCAGCAAGGCCGACTTCAACGGCGGCACGGACAAGCTGAACGCCGCCATGTCGTACGGCAGCCGGGTGCCGGGGGGCGACCCGGACGCCGCGCGGGGCTTCGAACTGCTGGCCAAGACCGTGCAGCAGGTGGTCGGGGTGGAGCGCTTCGACGCCGGGGCGATCATCAACTTCACCGGCTTCAAGAAGATCGTTGACGCGATGGGCGGCGTCGACATGTACATCGAGCACGAGGTGCGCTCCGAGCACCGCGAACCCAGCGGGGTGCACCGCAAGGGCAACCCGGACGGCGAGGGGTACGTCGGCCCGCAGGCGGTCTACAAGAAGGGAAACCGGCACCTCAACGGCTGGCAGGCACTGGACTACGTGCGGCAGCGCTACCCGCGTAACGGCGTCCCGGACGCCGACTACGGCAGGCAGCGCCACCAGCAGCAGTTCATCAAGGCGATGGTCGACCAGGCGTTCAGCGCCGACGTGGTGACCAATCCGATCAAGCTGGACCGGGTGATCCGGGCCGCCGGGCAGTCGCTGATCTTCAACGGTCGGGGCAACGGTGTGATCGACTTCGCCATCGCCCTCAAGGGCATCCGCTCGAGCAACGTCGAGCTGATCAAGCTGCCGGGGGAGAACATCGGCACCGGCGCCGGCTACCGGGGGGAGCGGCTGCTGCCCGAGGCCGAGGACTTCTTCGCGGCGTTGAAGAAGGAGCAGTTGGACGCCTTCCTGCTGGAGCATCCCGACTTCCGCAACAAGACCAGGTAGTGCCCCGGACGCGGGGTGGCGCAGCTTACGCCACCCGCGTTCGGTGCTCGGGGGCGGCGCGACTAGACTTTCGACATTCCGCCCGCCGCAGCAAGGAGACAGCGTGGCACAGCAGCTTCACGTCGAGCTCGTGGCCGTCGAGGAGAAGATCTGGTCCGGCGAGGCCGAGATGGTGGTCGCCCGGACGACCGAGGGTGAGCTGGGTGTGCTGCCGGGGCATGCGCCCCTCCTGGGCCAGCTCGCCGATCCTGGCCAGGTCCGGATCAAGCTTCCCGGTGGCGAGCAGGTCTCCTACGAGGTGGCCGGTGGCTTCCTCTCGGTGAGCCGCGAGGGCGTCACGGTGCTCGCCGAGAGCGCCACCCCGGTCACCGCCGCACCGAGCCGCTGAGCCAACCCGGCCGATGCAGATCGTGGAGGGAATCGGGATCGGCTTCGCCGCCGTGCTCGTCGCCCTCCTCTTTCTCTTCGTCCGGCGCGCGCTGGTGACCCGCAGCGGTGGGATCATCCGGCTCGGTGTCCGGGTCTCCACGATGCTCGACGGTCGGGGCTGGTCTCCGGGTTTCGGCCGCTTCAGCGGCGACGAGCTGCGGTGGTACCGGATGTTCTCCTTCGCGCTGCGCCCCAAGCTGGTGCTCAGCCGCAAGGGCCTGGTGGTGCAGCGCCGGCGGTTGCCCGAGGGGCAGGAACGCCTCTCCATGCCCGCCGACTGGGTGATCCTGCGCTGTACCAGTCGACAGGCGCCGGTGGAGATCGCGATGGCGAAATCCACCGTCACCGGCTTCCTCTCCTGGCTCGAGGCCGCCCCGCCCGGGGCGGCCTCGCCGCGTCTGGCCTCCCAGGACTGGCCCGCCGCCTGAGCCGCCCCGCCCCCGCCTGAGAGCCGCCCCGCCCCCGCCTGAGCCGCCCCGCCCCCGCCTGAGCCGCCCCGCCGTCGGGCGGGAGCCGGGCCGTCCGACCCGGCCGCCGGGCCGGGTCAGGGGAGCGCGGCGACCAGCTCGACCTCGTACCCCTGATCGTCGGTGAGGTAGGCCGCGTGGCTCTCCGGGCCCCCCGCGTGCGGGTGGCGGTCCGGGAAGAGCAGCGTCCAGCCGTGCGCGGGCGCGGCAGCGACCAGCCGCTGCACGTCGGCCGGCGCTCCGGCGTGGAAGGCCAGGTGGTTCAGGCCCGGGGCGAGCCGGTCGTGGTTTCGACCGGACATCGCCGGGGACTCCTCCAGCACCAGGTACGTCGCCCCGGTCGGGGCCCTGCACCACGTCGGGTGGGGGCCTCGCCGCTTAGCGCTGACCGCCCGGGACCCATAGCACGTCCCCCGCCGGGTTTGCCGTTCTTGACAGGATGAAGAGCAGATCGGAGAGCCGGTTGAGATACTTTGCCGGGAGGGGGCTGGTCCGGTCGGGGTCGTGGGCGACCAGCGCCCACGCCGCACGCTCGGCCCGCCGGGCGATCGTCCGTGCCACGTGCAGCAGCGCCGCACCGGGGGTGCCGCCGGGGAGGATGAAGGAGTCGAGCTTGCTCAGGCGTGCGTTGTACTCGTCGCACCACCCTTCGAGGCGCTCCACGTACTCCTCGGTGACCCGCAGCGGCGGGTACTGCGGGTCCGGCTCCACGGGGGTGGAGAGGTCGGCCCCCACGTCGAACATGTCGTTCTGGATGGATCCCAGCACCGCCCGCAGCTCGTCGTCGAGCTGCCCGAGGGCGAGGGCGACGCCGAGCGCGGCGTTGCACTCGTCGACGTCCGCGTACGCGGTGATGCGCGGATCGGTCTTCGGCACCTGCTCGTTGTTGCTCAGCCTGGTCATGCCGGCGTCGCCGGCCTTGGTGTAGATGCGCGTGAGGTGGACGGCCATGACGCACAGCCTACGGATACCGGACCTGACCGTCCCCGCTCGACCGGCCGAGACCCGGCCGGCCGGCGTCGGCCCCGGTGATGCCGGCGACCCGGCGGTCAACGACGTCGACGTCATCCGGGTCACCGGGGACGCCCGGCTCGCCGGCACGGTGCACGTCGTCGGCGCGAAGAACTCGGCCCTGAAGCTGATGGCCGCCGCCCTGCTGGCCCCCGGCCGCAGCGTGATCACCAACGTCCCCCGGATAACCGACATCGCCATCATGGGCGAGGTGCTGCGCCGGCTGGGCTGCGAGGTCCGGTTCGACGCCGACGACCCGGTCGACCCGATGGTGGCGCGGGGCGGGTCGGCCCGCTCCCGGTCGGTCACCATCGACGTGCCGGCCCGGCCGGGCGCGGAGGCCGACTACGACCTGGTACGCCGGCTGCGGGCGTCGATCTGCGTGCTGGGCCCCCTGCTGGCCCGCCGGGGGTACGTCCGGGTGGCCCATCCGGGTGGGGACGCCATCGGCTCCCGGGGGCTGGACATGCACGTCGCCGGGCTGACCCGGATGGGCGCGGACATCTCCGGCGAGCACGGCTTCGTCATCGCCGCCGCCCCGGACGGCCTGCACGGCGCGGAGATCGTGCTCGACTTCCCCAGCGTCGGGGCCACCGAGAACCTGGTGATGGCCGCCGTCCTGGCCCGGGGCGACACGGTGATCGACAACGCGGCCCGGGAGCCGGAGATCGTCGATCTCTGCGCCATGCTCGTCCGGATGGGCGCCCGGATCGAGGGGGCCGGCACCTCCACCGTGCACATCGCCGGGGTGCCGGAGCTGCGGCCGGTGCGGCACGCCACCGTGGGGGACCGGATCGTCGCCGGGACCTGGGCGTTCGCCGCCGCGATGACCCGGGGGGACGTCACCGTGACGGGCATCGACCCGGGCTTCCTGGAGGTGGCGCTGGACAAGCTGGTCTGCGCCGGCGGCCTGGTCGAGACCAACGGCGACAGCTTCCGGGTACGCATGGACACCCGCCCCCGGGCCGTCGACGTGGTCACCCTGCCGTACCCGGGCTTCGCCACCGACCTGCTGCCGATGGCGATCGGGCTGGCGGCGGTCAGCGACGGGGCGTCCCTGATCACCGAGAACATCTTCGACGGCCGGTTCATGTTCGCCAACGAGATGATGCGGCTCGGCGCGGACATCAAGACCGACGGTCACCACGCCGTGGTCCGGGGCCGGGAACGGCTCTCCGGCGCGCCGGTGCGGGCCACCGACATCCGGGCCGGCGCGGGGCTGATCATCGGCGGGCTCTGCGCCGCCGGGGTGACCGAGGTGTCCCACGTGCACCACGTGGACCGCGGCTACCCGGACTTCGTCGCCGACCTGCGGGCGCTGGGCGTGCAGGTCGAGCGCGGCAGCGTGCCGGACGAGCCGGCGCTGGAGATCTGAGCCCGCCCCCGACCCACGCGACGCGGCGAGGCGGACGAGCAGCCGGCCGCCGTCCCGGTAAGGCGGGCTGGTCGCCGGCCGCCGCCTCGGCCGGCTTAGCCATCGTTCAATCTCGCCGACTAGGGTGCAGACAGACACTCAATCGCAGCGAGGGAGAAGCAGATGGCGGGTCGACTCGCGGTCGTCGGGGCCGGGCTGATGGGCTCGGGCATCGCCCAGGTGGCGGCGCAGGCAGGCTGGCAGGTGACGCTGCGGGACCTCGACGACGCGGCCACCGGGCGCGGGCTGGCCGGCATCCGGAAGTCGCTGGAGAAGTTCGCCGAGAAGGGCAAGATCGCCGGCGACGAGGTCGAGGCCACGCTGGGGCGGATCACGCCGACCACCGACCTGGAGGCGGCGGCCGACGCGGACATCGTGGTCGAGGCGGTCTTCGAGCGGCTGGAGATCAAGCACGAGGTCTTCCGGGCGCTGGACAAGATCTGCAAGGCCGACGCGGTGCTCGCCACGAACACCTCCGCCATCCCGGTCACCCAGATCGCCGCCGTGACCGAGCGCCCCGAGGCGGTCGTCGGCACGCACTTCTTCTCCCCGGTGCCGATGATGAAGCTCTGCGAGCTGGTGCGCGGGTACAAGACCAGCGACGAGACCCTCGCCACCGTCCGGGCGTTCGCCGAGGGCATCGGCAAGACCGTCGTGGTGGTCAACCGGGACATCGCCGGCTTCGTCACCACCCGGCTGATCTCCGCCCTGGTCGTGGAGGCGGTCAAGCTGGTCGAGTCCGGGGTGGTCTCGGCCGAGGATCTGGACACGGCCTGCAAGCTGGGCTTCGGTCACGCCATGGGCCCGTTGGCCACCACCGACCTGACCGGCGTGGACGTGCTGCTGCACGCCTCGAAGAACATCTACACCGACACCGCCGACGAGAAGTTCTTCCCGCCGGAGCTGCTGCAGCGCATGGTCACCGCCGGGGACCTGGGCCGCAAGACCGGCAAGGGCTTCTACACGTACTGACGCGACGCCGACGCCCTGACCCGTTCCCGCCAACCGGGGGCGGGTCAGGGGCGCGGCGGGGTGAGGGCCGCGCCCAGCAGGGCGAAGGCGTCGGGGATGAGGGTGCCCCAGTAGACGAAGTTGTGCCGGCCGTCGGCGTACTCGGCGCGGGCCGGCGGCTCGGGCAGGGCCCGCGCCAGCGCCCGCACGTCGCGCAGCAGGTTGTCCTGCCGGCCGCACCAGAGCCCGACGGGGGTGCCGCGCAGCCGCGGCGCCCCGGCGAAGACCGCGTCCCCGGGGCGTACGGCGGGGGAGAACGCGGCGACCGCGCGCAGCCAGCCGGGGAAGGTCTCGGCCAGCAGCAGCGACCCGAAGCCGCCCATCGACCAGCCCCAGGCGACGACGCGGCCGGTGTCGAAGCCGCGCTCGGCGCACCAGGCGGGCAGCTCCTCGCGGACCATCCGCTGCGGGTCGTCGTCGCCGGAGCGACGCCAGGCCAGCCGGCCGCCGGTGGCCCCGGCGAGCACGAACGGCGGTGCGCCCCGGCGCACCGCGTCGGTCAGGAACCGGGCCAGGCCGAAGCGGGCGAAGTCGCGCGGGGTGGACGACGCGCCGTGCAGCACCAGGCAGACCGGCAGCCCTCGGCCGTCGCCGTAACCGGCGGGCACGGCGGTCCAGAAGTCGACGGTCCGGCCCCGCGCCGCCGACGCGCGCCGCAGCAGCCGCTCGTCGCCGGCCGGGGCGTCCGGCAGCGCCGGGCTCGGACCGGGGCGTGGGCCGGCCAACTGCTTCGCCGCCGCGCCCCCGGCCACGGTCAGCGCCGCCGTGGCGGCCCCGGCCAGGAGCAGCCCGCGCCGCGTAGGTCTCCCCACCACCGGGCCAGTCTGTCAGCCCCGGGCTGGGCGCGCCGCCCCGCCGTCACCCCGTCCTGTCGGCCCCGGCGACCATGCGGACGAGGGTGTCGACGAGATCGTCCGTGGTGGTGCGCCACTTGCCCGGGGCGAGGTGACCGCTGACCTCTGTCCGCGCGGGTGACTGCCCTGCTGCGCAGCAGGAGCCGCGTGATCAACATCGGCTCGATCGGTGGCCGGGTCGCCATGCCCACCTACGGGGCGTACGCCGGCGCGAAGTTCGCCCTGGAGGCCGTCGGTGACTCGCTCCGCCGGGAGGTCGCGCCGCTGGGCGTACGGGTGGTCGTGATCCAACCCCGTCGGCCGGGATGCCGCCCTGCTCGCCCGCCTGTCCCGGCTGCTTTCCGACCGCACGCTCGACCGGGTCAGCGCCGCCAACCTGCGCCCCCACTATCCACAGGGCGCCACTGCGTGACCCCACGCAGCGACGGGGTCAGCCGTCGCGCTTGGTGGTCCAGCGGAACGTGGTCAGGCAGAGCACCACGCCGATGACGCACCAGAGGCTGAGCACGAGGGCGACCCGGCCCAGCTCGAACGAGCCGCCGGGCTCCTGCGCGCCGAAGCTCTCGGGCAGGAAGACCGAGCGTAGGCCCTGGCACATCCACTTCAGCGGGAAGAGCGCCGCCACCTGCTGCATCCAGGTCGGCAGGCTGGTGAAGACGAAGAAGACCCCGGAGATGAACTGGAGCACCAGGGCGACCGGGGTGACCACGGCGGAGCCGCTGCGCGCGGTGCGGGCCAGCGAGGAGATCGCGATGCCGCAGAGGGTGCAGGCGGTGACGCCGAGGACGGAGACCCAGCCGAAGGTGAGCCACTTGCCGGCCGTGCCAGGCAGCGTCAGGTCGAACAGGGCGACCGAGACGGCCAGCAGCAGGGCGGTCTCGGCCACGCCGATCGCCACCACCATGATCACCTTGCCGGCGAACCAGACCCACTTCGGCATCGGCGTGCCCCGGTAGCGCTTGAGCACCCCCCGGTCGCGCTCGATCGGGATCCAGATGCCGAGGTTCTGGAAGCTGACGGTCATCAGGCCGGTGGCGATCATGCCGGTGATGAAGTACTGCGTGTAGCTCACCCCGGGGGCGATCTCGTCGCTGAAGATCGCCGCGAAGATCAAGATCATGATGATCGGGAAACCCATCGTGAACACGACGGACTCCCGGCTGCGCAGGAACTGGGTGATCTCCAGCCGCCCCTGCCGCAGGGCGAGCGAGCCCGCCCCGAGCCGGCGGGCCGGTGCGGCGAGCGGGGCCGCCGGCTTCGTGGTGGTGGTCATCAGTGTCCGATCATCTTCAGGTAGACGTCTTCCAGGGTCGGCCGGGTCACCGTGAGACCGGGCACCTCGCCGCCGTGGCGCGCGGCCAGCTCCGCGATCAGGGCCGTCGGCGTCGCGCTCTGCGCGCTCTCCAGCACCCCCGCCGGGGTACGCCACGAGACCGTCGCCAGGGCCTCCTGGCGGTTGCCGAGCAGGTTCGGCGGGGAGACCTCGACCAGCCGGCCGGCGGCGATCACCCCGACCCGGTCGGCCAGCGACTCCGCCTCGTCGAGGTAGTGCGTGGTGAGCACGATGGTGGTGCCGGCGGCGGCCAGGTCCCGGATCAGCTCCCAGAACTCCCGCCGGGCCTCCGGGTCGAAGCCGGTGGTCGGCTCGTCCAGGAAGAGCAGCTCGGGGCGGCCGATGATGCCCAGCGCCACGTCGAGGCGGCGTTTCTGCCCGCCGGAGAGGGTGTGCGTGCGGGCCTTCGCCTTGGCGCCCAGGCCGACCCGCTCGACGACCTTCGCCGGGTCGTCGGCGTTGGGATAGAAGCCGGAGAAGTGCCGGACCACCTCGCCGACGGTCAACTCGTCGAACTCGCCGGTGCCCTGGAGCACGATGCCGACCCGTGAGCGCCAGCGCGGGTCGGGGTGGGCGGGGTCGCTGCCCAGCACGGAGACCTCGCCGCCGTCGCGCTGCCGGTACCCCTCCAGGATCTCCACCGTGGTGGTCTTGCCCGCGCCGTTCGGGCCGAGCAGGGCGAACACCTCGCCCCGGTGGACCGCGAGGTCCACGCCTGCCACCGCGACGTTGTCGCCGTACGCCTTGCGCAGGCCCCGGACGGAGATCGCGAGCTCGTCATCCATGCCGTCAAGTGTGCGTCGTGCCCGGCCGCCAGCGCGGGTCGGGGTGGCCGGCGCGGGGTCGGGCGCGGCCGTCGCATGGACCTGTGTGGTTTTTCACCGACTTCCGTACTGAACGGTAACTTAGACTCCGGCCATGGATGAGAAGGCTCCAGGCGGCGGCCGGCTACCCGAGCGCGACCGCCCGTGGGTGATGCGCACCTACGCCGGGCACTCCTCGGCCGCCGCGAGCAACGCCCTGTTCCGCCGCAACCTGGCCAAGGGGCAGACCGGCCTGTCGATCGCCTTCGACCTGCCCACCCAGACCGGGTACGACCCGGACCACGAGCTGGCCGTCGGCGAGGTGGGCCGGGTCGGGGTGCCGGTGGCCCACCTGGGCGACATGCGGGCCCTCTTCGACGGCCTGCCGCTGGCCGAGACGAACACGTCCATGACGATCAACGCCCCGGCGATGTGGCTGCTGGCCCTCTACCGCACCGTCGGCGCGGAGCAGGGCGCGGACCCGGCCCGCTGCGCCGGCACCACCCAGAACGACATCATCAAGGAGTACCTCTCCCGGGGCACGCACATCTTCCCGCCGGCGGCGTCGCTGCGGCTGACCGCCGACGTCGTCGCGTACACGCTGGTCGAGATGCCCCGGTGGAACCCGGTGAACATCTGCTCGTACCACCTCCAGGAGGCCGGTGCGACGCCGGTGCAGGAGGTCGGCTTCGCCCTCGCCACCGCCGTCGCCGTGCTGGACGCGGTGCGCGACGCCGGCCAGGTGCCGGCCGAGCGGCTCGGCGACGTGGTCGCCCGGATCTCGTTCTTCGTCAACGCCGGGGTGCGCTTCGTCGAGGAGATCGCCAAGATGCGCGCGTTCGGCGTGCTCTGGGACGAGATCACCCGAGAGCGGTACGGGGTAACGGACCCGAAGCAGCGCCGGTTCCGCTACGGCGTGCAGGTCAACTCCCTCGGCCTGACCGAGGCCCAGCCGGAGAACAACATCCAGCGGATCGTGCTGGAGATGCTCGGCGTCACCCTCTCCCGCGCCGCCCGCGCCCGCGCCGTGCAGCTCCCGGCCTGGAACGAGGCGCTGGGCCTGCCCCGCCCCTGGGACCAGCAATGGTCGCTGCGGATGCAGCAGGTCCTCGCGTACGAGTCGGACCTGCTGGAATACCCGGACATCCTCGCCGGCTCGCACGTGATGACCGCGCTCGTCGACGAGATCGTCACCGGGGCGCGGGCGGAACTGGACACGGTGCTGCGGTTGGGTGGCGTGGTGGCCGCCGTCGAGTCCGGTCACCTCAAGAGCGCGCTGGTCGCCTCGCTGGCCGAGCGCCGCCGCCGGCTGGAGGACGGCACCGACGTGGTGGTCGGCGTCAACCGCTTCACCGAGACCGAGCCGTCGCCGCTGACCGCGGCCGGCGCGGAGGCGATCGAGCAGGTCGACCCGGCGGTGGAGGCAGCCGCCGTGGCCTCCGTACGCCGGTGGCGGGCCGAGCGGGACGGCGCGGCGGTCGCGGCCGCGCTGGACCGGCTGCGCGCGGACGCCGCGACCAGCGCCAACCTGATGCCCGCCACGCTGGAATGCGCGCGGGCCGGGGCGACCACGGGGGAGTGGGCGGGCGCGCTGCGCGAGGTCTTCGGCGAGTACCGGGCACCCACCGGGCTGGCCGGCGCCGCCGGCGGCGGCGACGACACGGGCCTGACCGCAGTGCGGGAACGGGTCGCGGCCACCGCCCGCGAGCTGGGCAGCGGCCGGCTGCGGCTGCTGGTCGGCAAGCCCGGCCTGGACGGGCACTCCAACGGCGCCGAACAGATCGCGGTACGCGCCCGCGACGCCGGCTTCGAGGTGATCTACCAGGGCATCCGGCTGACCGCCGGGCAGATCGTCGCCGCCGCCGTCGAGGAGGACGTCGACCTGGTGGGCCTGTCGGTGCTCTCCGGCTCGCACCTGGCCGCCGTGCCGGCGGTGCTGGACGGCCTGCGCGCCGCCGGCCGGGGTGACCTGCCGGTGGTGGTCGGCGGCATCATCCCGCCCGCCGACGCGGAGACGCTGCTGGCCGCCGGGGTGGCCCGCGTCTTCACCCCGAAGGACTTCGCCCTCACCGGCATCATCGACGACCTGGTGACCGTCGTCCGCACCGCCAACGGCCTGTAACGCACGGGTCGTCAACGGTGCTGGTCGGTCAGCGGCCGTCGTAGGTCATGCAGTCGGCCATGTCGTTGTCCGGGCCGACCCGGATGGACGGGGCGTGGCACTCGAGCTGCTCGTTGTGCCGACAGTCCGACCGCTGACAGGCACCCACCTGGGCGATCGCGTCGATCCCGCCGCGCACCGGCAGATCGATGAAGGTATGGCAGTGGGCGTGGTCGGGGCTGCCGATCGTGATGGCGAAGGCGTGACAGTCGCTGGTGTGGTTGTACGCGCAGGCCGTGACCACGCATTCCTGGACGCGGGGCATTTCCATCGCCGTCGTCATGACGACCTCCTCTGCTGACGTGGACTCCCTTCCGATATTAGTTTTTTGCCGGATTTTCGGTGGCGGATCGGCCGTAACCGACAGCGGCGGAGGCTGGCCGTTCCGGTCTCATGCGCCGAGGCGCCCTGGACCCGGCGGGCCCTGGCGACCAGCGGACACGCCGGCCCCACCCTTAAGCCCGCGTTGATCAAGAGGTTTGCGTCAGCTTTGATCTCCAGCGTGACACAAACCTCTTGATCAACGCGGCGGCGCCAATGCGTTCGACCAAATCGTCGACTGGTTGGGCTCGAATCAACACGATGTCAAGGACATGGGGCCTTTCGGGCGGAGGGATGCCCCAATGTCACTGACGGGGTCGACCATGTCCCGGTTGGGGTCCATCCGGTCCGATGGGTCCGGCCGGGTGGGCCGGGCGGGTGCGGTGGCCTAGGCGGGCTGGGCGGCGCACTGGGTGTGACGGCCGGCATCGTGGGGGCGGAACATCGGCCGGCTCGGGGTGGTTGTACATGGCGGACGATCGAGCAGCGCTCTCCGAGCCGCCCGCACTCGTGGCGTAGCCGGCGAGGACGTTTGCGAGGGCCTGGCCAACCGCCACCGCCAAGGGCGGCACCTCCTGGATGCTATGGAGCTGAGTCGTTTACGACATCGCCCCGCGATCGCCCGGCTGAGTCGTTTGCGACATCAGCTCCAGATAGCCCGCGAGAGGACTCCCGGTCGGCGGGCCGTTTCCTGGAATGCGGCCGGGTCGCCGGTGGTTACACCTGGACCGCGCCATCACAGCCCGGCCCCGCCACCACCGCGAGCCCCGCCCTCGTCGGGCCGTGCGTGCGGCGCGGAACGACATCTTCCCCGTGTGTTTTCCCCATGTTGGGCGCCCCCGCGTGGTGCTCACATCCGTGTCTGTCGTCCCCCCGGATGGCGTGCGGGTGTCGATCCCCGATTGGAGTCACCCCCAT